>NZ_AYKG01000069.1 GCF_003788585.1 Salinisphaera japonica YTM-1 | reverse complement strand
AGCGCAGAATGACTGCGCGGCGTGAGCTACGCCTCGTCTTGCCGCAAAACAGCGCTTGGCGTGGGCTCGCATGAAACGGCAACAGCCCCTAGGTCGTCGATCGGCGGTTTGATCGTCTGACTGGGCCCGGACACGGGGTCTGCGCGTTGATCGCGGGCGTCGGGATCAAACCGTGGCCGCGGCTGTCGTATGATGAGACGACCTGCACGTTGCGCCGTGGCCGATGTCGATATTGCCGCATGTCCTGAAAACAACGCGTCGCCTGACCGGGTACAAGCCGAAGGCACCGCCCCGCACGCCGGACTGGCGCGCGCTGCCCGCGCTGGAGGATACGCCGGCGGTATTCGATGTCATCCATCGGCGTGCGGGTGCTGCGCTGCGTCATTACCCGCGCCATTCCAGTGCCGGCAATCGCGCCCCGCGGACGCCGCTGGTGCTGGTGCCACCGTTATCGATCGCGCTGGGCGTATACGACCTCAGCGCCGAGCGCAGCCTGGTGCGTTATCTGACCGGCCGAGGCTTCGATCTGTATCTCATCGATTGGGGCCGGCCCAGCCGAGCCGAAGACCGGCGCCGGCTGGCCGATTATTTCTCGGGCCTGTTGCCGGAAATGCTGGCTCGCGTGCGGGTGCACTCCGGGCGTACACGGCTGAGCCTGCACGGCTGGGGTGGCGGCGGGCATTTCGCGTTGTGTCATGCCGCGATGAGCGCGCCCGAGCTGGTCGCCAATCTGGTGCTTGTGGCCACGCCGATCGATTATCACCACGACGGGGCCGTGGGCGCCCGGGTCCGCCGGCTGGCCGCCCGAGGGCGCCGGCTGCGCCAGGCCACGGGAATGACCTTGTCGCGCCTGCCGCCGGTCTTGCTGCACGCCCCCGGCTGGATGAGCGAGCTGGCCCTGCGCTGGGGGCCGATGGACACCGCCGGCGAGAGCAACGACGACGGCCACGAAGAAGAAAACGCACTGCGCGCGCGTGCCGTGGGCACGATCGCCAACGACGGCGTCGCGGCTTATCCGGGCGGCTTCGTGGCGGATGTGATCGATCATTTCTGGATCGATAACGCCCTGGCCACGGGACGCCTGCCCATGCCCGGTGCGGCCATCGGGCTCGAGGCCGTGCGGGTGCCGATCCTGGCGGTGGTCGGCCAGCGTGATCAACAGGCCACACCGGCCTCGGCACGACGTTTGGCCGACGTGGTGGCCAGCCGCGATGTGATGTTCGACGAGCTGCCCTGTGGCCACGTCGGCGCGCTGACCGGCGATGCCGCGGCCCGCTACAGCTGGTCACGCATCGCCGATTGGCTGATCGCCCACGACCATTGACCCGCGACCATTGACCCGCGACCATTGACCAGTGGTGGGCGCCGAATGCGGGCTTTAGCGTAGCGGGAATGAACACCGAGGAGGATGGCCATGCAGACCGACTGTGATGCGTTGATCGTGGGCGCGGGGCTGGCCGGGCTGGTGGCCGCCTGTGAGCTGGCCGATGCCGGCAAGACCGTCTGGCTGATCGAGCAGGAGGGCGCCAACAGCGTCGGGGGCCAGGCGCACTGGTCGCTGGGCGGGCTGTTCATGATCGATACCCCCGAACAGCGGCGTTGGCGGATCAAGGATTCGCCGGCACTGGCCCTGAACGACTGGCTGGGTTCGGCGGCCTTTGACCGGCCCGAAGATGCCTGGCCGAAAGCCGTGGCCGAAGCGTTCGTGGATTTCGCCAGCGGGCCCATGCGGGCCTGGCTGCACGCCATGGGCATGCGCTGGTTCCCGGTCGTGGGCTGGGCCGAGCGCGGCGGCGGGCATGCCGGCGGCCACGGCAACTCGGTGCCGCGGTTTCATCTGACCTGGGGCACGGGGCCCGGCGTGGTGGCTCCTTTCGCCGCCCGCCTGGCCGAGCACGAAGCCCATGGCCGCGTGGCGTTTTGTTTTCGTCATCAAGTGGATACGTTGATCACCGCCGACGGGGCCGTGGTCGGCGTCGCCGGCAGCCGCCTGGCCACGGACGACGTAGCGCGCGGGGCGCGCTCCTCGCGTGAGGTGGTCGGGGACTTTGCCTATCGCGCCGGCTGCGTGATCGTGGCCGCCGGCGGTATCGGCGGCGACCACGACAAGGTGCGGGCGCACTGGCCCGTCGAGCGGCTTGGCGCGCCACCCGCGCATATGCTCTCGGGCGTGCCGCACCACGTGGATGGCCGCATGATCGATATCACCGCCCGCGACGGGCACGCGGCCATCATCAACGCCGATCGTATGTGGCACTACACCGAAGGCATCGCCAATTGGGACCCGATCTGGCCGGCCCACGGCATCCGTATCATCCCCGGGCCGTCCTCGCTGTGGCTGGACGCCGACGGGGCGCGCTTCGAAGCCCCGTGCCTGCCGGGCTTCGACACTCTGGCCACGCTCAAGGCAATCCGCGCGCGCGGGCACGAGTATTCGTGGTTTGTGCTCGATCAGACAATCATCGAAAAAGAGTTCGCCTTGTCGGGCTCGGAGCAGAACCCGGACATGACGGCCGCCAGCTGGCGGGCGGTGCTGGCCAATCGGCTGTCCAAGGGGGGCCCGCCGCCGGTCGAGGCCTTCAAACAACACGGCGCGGATTTCATCGTGGCCGATACGGTCGATGAACTGGCCGCGGGCATGAACCGGGTATCGGGCGAGGGCCGGATCGAGGCCGCGGCCCTGAAACGCACGCTGGCTGATCGCGACGGCCAGATCGACAACGGCTATGGCAAGGATGCCCAGATGGCCGCCATCAACAACGCCCGTGGCTACGCCGGCGATCGGTTGTTTCGTGTGGCCAAGCCGCACCGCATGCTCGACCCGGCCAAGGGGCCATTGATCGCCGTGCGCCTGCATATCCTCACGCGCAAGACGCTCGGCGGGTTGCACGCCGATCTCGACGGGCGCGCGCTGGATGCTACGGGCCAGCCCGTGCCCGGGCTATATGCCGTGGGCGAGGCGGCCGGTTTCGGCGGCGGCGGTTATCATGGCTATAACGCGCTGGAAGGCACGTTTCTGGGCGGCTGTCTGTTCACCGGGCGCCGCGCCGGCCAACATGCGGCCACCGTATGCTGAAGCACCTGATCTTCGATCTCGACGGCACGCTCACCGATCCGTTCGAGGGCATCACGCGATGCGTGGCCTACGCGCTGGCTCGCTTTGATATTCATGTGGCCGATCGGCGCGCGTTGGCCTGTTATATCGGGCCGCCGCTCAAGCAGGGATTCATGGCATTTCACGGGCTCTCGGCCGGCGATGCTGAGATGGCCGTGGCGGCCTATCGTGAACGCTTTGCCGATGTGGGTCTCTACGAAAACACGGTCTATCCCGGCATTGAGGATCTGCTGGCCGCACGCGCGGCCGCCGGCCAGCGGCTGTTTGTGGCCACGTCCAAGCCCTGGTGTTTTGCGCGCCAGATTCTCGATCACTTCGGTCTGTCGAAATACTTTGTGCATATCCACGGCAGCGAGCTGGACGGCACGCGTACCGACAAGACCGATCTGCTGGCCTATGTGTTGAATACGCACGGTCTGGTGGCCGGCCAGGCATTGATGATCGGGGATCGGCGCTATGACATCGCCGGCGCCACGGCCAACGACATGGCGGCCTACGGCGTGAGCTATGGCTACGGGGGCCGGGCCGAACTGCTGGCCGCCGGTGCCACGACCATCTGTGACTCACCGGCCGCGCTGGCCGATGTGCTGGCCCGGACGGTAGCCGGTGGCCACGGGCAGTAGTCCAAGCAAGGCGCAATACGCTAACGTATGGAAACGCTCCGCGCCGGAAATCTGCATGTCTGACTCTGTATCCAACGCTGAAAACCGCACGCCGCTGTCGCGCCTGCTGGCCGAGATAACGGCCGCCGGGGCGGGCCCCAGCGAGCTCATGATTCCCGAGGACTGGCTTCAGGGCCGCGCCATCTACGGCGGCCTGTCGGCGGCACTCTGTCTGCAATCGGCGCTGTCGTATGTGCCCGAGGCCGGCCCGTTGCGCAGTGCCCAGCTGGCGTTTGTTTCGCCCGCGGGGCCGGGGGTGCGTCTGGTGCCCAACGTGCTGCGCCAAGGCAAATCCGCGGTCTTTGCCGGGACTGATCTACTGCGCGATGACGGCGGTGTGGCCTCGCGCGCCACGTTCTGTTTCGGCAAGAGTCGCGACTCACGGTTGGCCGTGGACCGGCTGCCGGCGCCGGATGTGGCTGACGCTGCGGACTGCCAGGGCTTTTTCAAAGACGAGGCCGGCAATAACCGCGGGCCGAACTTCGCCCAGCATTTCGATAGCCGGCGCGCTGCCGATGCGCTGCCCATGTCGAGCGCCGACGCGCCCGTGTTCACGGCCTGGATGCGTCATCGTGACCGTGCCATCGAATCCACGATCGTGGCACTGGCCGCCATCGGCGATGCCCTGCCGCCGGCCTCGATGGCGCTGTTCGACGGCCCCGCGCCGGTCAGTAGCATGACCTGGCAGTTCGAGTCGGTAGACGAGGCGCCGGCCACCACCGACGGCTGGTGGCTGTGCCAGTCGCGCGCCGAGACCATCGGCCAGGGCTATTCCAGCCAAAGCATGACGATCTGGAACCACGACCGACAGCCGATTCTCGTCGGGCGACAGAACGTGGCTGTTTTTTACTAAGGGCGTGTTGAGGTTTCATACGAGTCCGCGCCAAGCGCTCCATAAAATCGACTATGGGCGGCAAGACGAGGCGTAGCCCACTTAGCGTGTCATTCTGCGCTAGTGGGCTAGTGGGCTATAACGCTGTATTGCCGACGTGTCGCTCATTTTGTGGGCGCTTGTCCCTTCGGGTTGGGCCGCCCATAAAAAATCGAAGATGGGCGCCGTGGCGCTGGCGAGCCTTGATCGTGGCACGCCACGACGCGGCGACTCGCGCCTTGCAGGACACACTGCGGACTCTCGACGAAAGCGGCGCTCGTATGAAACCTCAACACACCCTAGGCCCGCCTGACAGACGCGCGGCTATCGAAATGTCGTTGCGTCCCATTTGCAAATGCTAATGATTCGCATCTACACTTGGCGCGACACGACGCCGATTCCTTGATCGGCGTCTATCGCAACCGATCCAAGGGGATGTGCAGGGATGACAAACAAGGCATGGGGCCGTGGGGTAGCGGGCTGTCGTCGTGACGTACGACGATTGGGGATGATCATCGCAGCGGCCGGTGTGCCCTGCGCCGCGATGGCGCAGAGCGCACCGGTGCCGCCGGCAGCGGCGCCCGTGGCAGCGGCGCCCGTGCCAGCGGCTGCCAGCGGCGATACATCGGCCACACCTGCTGCGCCGGCCACGCCGGCCGAGCTGTCCACGATCGATGTGACGGCCGGTATCCAGTCGGCGATTGCCCCGACCGAGGGCTATGTCGCCACGATCAGCCGGGGGGCGACTAAGACCGATACGCCGCTGATCGAAACGCCCCAGGCGGTCAACGTCATCACGCGCGCGCAGATTCAGGATCAGGGCTCACAGAGCATCAACGAGGTGCTTCGCTATACCCCAGGCGCCTATACCGGGCTGGCCGGGGCTTCGTCGCGCCAGGACGTGGTCGCGCTGCGCGGTTTCTCGGCTGGCGATGTGAACAACACGTTTCTCGACGGGCTACGCCTGCAGACGGATGCCGGCAGCTATTCCAATATCCAGATCGATCCGTTCTTTCTCGAACGGGTGGATGTCGTCAAGGGGCCGAGTTCGGTGCTCTACGGGCGAGCCATGCCGGGCGGCCTGGTCAACTATACGACCAAGCGGCCGCAGGCCGAGCAGGCCGGGCTGTTGCGATTTTTCGGCGGCAGCTTTGATACCTACGGCGGCGGTTTCGATCTGACCGGCGCGTTGCCCGAAAAAAGCTGGGGCAACTATCGGATCGTCGGTAAGGCCGATACTTCGAACACCCAGTACGACGTGGTCGAGCGCGAAAGCTATACGCTCATGCCCGAGGTAAGCCTGAATCTCTCCGACGATACCGAGCTGTTGTTGCAGGCTTATATATCCGATGAGCCAGAAGGCGGCTTTCATGGGGCCGTGCCTTATGACATATCGGTGAACAACAATCGTTTCGGCCGCCGGGTGGATTCATCCTGGGTCGATGCCTCGGCCGGCAACGAGCGCTTCGAGCGCCAGCAGCAGCTGGTGTCGTATGTTCTTACCCATCAGGTCAACGAGCACGTCAAGCTGCGTTCGCATTCGCGCTACAGCTCGGTGGATACCGATCTGGAACAGGTCTATCAGATCGGTTTTGCCGGGGACGGGCCGGAGCTCTCGCGTTATTTCTCGGGGGCCAACGAGGATCTGTCGGCGTTCTCGACCGATAACAACGCACAGTTTGATTTCGCCACGGGCGGGGTGGGTCACACGCTCATCGCCGGCTTCAACTTCCAGCGGCGCAACAATTCGGTGGTGAACTTCGGCAACGGCGACGTGACCTCGCTGGACCCGTTTGACCCGGATTATTCGGGTAACGCGCTGGGCTCGGAACCGTTCAAGAGTGCTGACCAGCAGCGCTCTTTGTCGCAGTTCGGCATCTATCTGCAGGATCAGATGACCTGGAACCGGCTGCACCTGGTACTCAGCGGACGCGAGGATTTTCTCGATCGGCGCTATGTCTCGGATCTGAACGGCAATACCGATGCCCGCGCCGACAACGCCTTTTCCGGACGGGCGGCCGTGCTGTACGAGTCACGTATCGGCCTGTCGCCGTATTTCTCCTACAGCGAGGCCTTCAACCCGACCACCGACACCACGGTCGACGGTGTCGTGCCCGAACCGGTGGACAGCCATCAGTATGAGGTGGGCCTGAAGTATCAGCTGCCCAACACCGAGAGCCTGTTCACACTCGCGCTTTACGACCTGACCCAACAGAACGTGCAGCAACGCGTGAGCGTCGTGAACCCGGTCTACCAAGGTGTGGGCGATGTGTCCTCGCAGGGCGTGGAGCTGACGGCCAACGCCGCGGTCACCGACAAGCTGCACGTCATCGCCGGCTACAGCTACAACAGCATCGAATACGACGACAGCATCAATACGCCGGGCCTGACCACCGAGGCCGGCAATACACCCGTGCGTACGCCCGATCAGCTGGCCTCGTTGTGGGTTCAGTACGACTTCCCGCTGGGGATCCGCGGCGGCCTGGGCGGGCGTTATGTGGGCGAAAGCTATGCCAACGGGCTCAACACGCGGAAAGTGCCCGACTATGCGGTGGCCGATGGCTTTGTCAGCGCCGATCTCGGCGAAATGGCGCCGCACCTGGACGGCGTGCACCTGCGAGTCAACGCCGACAACATTTTCGACAAGGACTATGTGAGCGCCTGTTTCAACGAAACCTATTGTTATTTCGGCCAGGCGCGTCGTGTGATCGCAACGCTCGATTATCGGTTCTGATTCGTGAGCGGTATCGGATCTTTCGTCTCGAACCGGGAACAACCGAACGATTGTTGTGTCATGAAGATATCACGAGGTGATGTAAGGCTTGCCCCGGTTTTGAAACAGCGGCCAGCCACGGCCCAGGAGTAATCATGGCGCTATCTTTTAGTCCCGACATCGCCAGCGACTACGCCATCGAAGCCGCGACACTGGTCAACCGGCGGGGCTGCAAGCAGCTGCTCGAGCAGTCGCACGCCGCGATCGATACCGTGGCCATGGCGATCGACCGGGCCCGCCGGCCGTGTAGTGGGGCGAGCCCGAGCGAACTCCGCCCGGCCGTTGATCGCGTCTGCCTGGACGGGCCGGGCATCGGTTTTTCAGAGGCACTGGCCGAGCTCGGCCCGCTGTATCTCGACCCGGCGATCTATTTTCACCATCCGCGGTATGTCGCACATCTGAACTGTCCGGTGCTGACCAGTGCGGCCGCGGCCGAGATGGTCGCTGCGACGATCAACACCTCGATGGACACCTGGGACCAGAGCGCCGGTGCCACGCTGATCGAGCAGAAAGTGATCGCCTGGACCGCCCAGCGTGCGCACCTGCCGGCCAGCGCCGACGGCATATTCACTAGCGGCGGCACCCAGTCCAATCTCATGGCCCTGCTCCTGGCGCGCGAGCATTACAGCGCCCGCCACTTTGGCCCTGGCTCTGTGGCAATGAACGGGCTGCCGCCCGAGGCAGCGCGCTGGCGTATCTTTGCCTCGGAGATGAGTCATTTCTCGAGTGTGAAGGCAGCGTCCCTGCTGGGACTTGGCCAGAAGGCCGTGGTGCCGGTGGCCGTGGACAGCGCCTGGCGCATGGACATCGACGCACTGGAAACGGCCATGGACAGCGCCCGCGCCGCCGGCGAGATCCCGATCGCGGTGGTGGCCACCTATGGCACGACCGATTTTGGCAGTCTGGACGACGTGGCCGGGGCCGCGCGCCTGGCCCGGCGGCATCAGGCGTGGCTACACGTTGATGCCGCCTATGGCTGTGGGCTGCTTGTTTCTCCCACGCGCGGGCATGAAACCCGGGCGCTGGCACAGGCGGATTCGATAACCGTGGATTACCACAAGGCCTTTTTCCAGCCGGTAGCCTGTAGCGCGCTGCTGGTGGCACGCGGGGCCGATCTGGGCCACGTGACCCATCATGCGGATTATCTGAACCCGGTCGAGGCCGCGGAGGCGGGCACGCCCGATCAGGTGAATAAATCGCTCCAGACCACGCGCCGCTTCGATGCGCTCAAACTCTGGATGAGCCTGCGCAGCGTCGGCGCCGAGGCCATCGGCCGGTTGTTCGATGCTGGCTGTGCGCTGGCACGCACCACTTATCAACGCATGCTGGCCGAGCCGCGGCTGGATCTGTTGCATGCCCCGGAGCTGGGCACGATCGTGTTTCGCTTCCGGCCGAGCCTGGGCCTCGCGCCTGCGGTGCTGGATGAACTCAACGAGGCCATCCGCTCTGATCTGGCCACGCGCGGCGAGGCGATGCTGGCAGCCACCCGTGTACGCGGGCGACGCTATCTGAAGTTCACGCTCTTGAACGCCGAAACCACGCCGGACCAGATGGACGAGATCGTCACGCTGGTGCTGTGCACAGGCGAGCGCCTGGCCGCTGATCGCGTGCCGACATTGGCCGTCGTGGGTGGCCGGGAGACGCGTGATGCCGGATAACACCGCCATGTCGGCACATGTTCACGACGTGATCGCCATCGGCGTCGGCCCGTTCAACCTCAGCCTGGCCGCCTTGGCCGAACCCGTGGCTGATCTGGATCTCGTCTGCCTCGATGAAAACACGGGCTTTGACTGGCACCCCGGGCTGCTGCTCGAGGGGGCCACGCTACAAACGCCGTTTCTGGCGGATCTGGTCACGCTGGCCGACCCGACCAGCCCCTACAGCTTTCTCAACTACCTGAAAGCCACGGGCCGGATCTATGCGTTCTATATTCGAGAGCAGTTCTTCATGCTGCGCGCGGAGTACAACCAGTACTGTCGCTGGGTGGTCGAGCAGCTGACCAGCATCGTGTTTGATCGGCGTGTCACGCAGGTCAAACACGACGCGGCGAGTGACACTTATATCGTGACCACGCACGCGCCCAGCGATGGCGCCGTGCAGCGATATCGGGCGCGTCATCTGGTGCTGGGCACCGGGCCCCAGCGGTTTATCCCGGCGTGTTGTCAGGGCCTCGACGGCCCAGTGTTTCACGCCGTGGATTATCTCGAGCACCAGGACACGCTGGCCGCCGCCCAGTCCGTGGCGATCGTTGGCTCGGGGCAGAGTGCGGCCGAGATCTTTCACGACCGGTTGGCCTATCTCGGCGCGGCTGATCGTCTGGACTGGTTCACGCGCTCGCCGCGGTTCTTTGCCATGGCTTATGACAAGCTCACGCTCGAGCTGACCTCGCCGGAATACATCGATTATTTCCACGAGCTGCCCGAGCACACGCGTCAACGCCTGGCGGTCGCCCAGAAGCCGCTTTACAAGGGGATCGATCGGGATCTGTCGGCGGCGATCTATGACACGTTGTATGAAAAACAGGTCCACGGCATCACCGGGATCGGCCTGCAGGCCAACGCCAGCCTGACAAACGTGCAGCGGGACGCGGCCGGGCGTTTTCATCTGTCATTTACCCAGACCGAGCAGGGCCAGGCGTTCACCCATGTGGCTGACGCGCTCGTTCTCGCCACGGGGTTTTCGCATCACGTGCCCGACTATCTCGCGCCCATCGCGGACCGGCTGCGCTGGGACAGCCAGAACCGTTTTGACGTGACGCGCTGCTATGCCATCGATCAGGCCGAGCGCGCGGTGTTCGTGCAGAACGCCGAACTGCACACCCACGGCTTCACCGCCTCGGACCTGGGCATGGCCTGTTATCGCAATGCCGTGATCCTGGCCGAGATCACCGGGCGCGAGGTCTATCCCATCGAGCAGGCGATCGCGTTCCAGACGTTCGATGCCCGCCAGCAGCCCCAGGCGACGCCCGATACGAGCCTGCGCCGTGAAGGCTGAGCGGGCGCCGGCGCCACCCATCGGCCGGCTGACCCTGCGCGATTTCGAGGTGGCCCGCGATGCGCCCACGGCCCATGCCTGGTTGACCGATCCGCATGCCCGCTTCTGGGGCATGGGCGACAACACGCCTGTGGAAACACACGACTATTTCGCGCGGATCGCGGCCTCGCGCACGCACCAGGCCTGGCTCGGCAGCCACGATGATGTGGCGACGTTTCTTGTCGAGTGCTATGACCCGGCGGCCGATGTGATCGGCGATTTCTACGCGGTGGCCGCCGGTGATATCGGCATGCATATTCTCATCGCCCCGCCCAAGACACGCCGGCGCGGGTTCACCTGGGCGGTCTTTTCGTTCGTGGTGGACACGATCTTTGCCCAAACCACGGCCGAGCGCATCGTCGTCGAGCCGGATATCAACAACACCGGTATTCATCGTTTGAACGCCCGCGCCGGTTTCGTGGCCGAACGTGAAATCGATACCGGTGAAAAAACCGCCCTGTTTTCGTATCTCGCGCGTGCCCGCCACGCGCAATGGCAGCCATCCGGAGCCCCGTCATGACCGGTCAACCGATTACCGCAGCCGCCCGCTGTATCGCGCATATCCAGCCCGCGCACTGGCAGGCCGCCGATCGCGGGCTTGTGGCCAAGATGCTGTCCGAGTTCACCCACGAGGGGCTGTTCGAGCCGGCCGCGCTCGGCAACGAGACCTACGCACTGACGAACGACGACGGCACACGCCTCTATCGCTTCAGCGCCCGGCGCTTTGCGCTCTGGCACTGGGAGATACGCCCCGACTCGGTGGCCTGTATTGAAGGCGATACGCCCGTGGCCTTGGACGCCGCCCGGCTGTTGATCGATTTTCGTGACACCTTGGGCATGCAGGATCCCGTGCTGTCGCTCTATCTCGAAGAGATTGCGGCCACGCGTTACAGCGCGGCCTACAAGCAGGCCAACGCCCACTTGAAAGCGGCCGATTTTCCCGGCGCCGATTTTCAGGCGATCGAGGCCGCGATGACCGAAGGGCATCCGGCGTTCGTGGCCAACAACGGGCGCATGGGCTTTTCCGGCAGCGATTTTCTGGCTTTCGCGCCCGAGGCCGCCACGCCGATCCGGCTGATCTGGGTTGCCGCACATCGCAGCCGGCTCAGCGTGGCCGCCGCCGCGGACCGCACGATAGAGGGGCATCTGGCACGCGAGCTGGATGCCTGTACCCGCGAGCGCTTTGCCAACCAGCTCGACGAGCAGGGGCTGGATGCTGAGGCGTATCTGTATATGCCGGTCCATCCCTGGCAATGGCAGAACAAGCTGGTGTTCGCTTTTGCCGACGAGCTGGCAAGCGGGCATCTGGTCTATCTGGGCTTCGGGCCCAACGCCTATCAGGCCCAGCAATCAGTTCGCACCCTGTTCAATCACGACGTGCCCAGCCGCTGCTACGTCAAGATGAGCCTGTCGATTCTCAACATGGGGTTCTCGCGCGGGCTGTCGCCGTACTACATGAGCGGCACGCCGGCGATCTGTGACTGGCTGGCCGCGCTTGTCGAGGGCGACGCCACGCTGCAGGCCATGGGTTTTTCGATCCTGCGCGAGGTGGCGGCCATCGGCTATCGTCATCCGCGCTTCGAGGCCGGGCTGGCCAAGACGGATGCGGCCAACAAGATGCTGTCCGCGCTCTGGCGCGAATCACCGGTCACGCGTCTGGGCGAGGGCGAGTCACTGATGACGATGGCCGCGCTGCTGCATCGCGACACGGCCGGCGATTCGGTTCTGGCAGCCTTTATCGAGGCCGCCGGCGGCGACGTGGACGCCTGGCTCGACGCCTGGCTGTGGGCATACATGGGCCCGGTGCTGCACTGCTTCTATGCCCATGATCTGGTCTTCATGCCACACGGTGAAAACCTGATCCTGGTGATGAAAAACCATCAGGTCGATCGCGTGATCATGAAGGATATCGGCGAGGAGATTGCCGTGATGGATCCGGCGGCTGCACTGCCGGCCGATGTCGCGCGCATCGCCATCCCCGTGCCCGAGGACGTGCGCACGCTTTCGATCTTCACCGATCTGTTCGATCTGATCTTTCGTTATGTCGCCCCGATTCTGGCCCGTGATTGCGGCTACGATGAAACCCGCTTCTGGGACCGCGTGGCGGCTTGCATCACGCGCTATCAGAACGCGCATCCGGCGTATCACGATAAATACGCCAGGTATGATCTGTTCGCCCCGGATTTCATCCGCTCCTGTCTGAACCGGCTACAGCTGGCCAATAATCGACAGATGCTGGATCTGGCCGATCCCACAGCCAGCCTGCAGTTTCACGGCCGGCTGGCCAATCCTGTCGCGGCTGGTGCCGGTGGGGGCTGATATGCGGACACCAAAACTGTCGTAAGGTGAGATATAGCCAGGCGCGCGGCAAAGGCGCACGCTCCAGGCTACAGCTCATCCAATTGTGGGGTTTTGGAATGCTCGTTCGTCAAAGCAATGATAACCAGGAACGTGATGTCTTCGTCGACGCTGGCGACTGGACCAGCCGCCGCCTGATTCTGGCCGGCGACGGGGTGGATTACTCGATCCACGACACGACCATGAAAGCCGGCACGCATACGCTGCTGGCTTACCCGCACCATCTGGAATCGGCGTATTGCATCGAGGGCGAAGGCGAGCTCGAAGACACCGTGTCCGGCGAGCGCTACCCGCTGAAGCCCGGCACGTTATACAGCCTGAATCGAAGCGATCGGATACGTCTACACGCCGAAACGGACGTGCGGCTGATCTGTAACCTGATGCCGGCACTGGCCGGCACGGAAACACTTGATTCCGAGGGCGGTTATCCGCTGGTGCCCGAGGCTCGGCCGGCGCTGCGCAAGAAGAACGTGTTCGTGGTCAATCTGAACGAGTTCAACCTGGGGCGGCTCAAATCGATCCGCAACGCCGACAACTATAATTTCCTGAAGCTGCTCGATGCCTCGGACGTGCTGGAACAGACGCACTACGATATCGATGCGATCCTCACCAAGGCGCGCAACACGCTGCAGCAGTATCCGGGCGAGGTGGACGGGCTGATCCATTATATCGATTTCCCGGTATCCACCACCGTGCCGATTCTGTGTCAGGAGTTTGGCCTGCCATCGGCCTCGCTGGAAGCCGTACTCAAGTGCGAGCACAAGTTCTGGTCGCGCTATGAGCAGGCGCAGTGTATCGCCGATCATATTCCCAAATTCGCGGCTTTCGATCCGTTTGACGACGACGCGCTCGACAGGATGGGCATGGCGTTCCCGTTCTGGGTCAAGCCGATCAAGTCGTTCTCGTCATATCTTGGGTTTCGGATCGACGATCGCGACGACTGGGATCATGCGATCAAAGAGATCCGGGCCCATATCGGGCGCTTCCAAGGCCCGTTCGATGCGCTGCTTGAGCGCGTGGACATGCCGGCCGAGGTGGCTAATATCGGCGGCGGCGACTGTATCGCCGAGTCGATCATCGGCGGGCGCATGTGTACCCAGGAGGGCTTCGTTCATAAAGGCAAGCTTCGGGTCTATGGCACCGTGGATTCACTGCGCGAGCCCAACGGATCGTCGTTTTCGTCCTACCAGTACCCGTCGCGCCTGCCGGCCCGCGTGCGCAAGCGCATGACCGAGATCGTCGAGATCTTTCTATCGCATATCGGTTACGACAATGCGCCGTTCAACGTCGAGTTCTTCTGGGACGCCAATACCGATCAGATCTGGCTGCTGGAGGTCAACCCGCGAATCTCAGAGTCGCACGCCGATCTGTTCCGCAAGGTCGACGGCGCCTCGCACCATGAGGTCTCGGCTGATCTATCGCTGGGCGCGCGCCCGCGCCTGCCGTATCGCGACGGTGAGTTTGCCTATGCCGGCAAGTTCTTCATCCGCAGTTTTCGCGATGCCTTCGTCAAGAACGTGCCCGACGGCGATGCCCTGGCTGAGGTGGCCCGTCAGGTGCCCGATACCATCGTGCGCATTACCTGTGAGCCGGGCAAGAAGCTCTCCGAGCTGATGGACCAGGACAGCTACAGCTACGCCATGGCCATCATGTGGATCGGGGCCAGCTCGCCGGCCAAGCTACAGAAGAACTTCGAGAAAGCGGTCGAGCTGCTCGACTTCGATCTCGAGCCGATCGGCTAGACACGCATAACAATGCCGGCGCACGAGGCGCCGGCATCGCTGCGTCGTCGCCCGACGTCAGCCGGCCAGCGCCAAGGCCTCGCGCTCGCAGGCCAGCAGGCGCTCGGTGGCCTCGACCAGTGTTCGTGCCACCTTGACGGTGTTGGTCATCGAAACCCATTCATCGGGCGCGTGGGCCTGTTCGATATTGCCCGGGCCGAAGACCACGGTGGGCACGTTGCCCACCCGTACCCAGGCCGACATATCACAGCCATAGGGCGCAGCCGACACGGTCGGCGCCTGGCCAAAGGCCATGGCCCCGGCGCTGGATAGCGCATCCACCACCGGATGATCGCTACGGGTTGTCGCCGAGCCGAATCCGGCCGCGCGCCAGGTGATCTTCGGCGGGTGGCTGGCCAGCCAGGCGTGATCCTTTAGCCCCTCGGCCAGGGTTGTTTCAAACCGCGCCTTGGCCTCGTCGGTGGTCTCCGATAGCGCCACGCCGATACGTACCTCGATCTCCAACCGATCCATGACCGACGAGGACCATTGCCCGCCGTGGACCGTGCCCACGCTGGTGGCATAGGGCAGGGCCAGGTTCTTCATCAAGGGATGATTTTCTTCGGCGTTGAGCCGGCGCTCGCCTTCGCGCAGCACGTCATGGACCGCCAGATAATGGTCCAGCGCGTTCTCGCCCATCAATCGCCGGCTGGCATGGGCTGATAGCCCCTGAATTTCTATCTTGGCCGACATGGCCCCGGCATGAGCCACGATCAGCTCGGGCTGCCCGTTCTTTTCCGTGGGCTCGGTGACGATGGCCACGTCACCCACCCAGCCACGCCGGATCGCGGCCAGCGTGCCCAGGCCCGAATCCTCCTCGGCCGGCACGGCCACCAGCACCACGCGGCCGGCGAAATCACGCGAGCCCCGGGCAAAGGTTTCAAACGCCTCCAGCGCAGCCACCACACCCGATTTCATGTCACAGGCGCCGCGGCCATAGAGCCGGTCGTCTTCGATCTCGCCCGCAAAGGGCTCGTGGGTCCATTGATCATAGTCGCCGGGGGGCACGACATCGACGTGCCCGGTGAGCACCACGGTCGGGCCCGGGCGCTGGCCGCGGACCATGCCGGCCACGCAGGGCACCCAGGCGCGCTCGATCTCGTGGCCGGGATAGGCGGGATCGGAAATCATCTTGCCGATACCGTCGAACCAGTAATCCACCTCCGCGCCGGATTCAGACAGCCAATCGGCAATACGCCGGATGGCCGCCTCCTCATCGCCGGTGATCGAAGGAATACGTACGAGATCGACAAGGCGCTCTCGTAGGCGCGCCTCGTCGATAAGCTGGTGTCGGTCAGTCATGTCTTAACCCGTTAACAAGACGATGACTGCATCATACCGCCCGCGGGCAGGCTGTCGCGGCTAGACCTGATCGCGCGGCACCGTGACCCGCCATTCGTCCTCGTAAACCACTTGATCATCCTCGAAGGCGGTGAGCTGGGCCTGGATAAAGAAACTGTTCTCGTCCGAGGTCATGTGCGTATGCGTATACGTGCGCACATTCCAGCCATGGCGCTTGAAGCCCAGGGTCCATTCAGCCTCGCCTTCGACCGACAACACATCATTGCCACAGCTGGAATAACGCTCGTGGCCGCGTTTTTCGATCTGCGTGCCGGTATCGTCGAGCACGTAGATGCCTTCCGAATCCACGATATCGACGGATGTCTTGCCGGTATGCAGATCGTGGATGATCTGCCAGGTGTTGGTGGCCGGCTCGACCACGGTATTGGCCGGCTTGATCGAGCCGGTAGGGCGCGGCAGGGCCGGCAGGTCGGCGTCTTCATCGCGCTGGGGGCGCACGGGTAGCGTCAGCGTCGAGGCATCGGGGAACACGCTCAGCGTAACCGCCTGCGGCGACGGCCAGGCCAGCGGCCAGTACGTCGGCGATAGCGACAGACGGATACGATGCCCGGCCGGGAAACGCTGGGCGACATCGTTGAGCTGGATGCGCACGGTATAGCGCTCGCCCGGCACCAACGGCTGCGGGTTTTCGTGCGAATCCCGGTGATTGAGATTGAGCACGGTATAGGTCACGCGGGTCACGCTGCCGTCCGGGCGGACATCGTTGAGCCGGGCCGCGATCATCGCTGTCGGCCGGTCCACGGACAGCGTCAACTCCACGACTGGCGCGCCCAGTATTTCCAGCGGGGCATCCAGAGGTGCGGTTTCAAAGACCAGCGAGCCGGCGTCGTCGTTACGCTGGTCGCCGGAGAGATCCGGCCCGTCGGCATATGAACACCACTTGCCGGCCTGCAGGCCCACGGTCAACGGCGAGCAAAGACGCTTGGCGCCCACCTTGCCCGGCGCGGCTTCGGTCAGCGTGCCGTCGCCGAGATGCAGCGTTTGGGGTTCGATATTGGCCGACGGCCAGCCGGGTTCGCCGACCCAACGTCCGGGGCGTACATCGTACTGACGCTGCGGCGAGGCCGAGTCGAGCATCCAGGCGCGAACCGCCGGCTCGTCCATGATGCCGGTATCGATGCCCTTGAGCCATTGATCCCACCAGCGCAGCGATTCCTGCAAGAACCCGATCGCCGGGCCGGCCTCGCCCAGATGCGGGTAACGATGGCTCCACGGGCCGACCAGGCCCTTGGTGGGCGCATCGATATTGGCCAGCAGCCGGAACACGGCATTCGAATAGCCGTCTGCCCAGCCGGATACGGCATAGATCGGGCACTGGATACGCGAAAAATCCTCGCACACCGAGCCGTGCTTCCAGAACGCATCGCGATGTTGATGCCGCGTCCACTGATCCAGCCACAGGCCCGAACCTTTCAAGCGTTCCAGCCACATCTCGCGCCAGCGATCACCCACGACTGCCGGGTCCGGCGGGCAGGAATTGCCGGCGAACATGATGGAAGCCCAAGAGAGGTTGTCGGCCAACATGCAGCCGCCCATGTAATGCACGTCGTCGGCGTAGCGATCATCGGTCGAGCAGACCGTGATTACGGCTTTGAGCGCTTCCGGCTGCAAGGCAGCGATCTGTAAGCCGTTGAACCCGCCCCAGGAAATGCCGATCATGCCGACGTTGCCGTCGCACCAGGCTTGATCGGCCAGCCAGTTGATGATCGATACGCCGTCTTCGAGCTCGGCGGCGGTGTATTCGTCTTCCAGCACGCCTTCGGAGTCCCCCGAGCCGCGGATATCCACGCGCACCGAGGCATAGCCGTGGCCGGCAAAGTAGGGGTGGTTCAGATCATCGCGCGGGCGGGTATGGTCGGACTTGCGATACGGGATGTATTCCAGAATCGCCGGCACCGGGTTATCGGCCGCGTTCTTGGGCAGCCAGACCCGGGCCGCCAGGTGCACGCCGTCGGCCATCGGGATCCAGACATGATCGAGTTCTTCGACTTCGTTAGGGAATATTTTGGTCTGGCGCATGGCGTAGTGTCTCCTTATGACGCGACGATCAATCGGCCGGGCGGATATCGAAATCCAGCCGGTCGCGACACAGCAGATAACGCTGGTCGAGCTCTTCGGGGGTATCGCCGCCGATATATACCAGCGCCAGGGCATAGCTGTAGGTTTCCTGATGCGTCAGGTCCAACAGCCGTGTACCGGGGGCCACGTGCGGCTCGAAAATTATACCCGGAACCTCGCGCGACAGCGCATCAACATCATCGACGCTTGGCACTCGGCCCACGATGCCGTCGACGTAGCTGCGAAGGAAACAACAGGCCGCATACTTGAAGGCCCCGCCGCCATCAGGAAACTGCGGCTCGCGCCCGAGAGCCACATTGACCGCGGCCTCGTGGTTGGACACGCCATCCACTTTTTCGAACAGGTCCGAATGGTGCTGGGCGATGCGGGTATTGATCTCCAGCAGCCAGACGGTATCGGCGGCGGCGTCCCAGAAGAACTCGACGTTGAACGCCGACTGGTCAAAGTCGATATGCGCCAGAACGCGGCGTGAAATATCCTCCATCTGCTCGCGCGCACGCCGGGGCAGGATCGAGGGGTATTGATAGCGCAGAAAACTCGAACGGCCCTCGGCGCGAATCGAATCGATCAGGCCGAAGAAATGCACGTTTCCGTCCTGGACATAGCCCTCGATCGTGCACTGCTCGCCGCCGATCAACGACTCGGCCAAGCAGAAGCGCCCGCCCACGTTGGCCACCTCGGCCGGTAGCGTCGCATGATCGAGAATCCGGTCGAACGGCTCGGCGAAGATACCGATATGCGCGCGTATCTCGGCCAGTGCGGCCTCGAACGCGGCGTCGTTATCGATCCGGAAACCCAGATAAGAGCCGGCCGATTTCACCGGCTTGAGCCAGAACGGATATGCGATCGAGCACGCGGCGATCGCGTTATCGGCAAACGGGTCGACCAGCGCAAAATCCGGAATATGCTCAGGCACGATCTCGCGTTGGGCCAGGCGCGACCAGTATTTGTGCTCGCACTTGAGCAGCGCCTCGAGCGAGGGCGCCCGCAGCCCAAAACGCTGCGCCAGTATGGGTAACATCGTCGATACCGGGAAATCGACGTAGCCGATCAACGCATCCGGCGGCGTCTCATGCGCCTCGACCTGCGCGGTGGCGCGGGCAAGCATGTCATCGATCGGGAAATACTCGGCTTCCATGATTTCGGCCGGATCGATCAGCCCGACGAAGCGACAATCCCGTGCCGACGACAACCGCTCCAGCTTGGCCTGGTTGAAGCCGTCCATACCGAGTACGAAAACCGTCTTGTTGCCCATCCAGGGTTCCTGCCACGAGTTGTAAGACCAGTCTTAAACCATCTCGCGCGGCTTGCACAGTAGGCGGCCGGTCCCGCTTATGGTGTGGCCTGTATGGCCGGTGCGTCTCGCCTGGTCGCGGGCCATTCAAGCCGGCATCAATCGTCGAAGGCGTTCTCGAGCTGACGACGGTCTGGGTTGGTGTTCGATGGCCCGCGCTGTACGCCGTTGGCGCCGCTGAAGTCGTTGTCGTTGTCATAGCCCAGCCGGCGTGTGCCACGCGGATAGCTCGGCATCGTGTCCGGGCCGGCCTGTGGATAGGCGCGGTTATTGCCGCGCGCCCGGGTGGCGGGGGCTTGTCCCGCGCCAGCCCCGCCGCTCATGGCGCCGCCACGCCCGGTGGCTTGGTTCAGGGCGCCTGCGCCCTGAACCGCGAACCCGGCCGTGCTCCAGGCAGCGGCAACGCTGCATATCGTGATCGCGGCCGCAGTCGTCCATCGATTTTTCATGGCTGCTTTATTGTTGAAACGACATTTATAAGCTCAGCCTACGCGCAAGCCGTGACCAGCGCATGAACACGCGGCGGGGCCGCGGATCGGGCGTGTCGATCTGCCATACTTGCCGTCTTTGCTGGTATCCACAGGAGTCGGCGTTGACCGAACCCGTTATCGAGATCGAAGGGCTGTACAAGACCTACGACTCCGGCTTTTCTGCCCTGAAAGATATCCACTTATGCATTCCCAAGGGCGAGATCTTCGCGTTGCTGGGCCCCAACGGGGCCGGCAAGACCACGCTGATCAATACCATCTGCGGCATCGTCAACCCCACGAGTGGCACGATCCGGGTCAACGGCTATGACGTCGTGCGCGAGTTTCGCAAGGCGCGTGAACAGATCGGCCTGGTGCCACAGGAAGTCACTGTCGAGCCGTTTGCCAAGGTCTTTGCCACGGTCAAGTTTTCTCGGGGCGTGTTCGGCAAGGCCCGCGACGATGCCCACGTCGAACGCGTGTTGAAGGATCTGTCGCTCTGGGACAAGCGCGACAACATCACGCGGGAAGTGTCCGGCGGTATGAAACGCCGCGTGATGATCGCCAAGGCACTGGCCCACGAGCCGCAGGTGCTGTTTCTGGACGAGCCCACGGCCGGGGTCGACGTCGAGCTGCGCCGGAGCATGTGGAACGTGGTGCGCCGGCTGCGCGAGCAGGGCGTGACCATCGTGTTGACCACGCATTACCTGGAAGAGGCCGAACAGATGGCCGATCGTATCGGCGTGATCCAGGACGGCGCCATCGCGCTGGTCGAGCAGAAGACCGCACTCATGGACAAGCTCGGCCAGAAGCGTTTGAGCGTGCGCCTGGCCGATCCGTTATCGCACGTGCCCGAGGCACTGGCCGGCTATGACCTCACGCTGGAGGATGCCGGCCGCACGCTGGTCTATACCTACAGCGCGCATAACGAGACCTCCAATATCCGGCCGCTGTTTGCCGATCTGGAAGCCGCGGGCATCGACTACGTCGATATCGATACCAAACAGAGCTCGCTCGAAGAGATCTTCGTCGACCTGGTGGGAGACAAGTCATGAATTTTCATGCCATCAAGACGATCTATGCCGCCGAGATGTACCGCACCTGGCGCACCCTGTTTCAAAGCGTGCTCAGCCCGATCATCTCCACCTCGCTGTATTTCGTGGTCTTCGGCTCGGCCATCGGCTCGCGCATCAACGAAGTACAGGGCGTGTCCTACGGCGCGTTCATCGTGCCCGGGCTGATCATGCTCTCGTTGATGACCCAGGGCATCTCCAACGCCTCGTTCGCGATCTACTTCCCGAAGTTCATCGGCACCATCTACGAGCTGTTGTCGGCCCCCATTTCCTTCGTGGAGATCGTGACCAGCTATGTCGGGGCCGCGGCCACCAAATCCGCCGCCCTGGGCCTGATCATCCTGGGCACCGCCACCTTGTTCGTGGACATACAAATCGCCCATCCGTTCTGGATGCTCACGTTCCTGGTGCTGACCACCATCACCTTCAGCCTGTTCGGTTTCATCATCGGCATCTGGGCGGACAACTTCGAAAAGCTGACCATCATCCCGCTGTTGATCGTCACCCCGCTGACGTTCCTGGGCGGCACGTTCTACTCGCTGGATATGCTGCCCCCGCTATGGCAGAAGATCACCTTGATCAACCCCGTGGTCTATCTCGTGTCCGGCTTCCGCTGGAGCTTCTACGACACCGCCGACGTCAGCGTGGGCCTGAGCCTGGGCATGATCGGGCTGTTCCTGGCGATCTGTATCGCCATCGTGGCCTGGATCTTCAAGACCGGGTATCGGCTGAAGTCATGACGATACGCCCGAGGTCGAGGGCAATCACGACTAAAGTATGAAACAAAAAAATTGAAATAGAAGTAAATAAAAAATATGTTCTATTTCAATTGTTCGTTTCATCACTCGAGGCGTGATCGCCATGGATTTGTTGCTTCACCCAGACCGCAACGCCGAGCAGACGCTCGATACCGGCCAGGCTGCCGAGGCGCTTGATTATGTCCGGTTCCGGCACCGCCGGCTTGCCGAGGGCAGCCGCTACACCGACGACAGCGGGGCGCACGAGCTGTGTCTCGTCATTCTGTCCGGCAAGGCCACCATCACCGCCGGCAGCCACACCTTCGAGGCGATCGGCGAGCGCATGAGCGTGTTCGAGCAGGTGCCGCCGCATGCGGTCTATCTGCCCAACGGTACGTCCTTCACCGTCGAAGCCTTGACCGACCTGGAAATCGGCCTATGCGGCGCCCCCGGCCGAGGCGGCCACACCGTGCGCCATATCGCGCCCGAGGACATCAAGCAGTCGACCCGGGGTGAAGGCGCCAACGTGCGTCATATCCACGACATCCTGCCGGAGACCGAAAGTGCCGACAGCTTGTTGGTGGTTGAGGTCTATACACCGGCCGGCAACTGGTCGAGCTATCCGCCGCACAAGCACGACGAAGATAACCTGCCAAACGAGTCGTTTCTGGAAGAAAGCTATTACCACCGGCTCAACCCGGCCAGCGGCTTCGGCTTTCAGCGAATTTATACCGACGATCGTTCAATAGACGAATCGATGGCTTTTGGCGACGGTAGCTGTGTGCTGGTGCCACGCGGGTATCACCCGGTCGGTGCGCCTTATGGCCATGATCTGTATTACCTGAACGTCATGGCAGGGCCGAAGCGGGAATGGAAATTCAACACCGATCCGGATTTCGCGTGGCTTGTGAAGTAAACGTTGTGGCAGCCCGCACGACGCATCCGATCGCATCGGAAGGAGCAAGGCGATGAGTGACCTATACGTAGACCATGCCCTGAGTGCAGGACCGGATACCGGCCGGCCAACGACCTGGGCGTTGGCACACCCGGTCTGGGCACGCCTGGGCGCGCTACTCGAACGGGCCGCACGTTATTGCGGCACCCACAGCGCGGGCTATGTGACGCCGCTGAGTCTCAAGCAGCGCTGATCACGCCGTGCAGGCCAGCCGGCAACGCGGAAACCCGTTGCCGCCCGGCCCGCGGACGTCGACATGACGAAGCCGGCTTCGTGCCGGCTTTATCGTCTAGAAAATATCGCCCATCACGGCCGGCCGGCGACGTGCCTTCATCGACGCCGGCCGCGCCTTGATCAACCCGGCAGAACAAAGTCCGGCTGCTCGCGCGGCATGACCCGGTTGAGC
This sequence comes from Salinisphaera japonica YTM-1, assembly GCF_003788585.1. Taxonomy (GTDB): domain Bacteria; phylum Pseudomonadota; class Gammaproteobacteria; order Nevskiales; family Salinisphaeraceae; genus Salinisphaera; species Salinisphaera japonica. Next base: position 68,639 of record NZ_AYKG01000069.1, on the reverse strand, counting down.
AGCTCTACCGAACGACGCATGCCCTCGTTGCGAGACAGGTTCTGGTCTTCGTGCTCGATCGAGAGCACGCCGTCGCCGTAGCCGCGAGCCTGAAGCTGCCAACAGAACTCGCGCCACCACGCCTCGGGCTGGCCGTAGCCAAGCGTGACATAAGACCAGCTCCGCTCAAGCACGCGATCCATCGAGCGGCTGTCCAGCCGTGTGGCATCGGCCAGATTATGGGTATCGATATACGTGTCCTTGGCATGGACATGGTAGATACATTCTGAATAACGACGGATCATTTCGATGGGATCCCCGCCCATCCAAATGAAATGGCTTGGGTCGAAGTTCAGACCCACCGTGGGCCCCACGGCATCACGCAGCTGCATGAAGCTCGGCATGTTGTGCACCAGCTGCGCGCCGTGGGCTTCGATACACAGCTGATTCACGCCGCGTGCGTTGGCGAAATCGGCGAGCGTTTTCCAGTAGGGAATTGCCACCTCGTTCCATTGATAATCGAGCGCTTGCTGGGTTTCCGGCGGCCACGAGGTGGTGATCCAGTTGGGCATGCTGTCGCCGGGCGCGCCGGCGGGCAGGCCCGACATGAGCACGATTCGTGGTACCTCAAAGATCTCGGCCAGGCGCAGTGCGTCGTAGACGACCTTCGATTGGCGTTCGCCGTCGGTGGGGTGAAGCTGGTTGCCGTTGGCAGTGAACGCCGAAATCTCCAACCCGCGATCCTGAATCCTGGCCCGTAGCTCGCGCTGGCGTTTCGTATCGGCAAGCAGCTCGGCGACATCGCCGATATGAGCGGCGTCTCCCCAGTTGCCCACACAAAGCTCGATCGCGTCGAGCCCAAGCTCGGCGGCGTAGTCCAGCATGGCGTCGGTGCCCAGCTGCGCGACGCTGTCGGTGACCATCCCGATTTTCATATTGTGTTCTCCGTGCGTGTGAACCGACGCGCAAACTCGCGCCACGCGGTCGAAATTAGAATGCAAATTCCACGTAATCAAGACGTCGACCCACGCGGCACCCAGACGTCGGCACGGCCGTCACAACGGCCACACCCGTGTACGCCATGCCGACCGGGTAGGCGCTAACTTATTGATTGAAAAAAGCCATAAGCAGGCGATCCGGTTCATGCGCGACGAATAAAAACCACGCCCAGGCGACGACCGGGGTCGACTAAAGTATGAACCAATTAATTTGTGAAATTCAAAAATAGAAAATAAATTCTATTGGTAATGCGGCCACTCGGCGCGCGTTTCGTCGTTACCGGGGAAGCTATCTTGGCATCAAAGATCATCAACTGGGGCGTCCTCGGCGCGGCTGAAATCGCTTGCGAGCAGACGATTCCGGCCATTCAGGCAGCCCCGAATAGTCGTGCCTATGCCATGGCCAGTCGGCGCGGCGTGCCCGAGGCGTTGATCGAGCGCTTCGGTTTCGCGACCGGTTACGGCGACTACGACGAACTCCTGGCTGATCCGGCCGTGGATGCCGTCTACCTGCCGCTGCCCAATGCGCGCCACGCCGAGTGGACGATCAAGGCCGCGCGCGCCGGCAAGCACGTCCTGTGTGAAAAGCCTGCTGCGCTGACGAGCGTCGAGGCGCGCCAGGCCATCGCGGCCTGTGAAGCGGCCGGCGTGATTTATATGGAAGCCATGATGTATCAGTTTCATGCCCAGCATGCGCGGGTACGCGCACTGATCGACAGCGGGGCCATCGGGGACGTGCGCGGTGTACATGTGAACCTGACGTTCAACCTGGAAAAAAGCCTGGCCGATTTCCGCCACGGCGCCATCGAAACCGGCGGCGGCAGTCTTTATGACCTGGGCTGCTACTGCATTCACACCGTGCGCAGCCTGTTGGGCGAACCCGACCGGGTAGCAAGCGTTGCTCGGTTCGCCGGTCCGCAGCGGGCCGAGATGTCCGCGGCTGTTGTGCTGGGCTATGACACCGGGGCCAAAGCGAGCTTCGACTGTGGCATGGACGCCACCGGGCGTCATGCCTACGAAGTCTACGGCACGGCCGGCGTCATTCGGCTCAATAAAGCCTTTGTGCCCCAGGCCGACGGCGACGGCCCGATCGAAATCGTGGACCACCGTGGCCGCGTGACCCACGAGCGAGTCACAAGCTTTCAATACGTAAACGGCGTGGCCCATTTCGCCGACTGCGTCATCAATGGCCAGACCCCGGACTACGCCCCGGCCGACGTTCTGGCCAACATGCGTGTGCTCGATGCCTGTATCGAGTCGGCTTCCAGCCAGCGTCTCATCAAGTTGGAGAAAACATCATGAACGATAAAATCATGAATCTAGCCATAATCGGCGCCGGGCGCATCGCCCACGTCCATGCCGCGGCGGCGGCGGCCGATCCGCGTATTCATCTGCAAAGCGTGGCCGATATCGTGCCCGAGGCCGCGCAGCGGCTGGCCCGTGAATACGGCGCGGCCAGCGTCGAGGTTGATGCGGTGTTTGCCGATCCGGGCATCGATGCCGTGCTCATCGCCTCGTCAACGGCCACGCACGCCGAATTTCTCGAACGGGCCGCGAAGGCGGGCAAGGCGATCCTGTGCGAAAAACCCATCGCCCTGGATATCGCTCGCACGAAGGCCGCGGTCGATGTCGTCAATGCCCATCCGGTGACCTGTGCGCTCGGGTTCAATCGTCGCCACGATGCCCAGTTTGCAGCGCTCAAGCACGGCCTCGCGCACGGCCGCATCGGAACGCTGGAAACGCTCACCATCATCAGCCGAGACCCGGCGCCGCCGCCGGTCGAATACCTGAAAGTCTCGGGTGGTCTGTTCTTCGACATGATGATTCACGATTTCGATACCGCACGCTGGCTGCTTGATGAGCCGATCAGGAGCGTATCGGCAGCCGGCGCCGTTCTCATCGACGACGAGATCGGCAATGTCGGCGATGTGGATACCGCGATGGTGACGCTGATCACCGAGTCGGGCCGGTTATGTCATATCCAGAATTCGCGGCGCACCGCCTTCGGCTATGACCAGCGGATCGAGGCGTTCGGCAGCGCCGGCATGCTGCAGGCCGTCAACGAAACCGAGACCCGCCTGCGTGCCACCACTGCAGACGGCGAGAGCGTCGAGCCGCCCAAGCATTTTTTCCTGGAGCGCTACAGCGCAGCCTATGCCAGCGAGCTGGGCGATCTGTATGACGCCTGGATCAGTGGTGGCCAGCCCATGGCCACACATATCGACGGCTACGAGGCGCTACGCCTGGCCGCCGCGGCCGCCCAGTCGCTGGCCGACAACCGCACCGTCGCACTCAGCGAAATCGGCTGATAGCGCGTCAAAAGGAGAAACACCATGGCAGAGAATCTGCGTATTGCCGTGATTGGCACGGGCCGTATGGGCAGCGACCATATCAAGCGCCTGACCCACACCATTGCCGGGGCCGACGTCACCGGCGTGGTCGATATCGACGCCGGCCGCGCGACCGCGGCGGCCGCGCTGGCCGGCGACCATGCCAAGGTGTGGAACGACCCGCACGCGGCCCTGGCCAGCGGTGAATATGATGCCTTTGTGCTCACCACGCCGGGCATGCTGCACTACGACGTGCTCATGGACGCGCTGGACAAGCGCGTGCCGATATTCTGCGAGAAACCGCTGACGGCGGATGCCGCCACCGCGCGCGAGATCGTCGACGCCGAGGCCGCGCTTGGTCAGCGGTTGATCCAGGTGGGCTTCATGCGACGCTTCGACGCTGGTTATCAGCGTCTTAGAGGTTGGTTCGAGGACGGCTCGCTGGGCGCGGCTTTGATGCTGCACTGCCGGCATCGCAACCCGACGTCACCGCCGAACTTCACCGACGCGCTCATGATCTATGACTCGGTGGTCCACGAGATCGACGGCGTGCGTTATTTCACCGGTGAGGAAATCACCGAGATCACGGTACGCCGCGGCCGGGCCAGCCGCGGGGCCGGCGGGCAGCTGTCCGATCCGCAACAGATCCTCATGCGCACCGAGTCCGATGTGCTGGTTGACGTCGAGATATTCGTCAACGCTGCCTTTGGTTATCAAGTCCATACCGAAGCCGTGTTTGAACAGGGCGTTGTCGATATCGGCGGTGACGAAGGCGCTTATGTCCGCACGGCCGGGCGTTGGGGCGGGGCGGTCACGCCTGGTTTCGAGCAACGGTTTGCCGCTGCCTTCGACACCGAGTTTCAAGGTTGGGTGAACACCCTGCGCGCCGGGCGCGCGCCCGACGGGCCGAGCGCGTGGGACGGCTATGCGGCCGCGGCCTGCTGCGAAGCCGGCGTAGCCGCCCAGGACAGCGGCGAGACCGTCGCCGTGACGCTGGGCGACAAGCCGGCGCTATATCGCTGACCGGCCGGCCGTTGCCGGGCGCCGACTTTAGTCGAAGGGCGATTGAAATCCGTGTTCCGCCTCGGCATTATTTGGAATAAATAATCCACATGCGAACGGACTGAAACAGTCGTTCCTCGATGTCGGAGTTCTCGATGCCAGACAAGCCACTTGATCTCATCTGTCTCGGCCGGGCCGCGGTCGATCTGTATTCCCAACAGGTCGGCGCGCGCCTGGAAGACGTGTCGAGCTTTGCCAAATATCTCGGGGGCAGCTCCGGCAACTGTGCCTACGGCAGCGCGCGGCTGGGACTGCGCTCGGCCATGCTTACCCGCGTGGGTAACGAACAGTTCGGCAACTTTGTGGTTGAGGAATTTCAGCGCGCCGGCGTGGATACGTCACACATGCCGGTGGACCCCGAGCGTTTCACCGCATTGGCTATCCTGGCCCTGAAAGACCGCGACACGTTCCCGCTGCTGTTCTATCGCCGCGACTGTGCGGATATGGCGATCGCCGCCGAAGACATCGATCCGGACTGGATCGCCACCGCGAGCGCGCTGGCCATCACCGGCACCCATCTGTCGACCGAGACCACCCAGGGCGCCTGTCGTGCGGCACTCGATGTTGCAGCCACGCACGGCTTGAAGCGTATTCTGGATATCGATTACCGGCCCGTACTGTGGGGCCTGGCCGCGCCCGGCGACGGCGAGACCCGCTACGTCGACGACGCCGAAACCACGGCCCATCTACAGCGCTGGGTCAAGGATTTCGATCTCATCGTGGGCACCGAGGAAGAATTCCATATCGCCGGTGGCACCACCGACACCATCGCCGCGCTCCAGAAGGTGCGTGAGCTGTCCGACGCCGTGTTGGTCTGCAAACTGGGCGCGCTGGGCTGCACGATCTTCGAGGGCGCGATCGGGGCAAGCGTGCACGACGGCGTGCTGGTCGAGGGCGTGAAGGTCGAGGTGCTCAACGTATTGGGCGCCGGCGATGCCTTCATATCCGGTTTTCTGCGCGGCTATTTGCGCGGTGAGCCGTGGGAGACCTGCGCGACCTATGCCAACGCCTGTGGCGCGCTGGTGGTTTCGCGCCACGGCTGCGCCCCGGCCATGCCCACCGAGGCCGAGCTGTTCGATTACCTGGAACGCCGTGATGACGTTCCCCGTCCGGATCGTGATGCGCGCCTGAACGATCTGCATGCCAAGACCACGCGTCACCCGGCCGACTGGGGCCCGATTCATGGCCTGGCCTTCGATCACCGCAGCCAGCTGTTCGATATGGCGGCTGAGCTTGGCGTGGACGCGGCCCGTCTGTCGCCGCTCAAGACGCTACTGGTGACCGCTGCCGAGCAGGGCAAGGCCCGAGCCGGCGTGACCGGTACGCCGGCCGTGCTTTGCGACGACGTGATCGGCCAGGACGCGCTCAACGCGATGACCGGGCGTGGCTGGTGGATCGGCCGCCCGGTGGAGCAGCCCGGCTCGCGCCCGCTGCGTTTCCAGCACGGCGACGATATCGGCAGCCAGCTCGTCGGCTGGCCGGCCGAGCACATCATCAAGTGCCTGGTCTTCTATCACCCGGACGACGAGATCACGCTGCGGCTGGATCAGGAAGACCGGCTGCGCCAGCTCGATGCGGCGCGTCGCGTCAGCGGCCACGAGCTGCTCATCGAGATCATCCCGCCGAAAGACATGGCCACCGACGAGGCCACACTCGCACGCAGCCTGCAGCGTCTTTATCACCTGGGTATCCGGCCCGACTGGTGGAAACTGCCGCCCATGGACGCGCAGGCCTGGCAGGCCGTGCGCGGCGTGATCGAGCGCTACGATGACCACTGTCGCGGCGTGGTATTGCTGGGCCTGGATGCGCCGATGGCCGACGTCAAGGCCGGCTTTCGTGCTGCCGGCGCCTCGGCTATCTGTCGTGGCTTCACCATCGGGCGCACCCTGTTTGCCGAGGCGGCACGCGACTGGTTGTCCGGGCGCCTGGATGATGAAGCCTTCATCGAAACCGTGGCCGACAACTACGCCGAACTGATCACCACCTGGCACGCCGCGACCGACCAGACGAGCGAGCGCCAGGCCGTCGGAGGCCAGCCATGAAAGACCAAGACACCATTCGCCTGACCGCGGCCCAGGCGCTCGTGCGCTATCTGTCCGCGCAGGCCATCGAGATCGACGGCGCCGAAGTGCCGCTGTTCGCCGGCTGCTTCGCCATCTTCGGCCATGGCAACGTTGCCGGCATGGGCGAGGCGCTCTACGCCGAGCGCGAAACGTTTCCGACCTATCGCGCGCATAACGAGCAGGGCATGACCCATGCCGCGGTGGCGTTTGCCAAGCAGCATCGTCGGCGCCGGATGATGGCCTGTACGTCATCGATCGGGCCGGGCGCGCTCAACATGGTCACCGCCGCGGGGCTGGCCCATGCCAACCGGCTGCCGGTGTTGTTGTTGCCAGGCGATACCTTCGTCTCGCGTGCCCCGGACCCGGTATTGCAACAGGTCGAGCACTACGGCGCGCCGTCGGTCACCGTCAACGATGCGTTCGTGCCGGTCTCGCGCTATTTCGATCGCATCACCCGGCCCGAACAGCTGTTGGCCAGCCTGCCGAACGCACTGGCCACGTTGCTGGATCCGGTGGATTGCGGCCCGGCGACGCTGGCGCTGCCCCAGGATGTTCAGGCCGAGGCCTTCGATTTTCCGGCCACATTCTTTGCACCCTGCGTGCATCGCGTTCGCCAACCCGGCCCGGATGCGCGCGAGCTGGCTGCGGCCATCGATGTCCTGCGCGGCGCAGAAAAACCGTTGATCATCGCCGGCGGCGGCGTGCTCTATGCCGAAGGCGGGCCCGAGGCACTGGCGCGTTTTGCCGAAACCCACGGCGTGCCCGTGGCCGAAACCCAGGCCGGCAAGGGCACGCTGGCTGCTGATCATGCCCAGAACGTCGGCGCGATCGGGGTGACCGGCACGCAGGCGGCCAATACGCTGGCCGAGACGGCCGATGTGATCGTGGCGCTGGGCACCCGGCTACAGGATTTCACCACCGGCTCGCGTGCGCTGTATATGGATCACGGCCCCAGGCTGCTCGGTATCAACGTGGCGCGTTTCGACGCCGCCAAGCACGGCGCGCAGGCCTTGATCAGCGATGCCACGGTCGCGCTCGAGGCACTCAGCCAGCGCCTTGGCGATTGGCAGGCGTCTACGCCGTGGCAACAACAGGCCGCCCGCGAGCGCAGCGACTGGCAGCGCGTGGTCGCCCGAGTGACCGCCGATGACGGGGCGATGCGTCCGGCCGACAGCCAGGTGCTGGGTGCTGTCAATCGCGCGGCCGGATCAACGGGCACCGTGGTCTGTGCCGCCGGCGGCCTGCCGGGCGAGCTGCACAAGCTCTACCAGGCCAGCGGGCCGGGCAGTTATCACGTCGAGTACGGGTTTTCCTGCATGGGCTATGAGATCGCCGGCGGGCTGGGCGTGAAAATGGCCGCGCCCGAGCGCGAGGTCTACGTCACCGTGGGTGACGGCAGCTATCTCATGCTCAATTCCGAGCTGGCCACCTCGGTCATGCTGGGCCACAAGCTCATCGTGGTGCTCCTGGATAACCGCGGCTATGGCTGTATCCATCGTCTGCAGGAGGCCACGGTCGGCGTGGAGTTCAACAACCTCTTCGAGGGCTGCAATACGGCCCCCGACGGCGCGCCTGAGATCGACTTCGCTGCCCACGCCCGATCGCTGGGCTGCCACGCTGAATGGGTCGAGGGCATCGCCGGACTGGAGGATGCGCTGACCCGCGCCCGGGCCGCCGAGCGCACCACGGTAATCGCGCTCAAGACCGACGCCGACAAGGCGACTGCCGAGGGCGGCACCTGGTGGGACGTACCGGTGGCCGAGGTTTCGTCGCGCGAGGCCGTGAGCCAGCGACGCGTGAACTACGACAACAACAAGCAGCGCCAGCGCTGAAGGAGACCCGTGATGTCTGTTCGATTGGGTGTGAACCCGTTGCTCTGGACCAACGATGACCTGCCGCTGTTGGGCGACGAGACGCCGCTCGTCCAGTGTCTGGCCGAGGCTCGAGCCGCCGGCTATGTCGGGGTGGAGATGGGCCGCAAGTTTCCGACCACGTCCGAGGCCTTGAATCCGTTGTTGGCCGAGGCCGGCGTGGCGCTGGCCTCGGGCTGGTATTCCTCGAATCTGCTGGCGCGTGACGCCGACGCCGAGATCGCCGCGCTCCAGGGCCATCTGGCGCTCATGAAAGCCACGGGCGTGACCACGATGGTCTTTTGCGAAACCGCGCGCTGTGTGCATCTGGATCGTGGCATGGCGGTATCTCGTCGTCCGCGCCTGACCCAGGCCGACTGGGCGCGGCTGGCCCCGCGGCTTGACGCCGTGGCCGATTATCTCGCCGCGGAGGGCGTGCGCATGGCGTTTCATCATCATATGGGCACGCCCGTGCAAGCCACCGACGACGTGGCCCGGCTGATGGATGCCACCGGCGACCACGTTGGCCTGTTGCTGGATACCGGGCATTGTCGTTTCGCCGGCGGCGACCCGCTGGACTGGCTGGCCCGCTGGGGCGAGCGCGTGGTGCATGTCCATTGCAAGGACGTGCGCGAGACGGTGATCGCGCGCTCGCACAATCGTAACGCCAGCTTTCTGGATGCCGTTGTCGACGGCGTGTTCACGATCCCCGGCGACGGCGATCTGGATTTTGACGCCGTCTTTGCACGGCTGGCCGCGCTAGGCTACGACGGCTGGCTGGTCGCCGAGGCCGAGCAGGACCCGAGCGTGGCGCCCTCGTGGCCGCTGGCCGAGCGCAGCCATCGTTTTCTTCGCGATACGGCACAGCGCGCCGGGTTGTCGCTGGCAAACACAGCCTGACGCGCTACGCTCGACGACATAGAACCGAATCATAGAAAGGAACCTACCCATGCGCGAGATTCAACATTTCATCAACGGCGCGGCCACTGCCGGCCAGAGCGGCGAGCGCGGTGCCGTGTTCAACCCCACGACCGGAGAGCAACAGGCTGAAGTCGCTATCGGCAACGCCGGCGACGTGGATACGGCCGTGGCCGCAGCCAAGGCCGCGCTGCCCGGCTGGGCCGCCACCACGCCGCTACGCCGGGCGCGGGTGCTGTTTCGCTACAAGGCACTGCTCGACGAGCACCGCGATGAACTGGCCCGGATGATCGCCTCCGAGCACGGCAAGGTGTTCTCCGATGCCCAGGGCGAAGTGACCCGCGGCATCGAGGTGGTCGAGTTCGCCTGTGGCATGCCGCACCTGCAAAAAGGCGAGCACTCCATGAATGTGGGCACCGGCGTGGACAGCTATTCCATGTACCAGCCGGTGGGTGTCTGCGCCGGTATCACGCCGTTCAACTTCCCGGCGATGGTGCCCATGTGGATGTACCCGATCGCGCTTGCCACGGGTAACACGTTCGTATTGAAGCCCGCCGACAAGGACCCGTCGGCCGCCGTACGCATGGCCGAGTTGCTCACGGAGGCCGGCCTGCCGGACGGCGTGTTCAACGTCGTACACGGCCAGGCCGATGCCGTGAATCACCTGATCACGCATAAAGACGTCTCCGCGGTGAGCTTCGTCGGCTCTACGCCGATCGCCAAGCATATCTATGAAACGGCCTCCAAGGCCGAAAAGCGGGTTCAGGCCCTGGGCGGGGCCAAAAACCATCTCGTGGTCATGCCCGATGCCGATATCGACGGCGCGGCCGATGCGCTGATGGGCGCGGCCTACGGCAGCGCCGGCGAGCGCTGTATGGCGATCTCGGTGGCTGTGCCCGTGGGCGCGGAAACCGCCGAAAAGCTGCGCGAGGCACTGGTCAAGCGACTGGAAAACCTGCGCGTCGGCCCGTCGCTGGTCGACGGCGACGACAACGACATGGGCCCACTGGTGACCGCCGAGCACCGCGAGAAAGTGGCCGGCTATATCGGTATCGCCGCCGACGAGGCCGAGCTGGTGATCGATGGCCGCGAGGCCGATTTCAGCGAGCACCCGAACGGGTATTTCATCGGCGGCAGCCTCGTCGATCACACCAAGCCCGGCATGCGTGTCTATGATGAGGAGATCTTCGGCCCGGTACTGTGTATTTCCCGCACCGAATCCCTGGACGAGGCGATCCAGCTGATCAATGCCAACCAGTTTGCCAACGGCACCTCGATCTTCACCGAATCCGGCCATGCCGGGCGTAGCTTCGCCGAACGCATCGAGGTGGGCATGGTCGGCATCAACGTGCCGATCCCGGTGCCCATGGCCTTCCATTCGTTTGGCGGCTGGAAGCGCAGCCTGTTCGGCCCGCTGCATGTGCACGGCGCCGACGGCGTGCGTTTCTATACCCGATTGAAGACCATCACCGCGCGCTGGCCCGAAGACAACGTCTCCCAGGACAACGCCTTCACCATGCCGACCCACTGACCGGCTCGCCGGGCGCCAAGCGTCCGGCGTCTTTTCTCAGGAGAGCATCATGAGCACGACGGCATCCGACGTGCAGGAACAGCCTGTGCGTAACTGGCAGACCAGCCAGCAAAAAACACGTGATTTGCTGGCCCCGCACGGCCTGCGGCTGGGCATCAATCCGCTGGGCTGGACGAACGATGTGATCGCCGAGTTCGGCAATGACACGCCGGTGGACACCTTCATCGCCGAGGCCGCGGCCGCCGGCTACGAAGGCGTGGAAATGGGCCGTAAGTTTCCAACTGATCCGGGGGCGGTCGCAAAGCTTCTGGCTGCGGGCAACGCCGATCTCGTCTCCGGCTGGTATTCCGGCCGGCTGGCGGAGATCAGCGTCGAGGACGAGCTGGCCAACGTGGCCCAGCACGCCGCCGTGCTGTCGCTCAACGGCGCGCGTGTGATGGTCTACGGCGAAACTGGCGCCATGCCTGGCGATGATCCGCTCAATGAGCCGCTCTCCGCCTCCCCGGTCATGGCTGATGCTGACTGGGCCGCCTATGGCCAGCGTTTAACCGCGTTCGCTGAAGCGCTGGCGCGCGAATACGGCATACAGCTGGCTTATCACGCGCACTTGATGATGGTCGCCGAATCCGAGGCCGAAATCGATCGGCTCATGGCCGAGACGGGTGACGCGGTGGGGTTGTTGTTCGATACCGGGCACATCGTGGCCGGCGGCGGTGATCTGGGCCGTGTGCTGGCTCATCACGGCCGTCGCATCAACCATATTCATCTCAAGGACATCCGTCGCGATGTCTTTGCCGACGTTCGCCAACGCGACGCATCGTTCAACACCGGCGTGCGTGTCGGCATGTTCACGGTGCCGGGCGACGGGTATATCGACTATTCGCCGGTTATCGAATTCGCCAGGAGCGATGCCTATACCGGCTGGCTTGTGGTCGAGGCCGAACAAGATCCCGGCCAGGCCCCATCAGCCGAATACGCCGACAAGGCCATGCACACCGTGCGGTCTCTGTTTGGCGAGTAATGCACTACAGACGCTGATACGCCGATGCACGCCGATTGCAAGACCGATTGATCGCTGACCAAAAAACCCGGCGCGATTTCGACCGCCGTATTGGCCTCAGCTTTTTCTATATACGGCGACCGGCGCCCATCTGCGCGTCGACAATCAAAAACAAGGAGATCTCTCATGGCCGACCCACTCAATATCGGCATCATCGGCACCGGCTTCATGGGCCGGGCCCACGCCGAGGCGTTCTGGCGCTGTGCCGCACTCTATACTGACCTGCCGCGCCGCCCGCATCTTTATGCCGTGGCCGACGTCAGCCAAGAGCTAGCCGAGGCGGCCAAGACACGCTTTGCGTTCGACAAGGCCTACGACGACTGGCACGCGCTGATCGCCGATCCGGCGGTAGACGTCGTGGATATCACTTCGCCCAACCAGTTCCATCACGAAATGGCGCTGGAAGCGATCGCGGCCGGCAAGCATGTCTATTGTGAAAAGCCGCTAGCCATGTCAACGGCCGAGGCCGACGAGATGCGCGACGCGGCCGAGGCCGCGGGCGTGAAGACCATGGTGTCGTTCAACAACATCAAGACACCGGCCGCGATCCTGGCCAAACAGATCATCGAGCGCGGTGAGATCGGCACCCTCACGCGGTTTCGCGGCACCTTCGATCAAGGGTTTTTCAACGATCCCGATTTGCCGTGGTCCTGGCGCTGCTCGCGCGGCGCGGCCGGCACCGGCTCGCTGGGTGATCTGGGGGCCCACGTCATCGGCGTGGCTCAGTATCTGATGGGTGACTTCGATCGGGTCTGCGGCCAGTCGCAGATCGTGTTCGACGAGCGCCCCATGGCCGATCCCGGCGCCGGCTATTCGTCGAAGGCCGGGGCGGATGCCGAATGGCGGGCGGTGGAAAACGATGACCAAACGCAGTGTCTGGTCAAGTTCGCCTCCGGTGCGGCCGGCGTGGTCGAGTCCTCGCGTATCGCCGCCGGCAAGATCATGGGCGTGGAATGGGAGATCTCGGGCACCGAGGGCACGATCATCATGAACGGCGAACGCTTCAACGAGCTGCAGGTCTTTCGCATGGACGAACCCAAACGCGACCGCGGCTTCAAAACGCTGCTGGCCGGCTCCCAGGTGCCGCAATACGCCGGCTTCTTCCCGTTCGATTTCGGCGGCGGCAGCCTGGGTTTCTACGACGCCAAGGTGATCGACGTCTGTGATCTGGTGACTGGCATCGCAGGCGATGAAGGCTGCTTTCCCAGCTTCGCCTTCGGTGCCCACAACCAGCGCATCCTAGAAGCGATTGACCAGTCTTGCCAGTCCGAGGCCTGGGTCACGGTCTGAGCGGGCTGCTCGGGCTGAAAGATCGTAAGACAGAAAGACTATCCGCGGATTGCGCGGATTTCACAGATTGAAGATAAGTGGATGTGAAGCTCATGACGACGCCGTGATCTGATGGCTGTCAATGAATGACTTGTCTTCAAATCTGCGTCATCTGTGTAAGCCGCGATAGGAAAGAACAAAGCCCCCAAAGAGGCAAACCTCATGAAAGCATTCGAGAAACCTATTCGTATCGGCATGGTGGGCGGCGGACCCGGAGCCGGGATCGCAACGGCGCATCGGGCCGGCATGCGGCTCGACGGGCGTTATGCGTTGGTGGCCGGTGCCTTTTCGCGCGATGCTGAGAAATCCCGCGCCGCTGCTCGCGAGCTGGGCGTCAATGAGTCCCGGGTCTATGCCAGTTATGAAGACATGGCCGCTGCCGAGGCCGCACGAGACGACGGTATCGAGGCCGTGGCCGTGGTCACGCCCAACGCCAGCCACTACGGCGTATCTAAGGCGTTTCTCGAACATGGCATCCACGTCATCTGTGACAAGCCCATCACCGACGATCTCGAGGATGCGCTGGCGTTACACGAACTGGCCGAGAAGAAGGGACTCGTTTTTGTTTTGACCCACAACTACAGCGCCCATGCCATGGTGCGCGAGGCCGCCGTGCGTGTAAGACGAGGTGATCTCGGCGAGGTCCGGATGGTGCAGGGCGAGTTCGCCTCGGGCTGGGCCGCCGGCCAAGTGGAAAAAGACACCGACAACAAGCAGGCCGCTTGGCGTACCGATCCGGTCCAGGCCGGGGAAGCCAGTGTGATCTATGATCTGGGCACGCATATCCATCATCTGGCGCGTTATGTGTCTGGACTGTCGCTTGAAGCGCTTGCGGCCGATGTCTCGACCGTGGTGCCGGGCCGCCGGGTTTACGATAACGCCAATGTGATGCTGCGGTTCGCGGGCGGGGCGCGCGGCGCGTTCTGGATCACCATGGCCGCAACCGGCGCCGAGCATGGCCTGAGTCTGCGCGTGATCGGGTCCAAGGCCTCACTGACCTGGTGCCACGAAGACCCACACCACCTGACCATTGCCTGGCCGGACGGGCGTCGCGAAACAATCCTACAGGGCGGGGCTGCCCAGTCCGACGCGGCGGCAGCGCTGACCCGGATCGGCCTCGGCCATCCCGAGGGCTTCCTGGAATCTTTTGCCAATATCTATTCCGATGCCGCCACGGCGATCGCCGCCTGTCGCGATGGTGTGCGGCCCGAACGCGGCCCGCTGGATTACCCAAACACGGCAGACGGCGTATTGGGCTTGCAGTTCGTCGAGGCCGTACGCAAGTCTGCGGCCGCTGACGGCCAGTGGATGGATATCGAAACGATCACGACGTTGGGCTGCTAACCCGACGAACGACCGGGAGATTATCGATGGACAAGACATGGCGCGTCGGTGTCATCGGCGCCGGATTTATGGGAAAGACGCATACCCTTGCATTGCATGCTGTGGGGGCTGTTTTCGGGCTCGATACCCGGCCCGTCGCCGATATGATAGCCACCAGTTCGGTCGAATCAGCCGAGCGGGCCGCGGCACGGCTGGGCTTTGCTCGATATACCGGCGATTGGCGCGAGCTTGTCTCTGACTCGGCCATCGATGCCGTGATCGTTGCAGCCCCGTTGCCGCACCGTGAAATGGTGTTGGCGGCACTTGAACACGGTAAGCACGTCTTGTGCGAAAAGCCGTTGGCCAGCCATACGGCAGAAGCCATCGAAATGCGCGACGCTGCGGAACAAACCGGTTTAGCCTGCATGGTCGGGCTCAACTATCCCAAGAATCCGGCCTCCCAGCTCGCTCGGGATTTGATTGCCGACGGCACGCTTGGAGAGATCGTCTCGGCACGCATTGTCCACGTGGAGGATTTTTTGGCGGATCCGGGTTTGCCGGTGGACTGGCGCATGCGGGCCGCCGAGGCCGGCAAGGCCGGAGCGCTCGGTGATCTGGGCTCGCACGCCATCGGCATGGCGCACTGGCTGCTCGGCCCGATTGCGGAGGTCATGGCCGAGACACGGGTCATTCATCGCGAGCGGCCCGACGACAATACCGGCCAGCGCGTGCCGGTCGAAAACGATGACCAGGCCGATCTGTTGCTCCGGTTCGTCCGCGGCGTGAGCGCGTCGCTGCACGTCTCGCGCGTGGCCACCGGGCACAAGATGGGCCTGTCTTATGAGATCGTCGGCACCAAGGGCACGATCATTTTCGACCAGGAGCGCTTGAGCGAGTTACAGCTCTATGCGCATACCGACGATGCCCGTGTGACCGGCTTTCGACGTATCCCGATCGGGCCGAGCCACCGGGACTACGGGGACTTCTGTCCGGCACCTGGCCATGGCACCGGTTACAACGACATGGTTACGATACAAATGCGCGATTTCATCGCCGCGAGCACCGGCCACTGCCCGAAGGCGTGGCCCAACTTCAGCGATGCGCTCGCCGTACACCGCGTGATCGATGCGGCGCTCGATTCAGCCCGGGCCGGGCATTGGGTGAACGTGGCCGAGGATTGATCGGCACACGAGAGTCGGCTGGGCGCGGCGTGCCGTTATATCCCGCGATACCCGCATGTCGCACTACGATCGGGTCCATCGTTGCTGATCTATTCGGCCGGGCCATAAAAGCAAGGCAGATAGCGCGGCGCGGTCTATTCCACGGGTAAGTCTCGCGCTATTTGTCCATCAGCCGATGTGTTCACGGCGACGTGCCGCGAAGTCGATCTCCTGGTTGTTGTTCGCGCTTTCGTAGATACAGGCCAGCAACAGGTTGAGTGCGGCCGCGTCCTCGGCATCGACCGGCGGCGCGCTACCGTTGACCAAAGCATCGACAAACAGACGGTTTTCTTTTGCGTAGCCGCCTTTATCGGCAAAGCCGATATGGGTGTAGTCCTCGGTGTGCACCGTGTCGTCGAGATTCAGTGCATAGCGCACACGCTCCAGCTCCTCGGTCATGGCCGTAGCGTAGCGTCCATAGATCTCGACCCGTTCGAAGGGAAAACTCCAGCCCGAATGCGCGCAAGAACTCAGCGTGGCCGTTGCGCCAGAAACAAACGTGAACAGCATCGAGAAATCATCGAACTCGGTGCTTGAAATTGTCTGTCGAGCCGCACAGCGCAGGGTGGCAATCGGGCCAAGCAGATACCGCAACAGATCGATTTGGTGGATCGTCGTTTCGTAGAGAAAGCCTCCGGTTTGAGCTGGGTCGGCCGTCCAGGCCGGGCGCAGCAGTTCGCCGCGGTTGAGCTTGAACTGGGCACTTGTTGGTGCTAGCTGGCGGTCGTCGATGAGCTGCTTGAGCTTGTCGTGTGTCCACGCGTAACGCCGGTTCATGCCGAGGTTATAGACGCCGGCCGAATCGCGTGCGGCAGCCAGAACACGGTCGCCGCCGACAAGATCGGTGGCCATGGGTTTTTCACAGAAAACGTTGAAACCTTGTTCAAGCGCGGCGACGACTGGATCCACATGCCGTGTGTTCGGCGTCGTGACATAGATTGTATCTACATCCATCCGGAACAAATCTTCTAGCGATGAACCGGTTTGCGCGTGGCCGATTCGTGTCGCTAGACGCGCAGCGTTGTCTTCGACGAGATCGGCCACGCCGACAAGTTCAACGCGGTCATCGTCCGCCAGGATGTTGGCATGGACACCAGCAATGAAGCCAGCGCCCAGAATACCGATACGAGGCTTTTTCATGGCGTGCTCCCGGGATTTTGGGGTCAAAGAAAAGAGGAACAGTCATAGTAAAATAATAGAATATTAATTCTATAATACTAATGGATGAAATATAAAAATTGACCGACTGGTAAGCGGATCGTAGTGTCGAGCTCAGATTAGAAACGTATCGGACGCACGTCGCGCGCTCGGCCCGTTCAACGAACAGACACAGCCACCGTCGCATGTCACCGGGTATATCGTGCCCCGGCCTGTGCCGGTGGTGCGTTGCCTTCCGGAGGAGAGATCCGTGAGCACTCCAGAACCATCACTATCGAGCACACTGCCGCCCAACGCCGCCGGCGTGCATACCCGAAAACTGGGCATGATCGCCTTCATCGCGACCTTCGGCGGCCTGTTGTTCGGCTACGACACCGGCGTGATCAACGGCGCCGTGGACCCCATGAAACAGGATCTGGGCTTGACACCGTTCACCCAGGGATTTGCCGTCAGCATCCTCGTGTTCGGCGCGGCCATCGGTGCCGCAGTGATCGGCCGCATGGCGGATCGGCACGGCCGGCGCAAGACGATCCTGCTGCTCTCGGGCATATTCATCGTCGGCACATTCGGCCAGGCGCTGGCGTCCAACTGGCAGATTCTCTCGGTTTTTCGCTTTATACTTGGCTTGGCCGTGGGCGGCGCTTCGACGACGGTGCCGGTCTATCTGGCTGAAATGTCGCCCACCGAGCAACGCGGCAGTATCGTCACCCGTAACGAGATCATGATCGTGTCCGGGCAGCTGGGCGCGTTCATCATCAACGCCGTGATTCTCAATATCTGGGGAAGTGACCCCGACGTCTGGCGCTACATGCTGATCATGGGTGTGATCCCGGCGTTCGCCTTATTGGTCGGCATGCTGCGCGTACCAGAAAGCCCGCGCTGGCTCTCAGATCAGAACCGGCGAGGGGACGCCCTGCACGTGCTCAAGCAGATTCGCTCCCCCAACCGGGCCGAGGCTGAAATGGCCGAGGTCGATGCCCTGCTCGAAAAAGAACGCAAGTCAAAAACCGGCGGCGTATCGGATTTGTCCGAGCGTTGGGTGCGCCGGTTGATCCTGATCGGCGCCACGCTGGGCGTGTTCCAACAGTTCACCGGCATTAACGCCATCATGTATTACGGCACGCAACTTCTCGAAAACTCCGGTTTCTCAAGCAACGGCGCGGTGATCGCCAACACCTTGAACGGCGTGTTCAGCGTGCTGGGCATCACCGTGGGCATTCTGCTGATCAACAAGCTGAACCGCCGTACCATGCTGATTGGCGGCTTTTTCCTGATCGCGCTGTTTCACGTGCTCGTCGGCCTGTCGTCGGCCTACATGCCCGATACCGCGTTCAAGCCCTACGTGGTGCTGGTGTTCGTGGTGGCCTTCGTGTTCTCCATGCAGGGCACACTCGGGCCGCTGGTCTGGCTGATGCTTTCCGAAATCTTCCCGCTCAAGATTCGTAGTTTCGCCATGGGCATTTGTGTGTTCGTGCTGTGGACGGCGAACGCGATCGTCGCGTTCGGCTTCCCGCCGGTTGTTGCCACCATCGGCATCGCGCCCACGTTCTTCATCTTCGCCGGCATTGCCGTGGTGGGCCTGATCTTCACGATCACAACCGTGCCCGAAACGCGCGGCCAATCGCTCGAAGAATTCGAAGCCCATGCCCGAAAGCGCTATGCCTGAACCGTGCCGAATTGCGCCGCACCAACGCGGCGCTCGGCCCTGGTTGGAATAGAAATTTTATTCGCCCTATACTTATTTCAGGAGCTGCGCGGCGACATGATCGGCGCGCAGCTGACGACAACCGCATGAGTACCGTCCGCGATGGAGACCCAAGCGCCCGAAACCCCCGGCGAGCTGCAACGCCGGATCCTGGCCGACTACAAGAATCTCAGTAAGCGCCTGCAACAGATCGCACAGTTCGCCGTCGACCACCCCAACGACATGGCCCTGGAAACCACCGCCACCATCGCCGAGCGCGCCGGCGTACAGCCCTCGGCCATCATCCGTTTCGCCAAAGCCTTCGGCTACTCCGGCTTCTCCGAGCTCCAGCGCGTGTATCAGACCCGCCTGGCCGAAAGCGCATCCAGCTACAGCGAGCGCCTGCGCCGCCTGCGCCGCGATGAAGAAAACGCCACCGAGTCCGTTACGCCGCAAGGCGTCTTGCGCCAGTTCTGCCAGGCCAATCGCATCTCACTCGAACACCTGGCTGCAGACATTGCGCCCGCCACACTCGAGCGTGCCGCCCAGTGCCTGGCCGGCGCACAGCGCATCTACCTCTGCGGTCAGCGTCGCTCGTTTCCCGTCGTGGCCTACATGGCCTACGCACTCGGCCAGATCGATGCCGATGCCGTTCTGCTCGACGGCCTGGGCGGCATGCTCGGCCAACAGGCCGTGCGCATGAACGCCGCCGACGTCCTGTTCGCCGTGTCCTTCCATCCCTACGCCGAAGAAACCGCCGACGTCATCCGTCGCGCCGATGAGCACAACGTCCCGATCGTCGTGCTCACCGACAGCCCCCTGAGCCCCGTAGCCGCCCACGCCACCGTATGCCTGGAAATACACGACGCCGAACTCCATAACTTCCGCTCCCTGACCGCCTCTATGTGCCTCGCCCAAGCCCTGACCGTCTCCGTCGGCCTGGCCCTCGGACGCGGCGATGCGGAATCGGACAACGGCTGAGCGACTCAGCCGCTTTAAAATCTTTGGGCCCTCAACAAGCGGCCCGCACCCCGGTCGAAATAAACGGCAACGATTTTCTACCTGCCCGTGCGACCGCCGACTCTCCTGAGAGGGCGTAGTGCGCCCTCGCGCTTTATGCGGCACAGCACCCAAATCGGTTAGGCCTATCGTAACTGCCTTCCATTTCCAAGCTGTGTACGCAACTGTAAATAGCTGGCCGGCCGACATCCGATACATCATCGGTTTACGAACTACCTACGCCGCAGCGAACCTGGCGCGCACGCCCTCGGCTTTCAGCTTTCCTTTCTGAGCTGCCTGCGCGGCAGCGAACCTCGGCGCCGATGTCACGATGAGCCGTATCGATTTCTGAGCTGCCTGCGCGGCAGCGAACCGCCATGAGCCGCGACGAGCGAGCCGTAAAGCTTTCTGAGCTGCCTGCGCGGCAGCGAACGACCGGGCGTAGCATCCGAGCGATCGCCCGCTTTTCTGAGCTGCCTGCGCGGCAGCGAACGCCATGACCAACATCGCCGAACGAGACGGCTGTTTCTGAGCTGCCTGCGCGGCAGCGAACCGAGCGCGACAAGCGCTACATGGATGACTCGTTTTCTGAGCTGCCTGCGCGGCAGCGAACCAGGCGCCAGGCGTTTTATGCCGGTGCGTGTTTTTCTGAGCTGCCTGCGCGGCAGCGAACCTTGCAAGGTTGATGTGTTCCGCCCGAGCTATTTTCTGAGCTGCCTGCGCGGCAGCGAACTAGCTCTACGTCGCGGCCTTGCAGCTCGTACATTTCTGAGCTGCCTGCGCGGCAGCGAACGGGCACGATCAGCCACCGCTTGGGCTGTCAGCTTTCTGAGCTGCCTGCGCGGCAGCGAACCGATCCATATCCAGCACCCGGCCCGGCTGGATTTTCTGAGCTGCCTGCGCGGCAGCGAACGTATGGCACCGCGATACAGGCGAATCCGTACCTTTCTGAGCTGCCTGCGCGGCAGCGAACATCGACCGGCTGGCGCGCGAGGTCGTGGCCCTTTTCTGAGCTGCCTGCGCGGCAGCGAACGCTGTCGCGCTTCCACCATGCAAGCCACCCACTTTCTGAGCTGCCTGCGCGGCAGCGAACCGCCGGGCCGATGGGGCCGTCGCGCTTGTTCTTTTCTGAGCTGCCTGCGCGGCAGCGAACTTCGACGGCGGGAAGAAACCCGGCTCGTCGATTTTCTGAGCTGCCTGCGCGGCAGCGAACGTTGCAAACCAGCGGCTGGTGGCAGCGGTGGTTTTCTGAGCTGCCTGCGCGGCAGCGAACATCGCGCGTCGGCCAGAACTGCTCACCCAGCTTTTCTGAGCTGCCTGCGCGGCAGCGAACTTTCCTTGATCCAGCCCCGGAGGCCCGAGGATTTTCTGAGCTGCCTGCGCGGCAGCGAACACGGCCGTGGATCCCGAGCGCTCGATCACAAGTTTCTGAGCTGCCTGCGCGGCAGCGAACGGCGGCGCAGCGGCGCGAAGGTCGGCCACGAATTTCTGAGCTGCCTGCGCGGCAGCGAACTCCTCGGCTACGTGAGCACCGAGCTGCCGGACTTTCTGAGCTGCCTGCGCGGCAGCGAACACGCAGTATTTCGAGCCCAACAGCCGGCCAGACTTTCTGAGCTGCCTGCGCGGCAGCGAACATTTACACGACGGTGACGAAGCTGTCCCGATCTTTCTGAGCTGCCTGCGCGGCAGCGAACACGCAGGGCAAGAGCGTGCGTTGTAGCGCTATTTTCTGAGCTGCCTGCGCGGCAGCGAACTCTGGCGGCAGTGGGCAGTGGACGGTATGCCATTTCTGAGCTGCCTGCGCGGCAGCGAACCTCCAGGCGCGTCCGGTGTGTTGCCTGGATCTCTTTCTGAGCTGCCTGCGCGGCAGCGAACGCATGGACCGAAACACCGGCCGTACGATCAGTTTTCTGAGCTGCCTGCGCGGCAGCGAACGTTGATGCTGCTCATGACTCGATATCCACGTTTTTCTGAGCTGCCTGCGCGGCAGCGAACATCATCTGCGACACCAAGATCACGGCGATCGATTTCTGAGCTGCCTGCGCGGCAGCGAACTCCGATGCCTCGCTGCTGCGTCGCGTGTTGTTTTTCTGAGCTGCCTGCGCGGCAGCGAACTCACGGCATACGCGAATGATCAGGATCTGTACTTTCTGAGCTGCCTGCGCGGCAGCGAACGCTGTGCCGTCCTTTGATCTCGAACAACGCACTTTCTGAGCTGCCTGCGCGGCAGCGAACTTGGCATTGACAGTTCCTATGGTGCGATGTATTTTCTGAGCTGCCTGCGCGGCAGCGAACCTGGTGTCGCCGACGTTGATCGTGACGCTGTCTTTCTGAGCTGCCTGCGCGGCAGCGAACTAGCGCTATATCCTCTTAACGCCCTGTTTCCAAGGGAGAATCGATTGAATCACGGTGAGTTACCCTTTTTTATGGTGCCTATATAAGTTGTTGATTTTCCGACGGGTAAATAGCCGTCGGAAAAAAGGGTCAGAACCATGGGATGGTGGCCTGCTGGCTGAGGCCGTAGTGATTGAATGTGCCATCGACTGGTTCGCGCTGCAGGTTGCCGTGCTCTATGAACAGGGCAAAGCGTTCACCGGTTGAGCGACTCGCGATCTGGATGAAGGGCAGGGTGATTTTCCGATCCGCTGGGCCAGCCATAAGGCTTCGTGCATGGTGTTCGGATACGCCATGACGTTTGGCGTAGCGACGTATGCGGCTGGGCCCGCCGGTATTGAACTGTCGGCGCCTGACCGTACGATGCCGGGCGTCTGGCGGCACAGGTTTTACCGCCTCCACCGTCAAATGATCGCGCATGCCGTTCAGCCAGGACATGGCCATCAGCGTGTTCAGCCTATCCTGCGTGCTGTGCAGCCGAAGCCGTTGCCCTGGCGTGCGAGCCCGTGCGCCGGTTTTGTGGTCGGGCAGGCTGATGCCGATGTCCTGGGCGTCTAGATCGTGTAGCGCCCGATGCAGCTTGGCGTAAAGCGCGCCCATGAGCATGGGCGCGGGAAAGTCGGGGTCCGGGCGTATATGGATGTCAATGTAGTGGTCCATTGCTTACCCCGCATCGCCGAATACGCCGCCACGGATGAGGGTGGCCATGACGAAATGCTGATTTGCTGCGGACGGCGTTTCGTCTTTCAAAAGCCAGCGATCCAGCAGGTTGTAGAAATCCTTCTTCTCCTTTGGCTGGCGATAAGCGGCGCCTTGCGTGGTCACCGAGCCATAGGGTTCGACCGCGATTGGACCGAGATCGGCACCGTCGTCCGCTGCGGGGTACCAGGTATCGATGGTGCGCAAGGCGTTGCCGAGCTTCTGTGAGTGGATTGCGGCGTTGTCTTTATTGCCGATGTAATAGAGTGTTTTGCTCTTATCGCCGCGGGTTCGTTCCAGAATCAATTCCTGAGATGGAAAGACTTCCTGGCCGCCGCCGATACGCGCAAAGGCAACGACGTCGAGCAGGAGATAATCGTCGCCTGCCAGGGCAGCGTCGATCACTTGGCCGAGTTCACGCGTTTCCTCATTACCCTGAAAATCGCGCAGCGAATGCGCCAGGGCGTTGAAGGTCCATTGTTGTTCGACCTTGCCCGCTTTGGTTTGCGAGACGACGATTTCGATCTCGTCGGCCTTGAGACGGTTGCGCCATAGAAAACGCCCGTTGGCGAGATTGCAGGCATAGCGGTGTGCCAGCTCGCCAAAGCCGTGTTCACTGACATAGCCGGCGACGGTCTGTTTGAGCTTGTCTTGGTAGTCAGCGTTGTTGCAGGCCGAAGGAATACCGGCACCGGCGAGTACGCGCAGAGTGAAATGCACGGCCAGCGTATCGGCATCGTGCGGCAGGGCCGCGACGTCGACGGTTTGGAGATTGGGATTTTCGATGGCCGCGTCGAGTTTCGCCGGGTCTTGGTCCTTGGTCTTGAGGCGATTCGAAATCGTGCCGCGCACGGACTTTTCTCGTACCGGCACGGCCAGCCATTGCGCGTGTTGTTCACGGTCGGCCCAGCGACCGGCCCGCAGCACGGCATCTGACGGGTCGAGCTTGCGTTCGAAAGCAAGGACGGAAGCGGTTTTGAGAGCGTCGTTTTTAGCCATTTTGATATCTCCTTGAATACGGTTGATCGTCAGTCGAAGTCGTAAAGCGCTTCGAACGGGTCGTCGATGGGGCGGTAGTCGTTGCAGCAGCGATACAGGCCGTCGTCGGGGCGTGTTTGTGCGTACCAGATCAGTTGTTCGGCCTGTTCCAGGCGGTGTGGGCTGATCCACTGCCCCATCGAGTACAGGCTTTCGGCGAATCGGAACGGGGTATCGGGGTCGCGTGCATTGACGACGTCGCCGCCGGGGTGGACATCACCGAGTGCGCCGTAGCCCACGGGGATCGGTACGACCCAGCCCAGACCGCGCCGGTCGTGTTGCCACTTATGTTCGTCGTCGTTGTAGCGCCAGTTGATGCGGGACAGTGAAAGCCAGGCATCGAGGCGCGTGGCGTTGGCATCTTCGGCGGCCAAAGCGTCGTGACGCTGTGTGATCAGATCGTCGCGGGAGACCAGGGTGAAACCGGGCACCAGGCGCAGCCGGAGTTTGCGAAACGCATCGAGACGATCGGCTTCGTTGCCGGTGAGGTCGACCACTTGTGGCTGGTACCGCGGTAACCACGGACTGTCCGGCGGCATGACAGAGCCGCCAGCAATGCGCATGGCCGCGATGAATTGCTGGATGGTCTCGGTATCGTCTTGCTGTGCCTTGGCGTCGCGCTGCCAGCGGTCGCTCGTGACGGCCAGGATCAGGCTGACCTCGATATGAATCCGGCCTTCCTCGACGATCGCTGCCGTACTGCCGTCCTTGGCGGCCGGGTTGCGTGTCAGATGAAAAGCCTTGGTGTAGCCGCCCTCCGTGGTTTGTTCTTGATGCCGATGGCAAACCACGCCGATGCCCTGAAAAGCAACATCCAGACCGGCGGCCCGGGTTTTGCGTTCCAATGCCCACATCAGCCCGATGAAAGCTGTTATCGAAGGAAAGCCGTGGGTCAGCGGGCTCGAAATCGCGTTGGCGTTTTGTACGTTCAGCCGTGGCAGTACCAGCAGGTGCGTGAAGTTCGGAGCGTCGCTCATGATCGATCCTCTGGGGCGCGTCGTTGCATGGGAATCGGCCAGGCCGCATCGACGATCGCCTGTCGCGCCCAGTGGCGGTATTCCATATCGCCGACCGAGGTAACGCCGACACGCCGCAGCTGTTCGTTGAGCCAGTTCGCGAAAATGCCGGCGACATCGTCCGGCCAGTCACCCCAGTGGTAGGCCTGTTCGAAGGCATGGTCTGCCTCGCCGCCTTCGCCAGCTGGCCGCTTATTCAAAGTGAGGCGATCCGGATCGAGCCAGAGCTGTTCACATAGCGGCAACTCGCAGGTTGGGTCGCGCGTCCAACCCGCTGAGAGTTGGTCGCGAATCGTGGCCGCGAAAAGTGGCAACCGCGCGCCCAACGCCTGTTCGATGGCTTCACGCTTCTGGCGAGTTTCCATTGTCCGTTTCGGATCTGACTGGAGCAGCTGGACGAGCCTGCGCAACAGATCGCGAACGCCTTCAAAAGAGAAGAACTGGCGGGTGGAAGATTCCAGCTCGAGCAAAGTGATGGCGCGCATTCGCGACCACGTTGGCGGCAGTGAGGCGAAGAGATAATTGGTGCCGCGGCGTTCAGCGTTTAGCTGGGACACGTTTTGAGTGTTCGAGCCACCGAGCTTTCTCACGGCCAGCTGGCGATAGTCCCGATATATTCCGTCGTGCGGCTTGTCAGACTTTTTGGCTTGCCGAAGTGCCTTGTTTTCTTCCCCAAACCGGGCAGCCTGAATATCGGCATGCACGCGATGGGCGAGGGCGCTGGAAAACAGCGGCTGTAGCAGGTGGAAGTTGCGGTTGTCGTCGGGGCGGCCATCGATGAGCCAGTACACCTGTTTGGCCAGCGCGTGCGAGCTGGGCGCTCCGCTGCGCACGAGATTGCCGAAGGCCTGCATGCGCTCATCGGCGGTGTTAGCGTCTGCGTGCAGGGCATGCTTGAGATCAGGGTCATCTTGTTTGACCCAGTCCAATAGCGCCCGGCCGTCAACTTCGACTTTCAGGAACTTGAAGACATCGAGAGCGGCGGCGTTGCCGACCACGTCGTCGGTGAAGTCACTCCCCAAGGAATGACTGCCGATCTCGTCACGCGTTGGCAGGTCGGTGGGCGGTATATAGAGGCTGGACCCGCGGGCGTCGGGGTGGCTGGCCTTGAGCACGTGGGTAACGGCCTGAATCTGGCCCACGCGGCGGGCGGCGCTGGCCAGCCAGGTTTCGTATTCGTATTTGGCAGCGGCCGCAGTATCGTCCTCGCGGCCTTTGAGCTTGGCGGTACGGCGCGCGTCGATGAAATCGGCAATCGCTTGGCGAAAGCGATCACGTCGAGCGGCCGTCCCGGTCGGATGATCGGTTGTCTCGGACATAGAAATCCCAAACCGGTGGACCCTGGTGGGCCCGGGCTATAGAATCCCCACGGCAACTCGCCGCCGTGGGGCGTGGTTGATGGTCAGTAGCTGAGTCTCGTTTGATCAGGCTCTTCTGCGACGGTCTTTCACGTCCTTGTCCTCCTGCGATTTATGTTGTGGAGCCGGTGCTCATCGGCGGTTGCATTTGCCGTAGCTCGTTGGCCCGAGCTGCGGCACCTAACAATCTAGGCT
This sequence comes from Salinisphaera japonica YTM-1, assembly GCF_003788585.1. GTDB lineage: Bacteria > Pseudomonadota > Gammaproteobacteria > Nevskiales > Salinisphaeraceae > Salinisphaera > Salinisphaera japonica. The sequence goes on along the minus strand of NZ_AYKG01000069.1, from coordinate 42,435 downwards.
CCGTCTATTCGTATGTCAATCCACTGTATGTAATACAGGTTGCTGTAAGTATTCAGATTTTTTCGCACCGTATCGGCTGCTGTAAGATTCCTCACTCACTACCGCGCAGGTAGCTCAGAAGACTGTTTGTAAAACGATTCGCTGCCGAGTAGGCAGATATATTGCGAGCCTCGGTGGGTGAGAGGCTTCGCAGCTCGAAATGACAAGCCTGATATAGAGACTTTTTGGCTTAGACTGTTCAGTAGCAACAGACGCGCCGCCATGCCGAAATCCCAGGACCCTCGCGTCAGCGAGTTCGACACGGAAGCCGAGGCCGAAAGCCATGATTGCTGGCTGAGTGAACAGGTTCGGTTGGGGCTTGCGGACGACCGGCCGGCGGTGGCGCACGACGAGGTGATGGCGGAGATGGCGACCATCGTCGATCGCGCCGAGCAGCGAGGCCCCCAAAACTGCTGATGCGGCCTGTTGTTTGGCGAGAAGCCGCTCGAAGGCAACTCGTCGAGATCGTTGCGTTCATCGCCGAAGACAACCCGCCGGCTGCGCGTTAGTTCACGAAGCGCATTAAGGCCGTTGTCGTTGCGCTGGCCCAGTACCCCGATCTCTACCCGCGCGGCCGCGTGGTGGGTACGCGTGAATTGGTCGCGCATCCCAATTACCTGATCGTTTACAAAGTCGGGGCGGAGCGCGTCGACATCATCGCCGTGGTGCACGCCTGTCGGAAATATCCCGGACAAGGTCACGCCTGTCTCGCAGGCCGGGCCGTCGGCGACTTTTACCCGCGCCATATCGAAAACCCAAGCCACGGGTGGTAGCGCCAGCCTTGCGCGCTGTCTGGCGCTTCCAGCTGGCTGAAGCGACAGGCGGCGACATGCAGCGTCAGGTCGTGCACGCGGGCTTGGGCGTCGACCAGGCCGTAGAGATCGAACTCGCCCCACGGCGCGACGCGTGGGCCGCATGACAGGGCGATGTTGTCACGTTGGCTGTTCTCAACCGGTACATATAGGCTCTGGCCGCGTCGAGCCGGATCCGCCTCGACTCGATACAGGCTAAGTGTACCCGCCTCATCGTCGTCGGGTAGCAGCACCAGCTGTACGGTCCGCATCGTATTGTCGCGAAACGGTTGTTGCTGAGCGAGCACGCCGGTCAGCATGGACTGGGGATATTGCCAAGCGCTGGCGGCGTTCAGCCGTCGTGTCGCGTCGGCCGATATCGGCTGCATGGTATCGGCCATGCGCACATGTTCTAGATCGACCAGATGGGTCTTGGGTTGACGTTCAGCGGCCGGGCGCGGTGCGACGCGTGGTAAGGCATCGATCGTCTGGTATTCGTCGGCGCGCATCAGCTTGCCGAGCCGATGCGCCACCAATCGAAAGGGGTGGTTGGCTGCAACGCGCTCTTGCTCGAAGCCCGGTCGCACGAAGATAGCTGCCGGCTTGCCGTCAGGGCCACGGTTGTTATCGAAATGCCGAAGATTAGTGTCGAAGATCACTAGATTCGCGCGGCCGTTTGGCTGCTGGCGGTGGCGTTGTACGCGGCCGGCGAGCTGAATCAGCGCGCGCATCGAAGACGGCTCTGCGATGGCCCAGTCGGCATCCCAGTCACGCCCCACCTCACAGACCGGCGAGGCCAGCACGATGAATAGATGATGGGTGGCCGTGCTCTGTTCGAGCGCGCGGCGAATGTCCGGATCCTTAAAAACCGCGGTTTCATCGCGGCGGTTCAAGGCCGTATCGAGCTGCTGTTCGATGGCCGCGCGTTGTGCGAGCGGAAAACGCGCGTGATAGACACACAGATGGAACTGGGTGTCCTCGGGGGCGCCCATTTCAAACAGTGTTTTGGCAACATCGAACAGCGGATCGATATTGGCCATGCGCAACAGACCGAAGCTGACGTGCTTGTGGCTAGCCGGAACCGGCGTGGCATGGTCGTGGTGGAGATCGAGTGCGGCATCACGCACATGCTGCGCAAAGGCCGCGCGTGTTTGTTCTCGTTTCTGGGCGCCGGCGATATCGAGCGGCCAGAGCGCGCCGAGACGCAGCGTGGGCTTCTGCCGAAGTTTGTCGGCGCGGCGTTGCACGAAGTCGTCGTGCGCGCTGGCGAACGCTGACGCTTGGCCGCAGTCGTTTTGTTGTACGCCGAATTCGTCGACCCAAAGACAGGGCACATCGGCGGCCGCAGCATGCGGTCCATCGGCGCCGCGATTGCGCTGGTAGTCACGTCGACCGGCCTGATAGGCCAGAAACATGCCCTCGACCATATCGGGCGGCAAAGTGGCTGACGACAGCACGACCCGCGTGCCCAGCATGCCGGCCCACTGCACTAGCCGAGTCAGGGCGGGCAGGTCGTCGAGGCCATAGTCATCCAGCTCATCGAGCACGAGATCGCTACTCATCAGGCGCAGCATGGGCGCGATCTGGCGCCCGCCGCGCAGGGATTCGGTGGCCGGCACGAGATGATCCACGGTACAGACCAGCATCGGCGCGGCGATCAGGCTTTTGGTTTTCGGGTTGTGGTGGGTCCAGGTCAGCAGCGAGTGTTGGTTGTTGGATGCTCCGAACAACACGTGATCATCCTCGTCGATCAGGTGTTGAACAGACGCCGAACCCGTTTCTTCGGCCAGTCGCTCGTAGTAGGCAAATAGCGCGCGGCTCGCACTGCCGCCCACGCGTATCGCCAGCTCGTCATCGCTCAGGTGCAGATCTTTACGATAGCTGCGCCCGGTTTGCTGGGTCAGCGCGCGTAACCCGAGCGCGAACGTTGCCCGCATGCCTTGTTGCGGATCAGCCAGAGCATAAAGCAGGCGGGCGTTGGCCAGGGTCTTGCCGCAGCCGGTTGACGCCATGTTGATGATGAAAGCGCCGTTGCGGGCCGCGCGTTCGCGCAGCCCCACTGCCTGATCGAACGCCGTATCCTGCCATTGAAACTTGCCTTTGCCACTACGTTTTCGCAGGCCCCGATGCCGGCCGATACGCGCCAGATCGCGCTCGAGTGTCGGTAGGGCATGGGCAATTTGGCCGGCGTGGTGCGTCACGCCCAACAGGTGCTCGTCCAGGCTCTGGTTGACCACGACTCGCCCGGCGCGATTGCGGGTCGTATTCGCTTTCAGCGGAGAGTTGGGATGCACGAAAGCCCGCCGCGCGGGTACCGGCCGGTCGTTATCGTCCAGACCGAGGCTGGAATAATAGTGGTCTGCCAGCATCAGGCTCAGTCGGGCCAGATGTAGCACGTAAGGGTTTTCGTGCCAGTCGTCGCGGTGTTTGCTTTTAAGCTCGAGCAGGCGACGGGCCAGCCGGGCGGCTTTCTTGCGCCAGTCTTGACTGGCGACCGGTAACTCGCCGGCCAGCGCCCAGTAGGGGGCGATCTCGCTTTCGTCGCCCGGCGACAGTCGCTCGTTCCACGTATGAGATAAAGCGTCGAGTGGCGCATCTAGCCAGTCTGGGTTAAACGATTTTGCCCGGCTGCCCAAGCGCGCCTGTTGCCCATCGTCCTGCATAGCCGGCGCGACCGGTAGCCGGTGGTGGGATACGATCAGCCAGGCGATTGCCTTCGCCAAAGGCGGCAAGCCGCGGAACGGGTAAGGATCGCTCGCATCCAGGCCGTCGCGTTGAAACGCCGGTGTACGTGTCCAAGCCATCAGGTCGTAACTATCGGCATCGAGTAGTCGCGTCAGCCAGGCCTCGTCGTCGTCATTGCCGACGAACGCCAGAAACAGACGTAGCGAAACCCATTCATGGCGAAAGCGGTTGCGCTCGGTAAGACGGCCGTCCAAGCGTTGCTTGAACGCAAGAGTCGCCTTACCCAAGTCATGCATTAGCCCGCTCATCATCGCGAGCAGGGTGATGTCTTCGCCGGTGTGCCAGTTGTTCTCGTCCTGGGCGCGCAGGACGTTGCGTTTCGTTGTGTGCGTCGGTGTCGCGCCCCGCGAATTGAAACGCGCCGCGTTGCCCACTACCCAGAGCAGCTCGCTGTGATTCGTCCCGCGTATCCAGTGGCAGGCCACCGCCGTGTTCTTGCGTGCTGTTTTGCGCAGCATCTTGCGTAGCGTATCCAGCCCCGCCTTGGTGATCGGTGTTTGCCATGTGCGATCGCCGCGACGCTCGGCGAACTGGTCGAGTATGCGGCGCGTCTCTCGCAGTGCGTTCTTGTTGCACTGCGATACCAGCAGCACGTTCATGCGCTGGCGGCTCGTCTTGCCAGATCGTCGGCGACGTTTTGTACCGTCTCGATCATGCCGTCGAGCGCCTCGACCTGTGCCAGGCGTTCGATACAGGCCTGGCGAAACGCCTGCTCCTCATCGCCGTTGACCGCGGAAATGAACGCCTGCGGCAGAATCACGGCATCCTTGATCAGATCGGCGACATCAAAAACCAGCCCGCCGCGGCGTGTCTTGCCATGCAGGACGGCCAGGCCGTGCGGCAACCCCAGCACCCAGCAACAGGTCGCGGCCAAGCCATAGGCCAGATAATTGCCGTGATCGAGAAACCGATTCGCCGGATCGAGGCCACTGCCGCGCTTGGCCCGCGTGAATTCGCCGTAGTCAGTGGCTTCCACGGCCAGTTTGAACAAGGTCTTGGTCAAGCGCGCTTCAAGCGTTAACAGCTCGGTGGTGTTGTCAGCGTGTTCGATGTCGTCGCCGTTGCGAGCCAGCGCGTCCTGTAATGTCTTCAAATCGCACTTGAAGCCGGCCTGGCGCAGGCCGCGATCATCAGCCCATAGGGTCGATATCTGTTGCAAACGCTGCGTCTGAAACGCTTTGGCCGCTGCTAAACGGAGTGTGTCGTCGAACCAGAAGCTCACCCATTGCTGTAAATAGGCCGTTGGCCGATATTCGCTTTGTGGCGACAACCACGCCACGTCGACATCTACTTCATTGGCCGCAAACAACGGCGTGCCGCCGCCACCACAAAACCCGACCAGCACACCGGCTTTGGCCAACTCGCGCATGGCGGCCTGGGTGATGGACGTGCCCGTGCCCAACAGCATCGAAGTCGTATTGGCGATCGGAATATTCCAGTATTTCGATTCGCGTCCTTCGTCGGTGACATAGGACACACGGCCGCCCTTCACAAGCACCCGGCAATACTGCAAGTAGTAAAGATTGGCCCGCTTGGAATGCAGTATCGTTTTCAGATCGCCTGGTGCCAGATCATCCACGCCAAACCCCCGACTTGTGTCCCCCGAAATAAATAACGTAAATATCCGGAAAACATTGCGCAAATCGCCAGGCTGAAGCAGCTAACTTCAGCTAGGACGAGATTGAGGGGCACGGCGGTTTTTGAGCTGCCTACGCGGCAGCGAACCTCAGGAAGCCGTCAATTACGTGCCCTCGTCTTTTCTAAGCTGCCTGCGCGGCAGCGAACCCGTCCGGCGAAGCCAGCGCCGACGAATCGCCTTTCTAAGCTGCCTACGCGGCAGCGAACGTTGCGGCTTTCCGGTTTGGGTCGTCACTGATTTTCTAAGCTGCCTACGCGGCAGCGAACCCCGCTCCAGCAGCTCGTGGACGGTTTCGCCGTTTCTAAGCTGCCTACGCGGCAGCGAACCGTACGGCAGTAGCACTGCCACGCGTCAACCATTTCTAAGCTGCCTACGCGGCAGCGAACATTGGCGGGTTGACCAGTTTGTCCTGCGTCTGTTTCTAAGCTGCCTACGCGGCAGCGAACATCAACAATGCAGGTACAGAAGTCGGCCATGTCTTTCTAAGCTGCCTACGCGGCAGCGAACGGAGTTCGTCCGCAAACGTCGAGTTTTTCGATTTTCTAAGCTGCCTACGCGGCAGCGAACGCCGAGCGAGATGCTGTTGCACAGGCAATCGATTTCTAAGCTGCCTACGCGGCAGCGAACGCCGGCCCTGGCCGCCGGCGTCGTACGGCGAATTTCTAAGCTGCCTACGCGGCAGCGAACATCGCGTCACGGGCCCAGCGGGCCCACGTCTCTTTCTAAGCTGCCTACGCGGCAGCGAACCTCGAGCACGACACGATCTCGTGTTTTGTGATTTTCTAAGCTGCTTACGCGGCAGCGAACCATGCAGTCCTACACATCGAGAGTGAGGCGCTTTTCTAAGCTGCCTACGCGGCAGCGAACCCGCGCACCAACATCTCGCGAAACGCGTCAACTTTCTAAGCTGCCTACGCGACAGCGAACGTAGGTGCCCTTGTCCAATCGCGTGCCGCGCATTTCTAAGCTGCCTACGCGGCAGCGAACGCCGATCTGGATGGCATACACCGGCTCAAGCATTTCTAAGCTGCCTACGCGGCAGCGAACTGCTTGAGCGCATTGATCTCATCGATGAGATCTTTCTAAGCTGCCTACGCGGCAGCGAACTCGGCCATCTGCTCGTGGTGGCGCGCCCAGTTTTTCTAAGCTGCCTACGCGGCAGCGAACCCCGCCTAGTGCTCCGATGACAGAATCCAAGCTTTCTAAGCTGCCTACGCGGCAGCGAACCGGTTTGACTCGATCTATCTCAGCTATGACATTTTCTAAGCTGCCTACGCGGCAGCGAACCTCTCGCTCGATTAACTTGCGGAGGTTATGCATTTCTAAGCTGCCTACGCGGCAGCGAACGATTCGGGCATCGGCTGGGTCAACGCGTTTCATTTCTAAGCTGCCTACGCGGCAGCGAACTCGGCGTTGACGCCCGGGCGGTTCAGGCCAGCTTTCTAAGCTGCCTACGCGGCAGCGAACGATGGACATGGCCCGGCGGGCGTCCGCGCGCTTTTCTAAGCTGCCTACGCGGCAGCGAACAACACGATGCAGCGCGCAGCCGATAGCTACATTTTCTAAGCTGCCTACGCGGCAGCGAACTTGCGATACGAGGCTTCGCGTCAGATTGCGCTTTTCTAAGCTGCCTACGCGGCAGCGAACTTGACCACGGGCCAGATGGACCCGCACGCCCATTTCTAAGCTGCCTACGCGGCAGCGAACTAGGCGTTTGATGCGTCGAACGTGCAACCCGTTTTCTAAGCTGCCTACGCGGCAGCGAACTTGACTGCCGATTCCGCGTGATCGCGGGCTTCTTTCTAAGCTGCCTACGCGGCAGCGAACGCATGCACAGCATCACGTATCGCCAGCCCACGTTTCTAAGCTGCCTACGCGGCAGCGAACGCCAATATCCTGGCGACGCGCATCGGCACGCTTTTCTAAGCTGCCTACGCGGCAGCGAACCTGCTCGATGACCCGATCGATCAGCGCTTTCGTTTCTAAGCTGCCTACGCGGCAGCGAACATACGAGTATCCGTGCTCGCTCCGGTAACGATTTTTCTAAGCTGCCTACGCGGCAGCGAACGCAGGCTGGACTAGATCAGCCCAGGTCGTGTTTTTCTAAGCTGCCTACGCGGCAGCGAACGAAACAAAGCTCGACGATGCCCCGCTGTACAAATTTCTAAGCTGCCTACGCGGCAGCGAACCTTATGCCACGTCGGTTGGTTTGCGATAATGTTTTCTAAGCTGCCTACGCGGCAGCGAACCCGGCCGGGGTAACGACCGCCCACTTGCGCGTTTTCTAAGCTGCCTACGCGGCAGCGAACCGCACGGTCACGATCGATAGCGCGCCGATCTCTTTCTAAGCTGCCTACGCGGCAGCGAACGGCTCGCGCTCGAGGGATTCGGCCATCTCTTTTTTCTAAGCTGCCTACGCGGCAGCGAACGCCAACGGTAAGGCGATCCGAACCTATAATCATTTCTAAGCTGCCTACGCGGCAGCGAACCCCGGCGACATGCTGGTCGTGCAGATCACGGATTTCTAAGCTGCCTACGCGGCAGCGAACGCATTACGCCCAGCGGGCGATGACTGAGACGCTTTCTAAGCTGCCTACGCGGCAGCGAACCGTTCATCGCCGACATGCTTGGCATTGATCGTTTTCTAAGCTGCCTACGCGGCAGCGAACACTACCACATGGTCTGCACAGATTTGCGTAGTTTTCTAAGCTGCCTACGCGGCAGCGAACTTTTGTCGTGGACGTTGTCGTCATGCGCGCGCTTTCTAAGCTGCCTACGCGGCAGCGAACGAGCACTGCATCTCAGGCCGCCTCTTTGGTTTTTTCTAAGCTGCCTACGCGGCAGCGAACTACTCTCGGTAACAAATACACCACCCGCGATTTTTCTAAGCTGCCTACGCGGCAGCGAACTCGCTCACCAGCTCGGCATACGCCATCACGTTTTTCTAAGCTGCCTACGCGGCAGCGAACGATCATCTGCGTCAGCACGCCCGCCCAGTCCATTTCTAAGCTGCCTACGCGGCAGCGAACACAGCGAATACGTTGACGTGTCGAGATACAGCTTTCTAAGCTGCCTACGCGGCAGCGAACGCCTGGATTCAATTAGCGACATTCCTGCCAGCTTTCTAAGCTGCCTACGCGGCAGCGAACCGATGGGCGACGAGAAAGCCGCAAGCGTTCTTTTTCTAAGCTGCCTACGCGGCAGCGAACCGTGAGCATCACGATTACCGAGACGGCGATCATTTCTAAGCTGCCTACGCGGCAGCGAACTCACCTCTAAAGTTGCTGACGATGCTCTCTAGTTTCTAAGCTGCCTACGCGGCAGCGAACTCTCCACCTCATCTGCGCGCAAATACCGGTTCTTTCTAAGCTGCCTACGCGGCAGCGAACGAGCAGTGACCCGTCGCGAAATATTTTGTCGTTTTCTAAGCTGCCTACGCGGCAGCGAACTAGAAGATTAAAACGATAAATCCATGTTTTGAAAGAGCTATCGCTATTCTTCTCAGAATAACCCTTTTTGAGCGCGTTCGCTAACTTATTGATTATCAAAGATATAGGCGGCCGGTTGAAAAAAGGGTCGCGGGCGGTAATCCGTTTGGCGGGGTTTCAGCGTCCGGCTCGGCTGGCGAGCGCCACGCCGGCCGCGGCGATGGCCATGCCGGTGATTTGTATCGCGCTTAGCGCCTCGTTGAACAGCAGCCAGGCGAGTACGGCGACGACGGGGGGCACGAGGTAGAACAGGTTGGCCACGCGGGTAACGGCGCCGCGGTGGATCATGATGAGCAGTAGGGAGATGGCGCCGACGGACAGGCCCAGCACGGACCAGGCCAGGCCGATGACGGTTTGCCAGACGAGGGCGATGTGGCCGGTTTCCAGCATGGCGGCGACGGGGGCGGTGACGAGTGCTGCGCCGATGAACTGGATGGCGGCGTTGGTGCGGATGTCGGCCGCGGTGGCGGTGTGTTTTTGCCAGAGGGTGCCGAGTGTGATGCCGGCCATGGCGGCGATGACGACGGCGAGCGGCCAGAGTGCGACGCCGGCGTGCAGGCCGGCGGTGATGCCGGGGAGCAATACGAGCACGGCGCCGGCGAGACCCAGTGCGGTGCCGAGCCATTGGCCGCGCGTGACGCGCTCGCCGAGCAGCGGGTAGGCCAGGATGGCGGTGGCCAGGGGCTGCAGGCCGACAATTAGTGCGGCGATGCCCGCGGGCATGCCGTGGCGCACGGCCCAGAACACGCCGCCCAGATAGATGCCCTGCAGCAGCACGCCGGCGACGAGCGCATTGGCCCAGGCGCGGCCGGTTCGGGGCCAGGGGGCACCGACAGCCCGGGCGATGAGGGCGAAGGCCAGGCCGCTCAGCACGTAACGACAGGTCAGAAACGTCAACGGCTCGGCGTAAGGCGCGATGAGCCGGGCGACGATGAAGCCGGTGGACCAGATGCCGACGAAGGCGATGGGCATGAGGCGTTCGAGCATCACGGACGAGCCTTGGGTGAGGACGCGGCGGGCTGGGTGCGCTCGGCCAGGGCGATACCGCCCAGCACGAGGACGAGCGCGGCGATATGAAACCAGGCCAGCTGTTCGCCGAGCAGCAGGACAGCGAATAGCGTGCCGAAGATCGGCACGAGATTGAAGAACACGCCCGCGCGGTTGGCGCCGATCAGCGCGTTGCTGTGGATGAACAGCGCCTGGGCGATCAGCCCGGGGCCGAGGGCGGCAAAGACCACGACCGCCCAGCCGGTGGCATCGGGCCAGATGATCGCGTCTTGGGCATATTCCAGGCCGACAAACGGCAGCGCGCCGAGGGCGGCAGCCGCACAGATGACGGTGATGAAGCTGGCATGATGCAGGTCTGGCTTGGCGCGCAGGGCCACGGTGAAGCCGCCGTAGCACAGGATGGCCACCAGCATCAGCGCGTCGCCGCGATTGAGATCGAGCGACAGCATACGCGCGGGCGCGCCGTGGGTGACGATGAGCACCACGCCGGCCAGTGTCAGCGCGAAGCCGGCCAGTTGGGCAGCGCGTACCCGTTGGCGCAGCACGAGAAAATTCAGCGCGAATATCACGCCCGGCACGCCGGCTTGTTCGATGACGACATTGACGGCCGCCGTGTGGTTGAGCGCGCTGTACATGGCCGCGTTGAAACAGGCAAAGCCCACCACGCCGTAGGCCGCCAGGCGCCCGGGATAGCGCCGGATCACCGGCCAGTCGCGCACGAGATAGGGCCAGGCGAACGGCACAGCCACGCCGGCCGCGATCGCCCAGCGCAGGCTGGTCATGATCATGGGGCTGATATGACCCACGCCCAGTTTGCCGACGACCGCGTTCAGGCCCCACGCGAGCGTCGCGATCAAGAGCCACGTATACGCCAGCCGAGTGTTCCCGCGTGCTGTGCCGGGCATGCCGGCTAGCCGGTCACGTCAGCGCCGATGAAGCCGCCGGACTGCATGGACCAGAGCCTGGCATAAAGCCCGTCGGCGGCGATCAGCTCGTCGTGGGTGCCGGTTTCGACAATCGCGCCTTCGTCGATGACCACGAGCCGGTCGAGCGCAGCGATGGTCGATAGCCGATGAGCCACGGCGATCACGGTCTTGCCGGCCATGACGGCGTGCAGGTTATCGGTGATCGCGGCCTCGATTTCTGAATCCAGCGCGGCGGTGGCCTCGTCGAGCAACAGGATCGGAGCGTTCTTGAGCATCACGCGGGCCAGAGCCACGCGCTGGCGCTGGCCGCCGGAAAGCTTCACGCCGCGCTCGCCCACGTGGGCCGCCAGCCCGCGCCGGCCCTTGTTATCGACCAGATCGCGGATGAAGCCGGCATGGGCGGCCTCGATGGCGGCCCACAGATCGGCCTCGCTGGCATCGGGGCGGCCATAGCGGATGTTGTCGGCGATGGAACGATGCAGCAGGGCGGTATCCTGCGTGACCATGCCGATGGAGGCGCGCAGGGACGACTGGGTGACGGCGGTCACATCTTGCCCGTCGATGCTGATACGCCCGGCCTCCAGCTCGTGGAAACGCAGCAGCAGCGATAGCAGGGTGGACTTGCCGGCCCCGGAGCGCCCGACCAGGCCGATCTTCTCGCCCGGCCGGATCGCCAGCGAGAAATCGCTGATGACGCTGGCATCATCGCGGCCGTAGTGGAAGGCGATATTCTCGATATCGATCGCCCCGTCGGTAACCGCCAGCGGGCGGGTATCGGGGGCATCGGTGATCGCGCGGTTGGCGGTGAAACTGCCCATGCCGTCGCGGATGGTGCCGATATGCTCGAACAGGTTCGAGACTTCCCACATGATCCACTGGCTCATGCCGTTGAGCTGAAGCACCAGGCCCACGGCGGTGGCCACGGCCCCGGCGGTGATGGCGCGATCGCTCCAGAACACGATGCCCAGGCCCGTGACCGAAAACAGCAGACCGGCATTCAACAGATACAGGCTGGCGTAAAAGCCGTTGATACGCCGCATCTGGGTGTAGACGGTGCTCAGAAAGCCCTGCATCGAGTCGCGCGCGTAGTCGGACTCGCGCTCGGTGTGGGCAAACAGTTTGACCGTGCCGATATTGGTATAGGCATCGACCACGCGCCCGGTCATCTCGGCGCGGGCGTTGGCCTGGGCCTCGGCGATGGACTGCAGCCGTGGCAGAAAATACTTCAGCAGCAGGATATAGCCGACCAGCCAGGCCAGAAACGGCAGGGCCAGGCGCAGATCCGCGCCGGCCACCATGATGACCACGCCGCCGAAATAGACCGCGACATAGAGCAGCACGTCCACGAATTTCATCATCACTTCGCGGATGGCCAGCGCGGTCTGCATCATCTTGGAAGCGATGCGCCCGGCGAAGTCGTCCTGAAAATAAGACAGGGACTGGCCGAGCAGCCAGCGATGAACCTGCCAGCGAAACCGCATGGGTACGTTGGGCGCCATGGCCTGAAAAGTGGTCAAGCCCTGGCCGAAAACCAGGGCGGGCAACAGGGCCAGCACCACCACCGCCATGCCGGCCAGCTGCCAGGCGTTGTCGGCCAGGAAATGCTCGCGGTCGCTGGTGGAGAACCAATCGACGATATGGCCGAGAAACCCGTAGAGCGAGACCTCGATGATCGAGGCGGCCGCGGTCAGAAGCGCGGTCAGCAGCAGCAGTTTCCAGACCGAGCGCGCATAGAACGCCACAAAACGCGGCATGCTGGTATCCGGCGGGGTGCGGTCGTCATCGGGAAAGGGATCGACCAGACGTTCGAAATAACGAAACATGACGAGCACCCGCGGCGTTGGCCACGGGTATGGGCTGACAGGATGCGCGCGAGTCTACGCGAGGTGCTTGACCGGTGTATGCCGCAGTGATCGGCCGGGCCGGTCGATGCCCGGCCGGCGGGCGAGGCGCCGTCTCAGACGATGGCTCAGCCGATAGGGTGGAACACCATCGCAGCAGCGTTCATGCAGTAGCGCAGGCCCGTGGGCTCGGGCCCGTCGGCGAACACATGCCCGATATGGGCCGCGCACCGGGTACAGGCGATCTCGGTGCGGGTCGTGCCAAAGCTGTGATCGCTGTGCTCGGTCACGTTGTGATCGTCGATGGGCTGGAAGAAGCTCGGCCAGCCGGTGCCCGAGTGGAACTGCGTATCGCTGTCGTAGAGCGCGGTGTCGCAGCAGACACAGGCATACAACCCGTGGCTCGGCGGGGCGTCGTAATACTGGCCGGTGTAAGGGCGCTCGGTGCCGGACTCGCGGGTGATGTGATACGCCTGCTCTGAGAGCTGGTCTTGCCAGGCCGCCGGGCTTTTGGTGATGCGTGCCACATCTTTGAGCCCGACCCGCGCGCCTTGATCGTTGTAGACGGCGATCGTGACCGGGCCGGCCGCGCTGGGCGTGTTGGCATTGGCCGCGGTGCGCCCGCTGGGCTCGGCCCGGGCACAGCCGGTGATACCGCCGAGCGACAGGACCGACAGGGCAAGACCGCCTTTCAACAGACGACGACGGCCCGCCCGCGCGGATGGGGTGATCGTGAATTGGCTCATATACCGGCCCACCAGTTGTAGCCCCGGTCTTCCCAGAAGCCGCCCTTGCCGCCCTGGATATCGGCGAACGAGTTCACCAGCTCGATATCCATGACGTACTTGGCCATCTTGTAGCCCAGCTGGCGCTCGGCGCGCAGCCGAATGGGCGCGCCGTTGGCCACCGGCAGGTCAGCTCCGTTCAGCCCGTAGGCCAGAATGGTCTGTGGATGATAGGCCTCGATCATGTCGAGGCTTTCATAATACGGCTCGGGGGCGCCCAGCAGATGATCGGCACAGTGAAACACCACGTATTTGGCGTTTTCTGTCGGCTGGGCCCGATCCAGCAGATCCGAAAGCCGGGCCCCGGTCCACTGGCCGATACACGACCAGCCCTCGACACAGTCATGCCGGGTGATCTGCGTGCGCGCGGGCGCTGCCTTGAGCTGGGCCAGCGACAACGCCTGCGGGTTGGCGACCTCGCCGTGAATGGCCAGCTTGTAATCGGCGAAATCGTTGTCGACCAGCGCCTGGTAGGCATCCGTCTGTGGCTGGATCGAGCCGTTGGGCCGAAAGGTGTCGGCGATGGCACTCGTCGGGTATTCCCGCGCCAGTGCCTCGCGTGAGGAAACGAGGCGCATGGCGGCCTGCGTCAGGTCTTCGGTGCGGCCCAGAAAATCCTGTACGCCCTGGCTTTTGGTCCAGTCGCAGCCGGAAAGCAGTGTGCCCGCGCCCAGCGCGCCAAGACTGGCCAACAGCCGGCGCCGGCGGCGATCGGTGGGTCGAATCGGCAGATCAGCCATGATCGCGCTCCTTGTCGGTGCTCGTGGACGGGGTATCGACACGATAGCCGCCGGTGGTCATCGCCCGCATGTTGTTGAACAGCCCCGAGACGAGCACCAGCAGTACGTGCACGACGAAAAAGCCGATTAGCGAGAATGCCGATATGAAATGGATCGTGCGCGCGCTCTGGCGGCCGCCAAAGACATAGGTCAACCACGGCCAGGCCGCGTCAATACCCGGCGCCATCGTCAGCCCGGTGAGCACCATCAGCGGCAGCAGAACCGCCAGCACCAGCAGATAGGTCAGCTTCTGGATGATGTTGTAGTCACGCACCCGGGAAAACCGCAGTTTGGCGTGCTCCGCCACGGCATGGCCGAACTGGCTCATCTCACCGCGATGCACGCCGATCAGGCGTCGTCGGTGGCGGCTGATGATCGAATAGACGAGATAGCCCACCAGCAACAACCCGAACACCCAGGCCGCGGTGAAATGCCATTGTCGGCCCAGCGAGAGCCACTGCGAATCGGGCAGGGTGGCCCAGGCCGGAAAAGCACGGGCCTGTTTGGCGCCCTCGGGCCCGGAATAACCAAGCACGCCGGTGGTCGGGATCTGCCAGCCGGCGATCGCCATATAGCCCATCGGATCGCCGTCGTCGCCCAGCTGGGCACCGATGGTCATGATCGGGTTATCGAAGTCGGAGCCGTTGCCCCAGTAGAGCGACGGGTGCGCGTTGAAGATCTGGAGCCCGCTCATGAGCAGAACGAGCAGGCACACGGCGTTGATCCAGTGCCACAGCCGCGTGGTCAAACCATGACGTTTGACCACCTGGCTTGATGGCTTGGATTGAGACGGGGTGTCGGACATGACAAGCACGATGAAAGGCCACGACTTCGATTGTACTCAACCGAAGGCGGACTGCACGGGATTGCGGATCACCGCTTCGCGGCTATCGCCGTCTCGTACGAGCGCCGCGTTGGTGCCCAATATCTGGCCAGGCAAGGCGAGAGCTGCGTCGCTGGGTGCGCCACGATCAAGATGAGCAATGCCGCGTGGCCAGATTTTGGGTCCAACCAAACGGGACAGGCGCCCGCAGATACCGGAGCGTCGGCAGTCGCGAGTTCTAGCCTGCTTGCGCAGAGTGTCACGCCAAGCGGGCTACGCCCGTCTTCCCGCCCATGGTCAATTCATGGAGCGCTTGGCGCGGACTCGTACGAAACGGCAACAGCCGCTAATGATCGCCGGTGTCGATCTCGTCCGGGCTGGGCGGCGCGGTCATTTCCGCGGCGCGAGCCTTGCGATCGGACTCGCGCTCGGCCGAGTCGTCGCTCGGATCATCGGCCGGGTCATCGGTTTGATCATTTGCGTCACTGTCCTCGGCCAACGGGCGATACGCGTTGTTCTCGGCGGATTCTTCGAGGTTGTCGCCCACGTCCTTGCCGGCAGGAACATTTTGCTCGCCCACGGTGTCGTCGTCCGGCGTTTGCGTATCGCTCTCGGCGGCTTTGTCACGGCGCGTCTTGTCCTGCGCTGCGGCGATTTCCGAGTCGTCGGGCGCGCGGAAATCGTTGGCGCCGTAATCGCTGCCGTCGGCTTCGGGCAGAGCTTTTTCACCTGAGGATGCGGCTGATGTCGTGTCGTCGTCCATCGTGGCCTGCTCGTCGGCCATGGCTGCATCGAGATCAGCCTTGCGTTCGGGATCGACCGTTGTCTGCGCGCGCGGCGCCTCGGTTTGGCCCGCCTCGGGCGTATCGTCAACAACGCCGTTGGCGCCGACCGAGGCGGGGCTGGCGACACTGGACGAATCAAAGGTTTCGTCGCTTTGCGCCAGCGCGCCGGGGCTGGCGACGGTGGCGAGTGCAGCCACCAAGGGAATAAGCAGTCGTTGCGTCATGAGTGAAACAGCCTGTGACACGGGTTTGCGTTTAGAGCCTAACGTCTTTGTTTTTCGGCTGATAACACATCTCGTTATGTATTAAGCTACATAACGACATCGTCCCCGGGAGTTTTTCATGCAGCGTGTTGATGCGTCAGGGCCTGTTGCCGTTTCACGCGAGCGCCACTTTCGTCGAGAGTCCACAGTGTGTCGTGCAAGGCGCGAGTTGAAGCGTCGTGGCGTGCCACGAGCAAGATTCGCCAGTGGCAGGGCGCCCATCTTCATTATTCATGGGCGGACCGACCCTTCTGTTCGAAACAAGCGCCCCCAATTAACGACACGTCGCCAGTCCGGCGTTCTAGCCCACTTGCGCCGAATGACACGCCAGGCGGGCGGCGTCCTGTCTTGCCGCCCTTGGTCAATTTTATGAAACGCTTGGCGCGGACTCGTGTGAAATGGCAACAGAGCCTATGCCTGTTCTTGTTCTGCTCGTTACTGGCCACGCCGGGCATGGCCGCCGACGATACGTCGGTCACGGTCTTTGCCGCGGCCAGTCTGAAAAACGCCATGGACGACGTGGCCACGGCCTATGAAAAACATCACCCGCAAACCGATCTGAAGATCAGCTATGCCGGCAGCTCGACGCTGGCCCGCCAGATCGAGGCGGGCGCCCCGGCCGATGTCTATGTCTCGGCCAACGAGCGCTGGATGGATCAGCTGGAAAAGGATGGGCTGATCCGGGCCGATTCCCGGCGTGATCTGCTGCGAAATGCGCTTGTACTCGTGGCGCCAACAGATTCGAGCACGCAGATTGCGATGACGAATCCGTTGGATCTGGCCGCGGCCCTGCCACAGGGCCGGTATCTGGCCATGGCCGATACCCAGAGCGTGCCGGCCGGCATTTATGGCCGCCAGGCGTTGCAACATCTGGGCGCCTGGGACGACATGTCGCAGCGGATCGCCCAGGCCGAGGACGTGCGCGCGGCCCTGGCACTTGTGGCCCGGGGCGAGGCACCGCTGGGCATTGTCTATGCCTCGGACGCGCTGGCCGAAGACGACGTGAAGGTCGTGGCGCGTTTTCCCGCTGATACGCACGACCCGATCATTTATCCGGCCGCGTTGACGCGCCAGGCGGATTCGTCCGCGGCGGCCGGTTTTTTAATGTTTTTGAGTGCGCCGGAAGCGGCCAAGCGTTTTCAGCGGTGGGGTTTTCAAGTCGTGGATGAGGCCGACTAGACGCACATGCTGGATGCGACACAGCTCGAGGTCGTTCAACTCAGCCTGAAGGTCGCGGGCACGGCGGTGGCGTTCAGCCTGCCGCTTGCCCTGGCGGTGGCCTGGTTTCTCGCCCGCTCGACCAGCCGTTGGCGGATGATCGTCGACGCGCTCGTGCATTTGCCGCTGGTCTTGCCGCCGGTGGTCACCGGTTATCTGCTGCTCGTGGTGCTTGGCCGACGCGGGCTGATCGGCGGCTGGCTGGCCGAGCATCTGGGGATCGTGTTCGCTTTTCACTGGACCGGGGCCGCGCTGGCCGGCGCGATCATGGGGTTTCCGCTCATGGTGCGCCCCATTCGACTGTCGCTGGAGGCTATCGACGCCGGCAGCGAGGCCGCCGCGGCCACGCTGGGGGCTGCGCCCGTCATGGTCTGGCTGACCGTGACGCTGCCACTGGCGCTGCCGGGCGTGCTGGCCGGGCTGGTGCTGGCATTCGCGCGGGCCCTGGGCGAGTTCGGGGCCACGATCACTTTCGCCGCCAATATCCCGGGCGAGACACGCACACTGCCGCTGGCAATCTACAGCTTCATCCAGGTGCCGGGCGGCGAGTCACAGGCCGCCCAGCTGATCGTGGTCTCGATCGCGGTCTCGCTTTCTGCGCTGGTGCTGGCCGAATGGGTCGCCCGACGTATCCGCAGGCGCCAGACATGAGCCTCGATCTGGATATCTCCCTGCGCCAGGGCGCGTTCAAACTGCAGGCCACACTGGCCAGCGATGAGCGAGTGATCGGGCTGTTCGGGCCATCCGGGGCCGGCAAGAGCTCGCTGCTGCGCGTAATCGCCGGGCTGGCGCGGCCCGACGCGGGGCATGTGCGAATCAACGGGCGGGACGTCTTCGATAGCAGGCACGCCGTCAATACGCCCACGCATCGTCGCCGACTGGGCGTGGTGTTCCAGCAGCCGCGGCTGTTCGCGCATCTGAACGTCACCCACAACCTGACCTATGGGCGCTGGTTTGCTCGAAAACGGGCAAGCCGGGCGCGCTTCGATCACGTGGTCGAGATGCTGGATATCGGTGCGTTGCTCACTCGCCGCACGGCGGCACTCTCTGGCGGCGAGGCCCAACGCGTGGCGATCGGCCGGGCGCTGCTGTCCGAACCCGATATGCTGCTGCTCGATGAGCCACTGGCCGCGCTCGACGTGGCTCGCCGCGCCGAAGTGCTGCCCTATATCGAGCGCCTCGGCGCCGAGACGGAGCTGCCGATCGTGTTCGTCACGCATCAGCTGGATGAGCTGCTGCGTCTGGCCAATCGTTATGTGGCGGCCGTGGATGACGGGCGCGTCGTCTTTGCCGGGCCGACGGCCGATTTTTTGGCCCGGCCGGAATTGCTGGGCGATACCGGCTACCACGAGGCCGGCACGCTCTTGCGGGCCCGCCCGATCGCGCATCAGGCCGTCGACGGGTTGAGTGTGTTGGCGCTCGGCGATCAGCGCCTGTACGTGCCGCAGCTGGATGCGAACAACACCGGCGACGAGATCACGGTGCATGTGCGTGCCTTGGACGTGATCCTGGCGCGCGAGGTGCCGGCCGACATGAGCGCGCTCAACCGGCTGGCGGCGCGCATCACGGGCATGACTGAGACCGCCGATGGGCAGGGCGTCGAGGTGCGCCTGGATGTGGCCGGCCAACGCCTGGATGCGCGCATCACGCGTTTTTCGGCACCGGCCATGCGGCTGGCCCCGGGCGATACCGTGACCGCGATCATCAAATCTCTCGCCCTGGCTGAGCAGGCGTGGCAACGCTTGGGCGGGTTATAAGATCAGGCGACGAGCGGTAGTTGACGGCGGGTTGGAAAACGCGCCATCTAGAGATGATTCAACCACATCTGGAGGATGTATGCGTCGATCTCAAGGTTTTGTGGCTGCCGGCGTTGTGGCCGTGGCCGCTCTGGTAGCCGTACCGGTCTGGGCCCAGTCGGGCGGCAGCGGCGATAACGAGTCGTCGATGAATCAATCGCCGACGCAGTCGAAGCAACAAGCCGGCCAGCAGCAACAACAGCAGCAGCCGCGTTCGTCGATGCCGCAGCAGGCGGCCAATGGCAACGACAAGCCGATGGACCATAAAAAGTCAATGGGCCCGCATCACGGCCCTGGCCGTCATGCACCGCCGCCGCCCGACGGGCCGATGGCCGCGGGTAACCCGCTACGTCATGTGTGCTTGAGCAAGGACCAGGCGTACAGCCCGGGCGCGGTCGTGACGATGAACCAGAAGCCTTATGCCTGCCAGGCCATGGCCGACGATACGTCGGGCACGCTGCACTGGGTGGCCGTGAAAGAAGACGAGTAACCACAAGGCCGGCCGGCGCGTCTCGCGCCGGCTGTTTTCGATGTCGTGTTACTGCCCGCTGGCGAAGCGCGCCTGGATCTTCAGGATATGCACCAGGCTGGGGAGCAGCGCGGTCATCGTTTCCTCGGCGCCGCCGCGCGAGCCGGGAAAGGTCAGTGCAAGCGTGTTGCCAATGAAACCGGCCACGCCGCGCGACATCACGGCCTGGGGGCTACGCCGCTGGCCGAAGGCTCTCGCGGTTTCCATCAGGCCCGGCATGGGCGTGGTCAATAACGGTTCGACCGTTTCCACCACCTTGTCGTTCGGGCCGATGCCTGTACCGCCCACCGTGACGATAAGCCCGCAATCCGTGGCCAGCGCGTGGTCGATGGCGGCCTGGAGCTGTTCCGGCGCTTCGGCCGACAGCTGATAATCGATCGGGGTGAAGCCGGCCGCTTCCAGATCGGCCTTGACCTGCTGGCCTGCGGTATCCGGCTTGTTGCCGTCGACGACCGGGTTCGAGACGACGAACACCGCGGCCTTGATCGGTGCGTCAAGTTTGCGTACGTGGTCGGACTTGCCGCCGGTCTTGTCGATGAGATGCGTATCACCGATGGCCAGCTCGTCGGGTTCGGCGTAGGGCTTGAGCATGTCATAGAGCGTGAGCGCGGCCATGCTGGCGGCGGTGAGCGCTTCCATCTCGACGCCGGTGGGCCCGATGGTATGCACGTCGGCGGCGATGGCGACGTGGTCGTCGTGGATCGTGAAGCGCACTTCCGCGGCATGGATCGGCAACGGATGACACAACGGCAACAGCTCATCCGTGCGTTTGGCGGCCAGGATGCCGGCGATACGCGCGCTGGCCTGCGGGTCGCCTTTTTCGGTATCGCGCGCGGCGATCCGCGCCAGGCAGTGCGCCGGCGCGTAGAACTTGGCGCCGGCGGTGGCCGAGCGCAGGGTATCGGGCTTCATGCCGACGTTTTTCATCGAGCCGCCTTGTCCAAAAGATCAGTTGCGAGAGCGTTCGGGACGCGCCAGCTCGGTGCCTTCGAGATAGGCCTGGCTGCCGTCGCTGTAGGTTTCGTTCTTCCAGACCGCGACCCGGGCCTTCAATTCCTCGAGCGCGTGCTCGGCCGCCGCGAACGCCGGCGCGCGGTGCACGCCGCGCACCACGATATACACGCTGACCTCGCCGAGAACCAGCCGGCCCGTGCGATGAATCATGCGGCAGTGGCCGATATCAAACGCATCGAGGGTCTCGGTCTCGATATCGGCCATGGTGCGTGCTGCCAGCGGCCCGTAGGCCGAGTAGTCCATCGAAGCCACGGTTTTGCCGGCGTTGGCCAGGCGCACCGTGCCGCCAAAGGCCACGAGCGCGCCGCAGGTCTCGTCCTCGGTCTCGGCCAGCAGGGCCTCCAGATCAAGCGGTTCGGCGGTCAGGTGCATAGTCAGCCGCCGGAGACGGGCGGGACCAGCACGATGGTTTCGCCGTCGGTGACCTCGTCGTCGTCGGCCAGTAACGCATCACCACGGGCACAGGCGGACTGGGAGATCAGGCCCACTGCGGCCGGCCAGCGCTCGGCGGCGACGCCGCGTACGCGCTCGACGGTGTAGGGCGGGCCCATGGCGATCTCGGCCGTTTCGCCGAGATGATCGATCAGCGCGCCGTTGGCTTCGAGCGTGATGTTGGCTAGATCGTCGTTCATGGCATCTCGCAGGTCAGGATTAGCGTTTTTTCGTCGTGACGCCGTCTGCGCCGGCGACGATCAGAACATCGGCCGGCCGCTGGGCGAACAGGCCTACGGTGACCACGCCTGGGATGGCGTTGATACGGGCTTCCACGGCTTTCGGATCCGTCAGGTCCAGGTTATAGACATCGATGATCGGGTGGCCGTTGTCGCTGCGAAAATCCTCGCGCAGCTCGGGCAGGCCGCCCATCTTCACCAGCGCCCGGGCCACGGCACTGCGGCCCATCTCGATCACCTCGATGGGCAGGGGAAACGCACCAAGCACATCGACCTGCTTGGAGGTATCAACCATGCACACGAAGGTGTCCGAGACCTGGGCGATGATCTTTTCGCGCGTCATGGCACCGCCGCCGCCCTTGATCAGCGCCAGCTGGGGGCTGACTTCATCGGCGCCGTCGACATAGACCGACAGATCACCGGCAAAGTTGAGGGTCTCGACATCGAAGCCGGCTCGTTTCAAGCGCGCGGTGGTGGCCTCGGAGCTGGAGACACAGCCCTTGATGGCCGGGCGGCGCTCGGCCAGCACGTCAATGAAATGATTGACGGTAGAGCCGGTACCCACGCCCAGATACTCGCCTTCGACGACGTATTCATAGGCGGCCTCGGCGGCGGCGCGCTTTTGTTGTTCGTTGTTGCTCATAGCTCTGTCACGGGCGGAAGAAAATGGCTCAAGTGTCGCGCGCGCCGAAGATCGCGGTGCCGACACGCACATGGGTCGCGCCTTCGGCGATGGCCGCGTCGATATCGGCGGTCATGCCCATCGAGAGGGTGTCCAGCGCGAAGCCGCGGGCTACCAGATCGGCCTGGATATCCCGCAGGCGGGCAAATGGCTTGCGCTGGGCCTCGAAATCGTCGCTGTAGGCCGGAATGGTCATCAGGCCGCGCAGGCATACGCCGGGCAATTCGGCGATCCGGGCCGCCAGTTCGGGCACGTCTGGCGGTGCGACACCGGATTTGCTGTCTTCGTCGTCGATATTGACCTGAATACAGATATTGAGCGGCGCCATGTCATCCGGGCGCTGCTCGGACAGGCGCCGCGCGATCTTGAAGCGATCCACGGCATGGGCCCAGGCGAAGTGGGCGGCGATATCGCGGGTCTTGTTGGACTGGATATCGCCCACGAAGTGCCATATCGGTGCCGGCTCGGCATCGGCCAGGGCGTCAATCTTGTCGAGCGCATCCTGGAGATAGTTCTCGCCGAAATCGCGCTGGCCGGCGGCCAGTGCGGTCTCGATCATCGTGGCCGGCTTTTTCTTGCTGATGGCTACCAGCGTGATCGTATTCGGTGCGCGCGCGTGGGCCTGCGCGGCCGCGGCGATCTGATCGCGTACCGTGGCCAGCCGGGCGGCCACGTCGATATCGGTATCGGGGGTTTCGGCCATCGCTTTGCACGCAGAAGAAGGCGAGCCGCTAGGATAACGCATGCTAGGGCGTGTTGAGGTTTTATACGAGCGCCGCTTTCGTCGAGAGTCCGCAGTGTGTCCTGCAAGGCGCGAGTCGCGGCTCTGGCTGTGCCACGATCAAGACTCGCTAGCGCCACGGCGCCCATCTTCAATTTTTATGGGCGGCCCAACCTCTCGGGACAAGCGCCCTAAAATTAACGACGTCGCCAACCCAGCGTTCTAGCCCACTGCGCGACAATGACACGCCAAGCGGGCTACGCCTCGTCTTGCCGCCCATAGTCACAATATGGAGCGCTTGGCGCGGGCTCGTATGAAACCTCAACACGCCCTAGACCGAGGTTCGCCCTCCGGCGGCCATCATCAACAGGGGGAGACATGGATATCGCACAGCTGCTGGCCTTTGCGGTCAAGCAATCGGCCTCGGATCTGCACTTGTCGGCGGGCCTGGCGCCCATGATTCGCGTCGATGGCGATATCCGGCGGATCAATCTGCCGGCGATGCCCGAGAAAGAAGTCTTCGAGCTGATCACCGAGATCATGAATGACCGCCAGCGTCGGGATTTCGACGAGCACTGGGAAACGGATTTTTCCTTCGAGATCCCGGGTCTGGCGCGGTTTCGTGTCAACGCGTTTCAACAGAACCGGGGCTCGGCGGCCGTGTTTCGTGCCATCCCGGCCGACGTGCTTTCGTTGGCTGAATTGGGCGCACCGGGCAGCTTTGCCGATATCGCCGGCCTGGCCCGCGGGCTGGTGCTCGTCACGGGGCCCACGGGGTCGGGCAAATCGACCACGCTGGCCGCGATGATCGATCACAAGAATCGGCACGAGCTGGGCCATATTCTGACCATCGAAGACCCGATCGAGTTCGTGCATGCCTCGCATCGCTGCCTGATCAACCAGCGCGAAGTGGCCCGCGATACGCACTCGTTCGCCGCAGCCCTGCGCAGCGCGCTGCGCGAGGATCCGGACACGATTCTGGTGGGCGAGCTGCGCGATCTGGAAACCATCCGCCTGGCGCTCACAGCGGCCGAAACCGGGCATTTGGTCTTTGGCACGCTGCATACCGTATCAGCGGCCAAGACCATCGACCGCGTGATCGATGTATTTCCCGGCGGTGAGAAAGACATGGTGCGCGCGATGCTCTCGGAGTCGCTGGCGGCGGTGATCTCTCAGACTCTGTTGAAGAAACCCGAGGGCGGGCGTGTGGCCGCCCACGAGATCATGCGCGGCACCCCGGCTATTCGAAACCTGATCCGCGAGGGCAAGACCGCCCAGATGTATTCGGCCATCCAGACCGGGCAGGCCCACGGCATGCAGACCCTCGACCAGTGTCTGGCCGATCTGCTGCGTCGCGGTATCGTGGGCCGTGATCAGGCCCGGCGTTATGCCGTGCAGAAGGACGCGCTCCCATGAACGTAGAACAGGCCGATAAGCTCTTGACGGTGCTGCTCGAACGCCTGGTGAGCGAGGGCGGCTCGGATCTGTTCATCACCGCAGGATTCGCCCCGGCGATCAAGAAGGATGGCCGGCTGGTCGCGCTCATGGAGCGTGCACTGGGCCCCGAACAGGCGGAGCGCCTGGTTGCGGCATCGATGAGCCATGCCCAGTGCGCGATGTTCGCCGAGACGCAGGAAGCGCAATTCGCCATCGCCGGCGCCGCCGGGCGGTTTCGGGTGTCAGCGTTCGTCCAGCGCGGGCACAGCGGGGCGGTGATACGGGTCATCAACACCGAGATCCCGACGCTGGCCGATCTTGATTTGCCGGACACGCTGGCCGAGCTGGTCATGGCCCAGCGCGGGCTGGTGCTGTTCGTGGGCGCCACGGGGTCGGGAAAATCCACCTCGCTGGCTGCCATGCTGGGCCATCGCAACCGTCATGCGGCCGGGCACATCATCACGCTGGAAGACCCGATCGAGTTCGTGCACGAACACGCGGCCTCGATCGTGACCCAGCGCGAGATCGGCGTGGATACTCAGAGCTGGACGGCCGCCCTCCAGAACACCCTGCGCCAGGCCCCGGACGTCATTCTGGTCGGCGAGGTGCGCTCGCGCGAGACGATGGAACATGCACTGAATTTCGCCGAGACCGGGCATTTGGTGCTGGCTAGCCTGCACGCCAACAACGCCAGCCAGGCGATCGATCGCGTGCTCAATCTGTTCGACGAGGCCGAACGTGCCCAGCGGTTGATGGATCTATCGCTGAACCTGCGGGGCGTGGTCAGCCAGCGCTTGGTGCGCCGGGCTGCCGGCGGGCGCGTGCCCGCACTGGAGCTCCTGCTGGCCACGCCGCTGGTCAGCGATCTGATTCTGCGCGGGCGCCTGGTCGAGCTGCGCGAGGCGATGGCCCGCGGCGCCGAGCAGGGCATGCAGACCTTCGACCAGCATCTGTTTGCGCTCTACGAGGCAGGGGCGATCGATTTGACCGAAGCGCTGCGCCACGCGGACTCGGCCAACGAGCTGCGTTTGAACATCAAGCTGGCCAGCCAACGCGCCGCCCGTGAGCAGACCGATGCGATCGACGGGCTGTCGCTGGACCTGGCCGATACGCCGGATTCCGATGCGTCCGGCGCCCGATATTCGCACCAGCCAGACGGCTCACCGCATCGTTGAACGATCAAGCGGGTAAGCTGGCGCTCGTACTGGACGATGATTAGACCATGACCAACGACATCCCGCTGATCGGCTGGCGTGAATGGGTGAGCCTGCCGAGCCTGGGTATTGATGCCGTGAAGGCCAAGATCGATACCGGCGCGCGAACCTCGGCGCTGCATACGTTTTCCCTGGACGCCGACTATGAAGGCGGCCAGCGTATTGCGCGCTTCGGGGTGCATCCCCTGCAGGGCGATACCGACACCGTGGTGTGGTGCCAGGCGCCGGTGGTCGACGAGCGCAACGTACGCGACTCGGGCGGGCATCGGGAGTGGCGTTTTGTCATTGCCACCGAGCTGGGCCTGGCCGATCGCCGATGGACGGTCGAGATCACGCTCACGGCGCGCGATACAATGCTGTTTCGGATGCTTGTCGGGCGCACGGCCATGGCCGGCCTGCAGGTCGATCCGAGTGCGTCTTTCCTGATGGGCCGCCGCGGCGCGCGATAGCGCTGTTGCTGGCCCGCTACTCACACTTGCCGGAGTGCATCTCCGGCTACGAACCCGGGGGTTCGATCATGCATATCGCCATCATGTCGCGAAACCGACAGCTCTACTCGACGCGACGGCTGATCGAAGCCGGCAAGGCGCGCGGCCACGAGGTGTCCGTGGTCGATCCGCTGCGCTGCTATATGAACATCGTGCCGCATGCGCCTGAGATCCATTACAAGGGCAAGAAGCTCGAGAACATCGATGCCGTGATCCCGCGTATCGGCGCCTCGGTGACGTTCTATGCCACGGCCGTGCTGCGCCAGTTCGAGATCATCGGCGTCTATCCGGTCAACGAATCGGTGGCCATCTCCCGATCCCGCGACAAGCTGCGCTCCATGCAGCTGCTCTCACGCAAGGGCATTGGCCTGCCGGTGACCGGCTTTGCCCACAGCCCGGACGATACCGACGACCTGCTGGATCTGGTCGGCGGCAATTCGTATGTCATCAAGCTGACCGAGGGCACCCAGGGCAAGGGCGTGGTGCTTACCGAAACGCGCGGTGCCGCCGAGTCGGTGATCGATGCCTTCCGCGGGCTGGACGCGCATTTTCTGGTGCAGGAATACGTCAAGGAAGCCAAGGGCGCGGATATCCGGTGTTTCGTGATCGGCGACAAGGTCGTGGCCTCGATGAAGCGCCAGGGCAAGGATGGCGAGTTCCGATCCAATCTGCACCGCGGCGGAAGTGCCAGCGTGGTCAAGATCACCCCGGAAGAGCGCTCCACGGCCGTGCGTGCGGCCAAGATCATGGGCCTGAACGTGGCCGGCGTGGATCTGCTGCGCTCCAATCACGGCCCGGTGGTCATGGAGGTCAACTCCTCGCCCGGTCTGGAAGGCATCGAGGGGGCGACCGGCAAGGATGTGGCCGGCCAGATCATCAGCTTCATCGAGAACCATTCCAAACGCGGCAAGACCCGAACCCGCGGCGCGGGCTGAGCCGTTTGTTAAGCCAGCCGCACTTATGATGACAAACGGCGACACGCGTTTCGTGTCGCCGTTTTCGTATGTGGGCCTGCCCACGAAGGACACGCGATGAGTGACGAGCCCCCCAAGACCCGGGACGCCCAGACGATCGAGATCGCCGGGCAGGAAGTCGCCCGCGGGCAGACCAGGACGATCGATATCCCGGTCGCCGATCTATATACCCATACCAAGCTGACGATGCCGGTCACCGTCATCCGCAGCAAGAAGCCCGGCCCGGTGCTGTTTCTGTCGGCCGCGGTCCACGGCGATGAGCTCAACGGCGTGGAAATCATCCGGCGCGTGCTGCGCCTGCGCCAGTTGAAACGCCTGACGGGTACGGTCATCGCGGTGCCGATCGTCAACGTTCATGGCTTTCTGCGTAACTCGCGTTATCTGCCCGACCGGCGCGATCTGAACCGCTCGTTCCCGGGCAGCAGCAGCGGTTCGGTGGCAGGGCGTCTGGCCAAGGTCTTCATCGACGAGATCGTGATGAAATCCGACTACGGCATCGATCTGCATACCGGCGCCGTGCATCGCTCGAACCTGCCCCAGATTCGGGCGGATCTGTCCCAGGACACGGTACGTGCGATGGCCGATGCCTTCGGCTGTCCGCTGCTGATCGATGCCCCGCTGCGAGAGGGCAGCCTGCGCGAATATGCCGATCGCAAGGGCGTACCGCTGCTGCTTTACGAGGCCGGCGAAGCGCTACGCTTCGACGAGTTCTCGATCCGCGCGGGCGTACGCGGCGTGGTGGGCGTCATGCGGCATCTGGGCATGCTCAGCGAACGACGTAACGCCAAGAAGACCGCCGCCCCGGTGGTCGCCGAAGATTCGTCGTGGGAGCGCGCGCCCGAGTCCGGCATCCTGCGCATGCTGGTCGAGCTGGGCCAGTACGTAAATAAAGAACAGGTGCTGGCCTACGTGGCCGACCCGTTCGGCCAGACCGAGGTCGAGGTCAAGTCCGAGCACGCCGGTATTGTCATTGGTCGCACCTACCTGCCGCTCGCCCACGCCGGCGATGCCATATACCACGTCGCCCGCGTGAAGGGCGCGGAAAAACTCGCTGCCCGCGTCGAAAAATTCCAGGAAGCGCACGAACCCGACCACCCGGACGATCGTGGCCTGGCCGACGAGCCGCCCCTGGTCTGAAAAATAATCCGCGAATGAACGCCAATAAACGCGACTGAATACAGGCAGTTATCCGCCGATGAACACCGATGGCCGCAGATGAAAAAGATGATCGACTGAAATTAACGATCGATTCGACAAGATAGTCATCCGCAGATTGCGCAGATTTCACAGATTACGTTTTTTGATCATTGGGCCGCTAAGCGGCGGCTCGAAGCTCACCGTATCGACCAATATCTGCGGATCATCTTTTTTATTCGCGCTTATTCGCGTCCATTCGCGGACAATCTTCGAAAAGAACACGTCGCCCAGAATGAAGAAGGGAGACTGTCGAGGTATTGCTCGTTAGCTGATCAGCGCGCCGGTATCTCAAACGACCCTGCACAATCTGTCTTTCAATCTGCGTACATCAGCGTTCATCTGCGGATTGCTGTCTTTATTCATTCGCGCTTATTCGCGTCTATTTGCGGATAAACAATCGCGGAACGAAGGCTCAGGACGTGCGGGCGTGCTCGGCGGCGGCGGGCTGGCCGGCGATCAGGGCCATGACGGCCATGCGGATACCGATGCCGTTGCGGACCTGTTCGAGTATCAGTGACTGCTTGGAATAAGCCACTTCGGGCGTGATTTCGACGCCGCGATTGATCGGGCCGGGGTGCATGATCAAGGCGTCGGGCTTGGCATGGGCGAGATTGGCCTCGGTCAGGCCGAAGTCGCGATGATAATCGGCGATATCGCCCAGCACGTCGCCGGCGATGCGCTCGCGCTGGATACGCAGGCCCATCACGATATCCGCATCGGCCAGGCCAGCCGTGATATCGGTGGTGGCGGTGACGCCAAGCGTGGCGGGGTTCTCGGGTAAGAAGGCCGTGGGGCCGACGAGACGGATATCCGTCGTGCCCAGCGTCTTGAGCGCATGGATCGTGGAATGCGCGACCCGGGAATGAGCGATATCACCCACAATGGCCACTGAGAGATTGTCGAAATCCGGGCGGTGACGACGAATCGTGAAGACATCCAGCAGTGCCTGGGTCGGGTGCGCATGGCTGCCGTCGCCGGCGTTGATGATAGCCACGCCGGGCCCGGCGTGCGCGGCAAAACGAGCCGCGGCGCCGTTTTCCGGATGACGAATGACGAAAACGTCCGCGCCCATCGCCTGCAGGGTGAACAGGGTGTCCAGATCGTCCTCGCCCTTGGTGCGCGACGAGGTGGCCACATCCATGTTGATCACGTCGGCCGAGAGCCGCTTGGCGGCGAGCTCGAAAGTGGTCCGCGTGCGAGTGGAGTTCTCGAAGAACAGGTTGAATACGGTGCGCCCGCGCAGCAACGGGACTTTCTTGGCCGGCGCGCCGATCTCGGGCACGAAGGATTCGGCCGTGTCGAGAATCTGGGTGATCAGGTCCGCGGACAGGCCTTCGGTGGTGATCAGGTGGCGCAGACGGCCGGCGTCGTCGAGTTGGATATCGCTCATGCGTAACGGGTGCGGCCGGGATCAGCGCAGCACGAGCTGCAGGGGCTCGGGGCCGGTAAGCTTGATCTGACGATCACTGGCCAGATCAAGATTCAGACCGGTGGCGTCCGCGGCGAAGGGCAGCTCGCGACAGCCGCGATCGACCAGCACGCCCAGGCGCACGATCGCCGGCCGGCCATAGTCGAACAGCTCGTTGAGCGCGGCCCGTACGGTGCGCCCGGTGTAGAGCACGTCGTCGATCAGAATGACCGTCTTGTGGTCGATATCGGCCGGAATATGGCTGGGCCCCACGCTCGGGTGCAGGCCGACCATCGAAAAATCATCGCGATAGAAACTGATGTTGATCGTACACAGCGGGCTGTCCAGGCCGAAGTGTGCGTGCAGGCGTTCCGCGATCCATGCGCCGCCGGTTTCCACGCCGACGATCACGGCATCCGGGTTGTCGGCGACGATCGGTGCCAGCTGGGCCGTGAGCGCGGCCAGCGCGGCATCGGCGTCGAAGGTGGTGGGCGATACGTCGTTCATACGGTGTCCTTTATGTCGTTCTGCAGCCAGCGCTCGAGAATGACCTGTGCGGCCATGGCATCGGAATCGCCCTTGGCCAGGCGTTTGCCGCGGCTGCCCGAGGCCCGGGCCGCGGCCAGACGCTCGCGGGCCTCGATGGTCGAGTAACGCTCGTCCATCAGATGCACCGGTCGCTTGTAACGGCCCCAAAGCTCTTCGGAAAAATTACGGGCCCGGTTGGTCATCTTCTGGTTGGTGCCGTCCTTGTCCAGCGGCAGGCCCACCACGAAGATGCCCACGCCCCATTGATCGACCAGCGCATCGAGGCGCTCCCAGTCCGGCTGGCCGGCGATATGCTCGAGCGCCTGTAATGCCTTGGCGGTGCCGACGATGGCATTACCGACGGCGATACCCATTCGGCGTTTGCCGTAGTCGAAGCCCAGGGCCAGATCCTGGGCCAGATCATCGGCCGGCTCAGGCATGCCCGGCCGCCCCGGAAAGCTGATAAGCCTCAAGCCCCAGCAGGCCGGTGGCATCGGCCCAGCGCCGCTCGGCCGGGGACTGAAAGATGATCGCGGACCTGGACGGGGTCGTGAGCCAGCTGTTGGCCAGAATCTCGTTTTCCAGCTGGCCGGCGCCCCAGCCGGCATAGCCCAGCGTGATCAGATACGCGCTGGGCCCGAAGCCGTTGCCGATGGCTTCCAGAATATCGCGCGAGGTGGTGATCGCCAGGTTGCCGTCGATATGCAGGGTCGACTCCCACTCGCCTTCGTCGGTATGCAGCACGAAGCCGCGCTCGGTCTGTACCGGGCCGCCCCAGTAGACCGGCATGTTGCGATCCACATGGGCCTCGATATCGAGCTGCGAGAGCATATCCACAAGCGACAGATCACTGGCCTTGTTGATCACGAGCCCCATCGCACCATCGTCGTTGTGGTCGGCCAGCAGGGTGACGCTGCGAGAGAAATCGCCGCCGACCTGTCCCGGCATGGCGATCAGGAACTGATTCTTGAATTGCATGTTCTGCATGCCGTGATTATCCGATGCCGCGGGCGGCTCGGCAAACCGACATGCAGAAATCGATGCGATCAGTGCAGGCGTTTCTCGATGGCATCGAAGAGCCGGGCGCAGATATTGATATCGAACTGCGCCTCGAGTTCGCGCACACACGTGGGGCTGGTGACGTTGATTTCCGTGAGCTTGTCGCCGATGACATCCAGGCCCACGAACAACAGGCCCTTGTCGCGTACGTATGGGCCGACCTCGCGGGCGATTTTCAGATCCCCCTCGGTCAGCTCGCGGCCCACGCCGTGCCCGCCGGCGGCCAGGTTGCCACGCAGCTCGCCCTCGGCCGGCACGCGCGCCAGGGCATAGCCGACCGGCTCGCCGTCGACCAGCAGCACGCGTTTGTCGCCGTCCTTGATCTCGGGCAGATAAGCCTGGGCCATCGCGTAGTGGGTGCCGTGCTCGGTGAGCACTTCCAGGATCACGCTGGTGTTGTCGTTGCCCTCGGTGACACGAAAGATGCGCGAACCGCCCATGCCGTCCAGCGGCTTCAGAACCACGTCGTGATGGTCGGCGATGAAGCGCTTGAAGGCATCAGCGCGACGCGCGACCAGTGTGGGCCCGCAAAGATGGGCAAAGCGGTTGATGGCCATCTTTTCGTTGACGTCACGCAGCGCGTCACAGCGATTGACCACGAGCGTGCCTTCGTTCTCGGCCAACTCCAGGATATAGGTGGCGTAGATGTATTCGGTATCGAACGGCGGATCCTTGCGCATGAGGATCGTGTCCAGATCGGCCAGACGCATGATCCGGGACTCGCTGGTGTAGTCGAACCAGTGATCGTTATCGTCGGCCACCGAGATCGTGCGCGCATTGCCGTAACCCACGCCGTCTGCCACGAACAGATCGCTCATGGTGAAGTAATGGATCGTGTAGCCGCGCCGCTGGGCCTCGAGTAGCAGGGCCAGGGTGGTGTCCTTATAGGGGGTGATGTCCTCGATGGGATCCATCACAACGCCAAGCGAATGAGCCATGGCCTATGCGTTCCTTAACGACTCTTGTCGTTGCCGGTCGATTGATGCGTGCATGGTAGCGCACGCAACCGGTGGCCGGCCGGCATGCCCTCAATGTGTGCGATACCACTCGTAGCAGGCATAGCCGAACAGGCCCGCTAGGCTAGTGATTGCGGCGATCGGGATCCAGATCATCGCTGTTCTCCAACTTCTGTAGACCACGAAACAAGAACCTGATTACTACACTACCAGCAACGATGACGATCAGCAGCGCGTAGATGGCGGTCCAGAGCCTCGCGGAATCGGTCGTGTCGTAATTCGAGAAAAGCCAGCCAGCGATCGATATGCCGCTGGCGGCATCCAGAATCAATGCCGCCCGCAGCGTGGCGATCTCTTCCTTGATGCGTTCCAGCTTCACCCCGCCAGATCCCCCCACAGGCTCTGCAACGCGGCCAATGCAGCCATGCCGGCTGTTTCGGTACGCAGCACGCGCGGGCCAAGGCGCACGCCTTGCCAGCCGGCAGCCGCCGCCTGCTCGATTTCGCGATCCGACAGGCCGGATTCCGGGCCGATGAGCAGGGCCGCCGATGCGCGGCGCGGTATACCCGCCAGGCCGGTTTGTGCCGTGGGGGCTAGCATCAGGCCGATGTCGGCGTCGATGGGCCGGGTGATCCGCTCGGCCAGGGCGCGCGGCTCGGCCAGCATCGGGCAGATCAGCCGGGCCGACTGTTCGGCCGCGGATTCGACCACGCGTTGCCAGTGTTCGGTTTTCTTGGCCAGCCGTTCGCCGGCCAGTTTGACCTGGCCACGCTCGGAAAAGACCGGCTCGATGCGGGTCACGCCCAGCTCCACGGCCTTGGCCAGCGCGAAATCCATGCGATCGCCGCGGGCGATGGCCTGGATCAGCGTGATCGCAACCGGTGATTCCCGCCGAGGTGCCTCTTGGGCGTGTATGGCCGCCTCGGCCTGTTTGCGATCGACGCGTGACAGGGTGGCCGTATATTCAAAACCGTCGCCGTTGAAGACCACCAGCGCATCGCCGATCCGCTTGCGCAGCACCGTGGCCAAGTGATGGCGCTTGTCGTCGGGCAGGGCCAGCGGCGTGCCCACGGCAATCGGGCCGGGGATGAACACACGCGGCACGTGGCTCCTGTTTGATGTCGGCCGGCTCATGCCGGGGCCAGCGGCTTGATCAGCACCGCCGAGTTGCGCTGATAGTTGTAGAGCGCGCGTTTGGCCAGGGGCAGCGCCTCGATCGAGGAGGCCACAAAGCCGTGCTCGACGAACCAGTGCGGGGCCTTGGTGGTCAGCACGAACAGCCGAGCCAGGCCCTGAGCCTGGGCACGACGCTCGACTTCGGCCAGTAGATCC
This sequence comes from Salinisphaera japonica YTM-1, assembly GCF_003788585.1. Classification (GTDB taxonomy): domain Bacteria; phylum Pseudomonadota; class Gammaproteobacteria; order Nevskiales; family Salinisphaeraceae; genus Salinisphaera; species Salinisphaera japonica. Next base: position 9,299 of record NZ_AYKG01000069.1, on the reverse strand, counting down.
GCCGCCCGGTGCCCGCCGCGATAATCCGGGTGCACGGCCACGCAGGCCAGCTCGCCGATGGCTTCCTCGGCGTAGGGCATGAGCGCACAACAGGCCGTGATCAGCCCGTCGCGCGCCATGACGATATAGCGCTCGATATCCAGCTCGATGGCCTCGCGCGAGCGCGCCACCAGCAGCCCGGCGGCCGCCAGGGGTTCGATCAGTGCCAGCACGCCGCCCAGATCCTCCGGGCGCGCGGTTCGGATCGCGTCATAGGAATCCGCGGCCACCATCGTGCCGATACCGTCTCGGGAGTACAGCTCGCGCAGCAGCGCGCCGTCGGCCTCGAACGAGACCAGATGCGCGCGCTCCACGCCGGCCTGGCAGGCAGCGATCGCCGCCGCCAGCCGTGCCCGGTCGGGCACTGACAGCTCGCTATCGGGCGTGTCCAGCAGCGCACGTGCACCCTCGACCGACAGGCCCGGCGCCGAGCGCGCCAGACGCGCGTGCACGGCGTTGCCCGGGTGCAGCAACACGAACTTGTCGGCCGCCAGCGCGGTGGCCGTGGCCGCGGCCACATCCTCGGCCACGAGATTGAAGATCTCCCCCGAGGGCGAGTAGCCGATACACGAAAGCAGCACGATATGCCCACGGCCCAGATGCGCGGCCAGGCTGGCCGTATCGATACGGCGCACCTCGCCGGTATGGCCGTGATCGACGCCCCCCGCCACGCCGACCGGGCGCGCGGTGACCAGGTTGCCGCTGACAGTCGCGATCCGGGCCCCGCCCATCGGGGTGCTGGCCAGACTGGTCGACAGATGCGCCTCGATCGACATCTGCAGGCTGCCCACGGCCTGGCGCACACAGGCCAGTGCCGCGCCGTCGGTCACGCGCACGCCGGTGACGAAGTTGGGGGCGATATCCGCGGCGGCCATGGCGTCATCGATCTGAGGCCGCGCACCGAAGACCAGCACGATCTTCACACCGAGCGAATGCAGCAGGGCGATGTCATAGATCAGATCGGCGAAGCGATCCGAGGCCGCGGCCTCGCCGGGCAGATGGATGACAAACGTGCGCCCGCGATGGGCATGCACATAGGGTGCCGAGGCGCGCAGGGCAGCCACCAGCCCGTTGTCGTGGGTCATATCGAAGGAATCGCGCATCCGCGTATTAGATCAAATGCGCTCGCCCGGGGCGATGGTCAAGCGCACGAAGCCGGGTCAATTCATACAGAAACGCCGGATCAGCCCGGCGAGTATCCGCTGGGCCGGCCCGATCTGATCGAGTGCCAGATATTCGTTGGGCTGATGGGCCAGTGCGATATCGCCCGGGCCCATGACCACCGTCTGCATGCCCATGGCGTTGTAATAGGCGCCCTCGGTGCCGAAATCCACGCTCTGCGCGCTGTGCCCGGTCAGTTGTTCGCAGGCGGCAACGATCTCGGCGTCGCCGGCCGTCTCGAAGGCCGGCGTGCCGTCGAACAGCGGGGTGAAGGCCACCGTGCAATCGCTATCGGACAACGCCGCGCGCACACGCTCGTGCAGCTCCGCGCGCAGCCCGTCGATCGTCATGTCCGGCAGAAACCGCAGGTCGATATCCAGACGACACCGGGCCGGGATGCGATTGGCCGCATCGCCGCCGCGGATCGCGCCGAGGTTGAGCGTGGCGTGCGGCACCGGAAAACCGGCCACACGCTGTCGCTCAATAAGCTCGTCGCGCAGGGCGCGCACCGCTGACGTCGCCCGGTGCATGGCCTCGATGGCGTTGGCGCCGTGGGCCGGGTTGCTCGAATGGCCCGAGGCCCCGCGGGTTTCGATGCGCTCCATGAAAATACCCTTGTGGCGGCGGATCGGCACCAGGGACGTTGGCTCGCCGATCACACAAAAGCGCGCCGGTGCGGCCATATCGGCCAGCGCCCGCGCCCCGTCCATGCCGCATTCCTCGTCGGCGGAGACGATCAGGGTCAACGGGCGGGCGAGTTGCTTGGCATCCACCCGGCTGGCCGCCTCGGCGGCCAGCGCCAGAAAGCCTTTCATATCGGTGCTGCCCAGGCCGTAGAGCCGGTCGTTGCGCTCGGTGAGCACGAACGGATCACTGTCCCAGCCCTCGGCGTCGAAGGGCACGGTATCGATATGCCCGGCCAGGGCCAGGCCGTCACCGGGCGCGCCGCCGCCCTTGGTGGCGATCAGGTTGGCCTTGTCGTCACGATCTGGTAACGCCTGAATTCGACAATCAAAACCCACACGCTCGAGCCGCGCGGCCAGGGCCTCGACGGCAGGGCGATTGCCGCAATCCAGCGCGGGATCGTCACTGCTGATCGTGCGTGTGGCAACAAGTTCTTCGAGTAGCGGGCGCCAGGCGATATCAGACATGGGCGGATACGGCTATGACCATGGCCCTGATCATACGCAAAGCGCCGTGTTCAAGTCGTCACCCGGAAGTGCTACAAACAACGGTCTTGATGAAAATTTCCGAACGGTCACAGGGGCGATGACGATGGCGCGACACGGAGCATCCACCGCAGGGCTGGTTCTGGCCGGCGTACTGGTTTCACTCGCGGCGTGTGCCGCCTCGCCCGATAGCGAGTCACAGCAGCAGGCCTGGCCTAACGGTGCAGGGCCTGCCGCGGCCACGTCCCAAGCGACATCCCAGGCCTCGCCGGGCGGCGAACAGACGGCTGGCAACGCGACCGGCGAGACGGCTCGGCGTACCGAAGCCGACCGCTATCAGCCATGGACGACCCCAGATGGCGTTCACATGCTGCGCGTGGCACCAAGCGCATCGCCGCATCTGAGTGTAAGACGCTGCGACGACGGGCGTCTGGTCGCGGCAGAGCGCGGCCCGGGCGCATGCACCGAGCATTGATCGACCGCCTGATCACAAACAGGGACAGGCCAATGATCGCAACGATACGACGTATCGCGACCGCGCTCTTGCTGGTGGCAATGGTACAAAACGCGTCGGCGGCGGATTTCACGATACGCAATCTCGATGCCGGCAGTACTGCGGGTCTGTCGGATACGCGCCGTGTGGCCCCTATCGATGGCAATACCGGCACCACGCTGGGCGAGCAGCGCCGGATCGCGTTGCGTTACGCCGTGCGTATCGTGACCTCGCGACTGGTGAGCCCGGTGCCGATTCGTATCGATGCACGGGTGGATAGCGATAATCCCGAGCTGTCCTGCAGGCGCAACGCCGCCACGCTCGGCCTGGGCGGGGCGACGAACTACACCGCGAATTTCCCGGGTGCGCCGCAGCGTGATGTGCTCTATCCGCTGGCGCTGGCCAACGCGCTTGCCGGCCAGCGCCTGGCGCAAGGCGCCGATGCCCGCCTGTTCATGAACGGCAAGCTCGATGCTGGCGCCAGTGACTGCCTGCGCGGCGCCACCTGGTACTACGGGCTGAATGGCACGCCCGGCAACAACCAGATCGACTTCGTGCATACCGCCGTGCACGAACTGATCCACGGCATGGGCTTTCAGGCGATTGTCTCGTTGACCGACACCGGTGATAGACGACAGGGCGCCTACCCCGTGTTTCGCCCCGGCCAGCGTTTTCCAAGCGTGTTTGATCTATACCCTCAGGATCTCTCGATGACCGGCCAGCCGCGGTTCCCACAACTAACCGTGGCCCGACGTGCGAACGCGTTGAACCATGCGCCGTTCGTGGTCTGGTCCTCGGCGATAACCAACGCGGCGACAACCAACTTTCTGACGGCCGGCCGACAAGAAGGCCGGATCCGGCTCTTCGCGCCCGAAGTCGTTCGGCCCGCCAGCTCTATTTCACACTGGTCGCCGGCGGTCGAGCCCGACCAGATCATGGAGCCCTTCGAGTCGGTCGAGACCAGTGTCCTGAACGGCCTGGGGCTTGCCAGCTGTGCGCTGCGCGATATCGGCTGGCAGCTGGCCGACGGCGTGCACTGTCCGGATACCCAGACCGCCACGATCGTCGGTACGGCCCGCGGCCAGTACGTCCGCGCGTTTGCCGAGCCGGCCACGCCGGCGCCGCGCGCTGCCGAGCGCCCGGCCACGGAGAGCGACGATGACGACGACGGCGGCTCGAGTGGCGGTTGCACCATGGCGCCGGGCCAGGCGTTTGATCCGGTTTGGCTCGTGCTGTGCGTATTGGCTGCCGGAGTGCTCATGGTGCGGCGTAACGGGCAGGGCAGGGTTTAGTTGCGGCCTGACCCGCGCCGGACGACAGGCTGGCCCCTGTGGGTGGCCCTTGGACTCACGCCGCTTGGCCCGCTGGTGGCGATCGTGACCGGCTGGGCCAGCTGGCACCCCCACTGGCCGGCGCGATCGATCCTGACCATGGGTGTGGTGGCCGCGCCGGTCATCGAAGAGATCGTCTTCCGTGGCGGGCTGCAAAGCCTGCTGGCCCGGAATCAAGCGCTGCGGCGTGCACGCCTCGGGCCGATCAGCGCGGCCAATGCCCTGGCCAGCGTGGTGTTCGCTGCCGGCCATGTCGTGCTGCAAGACAGCGCAGTTATCGGGCTGGTGTTTCTGCCCTCGCTCGTGCTGGGCTGGCTCTATGAGCGCACCGGCCGGCTGGGCCCCGTGATGGGCGTACACGCAGTCTATAATCTGGCCTGGCTGACGCTGCTGTGCCCGGGATGAAAACCGGGCCCATCGCCACACGCCGGATGCTGGCGTAGGGCCTGTTGCCGTTTCATACGAGTCCGCGTTGGAGACCGCAAATCGTGTCCTGCAAGGCGCGAGTCGCCGCGTCGTGGTGTGCCACGATCAAGACTCGCAACGCCGCAGGACGCGATTTGCGGCCCAACCCTTCGGGACAAGCACTGTTTTACGGCAATACAGCGTTCTAGCCCACTGGCGCAGAACGACTGCGCGGCGCGGGCTACGCCCCGTCTTGCCGTAAAACAGCGCTTGGCGCGGACTCGTATGAAACGGCAACAGGCCCTACCATGCCCCCGTGATTACAATCCCAGTCGTCTCATGAGCCAAACCGATATCTTTTCTGTCCTGCAGACCGGGCTGACCCAGGCCGGCTCGGTCCAGACCCCCGGTGAAACCCACGGCACGCTGACCGGTATGCTGTGTATCAACAACGAGGTGTCACCCGCGGCCGCGGTGGACGACGTGGCCGGCGAGCAACTCGGCCAGGCGCTGGATGCCCTGCGCGAGATGACGCTGGAGGGCCTGTTCGACCCGGATCTATCGTTTCGCCCGCTGCTGCCGGATGACGACACGGTCGACCTGGATACCCGCGTGGCCGCGCTTGCGCGCTGGTGCGGTGGGTTTCTCTATGGCCTGAGTTTTTTCGGCGACTTCAATCCGGCGCATCTGTCGGCCGAGGTACGCGAGGTGTTGAACGATCTGACCGAGCTGTCCAAGGCCGAGCTCACCGCCGAGGAAGACGGCGACTCGGCCGAAGGCGACTATGCCGAGCTGGTCGAATATGTGCGGGTCGCGGTTCAGATGATCTTTCTGGAATGCCAGCCCAAACGCGAAGGCCCGCAGACACGGGAGACACTGCATTGAGCCAGACCGAAAACAGACAGGCCGAGATCGAGCGGGCCGGCGTGCATCGCCGGCGCCTGGCCCGGATGATCGGCGAGAACGCGGTGGCGATCCTCGCGGCCACGCCCGAGCGCAAGCGCAATAACGACGTCGATTATCCGTATCGTGCCAACAGCGATTTTCGTTATCTGACCGGGTTTCTCGAGCCCGAGGCGATCGCTGTCATTGCCCCGGGCCATCCCCAGGGTGCGTTCACGCTGTTTGTGCGCGAGCGTGACCCTGCGGCCGAAACCTGGACCGGCAAGCGGGCCGGTACGGACGGCGCGATCGACAATTACGGCGCGGACGCGGCCTATCCCATTGAAGCCTTTGATGCCTCGCTTGCCGAGATGGTGGCCGGACGCGACACGCTGTATCTCACGCGCGGCATCCATCCGGCTTTCGAGCAGCGCATCGCCGAGGCCATGGCCGGCCTGGAGAGCCAAGGGCGCGGGCACACGCCGCCGGCGACGACGGTATCGCTGAATACGCCGCTACACGAGATGCGTCTGGTCAAGAGCGATGACGAGATCGCGCTCATGCGGCGTGCCGCCGAGGTATCCGCGGCCGGCCACGAGGCGGCCATGCATGCCTGCGAGCCGGGTGTGACCGAATATCAGCTTGCGGCTACCCTACATCACGTCTATGGCTGGGCCGGCATGCACTGGGCCTACCCGACGATCGTCGGCGCCGGCGAGAACGGCTGTATTCTCCACTACACCGAGAACGCCAGCGTGATCGAACACGGTGATCTGGTGCTCATCGATTCCGGTGCCGAAAACGCCGGTTATGCCGGCGATATCACCCGCACGTTTCCCGCCAACGGGCGGTTTACGAGCGCCCAGCGTGCACTCTACGATATCGTGCTGGCGGCCAACGAGGCCGGCATCGCGGCCTGCCAGGCCGGCGCGCCGGCCAATGCCCCGCATCTGGCGGCACGCGAGGTGCTGGTTGACGGTCTGATTGCGCTTGGCCTGCTTGGCGGTGACCGAGAAAGCGTCATCGAATCAGATGCTTATCGCGTCTTTTTCATGCATGGCACGAGCCATTTCCTGGGCATGGACGTGCACGATGTGGGCGCTTACAAACAGGCCGGTGAATGGCGAGCGCTGGAGCCGGGCATGGTGCTGACGGTCGAGCCGGGGCTGTATGTGGCCCCGGATTGTGCCGAGGCACCGGCGGCGTATCGCGGCATGGGCATACGCATCGAGGACGATGTGCTCATCACCCGAGACGGCCCGGACGTACTCACCGGTGATGTGGTCAAAAAGCCTGACGACATCGAAACCCTGATGAGCGAGGCAAGCCCCACGTGAGTCGCGAATACGATATCGCCGTCGTCGGTGGCGGGCTGGCCGGGGCGAGCCTGGCCTGTGCGCTGGCCGATACTGGTCTGTCGGTGGCCCTGATCGAGGCCGTGGCCTTCGATGCGCCGGCCGATGACAACCTCAAGGCACGCACCACCGCATTGGCCTGGGGCACGCGGGCCATGTTCGAGTCGTTGGATCTGTGGGGGGCGATGGCCGATTCCGCGGCCGCCATCGAGCGCTTGCACGTCTCCCAGGCCGGCTATTTCGGCCGTGTGACGGTTGCCGCAGACGAATACGATCTGCCGGCGCTGGGCTATGTGGTGCCCAACACGGCGATGATCGCGGCACTGCGTGACCGGCTGGCAGCCCAGGCGCATGTCGATATCATCGCCCCGGCGCTCTTCGAGTCGTTGGACTATAACGGCCAGGGCCACCCGGTGCTTACTCTTGATGACGGCCGGGCCGTGCATGCCCGCCTGGTCATCGGCGCTGACGGCCAGAAATCCGCGGTGCGAGCCGCACTTGGCATCGGCGCACAGGTCGATGATTACGGCCAGAGCGCGATCATCACCGTGGTCACGCCCGAGCGTGCCCACGAGGGCTGTGCCTATGAGCGTTTCCTGCCGGGCGGCCCGCTGGCATTGCTGCCACGTACGCCCGATACCTGCGCCGCGGTCTGGGCGGTGCCCACGGACGAGGCCACCGAGCTTTGCAGCGCCAGCGAGACAGCGTTCACCCAAGCGCTGAACGCCGCGTTTGGCCACCGCCTTGGCGCGCTCACGCTGGCCGGCCCGCGCGGGGCCTATCCCTTGGCCCGAGTACTGGCCGATCAGGCCGTGGCGCCGCGGGCCGCACTTATCGGCAACGCCGGGCACGCGCTGCATCCGGCGGCTGCCCAAGGCTTCAATCTGTCGATCCGCGATGCGTTGGGGCTGGCCGATATCATCCGTGAGCATCAAGGCCTGAAAGGCGATGCCTTCGATCCGGGCGACGCCGATATGCTGGCAGCGTGGGCCGAGGCCCGCCGGCCCGACCAGCACCGCGTGGCCAACTTCACCGACGGCATTGTCCGGCTCTTCTCTAATCATCTGCCGGGCCTGGGCCATGCGCGCGGGGCCGGGCTGTTCGGCCTGTCGCTGGCGCCGGGCCTGCGCGCAGACATGGCGCGTCGCAGCATGGGGCTGGCGCTGCTGGATGATCTTCCGCGCGTGGATAAAGGAATCAAGCGATGAACAAGGCCGCACGATATGACGTGGCGATCGTGGGCGGCGGCATGGTCGGCGCCGTGGCCGCGGTCGCGCTGTCCCAGGCCGGTTTCGATGTCGCGCTGGTCGAGGCCAAGGCGCCGCCGGCTTTCGATGCCGGCGCCGAGTTCGATCTGCGCCAGTCGGCGATCGCCCCGGGGCCGCGCCGGCTGCTGGATAATCTCGGGCTGTGGCAGACCATCGCCGCCGAGCGGATCTGTGCCTTCACCGGCATGAAAGTGTGGGACGCCGGCCATCACGCCGAGCTGTTTCTGGAAAACACCGCCGTGGGCCTGCCCGAGCTCGGCCATATCGTCGAGAACGGGCTCGTGGTGGCCACGGCCTGGCAGGCACTCGATCAGGTCGATGTCTTCTGCCCGGCGCTGCTGGCGGATCTGACAGTCGAGCCCGACTGTGCACGGCTGACACTCGACGACGACAGTGAACTGACGGCCCGCCTCGTCGTGGGTGCCGAGGGGGCGAACTCCGCCGTGCGCGACGCGGCCGGCATCAAGACCACCGGCTGGTCTTATCATCAGCGCTGCACGGTCGGCGCGGTCACGCCGGAACGCCATCATCGACATATCGCCTGGCAGCGTTTCACCGAGACCGGCCCGGTGGCGTTTCTGCCGCTGGCCGACGGGCGCTGCTCGCTGGCCTGGCACGCCGATGACGCGCTGGCCGCAGAGCTGGCCGCGCTCGATGATGCGGCTTTCTGTGCCCGGCTGTCGGCAGCCAGCGAGCATGTGCTGGGCGAGATCGTGTCCATCGATACACGGGCCGCGTTTCCGCTCAAGCTCATGCACGCCGAGCGCTACGTCGACCCGCGGGTTGCCCTCATCGGGGATGCCGCGCACGTTTTGCACCCGATGGCCGGGCAGGGCGTGAATCTGGGCCTGCTGGACGTGGCCGAGCTGGTCCATGCGCTCGAGGCCGGCCGGGCCGCCCAGGCGGATGCCGGCGCGCTGGCGTATCTGAAGCGTTATCAGCGGGCCCGCATGGCCGACAACATGGCCATGCTGGCCGCCACCGACGGGTTGAAGCGGCTCTATGGCAGCGCCAACCCGATGCTCCGTGAGCTACGCGCCTGGGCGATCACCGGCGCCACGGCGCTGGCCCCGGTGCGCCGGCTCATGCTGGGCCAGGCCGTGGGGCTTTCCGGCAGTCAGGCGCGCCTGCTGCGCTAGGGCCTGTTGCCGTTTCGTACGAGCGCCGCGTTGGTGCCCAAAATCTGGCCGGGCAAG
>NZ_AYKG01000068.1 GCF_003788585.1 Salinisphaera japonica YTM-1 | reverse complement strand
CTACCCTCGAACAGCGATAACTCGCTGTTAATGCAGCGCTATTTGTGGGGAACCCTCAGGGACAACAGCCCAATTTTCTCGTAATAACGCAGCGTATCGACGGACATTCCGACTTGCCGGGCAGTTTCACCGATGCCAGAGATAGGAATCACCTCTTAAGGCTCATGTGTAAGTGTGTGAATAGATCCTTATATACATTGAGGGTGTAGATAAATTCAAAGGAAGCGCCGTAGTAACCTTCTGACTTTATTCCCTTTTTCCGAAATCGGCTTCAAAAGCCCAGTTCGAGAAACACGCGTTTATTCAGCGGCTTACAAGGTTTGTCTACACCCTCATTACGAAGGCCATAAAAAGCCTTAACCTCGCACGGTCTACGTTCGCTATCGGAATGCTAAATTGAATTCCAAGCCGTCTTCCTAAGCTGTCCGAATTCGCTGGGTCGTCTAAGCTGCGAGGCACGGGAAGGGGACAGCTCATCGCTGTCCCCTTGCTTAAGCGACGTTACGCTATTTTCTCCAATCGAAATTTAGTCGCGAGTGTGAGGGCCAGCGTGAATATGCGACTGCGGATCAGTATGGTCCTCGCCTTCCTGATTTTCCTTTTCCGCACCACGTTTGGGGACATTCTCGGACGCCCACCCAGGCTCGCCCGAGTGTTCAATGACGTCGTAATCGTCGGCGCCTCTCGGACCGGTGTTGCCTCGGCTAGGCGACGGGGCTGTCTCGGAACTGCCTTCGACTCTTACCACCGCCTGAGTATTCCCTGAAGCTGTGGTGTCAGCCGATTCGGCTTCATGGCCTGCCCCAGCGCTTGCGGTCATAAATATCGCGCTACTGAGGAACAGAGAAGTCGCGATAAACCAATGTGATGTAGACGGATTAACATTTGAGATGTGCATGAGTTCACTCCCGTAATTCATATCAACGATAAAGCTGCAAAACGCGATCGCAATTGACCAGTTCGTCTAGCCTCAAGCTACCAATTTGCTTTTATAGCTCGGAGCGCGGCGTACGTCTGCGGACACAAGCAGATTTGATTAGAGTCTGCTTAATCCAGGCGCGTTTGAGCCGCTGCCAATGCGAAAAGGCTACGACGCTCTGGCGGGAGGACGGTATGGTGGTAAAGTAAATCCGCTGCCAACCTCACTTTGATTAAGGGCAGCAGGCTTTACCGCAAAATAATAATCCGTTTTGAACAAGAAATTGCTAGCGCCTATGGCACTCGCTGCGCAATGGCCGACAGATGCGCATTCATGGTGGGTCTGATCCTCTGAGCCATCGTGATGTTCATCGTCGGCGGTAGATGCGGCCTTTGTCGGTTCGCTGCCGATTGTGGATTGTGCGTGAGCACCGCCGAATTGGATCGAAATGCTCGGTGCCGTTTGTCCGCTAGCCTGTGTGGCAAACGCGGCCAATAAAAGCAATAGTGCGAATATGAAACGCATGTGATCGAACGTAGATGCGGTTAGGCTAAAAATCAAGAGCGTGATGTGCTGAGTAGCATCTTGTGTTGAGGGCGTCGAAAGTAGATTGAATCGCCACCGGGCTCAGGGCCCATTCGACACTCTGCTCAAACCATGACCGCGGAAAGATCGCCAGCAGTAGCCGCCCGGGATCGATCTTGGGAGAAGCTGGGAGCGTGTTCCCAGTGGCTGATGTCCTTGGTGTGCATGGAGCGCTCCTCATCTACGGGTGAACGCCGACGCGTGCGTTGTGGGGTTCGGTCGTTGCTTAGGCGGATCGATTCTTGAAAGTTTACCCTTGGCGCCGGCTGGCAGCACCGGGGCGAACGAAACGGGTGGTGCTCGTAGCGCTAGGCGATCGGCTCTGCCTTACATCCGGCCGATCGCATCGCTTGGCGCGGGCTTTTATCGTCGGCGGTACTGTCCACCGGCATAAGAGACCGTCCCACGCGCTTTGACGCGTGCCGATTACCTAGACCCTCAATGACGCGAGGACACCAATGCGCCGGGTGTTACGGCTAGTCTAGCCGCGTCGTTTGTATTCCGTGGTCGGATGCGGATGTGCGCAGACTGTAGCGCCGGCAGATGACTCACCAGTTCGTGTTCCACCTCACTCGCCACGGTATTTGCTTGATCTATCGTGGCATTGCCTACCAATGTTATATCGAGTTCAGCAACCAACTGATGCCCGAGCCACCGCGCGCGAACGTTAGACACATCATGGATGTTGTCGACGTGCGCAGCGGCATGCCGGATATCGTCTATTACCTGCGGATCGACGCCATCGAGCAAGCGCGTAAAAATCGCTTTGCCGGATTGCCAGACAATAGCGAAGATCGCGGCCGTAATCAGCAGGCCGATGATTGGGTCGGCCAACGGAAAGCCCAGCCATACCCCGGCCGCGCCAACGACCACCGCAAGGCTCGTAAGCCCATCGGTACGGGCGTGATAGCCGTCGGCGATCAGGGCGGCGCTATTCATCTGGCGACCGACTCGGATCCGAAAAACGGCCACTAATTCGTTACCGATAAAACCGATGACCCCCGCCACAGCCATCCAGAGCAGGTGCTGGATAGGTTGCGGATCCAACAAACGGTCGATCGCCTGATAGCCGGCGACAAGCGCACTGAACAAGATAATCAGCACGATCAGTACACCGGCCAGATCTTCGACACGTCCATAACCGTAGGTGAACCGCTTACTGGTGCCGCGTTGGATCAGGCGAAACGCGACCCAGAGCGGAATTGCGGTTGCTGCATCACCCAGGTTGTGGATCGTATCGGCAAGTAGCGCCACGCTGCCGGAGATCAACACGATCCCGAGCTGACCTAGGAAAGTGATTGCGAGGATTACGAACGACCATTTGATCGCCCAGATACCGCGTTCTGTAGCGGTGATGCTCGGGTCGATCACGCCGTGCGTGTGGCCATGCTCGCTATCGTGATCGTGATCATGAGCGCCATGCGCATGATCTTCCGGACCGCCGAAGCCCAGCCAGCTCAGAGTCGCTTTGATAATCGATGCTGGTTTTTTCATAGGTACTTGGTGATCGCTTTGAACTCTTCCATCAAAACGCGTGCCTCTATAGCGCCTTTTTCGAACAAGCTTTCATCAAAGCAGTGATCGATATGGTCATGAACCAAGGTGTTTTTCGCATTCGTGATCGCTCGTTCGACGGCGTGAAGCTGCTGGGTGGTTTCAAGACAGCCGCGGCCGTCTTCCAGCATCTTAATGACGCTTTGCAGGTGGCCGTCAGCGCGTTTGAGACGCCGGATGATTTCGGGGTGTGTGGTATGGGTACTCATGCCCTTGATCCTATCCCCCCGGATAGGATACAGTCAATATGTGCCACCCTACTGATAGGGTTCGGTTTGCAAAAACCGTGTGACGCCTTAGCGGCCGCAACGAGGATGTTCTGCTAAGCATTAATGCTATGACCGGGGTTTGATCTAGGCTTTCCATGCAGCTCAAAAAGACATACTGGTTGCAACTGGCCGCGGTCATGATGCTCATGATGCAGGCAGCAGGCCTGCATGCCCATATCAGCATCGACGCCAATGACACCTCGATCCAGAGCCATTTGCAGGCGGCCGAATCGCACGCAGACAGCCATGCATCAGACAGCGAATCGTCTGACGACGCGTCCAATCATCTAACCCAAGCTACCTCGGCCAAGTATCAGAGCAGCATGGGCTGGGTTCTTCCGGTCTTTCTGGCCTGCGTGCTGCTGGATGACCCCGCCTCCTCGGTTAAGCCCGATTTCCCAGACGGGCAGGAAACGCCTCACCCTGCCGCTTACTACCAGCGGCCGCCTTCCCGTGGCCCGCCTGCTATTGCCTGATCGAAGGGCCTGATCGAAGGCAATCGTTGCCGCTTTCTATCAGCGGCACATCGGCGCGTATGCGCCGTTAGCAGGAGTTTCCAAATGAATATTGGTATTCGACGCATCACTTGCGTGATGGGTCTCGTGTTTTGGTGCGTGTCGGCTTCAGCCGCGCCGGACGCCAATCCGTCGGCAAGGCCGCTTACTTTTTCCGACGCGATCTCGAGGGCGCTGGACCGCAATCCGGGCCTGCGCGTTTTTGCCTACCGCCAGCGCGCGCTCGGTGGTCGCCGCGATACGGCCGCGCTAAGGCCGGCGCCCGAGTTGCAGTTCGAGCTACAGGACTTCGGCGGCACAGGCAGTGCGAGAGGCTTTGATCGCGCGGAAGCGACCTTGGCGCTTTCGCAGGTAATCGAACTTGGCGGTAAACGCGATGCGCGAGTCGGCGTTGTGGATGCGCGCCAGCGAGCGGTTGCGATTCAAGAAAAAGCGCAGGAGCTTGACGTCTTGGCCGCTGTCGCGCGCCGCTTCTACGCGGTTGCGGCAGCTGATGAGCGCCTAGCGGTCGCCAAGCGTGCGTCCGAACTTGCCCGCGACGCTATGACGGGCGTGAATCGACGTGTCAATGCGGCGCGCGCACCGCGCGCTGAAGCCGCGCGCGCCAAGGCGGCTTTGGCGCGCGCGCAGCTCAATAGGGCCAACGCCGAGCGCGAACTCGAGATCGCCCGGTTACGGCTGGCCGCGCTCTGGAACATGCCCGAGCCGGACTTCAAAAAAGTTCGCGCTGATCTCTACGCGGTGGGCGCGCCAGGCGATTTTGACGTCCTGGCCGAGCGTATTCAAGCCAATCCGGACTTCCTGCAGTTCACCGCAGAAAGCCGAATACGCCAGGCCGAACTGCGTCTCGCCCAGTCGCAAGCCCACAGCAATATTCGCCTGCGCGCTGGTGTAAAGCGCCTGGAAGATACCGGCGACACCGCCTTGATCTTCGGCGCGAGTGTGCCGCTGTTTTCGGCCAGTCGTGCCCAGGGCGCCATCGCTGAAGCCGAGGCCCGAGGCGAGGCCGTGGGCGCGGAGCGACGCGCCATGCTGTTGGATACGCGGGCGCGGCTGTTCTCGCTTTATCAGGCCCGGGCGCAGGCGATAGAAACAGTCGCCACCCTGCAAGACCAGATTATTCCGCAGCAGGAACAGGCACTGAGCGAAATTCGTCGAGGCTACGACCGAGGTCGTTATAGCTATCTCGAGCGCGTAACCGCCCGTGGTGAACTCATCGATGCCGAGCGCGCATTGATTGATGCCGCCGAGCGCGCGCATCGCCTGCGTGCCGATATCGAAAGCCTGACCGCCGAACCGCTGCCCGGCGGTGACGGTCGCATCGAATTCAACAGCAATATCCAATATCCGGAGTCGCCATGAGCATCCGTTTTATAGCGATCGTGGCGGCTTTGGCGGCCGCCCTGTTTTTGAGCGCATGTGATGTCACGCAATTCGGCACGGCGAAAGCAGCGTCGAAAGCCGAGACCGGGGGCGCGGCCGAAACGCCGGCTGAAGGCCCACACGGGGGGCGTCTTCTCAAGGACGGCGACTTCTCGGTGGAGGTCACGATCTTCGAGGATAACGTGCCCCCCGAATTTCGAATCTATGCGTACCAGGGCGGCGAGCCGGTCGATCTAAAGCAAGTCGATCTGGAAGTCGAGCTGGAACGCCTCGGTGGACGCGTAGACCGCTTCGACTTCAAACCGAAAAACGACTATCTGCTGGGTGACGGCGTCGTGACCGAACCCCACTCGTTTGAAGTCATGGTCGCGGCCGAATACGAAGGCAATACCTACCGCTGGGAGTACAGCTCCTATGAAGGGCGGGTCAGCATCGGCGCTGAGGCCGCCAAGCGGGCCGGGATCACCACAACCCTGGCCGGGCCTGGGACGATTCGAGAGACGGTGAAGCTGTACGGCAATATCGTGCCCGATCCGAGCCGCGTGCGGCGTGTCGGAGCCCGTTTCCCTGGCGTTGTTGTGGCCGTTGACAAGGCCGTGGGCGATACCGTAGCCAAAGGTGAGCGGCTGGCTTCTGTGGAGGCCAACGACAGCCTGCGGCGCTACGCAGTGACCTCGCCCATCGCCGGCGTCGTGACCGAGCGTCGAGTCGAGCCCGGTGAAATGGCCGGCACCGAGCCCTTGCTTACGGTGGCTGACTACGACGAGGTCTGGGCCGAACTTCAAGTATTCCCGGGTCACGCCCAACGCGTCCAAGTGGGCCAACCGGTCGTGGTAGGCGCCAGCGATGACCCACAGGCGAAAACCACCGTCAGTTATCGCGCCCCCCGAGCGGCGGGAAACGGCCAGAGCACCGTCGCCCGCGCCGTGCTTGCCAATCGGCAAGGGCACTGGACCCCAGGACACTTTGTGCAAGCCACGGTCGAGATCACGGAACGCGAAGTGCCGATCGCGGTCGAGCGTCGCGCGCTGCAAACCTTTCGTGACTGGGACGTGGTGTTCATCAAAGTGGGCGAGGCCTATCAGGTTCGGCCACTGGAACTCGGTGCCGGTGACGGCGAGTATGTCGAGGTGATCTCGGGGCTCAAGCCCGATGAGCGCTATGTGGTCGACAACAGCTATTTGATCAAGGCGGACATCGAGAAGTCCGGCGCGGTCCACGGCCACTAACCGGAGCACCCGATGATTGATGGGATTCTCAAATTCGCGGTGGAACGCCGTTGGTTGGTGCTGTTTTTGGTACTGGCCGTGGCCGCCCTCGGTGTATGGAATTATCAGCGGCTGCCGATCGATGCGGTGCCGGACATCACCAACGTACAGGTTCAGGTGAACACCCAAGCGCCGGGCTATTCGCCGCTCGAGGCGGAACAGCGCATCACCTTCGTGGTGGAAACCGCGCTCGCCGGGTTGCCCAAGCTGGCCTATACGCGTTCGATTTCGCGCTATGGCCTGTCACAGGTCACGGCTGTTTTCGAAGACGGTGCGGACCTGTACGCGGCGCGCAACCGAATCAACGAGCGGCTGGCGCAAATCAAGAGCCAACTGCCGCCCGAGTTGGAACCCGAGATGGGGCCGATCGCAACCGGTCTGGGCGAAATCTTCATGTATACGGTGACCGCCGAACCGGGTGCGACGCAGCCCGACGGTAGTCCTTATGATGCGATGGCATTGCGTACGGTGCAGGACTGGATCATCCGTCCGCAGCTTGTCCAGGTCCCGGGTATTACCGAAGTCAATACGATCGGTGGCTATGAAAAACAGTTTCATGTCACCCCGGATCCGGCGAAGCTGCTGGCTTACGACCTGACATTCGACGACGTAGTCGAGGCACTGCGACGCAACAACAGTAATGTCGGCGCAGGGTATATCGAAGAGAACGGTCGACGGCTTCTGGTACGCTCACCCGGGCAGGTCAAGGCGATCAGCGGACTGGAACAGATCGTACTGGCCCAGCGTAGTGGTGCTCCAGTGCACGTCGCCGACGTCGCCGACGTCGCCATTGGCAAGCAGTTGCGTACCGGCGCGGCGACGCGTGACGGACGCGAAACGGTGCTTGGGACCGCGTTCATGCTGGTGGGCGAGAATTCGCGGGAGGTGGCCGCGGCCACGGCCGAGCGTCTGAAGGAAATACAGGCGTCGTTGCCGGATGGCGTCAACGCGGAAGCGGTCTACAATCGCACCACACTGGTCGACAAAGCTGTAGCTACGGTTCGCAAGAACCTGCTCGAAGGCGCGCTGCTGGTGATCGCGATCCTGTTCCTGCTGCTGGGCAATGTCCGGGCCGCTTTGATCACGGCGGCGGTGATTCCGCTGGCGATGCTCGCGACGATCACCGGCATGGTCCGCACTGGCGTGTCCGCCAATTTGATGAGTCTGGGCGCGCTCGATTTCGGCTTGATCGTGGATGGCGCTGTCATTGTGGTCGAAAACGCGGTCCGGCGTCTAGCCGAGGCGCAACGCATACATGGCCGTGTCCTGCCCCGCGACGAACGTCTGGCGGTGACCTACAATGCTGCCAAGGAAGTGATCCGGCCCAGCCTGTTTGGTGTGGGGATCATCACCGCCGTCTATATTCCGATCTTCACCTTGACCGGCGTCGAGGGCAAGATGTTTCACCCGATGGCGGCGACCGTTGTCATGGCGTTGATGGCGGCCATGGTGCTGTCGCTGACTTTCGTGCCCGCCGCCATCGCGCTGACCATGAACGGCCGCGTGTCGGAGCATGAAAACTGGCTCATGCGGGCGGCGAAGGCAGGCTATGCTCCGCTACTGCGCGGTGCCATGCTGCTGCGTTGGCCATTGATGGCGGTGGCGATCGTGCTCGTGGCCGGCGCGGCCTGGCTCGCCACGACTATGGGCAGTGAATTCGTGCCCCAGCTCAACGAAGGCGATATCGCGTTGCATGCGTTGCGTATCCCGGGGACCGGCCTCGAGCAGGCACTGACCATGCAGGAAGAACTCGAGGATCGGCTGCGCGAATTTCCGGAAGTCAAACTGGTCTTCGCCAAGGTCGGTACACCCGAGATCGCGACCGATGCCGTGGCGCCCGCCGTGGCCGACAACTTCGTGATCATGAAGCCCCGTGAAGAATGGCCGAACCCGGATAAACCCAAGGCGGAACTGGTGGACGAAATCGTTGCTGCGGTATCTGAACTGCCCGGTAACAAATACGAGTTCACCCAGCCGATCGAGATGCGCTTCAACGAGCTGCTGTCCGGCGTACGCGCGGACCTGGCGGTGAAGGTATTTGGAGACGATCTCGATATCTTGCTGCAAAGCGCGAACGAGGTTCGTGGCGTGTTAAGCGATATTGAAGGCGCACAAGATATCGCTGTCGAACAGATTACTGGCCTACCGGTCTTATCGGTCGAGCCGGATCGAACCGCACTGGCCCGCTACGGCCTCAACGTGTCTGATATTCAGGAATTGGTTGCGGCCGGCGTTGGCGGGCAGCAGGCGGGCCTGATTTACGACGGCGATCGGCGCTTTGCCGTCATGGTTCGTCTTCCGGAATCGTTGCGGCAGCGCCCCGATGCATGGCAGACGCTGCCGGTGCCGCTACCCGATGGCGGCTATGTCCCTCTGGCGGAAGTGGCCGACATCGAACGCGCGCCCCAGCCCAATCAGATCAGCCGCGAAAACGGTAAACGCCGGGTGGTGGTGACGGCCAATATGCGTGGCCGTGACTTGGGCTCGTTTGTGGCAGAGGCTCGTCGTAAAGTAGCGCAAGATGTCGATCTGCCAACCGGCTACTGGGTGGAATATGGCGGCACCTTCGAGCAGCTGGAATCCGCGAGCCAGCGGCTGACTATTGTCGTGCCCGTCACTCTCGTATTGATCCTCGCATTGCTGCTGATGGCTTTCGGTTCGCTCAAGGACGCCTTGATCATCTTCAGTGGCGTACCGTTGGCGTTGACCGGCGGGGTCCTGCTGTTGTGGCTGCGCGGCATGCCCTTATCGATCTCGGCCGGCGTGGGCTTTATCGCGTTGTCCGGCATTGCTGTGTTGAATGGCCTAGTCATGGTGTCATTCATCCGCAGCCTGCGGCATGACGGCCACGCATTAGACAGCGCGATCACTGAGGGCGCACTCACGCGCCTGCGGCCAGTGCTCATGACCGCATTGGTGGCCAGCGTAGGATTCGTCCCTATGGCCCTGAACGTCGGTACAGGCGCCGAAGTCCAACGTCCACTGGCTACCGTGGTCATTGGCGGAATTGTGTCGTCGACGCTACTGACATTGCTGGTTCTGCCGGCCTTGTATCGTCTGGTGCATGGCCAAGAGGCTATTTCTGCTTCCCAAAAATGATTAGTGATGTATGCGTAATGTTCTGGTGACAATCATCATGAGTTAAGTATTCGATTCGCCTCACGCTAGACTATTAGAAAAGCGTTGGAACGAATGTAGTAACGCTGTGCGGCGGAGGCATGGCCTGCCGTCGCCGCACTCTGCGTATATACGTCCGTAGACATCCGTCCCTTAGAAGCTAGACCTCCTAAAGGGCATAGAACCCCGATGTCTCTGTCGTCGCCCACTGCTCGTTGCCGTAGCAGCGAAACCACTGGCCGGCGGTGTCGTGGCATTCATATTGGAAGCGCACAGTGATGCGGCGCTCGTGGTACGCCCATAATTCCTTGATCAGGCGATAATCCAGCTCTCGCTGCCACTTCTGCGCCAAGAACCGAACGATGGCGTCCCGGCCTTCGATGAAGTTCGAGCGATTGCGCCAGATGCTTTCCGGGGCATAGGCCAGCGAGACCTTCTCCGGATCGCGCGTATTCCAGGCGTCTTCGGCCATTCGGACCTTGCGCCGAGCGGACTCCAGCGTGAACGGCGGGAGCGGGGGCTTTTGTGCCATCGGGTGGCCTCCTTTGAAAGATCGCCTCATCGATCGCCTCGACATGAGCGATAAATTGACGTTGTGCAGACATCGGGCCTTGCCACGCTCGGAAGGTTAAGGCCTGAAAAGTGTCCTACCGACGATTGGAACGAATGACCGGACCGGACGAAAATAACCGCTTGACCTTCCCATCGTGGCAACGTTGATACTCCGTCGCCATGGCACCCAACGCACCGGAGAAACCGTCATGGCTTCTGTAGAACCTCTACTATCAAACGATCCATCGGGCTCGCATCCGGTGGGGCAGACCCTACGTGTCGGTATCGCTGGCATGAGCTGTGCATCCTGCGTCGGCCGCGTGGAAAAAGCCCTGCGCGCCGTCGATCGGGTCGAGTCGGCGAATGTGAACCTGGCCACCGAACGGGCCGAGGTCACGTTTTCATCCGCGCCCGACACGGCCGCGGTCCAGACCGCGATTCAGCAAGCCGGTTATTCGATCGTCGAGGAGACGATCGAGTTGGCCGTTGAAGGTATGAGCTGCGCGTCCTGCGTCGGCCGTATCGAGAAAGCCCTGGCGGCCGTGCCCGGTGTGCTGGAAGCCCACGTGAATCTGGCCACTGAAAAGGCGCAGGTGCGCCACGTCGCCGGCATGGTCGACGCCAAGGCGCTGGAAACTGCAGTCAGTGACGCTGGCTATGCGGCCCGCACGGTAGCGGACAACGACAGCGGCGATCAGCAAGCTCAGGCGCGGGCCGAGGAGATCGGCGCGCTCAAGCGCAGCATCCTGTTCGCGGGCGCGGCGACGTTGCCGATCTTTGTGCTCGAGATGGGTAGCCACATATTCACGAGCCTGCACGACGGACTGATGGCAACGCTCGGTCAGCAGAACCTGTTCTATCTGTTCTTCGTGCTCGCCAGTTTCGTACAGTTCGGGCCGGG
Source organism: Salinisphaera japonica YTM-1 (assembly GCF_003788585.1). Lineage (GTDB taxonomy): Bacteria > Pseudomonadota > Gammaproteobacteria > Nevskiales > Salinisphaeraceae > Salinisphaera > Salinisphaera japonica. Next base: position 82,439 of record NZ_AYKG01000068.1, on the reverse strand, counting down.
TCTACGCTTCTACAAGAAGGGCTGGCCGGCCTTGATGCGCGGCGGCCCCGACATGAACTCGCTGGTCATGCTGGGCACGAGTGCGGCCTACGGTTATTCGCTGGTGGCGACCTTTCTGCCCAGCGTGCTGCCCGAGGGCACCGTCAACGTCTACTATGAAGCCTCGGCCATGATCGTGACGCTGATCCTGATCGGGCGTTACATGGAGGCGCTGAGCAAGGGGCGTACCAGCGAGGCCATCAAGCGTCTGATGACGCTGCGGGCCAAGACGGCCCGGGTGATCCGTGACGGCGAGCCCGTGGAAGTGGCGCTCGAAGACGTGCAGGTCGGCGATATCGTGCAGGTCCGCCCCGGTGAAAAGGTGCCGGTGGACGGCGAGGTGGCCGAGGGAACGTCCTACGTCGACGAGTCCATGATCACCGGCGAGCCGGTGCCGGTTCAAAAGAGTGCGGGCGCCGAAGTCGTGGGCGGCACGCTCAACAAGACCGGCAGTTTCTCGTTTACCGCTACCAAGGTCGGCGGCGATACCATGCTGGCCCAGATCATCCGCATGGTCGAAGCCGCGCAGGGTGCCAAGTTGCCGATCCAGGCGCTGGTCGATCGCGTGACCGGCGTCTTCGTGCCGGTGGTGCTCGCGGCCGCAGCGTTGACCTTCGGGATCTGGCTGCTATTCGGTCCCACGCCCGCATTGACGTTCGCCCTGGTGAACGCGGTCGCCGTGCTGATCATCGCCTGCCCCTGTGCCATGGGGCTGGCCACGCCGACCTCAATCATGGTCGGTACCGGCCGGGCCGCGGAAATGGGCGTGCTGTTTCGCAAGGGCGAGGCGCTACAAAGCCTGCGCGGTATCGACACCATCGCTTTGGATAAGACCGGAACCCTGACCAAGGGGCGCCCGGAGCTCACCGATCTGGTCACCGCCGACGGTTTCGAACGTGACGACGTGCTGCAAACCGTTGCCGCCGTGGAGGCCCATTCGGAGCACCCGGTCGCCGAGGCGATCGTGGAGGCCGCGCGTGCGTCGGGCGTTAAGCTCATCAAGGCCGCGGACTTCGAGGCCACACCCGGCTACGGCGTATCCGCCACCGTCGATGAGCGCGCCGTCGCGATCGGCGCGGACCGCTTCATGCGCCAGATGGCTCTGGACGTGACCGCGTTCGCGGAGACCGCGAGCCGCCTGGCCGACGAGGGCAAGACGCCGCTCTACGCCGCGATCGACGGCCGTCTGGCCGCGATCATCGCAGTCGCCGATCCGATCAAGGAATCGACACCCGGCGCCATCGAGGCCTTGCACGGTCTGGGGCTGCGCGTGGCCATGATCACCGGCGACAACCAGCGCACCGCCAACGCCATCGCCCGGCGGTTGGGTATCGACGAGGTGATCGCCGAGGTTCTGCCGGACGGCAAGGTCGAAGCGGTCAAGCGCCTGCGGGGGAACGACCGCAAGCTGGCGTTCGTCGGCGATGGCATCAACGACGCGCCGGCGCTGGCCGAGGCCGATGTCGGCCTGGCGATCGGCACTGGCACTGACGTCGCCATCGAAAGCGCCGACGTGGTGCTCATGTCCGGCGACCTGCGCAACGTGCCCAACGCCATCGGTCTGTCGCGCGCGACGATCACCAACATCAAGCAGAACCTGTTCTGGGCTTTCGCGTACAACGCCGCGCTGATCCCGGTCGCCGCCGGCGTGCTGTACCCGGCGTATGGGGTATTGATGTCGCCGATTTTTGCGGCGGCTGCGATGGCCTTGTCCAGCATCTTCGTGCTCGGCAACGCACTGCGCCTGCGTCGGTTTGCGCCGCCCATGGGCTTCGAGGAAGTCCCGGCATCGCAAAGTCCCGCCACCACGGCCGTGGCGAGCCGATAGCCGCGACAGGATAAGGAGGTATCCGTTTTGCCCGTCCATCCATTGGATCGTCACTGGCCGTGACCGCCTACACGGTCCCGACTGTCACGCTCTGAAAGCGTGTTCGCAGAGCGAGACATCGCGTATGTCGAGCGCGACCTGCGCCAGCCCGGCGTGGCAGAAGAAGCTATGGCCCGCTACGGGGTCCGGGTCGCGCCGATCACGGTCGTCGGGACTCGATTCTTCTACGGCGCCTTCTTGGATCAGCGGCCGCGCCTCGCCGAGGCGTTGGACTTCACGGCGCGAATCGCACAGCGAGGCAGAGGAGCATCCGTCATGTCGAAAAACGTCACCATCCGCTCGACCGATACCGCGATCGCGGTCCCGTCGGGCCAGACCATTCTGCAGATCGCACTCGGCGCCGGCATCAATTATCCGCACGGCTGTCGCTCCGGTCGGTGCGGCGCCTGCAAGTCCCGGCTGGTGTCGGGCGACGTCGAGCAGCGCGAGCATACCGAGTTCGCTCTGTCGCCGGACGAGCGGGCTTCTGGCCGGCCGGGCGCTGCCACAGACCGACGCCTGCGTGGCCTGGCTGGGCGGCGATACCGAAACCGCCGACCATCCGCGTCGAACTCTGCGATGCCGAGTTGCCCGGCTGGAAGACGCAACCCGCGACATCAAGCGCGTGGTTCTCCACGTTATCGAGGGTCCACCTATGGATTATTCGGCCGGGCAGTATGCACAGGCCACGTTTCCCGGAGCGCCCACCCGCGATTACTCGATGGCCAATCCCGCCGATAGCGATGAACTGGAGTTTCATGTGCGCCAGATTGCCGGCGGTGCGGCTAGTGGGCGCGTGGCGACTGCGCTGGCGCCGGGCGACGAAGTTAGGGTCGAGGGACCTTATGGCGCGTCATTTCTGCGCGAAAAACATGCCGGCCCGATCGTGGCGATCGCCGGCGGCTCGGGGCTCGCGCCCATCAAGTCGATCGTGGAAACCGCGCTCGCCCGTGGGCTGCGACAGCCCATCCACATCTATCACGGCGTTCGCGCACCGCGCGATCTGTACCTTGATGCGCGCTTCGAAGCTTTGGCCGAACGCCATGCTAACGTGGCCTTCACGCCCGTGCTGTCCGAAGCGACAGCGACCGGCGCGTGGCGCACTGGCTGGGTCACCGACGCCGTCGGCCAGGATCTAGGCGATCTCGACGGCTGGAAAGCCTACGTCGCCGGGCCGCCGGCCATGGTCGACGCGGCGCAGGAGACGCTGACCCAACGCGGTCTGGGGGCCAACGACTTGCACGCCGACGTGTTTTTTACCCCGGAAACCGGTGCGGCGGCGGAAGCCTGACCGCACGCGCCCTAGCGAGACAGGAGGCGATCATGAACATAGGACAAGCCGCCGAAGCATCCGACATCTCCGCGAAGATGATCCGCTACTATGAGTGGGTGGACCTGATCCCGCCCGTGGGCCGCACCGAATCCGGCTATCGGGCCTATACGGACGCCGACCTCAACATCTTGAAGTTTATACAGCGGGCACGAAGCCTGGGTTTTTCCGTCAAGCAGATGCACGAGCTGCTGTCGCTCTGGCGCGACCGCAGTCGTAGCAGTGCCAACGTCAAGTCCTTAGCCCTGGCGCACGTTGCCGAACTCGAAGACAAGATCGAAGCGCTGGATACGATGCGGGAGACGTTGCAGCATCTGGCTGAGCATTGTCGCGGCGATCACCGGCCGGACTGTCCCATCATCGAGGGCCTGTCCGAGGGACAGCAGCCGCCCGAGCCGCCGCGAAAAACCAGCCGCCGGCGCGTGCGTGCACCCGCAGGAGCCCGTCGACCGGGCGTGAACACGAGCCCCTAAGCACAACATCAATTGCTGGGATAGGCACTTGGCGACAAAAGATTTGCTACCGAATACCGGACCGTGAGCTACCTATGAATTCGACATCGCACCACACGCATATCGACAGCAGCTCTTTGAACCGAACCGCACTCAGTGCAACCGTGCATTGCTTGAGCGGCTGCGCCATCGGCGAGGGGGTTCTCACCCGTTAATGCGGACGCTTCAAAGAAGGATCTAGATATGCTCTGGTTCTGTGTTCAACCGTCTGACGGCCACCACGCTGGCAGCAGCTGCTGGATATCTCGCTGTTTATAACGCGGATCGATCAGCATTACGCTGCGGCGCCTTGATGTACGAACAGGCGCTGGCCGTGGTGGCAAGATCGGCAAACGGCGTAACGGTCAGCTCGACCAGCGCGTAGGCGTCGGGAAGCTTCCAGTCGAGCAGCGCATCGAGCTGCCAGCGCTCGAGCTCGAATGCGATCGCGCCCAGGTGATCCGCGCCGGCGAGCAGGGTATCGAGCAGATCCGGACGCTGACGCCGGCAGAACTTGTAGCAGGCATCGTATTCTGCCCTCTGCCGTCCAACGACGGACTCCGTTCATCGACCATCTCAAGCGATCCCTGGGCATGTAGAGCCGGCCACACCTGACTGCGGAGAAAGCGCTTGAGATTGGCGGTGAAGCGTTGCGGGGTTTCCGGCTCGACTTCGGCGTGGACCAGGGCGATCATGCCGACGCCGACCCAGCTGGCATAGAGCGCCTGAATCCAGGGCGCGATGCCGAGCAGGGCGAGTACAAGCAACACGACGATAACATTACGACGAAATAGCCAACGGGACACCAGTGGCTGGTTTCGCGCGGTGTTCGCCGAGCTATCACGCATCGGGCTCAGATACCCAGCGCTTCGCGCCAGCCGGCGGCGAGCTCCGGATCCTGATCCGCCAGAACGTCCAGCTGGGCCTCGATATCCACGCCGGCCGTGATTTCTTGATAGCCGCAGCCTGGACAGATCCAGATTTGGCCGTCGATCAGATCCAGTTGATCGACCGGATTTTCACCGCATTCGGGGCAGGGCGCATCGATTTTCATCATGATCGGCCTCGAGCTTCTCGTCTGAGCCAGCTTAATCCTGGGCGTAGTGCGAAAGCCAGCCGCTGGGCGGTATGCCCTGGCGGGACTGCAGATTACTGTTGTCGTCGGTAAACACGACAGTCGGCGTGCCCTGACTACCAAGCGAGAACATCGCCTGGCGATTCTGCTCGAGCACGTCATCTTGCGTCGAATTCGGTTTGCTCGGTGAGACACCGCCTTGTTCCTGTGCCGTGTTGAATTTCGCCTCATTTCTCGCCAGCGCGGCCGCTGGATCGTCAGCCGCGAGTATCGTGGCCGCGCGGCCGACACTGCTGGGCCCCAGCACACCGACCATAATCCAGTGCACGCGCAGGTTGCCGGCCTTCACCAGCGGCTTTGTCTGCTCATAGAGCTTGTGGCAATAAATGCAGTTAGGATCCGCGAAGACATACAATCTCGGGGCGTTTTTCGGCCCCTCGGTCACCATGCGGCCCGCATCGAGTGACTGAATCACCTCACCGACGTTGGGTTTCGGCTTGTACTTCTGAGCGTACTTCGACGACAGGTTGTGTCCCTGAGGGCCGTAGAGCGGCCCCAGCATGAGATAGCCGTCTTCGCTATAGACGACAGTCTGGTAGCCGCCGTGCTTTACCAGATAGCCTGTCACGCCGTCCTTGTCGGTGGGAAATGCTTTCACCACCTGCATCTTGCCGGCATCGACCATCTCGCGGAGCACTTTCGGGTAGTCGGCCGGCGCGTTGGTCGTATCCTGCGACGAAAACGCCGGCGCCGCTGACAGCGTTGCTCCGGCAACGGCGAGAAAACACAGGAATGCACGGCCGCGCGACACGCGGCCGATATGATGACGTTTCATGGTGACCCTTCGTGGTGTACGGGCTCTCTTGGGGCAGGAGCCTCGATGGATGAAAGGATCTGTTCATGCAGATCCGGATGGCGGTTCCGCAGCATCAACATAATGACCTGGTCTCGCATACGGCGACCTCGCACAAGGCGGTGTGGTCGGATAAATTCATGTCGCGCTATTCGACCAGGCGCACGCCCTTGGCGCGACGCATGGCTTCGACGCGTTCCCGGATCGTGTTGCGGATGCTCTCGTGGTCCTTGATCGCACGCAGCGTCAGCGTGGCCGCGGAGCGATCGGTGGACAGAACGTCGACGTTGCCGCGACCGTTCAAGCGATACAGTAGCGGCGCCGTAGGACTCGTGTCTTCGACACGATAGAGCTCGATTTCCTCACCGCGACGGGTCAGGACTCCCCACGATTGACGCAGACGCTCATGGGTAAGCTCATAACGGATGGCCTGAACCGACCAGGCGTAAACGCCGGCGATCACCACGGGCACGATGGCCAGGGCCACCCAGGGCCAGGGCGCCAGTACACCGGGAATCGCCGCCGCGATCGAGGCGATGATATAGATGTGAAAATTGACGATCTGGCCCGGCCCGGTCGACCAGATGATCTGCTCATCCTCGACTGTGCCAGGCGCCGCTTTGCTGCCGTCCGGAATATGGGTGCCATCGTCGGTTGAATCGTTCATCAGCTGTGCCAGTGGAAATGCCGAGCCCAATCTGACCAAGCCGCGCGGCAGCGGCAATAATTAATTCCGCGGTGCGTGCGCGGAATTTTTTGGCAGAGATCCATGCGACTGGGTCAGCGGCTGCTGATCGGCTTTGGGGCCAGCGAATGCAACGACTTGGGGATTACCGGGTGAACAAGGAATCTCGCGTTGGTTTTAATGTGCTGGGATCGATAGGGCCGTGCATGGATCAGTCCGGTATCGACAGGGTTACTCACAGCCGCGCGAGCCGCCGCGGCCGTTCGCTGCCGTGAACTCCCGCCAATGACGCCAGCCGCGGGCACGGTGAAATCCCCACTCACGCCGTTTGCGGCCGGTCACGAACAGGGTGGTGGCCGGCCGTTGTTCCAGTAATTCGATGCGGTGGGGCCGCGAGGCATTGCGGCGTATCACGATGTCGCCGGCGCGGCGCCGGTGGACGATCGTCTCGCCGGATGGTTTCGATGCGTCGGCCGGCAGATGTTCGAGGTATTCACCCTCGAGAATGAGGGTCATCCAGGGCCACGGGTGATCGTGCAGGGCCCGATCGTCGTCACTGGACAAAAACTGATGCACAAACACGTTGCGCTTGCCGCCGTCGACGCGGGGATTCTCGCCGGCGAGTTCACGGCGGCGGACTTCGGGTGACAGATCGAGCCAGCGTTGCCCTGGCGAATCACGTACCAGCGCGCCAGATAGGGTCCGTGGGCGTTTTCGATCAAAAAATCGCTGGACCGGGCCTCGCAGTGCCAGTCTCGAGCCCAGGTCAGCAGACGGCGTCGGATCGGATCGGGAAGTCGCATGGGGTCGTGCTATCGTGAATAACACGGCCAAGGTGGGCGACCGGGCCGGCCTCGACAATAGACAATTCCGCGGCGCCGTACCGGAATTTCTTTTGGGGTTCGGTGGTCGACTGATCAAAAACCCGTCATGACCCAGCGGAGCGTTGCCCGACCGGCGGTTGCGGGCCTCGAAGGGCGACCTATCCACAGATGATGTGAGGAAACCGACCAAAGAAAAGGCCCCTCGAAAGGGGCCTCGGTTCGCGGTCAGGCCGCGGGCTCGATCGATGTGATGCACCGACGGGGAATCCGCCAATGCGAGCCGTCGTCGGCCCGGCCGATCAGCGGCTTCTTGGAGGTCAGCGTCACCGTGTGCGGCACACAGCCTTCGGTTAGCGTGACCTGGTCGCCGACCGAGGCCGCGGCCACCGTGCGCTTGAGGCGTTGTTTGTCGGCATGACGTCGACGAACACGCTCTCGCCAGGGCGCGGCGAACTCGCTATCGGGCACGGGTACTTCGTCGAGATACGACGCCGGACACGAGAGCTCGGCCGGGCCCATCGATTCCTCGACGGGCTTGTAGCCCCAGCCGTAGCCCGGATCGTGAACCATCAGATACGCCACGATGAATCGACCCAACCCTGGGTATTTCAGGTTTTCCTGAATGGTCCAGAGTACGTTGCCCCGCACGCATTTCCGATGCGTGCGGAGGTTGGCGTCACCTTCGGTGAGGTGTTCAATGAGTTCGGCCTTCGTCTGGCCTTGTGTGATTAACCATCCCATGGTGTTGCTCCTGTGAAAAAAGGGGAACACCGGCGCCCGCCAGGGACGTGGTGTTCCCCGGCGGGTGGATGATGAGAGGTCCGCGTCAGCGGACGTTTGTGTTGAGCTCGGCACGGCCGCAGTGCGGCCGGCCCCGCATGACGTCAGTACGAATGATCGACGCCGCTTATGGATCCGAATCGGTCTTGTCGACGATGTGATGGAGGTCGATAGCCGCCTCGGTCAGGTCTCGATGATCGACGACGGCATCGCAGAACGAGCCGTCGCCTTGCGGCACCTCTGAAAGCTCATCGTCAGAGGCACCGTCGGTGTCGTAGTCGATGATCCGAACGTTCACACGGATGGCCTCTGGACGATCGGTCACCACCGCTTGCACCAGGCCACCTTCCATGACGATGGCCAGCGTCGGCGGCGTGGTGTCGCAGTTTGCCCCGGAATGACCGGCGGACTGGGTCGATGTCGTTTTCATGGTGTTGCTCCTGTGAAAAGAGGAACACCAGACCCCGCCAGGGTGATGTTCCCCTGCGGGTGGATGAACGCCCGTGACTGGGCGCGGATTGTCAGATCGACCGGTAAGGTCGATCAGCCCTGGCTGGCCAGGGCGAGCTCATAGGCCGCATCGAGATCTGACCAATCGATCGAACCGCCGTTGGCCTCGCCGTGCTGGTATGCGGCCACAAGTGCGCGGGCCGCAGCCCGTGCCTTGGCGTCGGATCGAAGCCGTTTAACGCTGCTATCCGGGACCGGAAAGTCATGCTCAATCGAGAACGTGTCCTCGATCCCGAACACGAGAGCGGCTCCGGCGTCGACGTCTTCGTCGAAATCATCCCGAAGCAAGGGATGCTCCGGCGTGTCATCCCAGATCTCGCTCGTATCGAATAATGCCTGAGCACGCTCGATCGCATGATCCGGGGAGTCGGCCTCGATGCCGACCTGGACGTGGTGGAAGTAGGGCAGTGAATAGCCCACGACGTATTTCATGGTGGTTCTCCAATAAAACGGGAAACACCAAGCCCTCGGGGATGGTGGATCCCCGATGGGTGAAAGCCGGGCTCAGGTAAAACCGGCAGCGAACGAGCTTGTCAGCATTCGCCGCAGAGCTCGCGGAGTTTGAGGCCAGCCGTCTGGATAGCCTCGGCCGTGAGGTCGAACACCGACTCGGTCACGAAATCCTCGTCGCTATCCGATTCGATACCGCCGAGCACGGCCACGCCGAGCTCGACATCGGCTCGGATGGCCTTGACCGTCAAAACCCGATACGCCCAATCGCGGCCATAGGCGCAGGCCCGTTGGTACTGAGCCTGACCGTATTCCGGATGGCTGGCATTGGCCGGCACGAACCAGTCGAGCACGCGATGGTTGAATCGATCGTGTGCGATCGCGCCGGGTACCCAGCGATTTTGAAATTCGCCGATCGTATCGACCCCGACCAGATCCCAGCCGTGTTCATCGGTCTCGAGACAGGCTTCGATATCGAATCCGGCCTCACGCCACCGCGCATAGCGCGGCGCGATCGCGTCGTTCCACGCGAAGCCGACGCGGGCGATCCAGCGATCGACTTCCAGCTTCTGACCGGCGTGCTGCCAGGCTGATAGCGCCGGCAGGGCCGGATGCTGATGACGAGCAGAGCGATAGATCTGTGCTTGTGTCTGCATGGTGTACTCCGAATGAATCGGGCACACGCCACCCCATTGGGGCGGCATGCCCCGATGGGGTGGAAAGAAAGACCAGGGCGAGGCCCGGGTCGTGAACGTCAAATGAGACCGCGTTCGGCCATCGAGGTCGCGTGATCGCTTGCCACGATCAGATGATCCAGAACGCGCATATCGAACAATCCGATCGCCTGGGTGATCCGCTCCGTGATGTCGCGATCGGCCCGGGAAGGCTCGGATACACCGCTCGGATGATTGTGATAAAGCACCAGACCGGACGCGTTGAGCCGCAAAGCCTCCTTGGCGATCTCGCGCGGATAGACGGCCGCGCCGTCGATCGTCCCGCGAAACATGATTCGATCGTCAATAATCTGATTGCGATTAGTGACGAAGATCACGCCAAAGACCTCGTGCTCGAGGTGTGCGATCTGAAGCTGCAGATACTCCCGAGTCTCCATCGGGCTGCTCAGTACGGTCCGACCTGAGACCAAGTGGCGTTTCATGATCTCGCTCGCCTGGCGAACGATCATCGCGTCGTCGTCGGATAGTGTTAAAAGCATGGTGATACTCCTTGAAAAAAAGGGCACACCACGCCTTGCGGGGTGATATGCCCCGCAGTGGGAAATGACGCGCTTAAAAGCGTGTCTTGGTCGGTCCAATTCAGTCGATGGCCGCGAAGATCTTCGGCCCTTCGGCATGGTCGCCGGCGTAATCACGAAGCCGGTCGAACAGGTCCCTGAGTTCCGCCTTGCGTGTCTTCCAGACCAACGCATTGAGCGCATAAAGCGTCGCGACGATACCGGCGGCATCGGGCGACATGGTGGCGTCGTAGAAATTGCCGGGGCAGCGGATTCGGATCGTTTCACAACCGAGCTCGGGCGCCATGTAAAAGCCGCCATTGCTCAATTCGTAAAACTCCCAGTAGCCGCCGTCGTAATCTGGGGCCAGTGCCTGCATCCAGTCATAAACCAGGGCTTCGCCGGCCCGCATGTCGTGGCCGAGAAACCGCGGTAGAAACTGCATGCGCCGATTCACGGGCACGCGAGTGGCTGTGGTGAGAATCGATTGACCCGTCACGGTGTCGTCGGTTTCAAGCGTCATGGTGATGCTCCTTGGATAAAGGGGCAGACACCACGCCTCACGGGGTGGCACTGCCCCGTGGTGGGAAGAAAGTGCTCGCATGAGCGAGTGTCTATAACTCAGCCGGCCCGAAATCACTCGGTGAACACGGCGAAACGAGATCTTGTTCACCGGCAAAACGATCAAGCCGGTGTGCCAATTCCTCAATGAAGAATGTGTCGAAGTCCTGGTCCGACAACACGGCATGGCGCACGGCCAGGTCGTGTTCATCCTGAACGCCGATTAGGAACTCGAGATCCAGGTCGCTGAACACAGCGCTACCGAACACGTCAGCCAACGCGTCTGGGTCGACGTCGATCATTTGACGAACCCCTAGCGTGATGAGCGATTCGCGGTCGAGCCGATGATCGGTATCGAAGATGCCGATCGCGCAGGACACCTGCTGCCCGTTCTTGTCGACGCCGTGATAGAGACAGCGCGCGCCGCCATTGTCACGTCCGGCAGGCTGTTGGTTTTCGATGAAATGGGTATAGACCCGATCGAGGATCGATTGACGATCGTCGCGCGTGAAGCGACGCATGGTGTTTCTCCTGAGAGCGGGAAACACCGGTCCCCCAGGGATGATATTTCCCTGGTGGGCAAAGGACCGCCGGCAGAGCGGCAGTTGATGGTGAAGTTTGGATCGAACCTAGAAAGGCGCCTTGTTACACGATCCGGCAAGACTTCAAGGGCCGCTATAAACCTAGCGGTGGGGTGTATGAATAGGTTGCCGCTGCGCGGCGCACGTTGTCAATGATCCGCGAGACCGGGAAATGCACCCAGCAGGCTGATCGCGCGTTGTCGGTATGCCATGCTGGTTAAACCATAAAACGTCCGATATGAGGGGCGTTATGTCGAGCCCAATCGAAATCGTACCGCCGGTCCCCTTGTACGAACGCGTCATCCAGAATGATCGCGTACTCTCGAACGCCTTGGCCCAGACGCTCCATGTCACCAAAAGCGAACTGGCCGCGGCCATCGGTCTGTCGGCGGATTCGTCGCGCGAGCGAGAGCGTGAGCGCAGTGGCCCGACACAACGGCGTATGCGGGATGTCGTTGAGATCCTGAACCGCGTGAGCCACTGGACCGGCTCGGACATGCAGGCCTACGCCTGGTATCGGAGTGAGCCGCTACCGGCCTTCGGCCAGCGGACCGCATCGGATCTTGTGGCCGAAGGCTTGGCCGATGCCGTCAAAACTCATTTGTCGAGAATCGCGGTTGGCGGCTTCGCCTAGTGCCGGCGCTGTTCCGCTTTCAAGGGATCGTGTATCGCGCCCACGATCCGAAATGGGCGTTCGATCCGGCATCCGGTCATGGGGCGGCGCTGTACGGTGGCCGCTTCAACAAGCCCGGTACGCCGATGCTGTACACCGCAACGTCGATCATGGGCGCGATCACAGAGGCGGCACAGGGCATGGTCATGCGCCTGCAGCCGCTGACTATCGTCAGTTACCAGGTCAATCATGCCGCGGTGCTGGATCGAGCGTGCAGCGTCAAAAGTGTTGCGTTTTTGCGCGAGCGCGCAGCGAACCGCAACCGCTAGCTTTTGGCTCTTCTGCAGTGGCGGATCGCTCGCGGTAGGAATGTCGGCTATCGACCCAGGCTGTGTGAAAACTCTGGTCGATCGTACTCCAGTCGAAAACCAACCTACTGTGCGCCCGTCTAAGTCACGATCTGCTATCAGGTAGAGGTAAATGGACCCCCTGAAGCCTGGACCCAAAGCGGACCTCTAGGGTGTTGGTCGCCTGGCTATATAGCGCTTCCAGAACGCTTATTAGGCTGGCTCTAGCGTATCGCTATTCGACCAAATACAAATCCCCTTTGCGCCGCGTGTAAGTGCTACGTAAAGATCATATCGATCCAACGTGTGTGCATTCATGATCATGCATCCGTCAGCTTCCAAGCCTTTAAGCAAGAGCGTGCTGCCGATCGCCATCTTCCCGACTGTACGCGCTTGATGCCGCCTAACGTCGCGCTCCGCTCGAGTAGCCGCGGACAGGCTTTCGACCTGGCCTGTACTTGCCCGAGAAAGCGCCCCGAGCGCCGCGTTGTAGATCGTCGGCCGAAACAACCGCGTCTGTGCACTCGCCCGCAGCGCCTGTAATAAGGCGGTGGCCGCCGCATAGGATGGTCTCGCAATCAGACCAAGTGCCGCCTGGTCAGCCTCAGTCAGCTGGAAACGGCCAGGACCGTTCTCGTGTATTCGTTCGATGCGTCCCCGGAAAACGTCCGCGCGGGTCAAACCGGTCAAAACGTCGCGCGCCAAGCGTGCGCATTCCTCGATCATGTTGAGGGGCTCATCGAGATTTAAATTACGCGCGAACGCCGCCAATCGGCGTAGTTCCACTGGCTCGACAACAGTTACACCAGGATTGCGACGAGCGAAATCGTGACGCGCGTTTGCTTCTGCGCTAGGGCCGATCACAAGCACGCTTCCGGCGCGTGCGAGTTGTCTTAACGCAGCCGCTTCACTTCTTCTTCGTTGATGAGAAGGCCCTGGCCGTTGCCACACCACCCCCGCCGGTACATCATTCAGGTCGATGGGGTCTCTATTTATCAGCGCACGTCGGACGCACGCGAGCCAGCGGCCGATCTCAGGCGCCTTAGCGTTGTTCCAGCGCCACGGTGTATCGAGCTCATGGTGCTCAGGGAAATCGGCCGGTAAGTCATTCCAATCTACTCGCCTGCCAGCGAACCCGAAGACTGACTGCATTGGATCGCCGAGCACGACGGTCGGCAGAACCTCCGCACAGCCCACGATCATCGCGTGCTGATCAAGCGAACAATCCTGATATTCATCAACAATAACGTGGCTGTACGAGGCACAGAGCACGTCTTTGATATGGCCGCTGGCTACTAGACCTCGCACACGACGTTGGATCTCGGGATAGTCCTGGCCGGGACGAGTGACGTCCAGGTGTCGAATGTCGATTTCGGCGCGTGAAGGATACGCGCTGAGTAAACGAAGCGCCCATCCATCAAGCGTCCTGAGCGTATAGGCATCGCTTGAGACGCCATGTTTCGCGAGGCGCTTACGTAGTGCAGCGACCCCACCGTTGGTGTGGGTCAGTACCAACACGGGTCGCATCGCGTTATGACCAGCCAAGCTGTCGGCGATAAGTTGGGTTTTGCCGTATCCCGCTGGCGCGCTGATGTGGCCGCGCTCTATTGCGAGCAGGTCAATCGCCGGCATAGGAGGCCCAGTCGAACAGCCGATCGATCTCGGCCTGAAACCACTCCTCGCTATGGTCCTGTGCCGGCCCAATAATCTCGCGGGCGATCTCCTCCATAACGCCGACGCCGCGATCCTTGAACCAAGATCTTTCTTTTGATTTGGCGGCCTCGGCACAGGCGGAGCGCTCTGGCTCGGTCAGCTGGCCCATAAGCTGCGCACGCCCGAAATCGAACGTATCTCTTTGGAGCTTATTGCTGACTTGTGCATCGATCGTTTCTTCGCCATAGCGTTCGATTGCGCGCCGTACGAGTTCGAGGCCGGTCTCTGCCGGCAGTCCCAGAAAGAGCGCATGCTCAAGCGCATAGTCAGGTGGCCACTTCGCCAGCACACAGCCCTGATTCGTCAAGGTACCTTCCCGATCGGGATCTGGCTGCCTGTCGTCGTCCCGAAGAATCGCGACCCGGTAGCCCAGTGCGTGGAATGCCTCGGCACAGCCAAGGATCTTTTTGTAGCCACCCGCATTGACCAAGGACGCGCCCACAGCCGTCAACGAACGATGCTCCTGCTCTATCCGGTACAGGTCCAAGCCACGCAGCAAGCCCTCCTCGCCAGCCCCCTCGCATACGATGACGGATTTCGCCAAGAACGCTTCCGGGTACGACCTCAATGTACCTTGCAAGCCGTCAGAGGCGTCCATGCGAGGCATGGTCATCACCCCGTCGTTATTCCGTACACGCACGAGCTGGCCAGCGTTCAACTCCCGAATGACGACTGGCGAATGGGTTGTTGCAAAGACCTGGAGCGGGGCCTCCTTCTGTTTGGCACCGAGGGCCTGCAACAGTCGCACAATCCGGTGCGGCTCCAATCCGGACTCGAGTTCATCGACTAGGCCGACGTCGGCGCCAGTGGCAGCCTCCTGCTGTAAGCCGGCTATGAGCAGACGTGAGGAGCCGAGGCCGAGGCGCGTCAAAGGTACGCTGTATCGATCCTGCAACGCGATGTGACCAGGACGCAATGTTGTCTGCGATGCATCTAGGCTCGCGCTTGCGTCGGCTGCGGCATCGATACCCAGATTGTTCGCGATCTCCCGGACACGATCCAGTGTGGCTTCAAGCTGCGCATTCGCAGCGTCACCAAATTGATCGCGTGCCGCCCGAGCGGCTTCGGCCAGTGCGCCGCTCAGTTCCAACCGATCATCGGTCAGATTGAACAAGACCGAGCCGCGTCCGAAGGTCAGTTCCGAGGCGTTTTCACCTTGCAGCTGAAGCAGCGAAAGCCGACGTAACATGCGCGACGCCATTTCACGACAATGGTTTTCATCATCGATGCGACTTGAGTTCAGACGCCAGAGACCTTGCATCGACTGGTCGATTCGGAGGGTGACCGAGAGCGCCGTTTCAAGGTCACGGCTCGGCTCGTCCTCGATATCGCCGGTTTCTGAATTAAAGCCGCAATGAAAAGAACCGAAGGGCTCTAAGGCGCCGAGCTCGCCCGGCAGATCGGCGACCACCAACGATATCTCGATCGGCTGGCTCGTATCGAGCTGGTAGAAATCCGCATCGGTGGCAGCACGAGTGACGTTGCTCGACAGACACCATGCAATAGCCTCCAGCACTGCCGACTTACCGCTGTCGCCCGGTCCGAACAGGCAATTGAAACCGGGTTTAGGTAACCAATCTAAGTGTCGAATGGACCGGAAATTGCAAATTTGCACCCTGGCGACTCGCGCCATTCCCCCTCCCAACGATTTAAAGCCGAACTCTCTCGTATCATGCAAAGAGCGAGAGAATGACAGCGCGTTTTAGTTCTACGTCCAAGGGTAAGATACCACCTCGATCGCCGCACATGGTTGGAACCATTGCCAATCATGAACGTCTGCTTCTGATCCAGGCTGTGTGAAAACTCTGGTCGATCATGCTCCAGTCGAAAACCGACCTCCTGTGCGCCCGTCTAAGCCACGATCTGCTATCAGGTAGAGGTAAATGGACCCCCTGAAATACCGGCGTTTCGAGTTTTCACACAGCCTGGGCCGTGAGCAGACTCACCGGCTGATGCTTCCAAACGCTGCACTGATCACAGCGTTTGGAAGTAACAAACGGATGTTCTCAATAGGCGCAATGGCGCGGGGCGATAATCTGTCGACCCGAGCTTTTATGTCACAGATGCGATTACGCAACATCTGCCGAAGTTGCAGCCTATATGTCTTTCGACGCCAGCTGCATGCGACGAGGCCGGCGTGGCCTGGGGCCATGTCACCTGCGATTGGGCCTATCGGCAGGCGATCGGCGAATTGCCGCCAAGCTGGGCGTTGTCCGAAAAACTTCGCCTCGAAGGTGTCGGCGCCGTCCTTGTGCCGAGCCTGGCGATCGGTACCCGCAGTCATTACACGAATCTGGTGTTCTGGCAGTGGGGCGGTCAGCCGGCGCTACAGGTTGCGGTCATCGATGACTAAGCTCACCTACCCAGCGACAAGCGGTCTTGGCCTTGATCGAAAGTGACAATGCGTTGTTGGTTTAATAGACGAAAAAGCCCGCTCACGCGAACGCCATGAGCTATAAAAAGAAGCGCCTACTGGTTCCGGTCAGCAAGCTCGCCGAGTTCGCTGACGATCCCGAAGCGTTCCGAAAGAATCTCGGTCGCGTGCGAGATCCGACGGCCGCCGCGGCTGGAACGAAGGCGCATCAGAACTGCGTCAAGCCGCGTGAAACCGGACCGCGTATCGGCAAGGCCATCGCATTCGTCGCGATAGCCGTGGCGATTGCGCTTTTCCTTCTGGCGCATTGAGCGAGTAATCCGGCACGGCACTACAGACCATCGTCGTCATTGTCGTAGCGGTTGCGATCGCGATCGTCTGGTTTCGCAGCGACAGTCGGCGCTCGGCCCGGCGAGACTTTCACAAGACGTTCGACGTCCGATCCGACGATCCTGACGTGTATAGGAAGCTGCAGAGCCAGCGGGCCGAGTGCTTGGCGTTATTGAACGAAGCCGGGCTCTAAGCCGAATCGACCGTTTGGGAATCCCTCGACAACGGACCGTCGGCTCGATCCCCGCGGCGTATCGCACCAAGAATGCGCGCCTGACGGCGCGTGGGTTCGAAGGAAGGGGACGGGGCAACTCGCCCGCGATAGCCGCATGCGGCGGGCACGCGATGGTGTCGTTCAGACCTGCGGGGTGGCTAGTTCGGCGGCGGTCTTTCGCCCGCCCAAGACGTATACGGCTGGGCGCGGTCCGAGGCACTTCGCACCCGGCCAGTCATCGGTGTACTATTTGATAACACACTTGAAACGAGGTCATGCCATGCCGCGCACTACCAGCGTGATCTTGAGCTCTCACTTCGAGCAATTTGTTCAGAGACAACTGGCCACCGGCCGCTATAGCAACGCCAGCGAAGTCATCCGCGAATCACTACGCCAAATGGAAGACCGGGAAACGCACTTGTCCGCGCTGCGCGCCGAGCTCGATATCGGAATCGACCAACTGGACCGCGGTGAACATACCGATTGGCGCAGCTTGAAAGCCGAGTTGGATGCCGGTTAGGCCCATTCGACTGTCGCCGGCCGCGGCGACGGACCTGCGGAAGATTCGGCAGTATACGGTCGAGCAGTGGGGACTTGAGCAGTGGCTACGTTATTCGGATGAGTTGGATCGTCGGTTTGAGCAATTGAGCAAGAATCCGGCGCTCGGCCCAGTGCGTGACGAGATCCGTCCGAGTCTACGCAGCGTCCCCATGGGCTCGCATATCGTTTGGTATCGCATGCGGGTCGAGGATTTGGAAATTGTGCGCGTACTGCATGCGACCATGGATCCGAAGATGCGGTTGTAAAAACGTAGGCGCCCCTACCGACCGCCAGCTATGCTAGGCAGTTGGAGAAGAGGGTTGCCGCGATGGCTTCCAGATCGCCTTTGGCCGTCTCGACGATCATTCAGCGGCGTCGGGCCCGGCTTGTGCTTGATATTTACGCTCAAGGCGATCGAACACTGCCTCGGCTGGCTGAATGCGATCGGCATTAGCATCGGCCAATCCACGGTTGATCGCATCGTCAAGCGTTCTAAGCCGATCATTCCGCGTATTTTCGCTCAATGATCAAACTCCCACGGATTCAGTAAACCGACACCAGTCGGCTCGAAATCGGCGACGTTACGGGTCACGACCGACATGCCATGTACAAGGGCGGTCGCGGCGATAAGCGCATCCCGCCCGCCGCGCTTGTCGGGCACATGAAGTCGGGCACAGTGACGCGCCACGGCCGTATCCACCGGCAACGTCCGGTCCGAGAACTCCGGCAGGACATGTTGATCCAGCCAGGCGCGCAGTAGCTGGCCTTGCTCGGCATCCTTGCGTTCGACTCGCAGGACGCCTAATTCTAACTCCATCACGGTGACGGCCGATATAAAAAGGGCGGCAGCATCGGCGCTTTCCGACCACGCCGCGACGGCGGAATCGGCTTTGCCCAAACGCACTTTCCGCAATTCGGATACCACGTTGGTATCCAGGACGTACATCATGAAAACTCAGCCGGCTGGGTCTCGATGTCTACTCGCGGCGGCGAAAATTCGATATCCGCAACACCCGGCATCGCCAGCGCGTCCGCGATGTTGCGACGCTGGTGGGTGAGTCGCTGGTATTCCTCGATGCTCAAAAGTACATGCGCCGGCTTTCCCCGATCCGTAATGAATACCGGGCCATTCTCAGTCGCCTTCTTGGCACGGGTAACATCCTGGTTCAAGTCGCGGCTACTCACAGTCGTAATCGTCATGGCATCACCTCAAAACTTGGCCCCTATGTAGTGATGTTACTATAGTGGCAGGAGATGATAACGCAAGCGGCGAAATTGCGCCCCTGTCGCTGTAGCGCTACGCTGTTTATCGAGAAAGCATCAAGGTCGGAGGCGATCATGGCCACTCACAGTGCGCAGACGAACCCGGCAGCGAGGCACCCGACGTCGTCTGTCCGGACGATGATGCGCTGGCTCGGTGCCGGCACGGTGGGCATGGTCGCCTGGATCCTGCTGAGCGTGCTGACCGCGCTGCTGGATCCGCGGGCCGAAGGCGCCGGCCTGATCGGTGCGTTCGACAGCCTGAGCGCTTTCCTGGCCACCGGCGCGGCCCTGACGGTCGTACCGATGATCGCCTATGCCATCCATCGCCACGGTTTTGGCCAGCGAGCCACGATCGGCATCGCCGCGGCACTCGCCGCGATGGTGGTCGTCCTGGCCGTCATGCACTGGCAGGTCGTTCTCATCGTCCTTGCGGTCGCAGCGCTTCTGGGCCTGATGCTCAAGAACGGGATTCCTGAAACTGCAACCGATGAAAGTGATGAAGATGGTTGGCAGTTCGGGTGGCAAGGTCCTGGTTATTATATGGGGGGCTGGCGCGTTGATGGCGACGAGAATGAATAGCATCAATTAAGGGAAGCTGTTGTATCTACAGCTTCCCGCCTGACGCTTTACTTTGTGCCTTCTGGCCGCCTTGTTTGCCGGCACTACTTGCTTCCTTGCTCCCTTGTCCCATTGCGGTGCCCATCGCGCTACCAGCCCCAGCACCGGCCCAACCCAACATCGCGAGCCATGCGGTGGGTAACACAACCACCATCGTCGCCTGCACCAGGGTCAGAACCGAGATATCGTAGGCATTGCCCAGGCCGGCCATAAAACCGAGCTTGGCCGCATTACTTTGGTAGAGCATGTCCACCAGGTTGTTGCTCAGCCAGCGTGACAAGCCGAACCAGAACGTCAGCGAGGCCATCCCGAAGTAGGAAAAGGTCAGGATCCCGACGACCTTGGCGCTGTAGCCGGAAATGACGATCAAGACCGGCATGGCGATGACCATGGCCATCATCAGCAGGTACTGGACCATGGGCATGGCCCGGGCCGCGACATCCTTCATGCCCTCGGCCGGTAGCCAGCCCAGTCCGGCCCCGAACATGCCGACCGCCGTACCCACGGTGCTGTTGAGTCCATTGCCGCCGCCGGAACCCGAGATCACATCGCTGCCCGAATTGCCGTTGGCCATGCCGCCATGCGTGTTCAGCAGGGCCCGAATGGCATAGTCGTCGGCCGTCGACGACGTGAAGGCCGCATGGATGTTCTGCCAGAGGCGGGTATCGATCTGATCGTACAGGCGAGCCTTGAGCCCGTTCCCGGACGCGGTCCACCATTGCTTGCAGGTGGGATAGCCGCCTTGCGACGGTCCCGTCCCGAAGCCGGAGTCCCGCGACGCATTGTAGGCAAACCCCTTGACCGGACGATGCGACTGGAAGCTGTCGTAGTAGCCGGCGGTTTTCAGGAAATAATGCGACCCGATCCAGTCGGTATCCTTGGCTGTGGCCGCGTCCAGACGGGCGGATTTGCGAAACAGCTGGGTCCGGGAGCGGCCATAACACCAGCGCTGGAACCGCACGACCTCACTGCGCAACGTCGGATCCTGGATCGCCGTGCGATCGAGTTCGGTGCGCAGATACTGATAGTCGGTATTACAGGGCAGTGCGGCCAGCGCGGCGTTGGTGATACCGTTCGAGACCGCGTGGACAACCGCCCACCACAGCGGAATATCGGCCGTCTTGCCGCCCAAGGACGCCCCGGCGCCAGTTGACGTGCCGTTGCCCGCCACCTTCACGCCGCATTGCTCATAGTGCTGTTGATCGTAATTCGCCGGCGCGAACTGCACGCTCAGCAGCGGGACCGCGGCGAACGCATACACCAGCAGCATCGCGTACAGCGTGGTCTCGATCCGGTTGAGCGAGAGCAGACCCTTGTTGCCCTCGTCCTCGCCTTCACGCCGCGCGGTATACCACTCACGGATAATGAGCGCGGCAAAGGGCACCGCGGCGAGCATCGTCTTGTTGAGAACGCCCCAGATCGCGTTGTTCACGATCCAGCCGAGCATCAGCACGACGTTCTCGAAATAGTCGAATACGCTCAGATCCACACTCATGACGGTTCTCCGCTAGCCCGCCGACATCCAGCCGATGAGATCGGGCAGATTCGCCGCCTCGATCACGGCGATCACCACCAGCAACATCCGCTCGACACGAACGAGTCGTTGGTGAGCCGCTTCGCCGCCATCGGTCTGGCGTTGCTGGGCGGCGCGCAAGCGCGGGCGCCATCGGGTGATATAGAGCGTGCCGACGACGGCATAGACGCCAACACGCCAGATCAGGGCGTAGGGAGCGATGCGGGCCAGCCAGTCGCGGAAGCCGACCGCGCCGCCGGCCATCGACACGCCGACCGCGACGATCACCAGCGCCGCGACGATGACCGCAGCCCAGGCGATCAGAAAGACCGCCCAGGCGCCGAGTCGGCTGGTTTTATTGGTTATTGCCATCGATAGCGTCTCGAGTGTCGATCTCGCGATTGCCTGCGTCCGTGTTGGCGGGCGCGCCGCGATCGGCGCGGCCCTGGTTGCGGGTCAGGGCCATTGTGGCGGCGTTGTGGGCCAGCGACCGACGGACTTCCATTTCGGTCCGCAATGCCTCGATACCGCGGTCGAGATGGGTTAATTCGCCGTTGATGGCATCCTGACCCTCCTTGTTGTTGGCAATACCGGGCTCGTCCGCGCCGGCCAGCATGATCCGCCGTGCCCAGAGGGCCTGCGTGAGCGTGCGCGCCAACGCCATCTCGGATGCCAGCCGATGCGTCAGGAGCTCGCCTTGTGGATCATGCTGCAGCGACTTGATGACACCGCGGGACATCGACAGCGTCGCGCCGGCCGAGACTGCCCGCAGATTGGCATCAGTGATCGGCTGGCTGGCGTTGACCATGGCCGTCAGCTTGGTTTCGATCTTGTCCTGCTGGTCCTCGAGGGCACGCATCAGGCCGGCACCGGACTTCGACTGCACCTTCTCGCAGCCGCTGCAGGTCTTGATTTCCTTTTCGCCGACGACGTTGGTAATCCACTGCGCCGCCTGGGTAGGCGAGCCCCAGACGGTGCACATGCCGCCGTGACACCCGTTGCCCACGCCGCCGGCACCGCCGCTCGATCCCGAACCGCCACTGCCGGGCCATGAGCCGCTGGATGTCGGCACAGTACCCCAGCCCTGGCCACCACCGGAGACTGGCTGCGTGCTGGTGGGATCCGTGCGACCGTGCAGGATGTTGTAGCCGGCGACAGCCGTATCATGTGTAACCTCGACTGGCTGTTGTGCGATGCCGCCGCGCTTTTCGCCGCCCACCCAGGTCACGCCCTTGTCGCCGCCTTGCGACTCGACGGTCTGCTCGGCGGCGACCGCGTCACCGTTGGTCGCGGCGGTTTGCTGCCAATTCTCGGCCTGGGCCTGTTGCTGCCAGCCGCCGGACGTGATGGCATCGGCCGCGCGCTTGGCCATGGCCTTGCACGAAGTCTTGGCCTTGTTGAAGTCCAATCGCCCCTGCAGCACGCCGTTCGACAGCAGATCATAGAGACCCGGCGCGGCGCGTTGGATAATCATCGCCGGAAGGGCCGCGACCGCGCCCGTGGCGTTCTGCACCACCGAGCCCATCATGTTCTGAAAGCCGCGGGTCGCGCCGTTCAGCTGATTGGCGACTGTCGCCTGGGGATTGAGCCCGCTGCAGGCCGAGCCCTGATTCCAGTTGATCCCCAGACCGAGTTGGCCGGGCTGATAACCGCGGCCGGCCGACGCGCTCACCGGGCCCCCGCCACCGATCTGGTAGTACAGATCGTCGCCGGCAGCCGACCAGGCCGTCATCGGCACCGTGAGATACAGGGCACCGAACAGCAGACCGGCGATCGCGATACGCGTCATGAATGACATAGCGACACCTCTATTGATAGCCGGGCGCCAGCCCGGCGAGTTGCCAGATGTCTTGTCCGGTGCGCTTGTAAAGCACGTCACTTGATCGTGGCTGCCGGACAGACGGCGGGCTCTTTTGGTCACGCCGTAACTCATGTCGGTACCAAAAGCCGTCCACGGGCGTGTTCTTTCTTCTGCAGGGCGTCAAGGCGATCTTCATCGAGCACATAGGTCGTACTGACGTGAAATTGCACGCGATCCTCGCTAAGCGCCTTGCGTTGGGCGTTCTCAAAATCCAGAAGCCGAATCACGCCGTGGAACCGCGCGTCCATCCGGTCCTGCAGATCCGGACGCACTTCGTCGACCGACGGCCCGACATCGGAGCCGCAACCGGCCATCAATGCGATGCCGACGATCAGCATTGTCATCAGAGCCGTGCGCAGACCCAAATGAGTGTCGTTATTCATTGTTGTCTCCCTAGCTGGCAAAAATCAGTTCCTCGCCGCGGCGCGGGCAGCATTCATAGGGGCGCCACAGCGCCCAGACGTAGTCGCCGTCGTCGGCGAGCACATCGGCATAGCTAGCGGCGATACCGCGATCGGGGAATACCGAGCAGGACTTCGTCAGACTCGGCTGCAGCCGTTGCCACGTGCCGGTCGACGCGTCGCCTTCGACGACCGGACCGGGCGGCCAGTAACCCGGCTTTTCGTGTCCCTGTAGCGGCGTATAGACATGCGGCTGGTCTTGCCGGGTGACAAAATCCGCCACGCGCTGGGCGATCACGGCCGCGGCCTTGTAGTCGTTGCTCTGTGTGACGAAGCCCGAGCGCGGATAGACGTGGCCCCACTGGTCACCAACCTGGCCGATGGTTCGTGAGCCGGGTGTCAGCGCTTCGGGATATCCCGATTCCGGCACCCCCTCACGCCAGGCCAGGGAGTCGAATACCGACAGGAAATAGGGCTGCATCGGCGTCGCCGACGACTCGCAGGTGTACCCCACACTCGACAGCAGATCGAAGCCGGCTGCGGCGGGATGGCCGACTGCGTCGGCGTTCTTGAAGCGTAAATTGCTGTGGTCGCGACCCGCGCGGCCTTCGGTGCGATCCCCGCCGGTCTTGGCCGTCAAATTGGGGGAGGCCAACGGCGAAATAACCGACCACGGGTTATCGCCGGTCTGTTGATAAACCGAGACCATGAGATCCGGCCTATAGTGTTTGACCTTGACGCTGGTCTGCGTATAGCAACCGAACGGCGTACAGGTCAGCCAGACGCAGACGCCGGTCACCTGGTAATCCAGGCAATCCCAGGACGCCGCCGATGCGACGATCGTGCCGGTATCGATGGCCTGGGCCGGCCGCGGCACGACGCTCGCACTCACGAGCAGCGTGAGCGCGGCGAACAGCAGAATCGGAGCACGTCGTTGTCTCATGATCATTTCTCCCTGGTTTCGGCCCGGCGGATCTCGGCCACCGCGGCCGTCACGTTCGGCTGGCCATAGACGACGTAGGTGCCGTCGACCACCACAGCCGGTACTTTCGTCACACCGAGTCGCCAGGCCCGCATGAGCCCGCTATAAGCCTCGCCATACGCTTCCTTGAAGCCGGCCAGGCGTTTCTGGACCGCCCGTGCTGCGGTATCCTTCTTGTCGGGCAGGCCCTGTGACAGCTGCTTGTCGAGCCGGGACGGCTTGTCGAGTTCGACCACCGTCGCGTTGTCCGGCACATGGGTCACCGGCACGCCGGCGACGGTGAAGACCTCGGTACCGGCCAGCGCCGCGGACGCCGCGGCCAGCAGGGCGATTCCGGTGATTGCGTAAACAACGCGTGTCATCATTGCCCCATCAGTTCCCAAACGCGTCGGGCACCATCGCCATCTGGTACAGCGCCTGTTCGGCTTTGGCCACAGCAAAGGCGTCCCCGGATCGATTGGCCCACAAGGCCAGATTCATACAGACTTTCTTGACGAAGGATTCGTCCTCGCAGACCTCGAGAAAACGCTGCGTCAGGCCCAGGACATGGGCGCGCGATCGCCGGCGGCCCAGCCGATCGCGCGCGGTGTCCTGATCCTCGATCAGCCAGTTGGGGCCACACGCCGCCCGCTCGGGCGTCGTGACGATGTGATGAAAGGGCGCTTCGGCGTCGTTGCGCAGGTGCCTATCGACGAAATGGAACAACAGACCTCCGAGCTCGACCGCCTGGTGACTGTTGAAGGCCAACAGCACCGGGTGGCGCGAGCCGATCCGACCGCTGGCGAGCCGATAGCGTTCGCGCACATCGAGCACGACGTGATCGTGGCCGGTGTGCTCGAGCTCGAGCACAGGCCCGGTCTGTCCGAGTGGCGGCGCCTGGCGAAACTTGACGCCGTATTTTCCCTTAACCGCCTTGAACGGCGCGCGTGCCTGGGGCGCGTCGGGTCGATCTTGATTCATGGGTCTCCCTGGGTTTTCGGCTTCATGCCGCGCGCCTCGTCCATCGTCGCGGCGATATGCAGTGCGGCATCGAGTTCGCTGCAGCCGAGCTCGTTCATCACCTGGCGGCGCTCGGCTTTTTCCTCTTTTTCGGTACCGGCCAGCGCCATATAGCGACTCGGCGGCACGACCCGAAACAACGCCTCGAGGCGATCGGCCAACACGACGCCTTCGGTGTATTTGCCAGGGGCCTTGGTCGCCGAGCGAATCAAGCCCTTCTGATCCTCGGTGAGGGTCTTGAAGCGGGCCAACTGCTCGACTTCATCCGGCGGGGTCACCAGGCAGACATACCACTCGATCATGTTGAGCAGGCGCGTGGCCGCATCCGGGAAATCTTCCAGATTCTGGGTGGCCAGCCAGATCCAGTACCCCAATTTCCGGCCCATCTTGCCGACCTTGACGAGATAGGGTGAGAGCAGCGGGTTTACGGTCACGACGTGAGCCTCGTCGATCGCCTGGATGATGGCGCGATCCGATGACTGGTCACGCTCCGCGATGCCCATGATGATGTTGGTCAGACTGATCACCGACAACGCCAGCTGGGCCTCGTAGCCATCGCGAGCGTAATGGGCCAGATCGACCACGGTGACGTCGCACTCGGGCCAGGCCTGGCCTGGCGAGTTGAAGACCTGACCGTCGAAACCGTCACAGAACAGGCCCATCGACTCGGCCATGTCATGGGCCTTGGCGCGTCGCGCCTCGGGCAAATCCGGGTCGCGCGCGATGTCGTAGAGCGCGGTGCGTACATCCTCGGCCAGACACTGTCGGTCGGCCTCATACGTCGCGCGGGCCGCGCGATAGATCGCATCCCGAACCAGGCGGCGATCGGCCCGGCGGAACTCGGCTTCCTCCTTGGGATCGCCGCCGGTAATCATCAGGCGACCCGTGATCTCCATCTCGCCCAGCAGGTCACGTTCGGCTTCATCGTCCTCGTCATCCACCTCGACGACCGCCGGCTCATCCGCGTGACGTTCGTCGGCGCGGTCATAGACGCTGCGCGCCTGGGCCGCATCCGCCTCGAGCAGGCGATGGGCATCGGCGAACAGCGGCAGCGGCGGGGCGGCCCCCGGCGCCAGGCGCACCTTGTTCACCGACAGACCGTGGCGTTCGAGATCTTCTGCCAGCAGGCCGAAGGAGTTACCGACCTCGATGATGAATAGTCGCGGGCGGCGCAGCGCCATGACCTGGGAAAAGATCGCATTCAACGTCGCCGACTTGCCGGCGCCCGTCGGCCCGAATATGAACATGTGGCCGTTCTTGGCGCGATCGTCGAGCGACAGCGGATCGAACGAGAACGTACCGCCACCGCGGTTGAAAAACGACAGCCCCGGATGCTGGGTCCCGCGCGAGCGGCCAAAAAACGGCGTCAAGTTGGCCAGATGCTGGACATAGGCCAGCTGGGTATACCAGCCGTGCTTGTCCTCGGCGGGGTCATAGGCCATCGGAAGCCAGCGCAGATAGGTGTTCAGCGGTGCGACTTCATCCTCGGCCGCTACCGGCTTGAGCTTGGCCTGTTGCAGCTGTGTTGTGAGCGTGAGCGTGCGGCGTCGCAGATCGGCGTCGTTATCACCCCGAATAAAAAAGGTCAGGGCGTACTGATACAGCTTGTGCTGTTCGGCCAGCATTTCGCGTGCCTTGTCGCAGTCATGGCGCACCTGGGTGGCCTTGACGCTGTCACCCACCGCTTTTTGACGCAGCCGGTTGATATGATCTTCCAACGGCTCTTGGGGCGTCGCCACGATCGTGAGCGCCATGATCGTGTCTTCGGGCAGCTGATCCATGATCGCGTTGTAGGCCTGGCCCCTGGAGCGCGCCATCTCGCCGGTGATATGGCCAATATCGGGCGCACGGCGCATTTCCTCGACGGGAATGGCGCGATGCGGCAGGCCGTCGAAGGTCCAGACCCCGGACTCGACATCACCGACCGGATTGTTGTGGATCACGTCCTCGCCGAGATCGTAGTGCGCGAGTTGACCGATCTCGTCGTCGCCGGGGTAGGCGACACGCTGATAGAAGGGATCCGGATTCTGCCGATCGGAGGCCGGCGCCGGATTGAACCAGGGCAACAGCCAGTGGTGGAACGCGGCGCCGTCCATGCGATCGATATGCACGCCCGAGCCGGACAAGGCGGCGGCCAGGCGGTCATAGACCCGGTTGGCCTCGTCTTCGGCGACCGGTGCATCATTGCTTGAACCGAGCCAGCGGTAGAGCAGGAGCCGCACGCGGCGCGTCTGGCCGCGCCAGCGGGTGTTCGTGATCTGATCATCATGGAAGATCCCACCCGGCCGGGAAATCGTGTGCAGATGATCGGCCATGCCATCCAGCCAGGCTTGGGTGAACGCATCATCGGCCAGATGCGGCGCGGTATGGGCCCGCAACGCGTTTACATCGTGGGTCGGATCGATCTCGTCGCGGGCGAAGATCTGAATGATCCAGGGATGGTTGTCGTATTCGGGCAAGGCGTCCTGGAAGCCCGATTCGATCTGATCGCGAACGGCCGACAGCGCATCCTGCGAGCGGCCTTCGGTGGGCACCGGCCGGATCTCGGCGACGACCCCGACCGACACGCCGTCCTCGAGCAGGAAACAGCCGGAATCAGGCAGGTATTCCACGAAGGGCAGATAGCGGGAAAACGACGGCCCGCGCTCGTAGGAGTCCTTGATCTCGCCGCGCGTGACCGGCGTGCCCCGCGGTTGGCCGCGCTGACCGTTCGAGTCGTCGACCGGATCCGGCTGCGGCGTTTCGCCGCCGGCATCGGAATCCTGCTGGGATCGATTGCTCGGCAACAACTTAAAAAGGGGGCCAAGCAACGCATCGACGGGCGTGCTCATCGCGCGGCGCTCCCAGGGTCGGTCACCGGCTGATAAGCGGTGCGCTCGCCGGGCTGGCCATAGTGCGGCCGGTCATACAGTGGAAAGATCGTCGTATAGCCGGGTATCGGCACTTGTTCACTGGTTCCGCCCGACAAATGCGGGAAGATATAGAGCGTCAGATCCGGATTCGGCAGGCGCGAAAACTGGCTGTGGATCTCGTTGGCCGCGGTGCGCGTATAGGCGCTGCGCTCGGCGATCAGATTCGCCGGCGCAACTGGCCGGCGCAGCGCCGATCGGGCATGCTGCAGATCGGTGGTGTGATCACCGTCGCTGTCGCCGGCACGGCGCGTCACACCGCTGCCGATGGTTGCGCGCTGCCAGATCCCGGCCATGGTCGTGCCATTGGTCGGTAACAGTTCATCCTGCGAGGTCGCGCATCCGGACACGGCCAGGGCCGCGGCCAATGCGAGCCCGCTAATCGAGGCCGTTCGAGCGTGCGGGATGCGCATAATGCACCTTCCGTCCTGGGTGTTCGTAGTCGATGGGCAGCTGCTTGTCGATGTTCACCGCCACGGCCTGGCCCGGCGGGACATAGACGGCATCGAAGGTCTGGCCGAAGCGCTTCTGGATCCATTGGCGGACTTCGTTCAGACCCGATGAGGCCGCGGAACCGGCGATGTACTTGCCGACGTTGCCGGTCACACCCGTGGTGGTGCCCAGCCCCGAGACGCTGGTGGTGGTCTCGCCACCGGCATAGGCATTGGCGCCGGCCGCACCGGCCGACAGCAGCAGGCTGGTCAGAATGTAGGAACGCGCGTTGGTCTTGCGCGTACCCGCGACACAGGGCACGCCCTGGGGGTTGGACAGATAACCGATATCGTCATCGTCGCTGTCATTCGAGCCGCCTTCGCCGGGCTCATCCGACTTCGGCACGGTGCGTACCGTGCCGTCGGCGAACACGAACGTGATCGATTTCACTTTCCCGCGCACGCAGGACAGCGTCCAGTCGCCGGTGGCGGTCCCGGACACGATCGCGCCCTTGAGCTCGGGCAGCTGGATGCCGTTGGCGGTCAGGTTCTTCGGTCCGATGACCACCTTGAACGGGTAGGGATCGGTCACCGAGCCGTTGATCGGCACGCGGCCGAGCAGGGCCGTCATGGCCACAGAGCCCACCAGGGTCGCGTTTTTCGGCACGGTATAGACCGGCGTGCCGGCCGCCGCCTTGTTGTCGTTGCCGGACAGTGCTTGGTCGGCCTGCGCGCCGGCTGACTTCACGGCCTGCTTGCCGGAGGCGAACGCGGTCGAAAACGCCGAGCCGCCGTTGTCGGATCCACCGTTGCCGTCCGTCGCACCCGAATTCGCAGCGCTGACTTCCAGTGGATTGACCCACGACAGACCGCCGGCCGTACCGGCCGGTTTCTCGCCGTGCAGACCGAGACCGACCGGCATATCATTATTCTGTCCGTTGTCGTCGTTGGACCCGATATCGATCGTCGCTTTCAGATTCGAGATCTTGCGAGTCAACGAATCCACCAGCGAGTCGCGCTGATGTCGGCTTTCCGATTGCTGCTTGGCCAGGGCATTGCTGATGGCGCCCTGTATATTGCGTTTGTCCTCGGCCAGCTGTTCGTTCTGCTCGCGCAGTTTTTCCGATTGCTGCAGCGAGTCTTCCAGCTGCTGCTGCATCTGCTGGTATTTGGCAACGAGCGTCGAGACCGTGTCCTTGGGACTGTCCGCCTCGACGCCGAGCATGTTGCGTTCACTCTCGGTCAGCTGGCGCGTGGCCTTTGGCTGGCTGGTGTCGGCTGTCGTTGATGGGTCGCTGTCGTGGTGCAGGCAGGAACGCAGACCAAGGACCACGCCGATCCCAACCAGCACCGGCACGCCGAACTTGAGCAGCGCGTTGGACTTAATCTGCATCGTCGGCCTCCGTTGCCAGGTCGCCGGCCGGGGGCGTCAACGCATCGGCCAATGCGCCGTTTTTCGTGACGGTGAACAGTGTCGTGGTATCGGCGAGCCGACCGGCCGGCCCGACCGTGTCGTGCATGAAACTGGCCGCGTAGAAGTCGCCGGCGAGATTGCGCGGATCCAATCGGAACGTTCGGTTGGGATCGCGATTGGTGATTTCGATCGCGGTCACCGTGTAGGGCGCTTCGCGCCAGGCGGCGAGCGGTTTGGCGGCCACTGGATAAGCCGGCAACAACCCGGAGATACCACGGTGTTCAACCGCGATCCGATGGATGCGGTTGGATCCGGCGACGATCCGTTGCGGCGAATACAACGCCTGGGCGGCATGCCGGACCAGCGCCACCGGTATCGGCGCGCCCTGGTGAATCGAGCCGCCGGGAAACGCCTCGGCCGGTACCGGTTTGTGCTGCACTGAATCGCTTGTCGCCTGATCGGAGTCGCCGGAACCGCTGGAGGTCGCTGTCGAATCACGATCGACCTGGATTTTCACGGTCTCGTGACTCGCCTGCGGAACGGCCGACAAATCGAACAACAGGATCTGGCCGGTTTGCATGTCCTGGACCTGGACGCGCTGCGTATCGAATGGCTTTTTGGCTTTCAGATACACCGCGCCGCCCGTCGACTGCACGCGCAGAACCTTGGGATTGGCGATGTTGGGCGGCAGGCCGACGCGGACTTCATGACCGAAGACCACGATGCGCTCGGTGCCGACCGGCAGCTTGATGTCGATCGGCTCGCGCTTCCAGTGGCGGATATCGGTCGCGTGGGCGCTCGTGACCGCCATCAGGCTTGCCACGAGCGCGCCCAACAGCGCGCGCCAGTGGCCGCGATCGATTGAGTGGACGGGTTGCATCAGGATGCATCCTCCTCGGTACCGGCCTCGGCCGGGCTGATGTCGGTGGTCTCGGAATCCGGTGTCTTGTGCGGCCAGGTCAGGCGCACCGCCGGCTTGGCAAAGCAATCCAGTCGCAGGCCGAAGGGATTGGTTTCCGGATCGACGTCGGCGCGCACGACCCGCAGGTAATAACGGATATACAGATCGCGGACCGGCGTGCCGCGCAGGTATTCGTTGATTTCGGCGTTGAGCGAGATCACCCAATGATCACGATCGAGAATCGTGACGTCGTCCGGCTGGTAGCCGTGGCCGGGGATCTCCTGCAGCGTGCGCACGCGATCATCGAGCTCGTCGCGATGGACGCGCCGTTGGTAGTTGCGGGCGAGCTGGGTCTGGCAGCTGGGCGTCAAATAGGCGCTATAGCGTTGCAGATTGGCCTTGTAATCGACCTTGCCGTCCTTGGGCCAGTGGTTGATCTGTTGCCAGATATACAGACCGAACGAATAGACCGTGGAGGGTGGGACTTCCCACCACTTACGGGTCGAGCCTGAGCGCAGATCCGGCGGATTGTGGATGGTCAGATTCTGCGGGGCCTGATACCAGCCGTAGCCCGCACCGCACAAAAGGATCGCCAGCACCGCGATGATCACACGCAGCGAATTGATATGGGCGTCGCGGGAGGCGTTGCCGTGGCGAAACTTGCTCACAGGGGATCTCCGGTATGAAAACTGCGATCGCGGCGGGCCCGATAGGTCGCGGTCCGGATGATCAGGCCGGCGCTGTTGAAACCGCGCTGGGCCGCGAACCACTGCAGGCGGCGATACAGCCAGGTCTCGGGCCGGCCGCGGCGCAACCGACGCATGAGGGTGCCGCCAAACCAGACCGCGATGCCGGAGAACCCAAACATCACGGTCGGCAACATCGCGATCATGCCGATCGCCCACCAGCCGATCAGGCCCAGCGGGATGCCGGCCAAAAGACCGCCGATCGACACCAGGCCGACCTCGCGGCCCGTCATGCCACGAAAGACGATCGGGGCCTTGTTGAGCCGCGTTGGCACGAACGTGATAGTGTGTTGATCTGGCATAAGAGTCAGCGACTTACGCCAGAATGTCGGCTGCCTTGTTGGCGAGCCAGATCAGGATCACGACGAGCACGACACCCACCACGACCACGGTGATGAACTCGCCCCATTCACCGCGCTTGGTCGCTTCGCGGAATTTGCCGAGCGCACTGCCGGCGACCACCAGAAAACCGGCCGTGGTCAGGATCAGGCCGAGCAGGACCGCGGCGTCGGCGAGATAGCCCTGGATGTTGTCGTAGAGACTGCCGCCTCCGCCGCCGTTGCTCGGTTGCTCGATACTGGGTAGATCGGCCAGGGCCACTTGGGGCAGGGTGGCCAGCGCCAGAAACGCGATCGATAGACGCCGCCGGACCTGCCATACGGCGTTGCCTAGCGTTCGCGCCAGGGCCAGTTGCTGGAAAAAAGCCGTGAGCTGGGTGATGCGTTGCATGATGCGGTTCTCCCGTAGATCAGAGGTTGGAAAGCGCGATCCAGAGGATCACGAGGGTCAGCGCGACGATGCGCACCACGGCGCGCTGTGCGATGGGCGTATCAACGCGGGTTCGTGCCCAGCCGAGATACACCGACAACAGGGCCCAGCCGGCCCAGAGCAAGACGGCGGTGGCGATTACGCCGACCGCGATTACCGCGATGGTCGATGTCGAACCGCCGGCGGCGTTGTCGAAGGCCGCGGTCGGGCTCACGGGTTCGCCCCGGAATGCCGGGCCAGGTATTGCCCGGACAGCGGCGCCGGCTGTCGCGGCGGCAGCCGCGGCGGGGCGAGATACGCGCGCAGGCCGTTACGGATGTCATTCACATCCGAGCGCAACCGGTCGACATCGAGAATCACGCGCCGACCGGACTGTTGATCCTGTCGCGCAGCTAGGCGGTTGATGACCCAATCAATGCGCTGCAACTGTTTTTCGATCAGCGCGATGTCCTCGCGCTGGATCGGATCGCGCGGCTCGGCCGCGCTTGCGGCCTGAAACAGACTGGCCGGCGCCATCACACCGAGCGTCAGTGCAGCAGTCAGAGCAAGCCGTATTCTGGATCGGTTGCGATCAGTCACGTCGTCGGCCTCGTTCGATGTCGATGGCAAAGCGTCGAGCGCATCGTTACAAAGCACTCGCGCGGTGTGCGGAAAAATTCCGCGCGCGGTTGTCGTAATTTTTCCGGGGCCGCCAAACGCCGTCATGACCGGCCTAGAGATATTTCTTGAACGAGCCGGTCGTCACCGATATCAGCAGGCCGAACAGGGCCGCGCACGGCACGAGAAACGTGTTCGGATTGACCGAGAACGGCACGGACAGATAGATGAGCCAACCGAGGATGAACACCGGGCCGGTCAGTCGTTTCGCGTGGTGATAGATGAACGCCGACTCGCGGCCGGCCCCGAACTTGCGCAGGTCGCGCCGGACCAAACCGTCGACGATGCCGACGGCCGCGGCCATCACGAACAGGGGCACAGTGAGTGTGAGAATGAAAACACGCACCAGGACCACGAGCGACACATCGATGCCGGCTTGGCCGTAGGTGGCGATCGTCTGCGAGACGCCGCCGCTACTCGTGTGCGCGCCTAACCAAGGCGCGATGCCGGTCCAGACAAACACCGCGTCGTAGACCGTGGTGATGACCGTGCGGGCCATCTCGACCGGATGGGAGAAAATCAGCGATCGGGTGAACTGGGTATCGATCCAGCCGAGCTCGTGGGTGAGCACCCCCTGGGCGTGGCCCGCGCCCGGCTGGGCCCACCAGCCGCCATAGATCCCGACCCATTCGACCGCGATCGAGGTCAGGATCGAGACCACGACCACAGCGACGATCCGGAAGGGCAACCCGACCGCCCAACCGAACCAGGTCGGGCGTTTTTTCGCCGGATGGGACTCACGGGACGTGGTCATCATCAATCCTCGTCGTCGATATCGAGCGCGGCGTCATGGATGTCGTCGCCAGCCCACGCGCTGACCTGGGATGCCGCCGGACGGGCTACCTCGGGTGGGCTGTCCGCGGCAGCCGGTGCCGGTGCGGGCCCGGACGATGTGTTGTCGATGGTGATCGGCGGCGGCGCGACGTCGGCCCACCAGTGATCGGCGGTCTGATAGCGCGCGCGCATGCGCTCGGCGATCTCGGACAGATCGGCCGGTAATTCGGCCGAGTCCTCGGCTTTGGGCAGCGGCATCCGGATCTTGAATGGCGTGCCGCCGTCGAGTAGTGCAAACGCCTGGCCTTTGGGCAATCTGATGATGTCGGACGGCTCGAGCATCGGGACTTGTTGGGTCGACACGCGATCGCCCCCGCTTGAGGAAAAATCGGTATCGGTGTCGACATCGGAGTTATCCGACGCCATCGAGACCAGCATTCGCTGGCTGACCATGACTTGATGGAGCTGACGCGTGAGCAGCTGGGCCGTGGTTTCCTCGCGCACGCGCAGCATGATGACGTTGTTGAAGTTGCCGATAACCTGGCGCGCCTTGGGCGCGTTACCCAGCCTTGCTTCGATGTCGGACAGGGTCTGGGTATAGGCGGTGATCTGGATGCCGGCACCACGGCCTTTGTTCATGAGCGGAATGAACTCGTCGCCGATGAGCTCGTTGAATTCGTCGCAGTGCAGATTGATGGTCGGCTTGCTGTCGGGATCGGCACCCGGCAGGCCGTCGTCGACGCCGCGCTTGTAGATATCACCGGCCACCGAGACCAGGTCCGCGAACATGGAATTGCCCACGGCCTGGGCGACCTCGAAATCAGACAACGCGTCGAGTCCGACGTAGACGACGCCGCGCTGGCGGATGACCTGGCGCCAGTCGAATATCGGCCGCTCGTCGTCGATGTCGTTGTAGTCCGGCGACAGGAGCTCGGCGGTCTTGCCGGTGGTCAGTTTTTCCAACAGCGGCAACAGCGAGGCCACGATCTTGTCGAAATAGGTCTTGTCGTAGCGCACCGCGGATCTCAAGCCCGCGAGAACCGGATCGGCGACCTTGTTGCGCTGCAGATAGATCTCGATCGCGACCACGCGATAATTCCGGCCCTGCATGTTGCGGGGGACTTTCTTTTCGTTGAGCCCGCCTTCGATCTCGATGATCTGTTGCCAGGCTGTTTCGTCGACCGCGGGCAGGGCATGCCTGCCGTACTCGATCATGAGCTCGTCGATCGCCACCACGTCGGCCAGAATCTGTTCGTAGGTGGGCCGGTACCCGAGCGCGTGCCGGGCACGGGCGACGATATTCACGAAGCGCCAAGCGAACTCGCGAAAGGCCGCGGAGTTGCCTTCGCCGGACAGCTGGCCGGACAGGCGCGTGGCTACTTCCGAGATCCGGCCGAAGCGGCCGACGGCGTTGTAACGGGCCGAGACCTCCGGATAGCCGAGATGGAACACGCGGAACGCGTCGAGCCGGCCGGCGCGCTGGGCCTCGACATACATCCGTTTCATCAGATCGGCATCGCCCTTGGGGTCGATGACGATTACGACCTCGCCGCCATGGATCTGGCGGCGGATGTCCTGGGTCACAAATACTTCGGCCAGCCGGGTCTTGCCGACACCGGTCGTACCCTGGACCAGGGTATGCCCGCCTCGATCGGCCAGCGGCATGTAAATGTCGGTCTCGTTCGGCTCGACGGCGTGTAAGACCGGATTCCCACCCACGGGTGGCAGCGGACGGACGGGATTGAAGATCGTATCGGCGCGCAGCGCATCCACGAACCAGGTCAGATGCCGGCGTTCGAGCGGCGCCTCGAGGGCGCGGGCCGTGCGATACATCCGACTCGGGCGTAGAAACTGTTGTGCTTCCGGCTGTTGGGATTCATAAAGACGGCGGGTGTGCTGAACCTGCCACTCAAATCCCCGGCCGATCCACAGATAACGCTTGCTGACGGGGATCTGACGCGATGACACCGCGAAACGCGGCAGACGGCGCATACCGCGCCGATAGCGCACGATCCGCCAGGCCTGGATGAACCGATGGCCGCCGAAGACCCCAAAAGCAGCGGCCATGCCATAGCCCACGCTCGGGGCGAGCGCCAGCATCCAGGGCGAGACCACGCAGGCAAACGCACAGAGACCGCAGGCATAGGCCGTATAGATCTCGACCGCCGGCCGGAGATTGGCTTCGATGGGGTGCGACGAAGCCATCAGGTCCCCGCCGGGGTCTCGGTGGCTCGATTGGGCCGGCGGGCGATGACCGTCTCACACAGATCATCCAGCATCCCGTCTTGTGCCCGGTCGCTGCGGATCGCGTCATAGAGATTGCAACGAGAGCGCCGATACACGTCATGGATCGCGTCAGCCGCGCCCTGACGGGTGACAGCGACGATCTCGTGCAACAGCGGATCGCCGGCAGCGGGACGATCCGCCAGGTAGTCGGATAGCGCGAAACCCATCAGATCCATGGCCTGCCATGGCCATGGACTCTGGGCGCCGTCGGCCACCGCCAGTTGGGCGACATAACGATGCAGGGTGATCCAGTCGCTCTTGTCGAGCGCGGTTTCGGCATAGCGCAGGGCGAGCCGCTGCAGGGCATACAGATCGGCGGTCTCCCATTGCAGCGCGGCCGATGACAGGCCCTCATAACCCAGTGTTTGCTCGACGCGGTCGACGATGTCGACAACGTCGCCGAGAAACCGTGTCGCCGCCTCGGCGTCATGGTGATAAACGCGGTACAGATCGATGGGTTGTCTCGCGTGTTGGCTCATTGCTGAATTCCTTTGGGTGTGATGAGCACGGGGTAATGGGCCAGATCCAGCCGCCGGGCGATGTCGTTGCCAGCCACGGGTCGCATCACCAGGCCGCCGCCGACCGCGCGCAACTGCGTCAATTGAGCGGCGGACCCGACGTTGACCACGAGGCCCACGGCGTGCAGATCGCGCAGGCGGGCGGCGCGCTGTTTGATCCAGCGCAACGACATCCGGTCCGCACCGATAATAAAAAACGGCGTCATCCCGGACGGGAGCGTGAGCTTGCGGGCGGTTACCGCGCCGGGCGTGAGTCGATTCGATTGGACCGGCAATAGATCCGCTTCTTTGACGGGGCCGCGGCTCATGGCTTCGGCGCGCGCGCTGTAGGCGTGTTGTTCATCGATGCCGGCCCCGGCGATCGGGGCGTAGTAGGCACGCGCCGATTGTCCGCCGTGGTCGCCGATCACGGTGAGCCCGGCCTGGGCCGACGCCAGGGGCGCCACGCTCGCGATCAAGACCCATGACAGCGTTCGGCTAGTCAAGCCCATGGCTGCTCCGGTTGTCGTGTGTGGGATTGATCCAGGTCACGCGGCTCGCGGTCGCCGTGGACGGGTTCTCGGCCTTCGTTCCGACCGCCGCG
Organism: Salinisphaera japonica YTM-1; assembly: GCF_003788585.1. Lineage (GTDB taxonomy): Bacteria > Pseudomonadota > Gammaproteobacteria > Nevskiales > Salinisphaeraceae > Salinisphaera > Salinisphaera japonica. Next base: position 45,407 of record NZ_AYKG01000068.1, on the reverse strand, counting down.
GCCGGCTGGGCGCCGATAGGGGGCGGGCCGGGTGTGTGTCCGGTCGCGACCCGCAGGCCGTCGTCGCGCAGTCGCGCGAGTTCCCGAGAGAAGGCGTCGCGATAGCGCGCGGCCGGGGGGCCGCCGGCCGGCCGGTGATAGCAGCCCGCGGCGACGATCCAACTGCCACCGGTCCGCTCGTGGCAGCGATACAGAATCGCCGCCGCGGCATCCAGGTTGGCGTAGGGATTGAGTGCCGCGCAGGGATCGGCGAAACGGCCATCGGTTCCGAACAGCCTCTGTTGCCAATGCACGTTGAGCTGGCCGAGGCCGACGTCGACGATTGTCGTGTGCGTGAGCGCGGCCGTTAGCGCTTGGCAGGCCGCGTCGCGGCTGGCATAGCGCTCGCCGCGGCCGGCGATGTTGAGCGTCCACGGCCAGGGCCGGCGACCGAATGACAGCGTCGCCGCCGATTCGGTCAGTGACAGGGCATAGAGCATTCTAGGCGGTACCTGGCGCGCGTGCGCGGCGTTCGCATACGCCGTCGGCACGGTGTGTCCGGCGGCGATCGCCGCCGGGGCGACGCCGCAGACCAGCCAGATGAGCAGCCGGGCCCGCATGGGATCAGCGATTGATCACGCGCGGCAGTGACTCGTCGGCCAGCTGTTTGGCCACGGCTTTCGGCGCGTGGTTGAGCGTAATTGTGCCGCCGCGCACGCGCTTGGGATCCAGGCCGACGGCCATCGCCCAGGACCGGATCGCATCGTCGGAATCGGCATCGACGACGAAAATGTCCATCGGCGTATCGGCCGCGGCTAGCTGCTTGACCCTGGTGCGACAGGCGTTGCAGTCATGCAGGCGCACGAACACGGCCTTGCGCGCCGATCCATCGAGACCGAGCTTGGCAGCGGTCTGCTGGCCCGACATGAGGGCTTGTGTCATGCCATCCGCGTTGACCGGCGTTTGCTGGGGATACAGCTGCGAAAAGACCTGGTCATAGGTCTTTTGAAAGGCCATGATCCGCTGCGCTCGGTCATGCTCGACACGGGCGAGTTTGCGCGCGTAACGCCGCCGTTCGGCACGCGAGCGTGCCCGGATCCCGAGTTCGGTCAACGGATCCAGCTTGTCGGAGCGATAGCCGTCGATGCCCTTGAGCAGCGTCTTGTAGCGCTCCCATTCAGTGACCGATAGATTCCACTGCTTGGCCCGCTGCTTGGCAATCGCGGTCTCGCGCGTCTGGCGTGATTGGGTGGCCCGGTCGGTGGTCTCGGCCCGCTTGAGCATGGCCGGCGCCGTCTGGTTCTGTGCGGCGGCAGGCAGGCTCACTGCCGCGGCCATACCAAGAGCCAGCGCGCCGCGGCTTATCCGGTGTCGATGCATGGCTCAACCTCGCCGCGGCAGGGCCACGGCGATCGTGCGACCGCCATGCGCAAAGGTGGCGGTCCCGGCATCGGTGCGAATGGCGCGCAGTGTCCAGGTGCCATAGGCATTGCCGGGCGCCAGCCACGTCACGCCACTCAGACGAGAGACGCCGTGCGGCGCAACGCCGAGAAAGTGATGCGTACCGCGCAGCTCGACGCCAATGACCTCGAAGGGCGCGTTGGTCACGACCGGTTGGACCGGTTCAGTGGCCGCGCGTCGGATCGACGCAGCGGCGTTGTCGGCCGCGCCGTCGTCGTGCGCGGGGCTGTGATCCGTGCTCTTGGATGTGCCCGCGTGATGCGGGGCGACTGCCCGGATATTCAGTGCCAGGCCGGTGCGCTCATGCACATCGTCGCGACGACGTGCGGCCAGCGGGCAATTGCCGTAACGGCCCACGTAGAGCCGGCCGGTGCGTGCGCGGGCGAACCAATCCGACAGCCCGGCCGATTGGACCTGATCGGCGGCGGCATCCAGCGCGTCGCCGGTCGCGGCCTGAAAGAACACATCGAATTGATCGGCTGCGTCACCGTGGGCCGGGCAGTGCGTGACGATATTCGGGCCGGTGACGTTGCCTGATGCAGGCGGGGAATCAGACGAAGCAGGTTCGCCGTCGCTGTCGTCGGCTGATTCGTCGTTGTTACTTGCATCGGCGGACTGACCCGCGTCCGATTTGGATTCCCGTGACGCGGCGCTGTCGCTCGATTGCGGGAATACCGCATCCGGCGCCTGCGTCTTGGCAGGGTTGGTCTTTTGCTGGTCCGGCTTCGCGTGTGCCGATGTCGGCTGCGGCCGTTGGCGCAGGCGCTTGGTCAGCGCGGCGACCTGTTGCTCGAGCGCATCGATGCGCTGGGCCTGTTGATCCAGGCGCTTCTGATTGGCCTGCTTGATGCTGGCGATCTGCTGGGCCAGTTGCTGGACCCGGTCCGGCGCCGGCGGCGCGGGTTTCGATTGGGGTGATGTGCTCGCCGTGTCGGCGGTCTTGTTCGGATCATTGACTGGAATCGGCGAACTGTCTTGCGAGCCGTTGTCTGACGTCTGGCCTGACGAATCCGCGCTCTGCTCGGCCGCGAGGTCTGTGCCCTGACTTTGATCGTTGGCGGACCCGTCGTTATCGCTGCAGCCGGCGACCGGCGTCAGCGAGGCCGCGATTATCAGGGCGATCGGAAGGGTGCGGTATCGCATGGTCAGGGCCTCGTGTATGGGAACGAAACGGTCGCCGTTGTCGGGCGCGACGCGATCACTCTCGCGCCGACACGGGGCCGCGGTCGCGGGTCGGGTACGGCGTGCGCGTCACCGCGACCGCCGGCTGTGCGCGGCGGCTAAAGCACACCGTGCGATCGGCGAAGTCGACGTGCAGGCGCCAGGCCGGGCCGGCGAGCACCTGCAGGGCGTCGGATAGCGTTGTCGGCCCGAGCTCGCGGTGCACGGCCGGCAACGGGGACGAGAAGAAGCCGGTCTGCGCCTGGCGGGGGCATAGACGCAGCCCGGAATCCCTCAGCGCATGTTCCAGGCCGTCGCGGACCGTGAGATGCATCGATTGGGGGAGATCGATGGACACGGCCTGGCGCAGCAGATCCCGCTGACCGGAGGTCGGGGCCAGCGGGACCAGCTGATAACGGCCGGTGCGCACGACATTGGCCGTGGGAACGTCCGAGGGCAAAGCGTAGAGATCCGGCGTGGCCGGTGCGCCGGTTGACGCCTGATGAGCCGGCGCGTGCGCCTGTGTGCTGGCGCAGCCGCCCAACACCAGCAGCAGCGCGGTCAGACCCGCGAGTACGGTCGGTGTGCGCGGACTCGTCAATTGTGACCGGTGCATGATGATTCGTTCCGCCAAGGATTCGCGCTCAAACTGGCGCAGGATCAGGGCGGGAACAACAGAAAATTCAGCGCGGTTCGCGCTGAATTGTTGATTGCCCGCTCGGATTCCCGGTCCCGGAACACCAAGGCGGCGGGTCACGTCGCCTGTTTCTTCTGGCGGCCTTTCTTGCCGCCGCCGATCTGGACGGTGGCCCTGCAGTCCGGATAGCCGGTGCAACCCCAGAACGCCCCGTGCCGGCTCTTGCGTTTGCGCATGGGCTTGTCGCACTCGGGACATTGCTTCTGCGGCCCGGTTGCGATGCCTTGCGGCACATTCAAACCATGCTGCTGCACTTGGCTGACCGCCTTGTGTATCCACTGCGTTTGCCGCGTGACAAAATCATCGAGCGTCATGCGCCCAGCACTGATTTCATCCAGGGCCTGTTCCCATACCGCCGTGGTGTCCGGGTTCGTGATGGCCCGCGGGAGCATGTCGATCAAGGCCCGGCCGCCGTCGGTCGCGACCAGTTTCTTTTTCTTTTGGGCCAGAAACCGGCGCTCGATCAGCGTGGATATGATGCCGGCACGTGTGGCTTCGGTGCCCAGGCCGGCGGTGTCCTTGAGGATCTTTTTGAGCCGTTCGTCCGTCACCAGCGAGGCGACATTTTTCATGGCCGCAAGCAATGTGCCTTCGGTGTAGTGCGCCGGTGGCTGGGTCTGTTTGGCCTGAACCGCCGCGCCCTGGACCGGGCAGCGGTCGCCCTCGCGCACTATCGGCAGACGCGCATTGCCGGCTTGATCCGCCTCATCGGCGCCGGCATGGCCTGTGACAGCCTTCCAGCCGGCAACGACGACCCCATTGCCGGTGGCGCGAAACGCCGCGCCGCCCATGTCGAGCGCAAGGACAGTGCGGTCGTATTCGTGATCGGGATAGAACTGCGCCAGATAGCGTGTCCGGATCATCCGATAGATCAGCCGCTCCGTGTCGGACATCCGGCCGAGATCGGCCGGCTCGGTCGTGGGGATCATGGCGTGGTGCGCCGTAATCTTGCCGTCGTTGAACACGCGCGCCTGGCGCGACGTATTCGCCCCCTCGACTGCGCCCGCCACCCGCGGGTCGGTGCGCGCCATCGCGTCAAGCACGGCATCCGCTTCACCCTGCATGCTGGTCGGCAGATAGCGGCAGTCGGTTCGCGGATAGGTGACCGCCTTGTGCGTCTCGTACAGCGCCTGCACCGTGCTCAATACGGCCTGTGCGCCCATGTCAGCGGTTTTATTGGCGTCCTGCTGCAGCGTGCCGAGATCGTAAGGCAAAGGCGCCGACGCGCGCTTGCGCGTCGTTTCGGCGGCTGTTACTCGGGCAGCGTCGCCCTCGATCTGTTGCGCCATGCGTCGGGCCGCCTCTTCATTGAGACAGCGGCCCTTGGCGTCGGTCATGTCCGCCGGCGGCTGCCACTGGGCGTCGAACGTCTCGCCTGCATCGGTCGCCAGTGTCGCCACCAGATCCCAATACGGAACCGGCTTGAATGATTCGATCGCACGATCGCGATCGACGACAAGCCGCAGCGTCGGTGTCTGGACCCGGCCCACGGGTAGTAGCCGATCGTGGCCCTGGGAGCGCGCCATGGCGGTATAGGCGCGGGTGAGGTTCATGCCGACCAGCCAATCCGCGCGGGCCCGGCCGAGGCCGGCGTGATAGAGCGCTTCGGTCTCGGCGCCGTCTTTCAGGCGGCCCAGGGCCTTGCGGATACTGGCGTCATCGAGCGCGGACAGCCACAGCCGCGATATGCGGCCCCGGTACGCGCAGCGATCCAAGAGCTCGCGGGCGATCGTTTCGCCCTCGCGGTCGGCGTCGGTCGCGACTACGACATGCCGAGCCTTGCCTAGCAATTGTTCGATGGCGTTGTACTGCGCCTTGACCTTGGGCCGGACATCGAGGCGCCACGGGTCCGGGATGATCGGCAGCGTATCTAGCGACCAGCGTTTGTACTCGTCGCCGTAGCAATCAGGCGCGGCCATTTCCAGTAGATGGCCGAAACACCAGGTCACGGTCACGCCGGAACCGGCGAGATAGTGCTTGGTCTTGTGGGTCGCGCCGAGGATCCGGGCGATGTCGCGGGCCTGGGACGGCTTTTCGCAGAGATAGACGGTGTCGCCAGCCATGGGTCTGTCGGGAATGAGTGACGCCGACAGCATCGCAGCCCGACTGCACTGCGAGCGGAAAAATGGGTGCAGCCTAGCGTGTAATTTCGCTTCCCACACCTGATACCGGATAGAAATCGACTTTTCGACTCAATTTTGCTTAATATAGGCACATATTCGCCGATCTTGGGTGCTTCTGTAAGGGGCAAGCGCCGTCCGGCGAGCAGGCTGGCCACACTGTGGCCAGCCTGCCATTTGCCTTAAAGATCGGTAATCCGAGCCAGGTCCGTTCCCCACGATCGAATCATGAGCCAGACTTGGTACCGACCGTGGGAATCGTGGTAATTCGTCAGATCCACGCCCATCGGCTTGATAACAGCGAACACACCCGGTGCGATCTCATTGAATTGCCCGATAACGGGTTTCTTTCCGATGCATTCGCGAATCAGGAGCAAAAGGCGCTGTCTGTCCCAACTCGCGGGCGTTGCCGTCCGATAAGGCAGACGCCGCAAATGATTAAGTACAGCGTCGATATCAGTCTCGCTGATGACCACGCCAGGCGGCGCGCTGCGATGCGCCTTAAAAATTTTCGAGATGATTCCGCGCATCGTGAATTGCATGATGATTAAAGGGTTGTTCTTGCCGGTTGGCGTTGGCTCGGCTGGCCACAGTGTGGCCAGCCCAATCGTCACAGGCCGAGCACAAGTCGGGTCCCACCCAATAGCACGGTTGCTCGGAGCGTTCGACGCAGCCGGTACAGTCCGCGTCGGTGCAGCCGCACGCGCGACACGATCGGGCGTGGGGCGCAGCGTTTCCAGGGGTCATAGTGGTGTCCTCCGGTATCCAACGGGCCGAAAATCAGGCTGGCCACACTGTGGCCAGCGCATCAGCTCTCGGGCTATGGGACGAATCAACCGACGGGTGCGGCGTGTTGGGCGCCGTCTTCCGGGGTGGTCACAGTGTGGCCAGCACTGTCATCGGTTCCGTTCGTCGGTCGGTTTCGCGGCTTGCGCGCGATCGATTCGACGCGTGACAAATCCAGGGTGACATCATCGGCCGTCAGTTCGAGCCGGGAAAACTTGTCGCCATCCTTCTCCCAACTGTTCTGTACCAGCGTGCCTTCGACCTTGATGCGATCGCCCTTATCGAGCACGCGAGCGGCATGCGTACCGGCGATGCCCCAGCGCGATACATTGAGCCAAAATCCGCCCTTGTCCTTGAAACCGCCGTCGCCGTCCGGCACGGCACGATCGCAATACAGGCGCATTTCGGCGACCTGGCGGTCTTCGCCGTTGACGGTGACCGTCTTGAGTTCGGGGGCCGCAGCGAGATTGCCCCGAGCGGTAAATAAGTTCGACATCGGTTCGCTCCGTTAGTCAGGGTGAGTGTCGCTATTCGACAGCATCAGCCTCGTCCTGAGCGCGTTGCGGTACAACAATGAATCACGCGGATGGCGCGCGGAATTTAGATCGGCGAACGCGCGCGCGGTCGCGTTCGGGCAATCGTCCGATGCAGATCGGGGCAACCGGGCTTGTCCGCGTGCATGATCCAAGTCCGGCATCGAAGCGCTTGGTTCATGAGTTCGGATTGATCGGTGAGACAATCCGCGAGCTCGCCCAAGGAGGCGAAGCGCCCGTCCCGAATGGCCGTCTCAAGGTCGATGGCTTCATACATACGTCCTGTGAGTTCGGCGCGGTCCCATTCATCAGGCATGTTCAGTCGCGGCATCGTCCGCTCCGTTGTCGCGCCCGGTCATCGCTCGAATCATGGGTGGCCACAGTGTGGCCACCCTCGGAATACCCGTCGATGTTCGTTCAGATCGTTAGGCCGAACGGATGGGTCCGGTCTTGGATGGCGTGATGGGTTATCCGCGCTCGTTCTGGTTGTCAGGCGCATCGACCGACAGGCCGTCGCGTTCGATCGCCTTGATCGCATCCAGACCGTCGAGCCAGTCCTGCAGGCGATAGAGTTCATAGGACGCCGTCGACAGGCGCATATTGAGATAGATGCGCCGACGCTCGTAATTGAGCCAGTGACCACGTGCCGAGATCGGAACGCGTGCCAGCAACGCCCGACCGGCCTGGCCCGTCAGACTGATCGCCGTCGTGCTTGGGTTGCCCCACCGCCGGGCACTGGATTGGCGCCAGCGGTAAAACGTCAGGCTCCGATCGTTGTATCGCACGATCTTGGCCGGGGCCGTCGGAAACTGTTTGCCGAATGATTCACATAGCCGGGTTCCCTCGGCTTCGCCGTCCCGTATCACCTGCTCGAGGGCCGCCAGACGCTGGCGCGCCTCCCTTACCCTTAAAGGGCCCTTTAAAGGGGCTACGTCAAATCGGCCGGCCACGGCTTCGTCAGATTCAACTGAGCCGATTGCTTGCCTACGACGCATCGTCGTTACCACGCTCGTCGGTCGTGGGATCTGTGTCAGTCGCTTCATCCGTCGCCGCGTCATCGTGGCTGGCCACAGTGTGGCCAGCATCGTCGCTGTGGCTGTTCGACGGCTGCACGCCCTCGATTACCGGTGCGTGCTCGGGCCGGAGGTCACCGTCCAGCACGGCCTGTGGCAGTTCCCCCATGGCTTGTTGGGCGCGCTCGGCGCGCCGCGTGCCGCCGCGCAGATCTTCGCGCTTGACCGCGGTCGCCCGGTACCCCTGGGCTGTGGCATAGGCCCGGCGAACGGCGCGACCGCCCTCGCCGAGCATGCGCTCGGACGCATCCCGATTGATCAGCCCGACATGGCGCGCCGTCAGCACCGCCAGCACGAGCTCATCGAAATCAGCGAGTAGCCAAGCGCCCATGTAGCCGTAGGGGTTGGAAAAGGTGAGCTCGACCCTCGCGGGCTCAAGCGAATGCGCCAGGCCCACCTTCATCGCCGCCACCCGGGCCATGTCGGCTTCGATGGTCTGCTTCAAGGTCGCGATCTCGTCCTTGGATTCATGTAGTGCCTGCTCGACCTGCAGCAGAACCCAGTCGGCGTAGGGATCGTCGCGGGTTGCACCCGACCAGATCGTGCGCACCATGGCGCCATAGCGATACAAACCGATGATCGGCGGTTTGCCGTCGGTACCGCGTCGGCCCTGCACCAGCCGTTGTGCCTGACGGGTCTGGATGGTCATCTCGACAAAATTGCGCAGCCGTCCGGGCACGATCGCCGGCCCGGTGGTTTGGGAAGGTTCGCTCATGGGTGACTCCGAGCTTAGGCGACGGCCTGTCGCGAATAGGGCGTTCCCCACCAACAGTAAATCCGGCATGGCCGGTATCGCAGCAGAAAACGCCGGCTGCGGGGCGACGGATTTTTTGCATATGGGCTGACCACACTGTGGCCAGCACGATGGCGGCGAAAATGGGCTGTTCGGTCTACTCGTCGCGGTGCGGCGTCTGCCCGGCCGTGGCGACTCGGGTTCGATCAATCCGCCGATCACGTGTCCACCGATTTGCGATCGAATCCACTACGGGCGTTCGATCTCGCATCGCGATCGGTTCAGCGCCACCCGACGCAACGCGGGTCGCAGGGGCCGTTCGCCGGCTGGCCACACTGTGGCCAGCACTCAGGCTTGCTTGCGACATGACGCCCCATCCTCGCCCCGCAAGGCCTGGTAACGCTGTTTGAGCGCGTCGCGTTCCTGACAGAGCCGGTCCCGCTGGGCTTCCAGATGCGGCTGACTCTCGGGATGGGCGAACGGGATGAGGTTGTCGTCGAATCCCTTGATCTCGCTCTGCAGGTTGTGGATCTGGCGCCTGAGTTCGGTCAATTCGCCCCGCGGTCCACGCGGTCCGCTGTCATCGCCGCTGCCACCCGTGCCGGATGGGCGGGGCGGCGCGCCGACGGGCTGGAAAGTACCCGATCGGACACGCTTGCAGAGCGCGACGGCATAGCCCACCGGGCTGCGCATCGGGTTGTCCGGATCCTGGAGCTTGCGTGCCAGGGCATCCAGCACTTCCTGGCATTGCGTGCCGGTCAGCTGCATCGACGCGAATGATCGTTCGATCAGCGTTCGCTCGTTCGCGGGCAATGCCTCGGGCCATCGAAGGGCATCGGCGGCTTGCGTCGCTGAGTTCGGCGGACTGCTTTTGCCAGAATCGATCGCCCGGCTGCTCGATCGACTCGCGCGCGCAGACTCTGGTTCATTCTTGTTAGTAGTAGTTGTATTACTACTACAAGTAGGTCCAAGTGCAAATTTTGTATTTTGTGGATAATTCAACCGATCGTTTTTATTTTCAACAACTTGTGATCCAAGTGCAAAATCTGCACTTGGCTGTGACGCTCCAGGTGCAGAATTTACACTTGGGTATCCAGGTGCAGAATTTGCACCAGCAGACGGGGTGGCCACAGTGTGGCGAGCGGATTTGTCGACAAAATTTGCACTTGGATGAGTGGGCTCGGGCTGCCCAAGTGCAGATTTTGGCGTTCTCGGTGAGGTGGCCACAGTGTGGCCAGCGCTATTGGGATCATGTTGCTTGGCGATGCGGCCGCCTTCCGGCATCAGCAGATCGAAGAACGTCCCCCCACCGCTCTGCACGGCTTTCGCGGCCTCGATGCGTCGATTCATTGGGTCCGGTGGTTCCAGCGGATCGTGCCCGGCATTCAGAGCCTGATCGATGCTCGCCAGCGCGGCGAGCGCGGCGTTGCGGATATACGGGTCGTCGTCGCCCTTGCTGCGATCGAGCAGCTGCAAATACGTGGCGTCGAGTCGGTTGGCATCGGCCAGCGCGCAGGGCTCGCTGTGAATCGCGTTGATACTGCCGCAGTAGCGCCCCCGGCGATCGCGTACGCGCTTGTGTTGGCTGATCCAGCGACAGATCCGCAGCAGAGTGCGATCGCGATGCACGGTTCGTCGACCGTGACCCAGCACCTGGGCGGTATGCGTCAGAGACGGCATGGCGATCGCGTCGTGCGGTTTCTGGCTCGATTCTTGCATTAGAAGCAAAAACTGAACCTTCGCGCTGTCACTGAGAAACGGATCCCGCACGAGGATGGCGGGGTAGCTCTGGTGCCACACCCCCAAAAACAAAAGGCCCTCGGCGTCATCGCCCAGGGCCTTGTTCGATTGCGCCAGATCGTGTGCGGCCTGTTTGAGATAGGAATCGAGCGTGTCGTTCCGGTGGGGCCGGTCGCCGCTCATGATGTGCGCTCTAATACATTCGCACCGCGGATGAAGCGCCAGAGTGTGCGACAATCCGTGCCGGTGTCATCGGACAGCCTCAGCCATTCGTCGGCCGAGGCGGGCGCTTTGCCGTTCATCCGGTGATGCCAGGCGCGCCAGATCGTGTTCATGGTGTCGGTGTCGGGCTCGGCCGGACGCCCGGCGCCGCGCCGTCCGCGGCGACAGCGCCGGCGCAGGGCGGTGTACTGGCCATCGGTCATGCCGAACAATTGCCGCATCATGTCGACCGGTGCCTCGCGACAGACGAGCTCTGTCTTGAGCTTTTCGGCGGCGCGTTCGGCTTTCATTTCTTGCAACACGAGCCAGAAACGCTCGCGGTCAAGGCGGATATCCAGCACATGGCCGTCCATGCGCCCGGCCACCGACAGGAAGTCGGAAAACTGCAGCGCCTTGAGTGCCGCTCACCAAAATTCAGGTCGCGCAACACCGCCCAATCGCCTTGTTCCAGGCAATGGGTGGCATAGATCAGTGTGGCGAGCGTGAGATTCGATTCGTTGGTCTGCATTACTGTTCCCCCCAAGGCGTCTCGTCGGTGGCGCGATAAATCTCCCGATAGGTGTCGACGAGTTGGATCCAATCGGCCCAACGTTGGTCGGGCCAGCTTTGATAGAGCACCGGGCCCATATCGTTGGGCTCAAGCGGCGGCACGTCCGCGAACAGATCGCGATCGGCTTGTTCCCACTGCCAGCGTGAAAATGGTTGCTGTCCGTCACGGGCCTGGCGCATGGCTTGGCCGATGGGCCGATTGGTCCAACCCGTCGGCATGACCTCGCAGGCCCGCCCGTGACGGGCGAATTGCTCGGCCAATGTGGCCAGGTGCCACCAGACGCACATGGCGCTGCGACCGATGTCGGGATGCCAGGATTGCTGAACCTCGACGGGAATCGGGCCCACCAGGAATCCGAGACCCGTTTGGAGCGGCTGCACCACGTCCCCGAGCCGCGAGCCCTGCGCAATACGGCTGGCCAGCGTCCATGTCCGGGCGCGTAGCGACTTGAGATCGTGGGGCAGAGCATCCGTACCGGATGACCCTTCCACCGAACGTGTCGCGGCGTTGCCGCTCTGTGAAGCGGCGTCCTCGGCCGGCTTTTTTTCCGCCGTACCCCCTGTCGACGCCGGCGGGGCAGAGCGCTTGTGATCGTTCGCGTCGGTGGGATCCGTGGACTGGGTCGTCGCCGATGCGGTTTGATTTGGCGACGACCCGGTGTCTGTCGACGGTGTTGACTCAGTCTCGTTGGCGGGCGCTGTCGTGGATCCGTTCGATGACTCGCCTTCGGTCGGTTGATCGGTCGCATTCGACGTCGGCGCCGCCTCAACTTTGGAATCCGAACGCCCATACAAGGCGCCCCCAAACTCGAGACTGGCGCGTTGCATGTCGCAGTCCGCACTGATGGACAGTTCTTCCTCGAGATCCCGCCGCAGGGCGTCGAGATCCAGCATGTCGCCGTCATGACGCTGTAGCGTTTGCTCGAACAGACTATGGGCTTCGTCGGCGTCGCCGAGTTCTAACGACGCCCAGGCCTTGGCAAAGGCCCGCTGCAGTTCGTGGATCTTGGCGATCGTCGTCCGCCCCATACCGGCTTGCAGTACGGTCGGAATCAGCGGATACAGGGTGTCGACCGTATAGTCGTACCAGCCGATCATGGTCCGGCCGATCTGATAGCCCAGCGCATTGAGTCGATCGCGTAGGGCCCGCTGCGACAATGACTCGCCAGACTCGGCCTTGAGCATCGCTCTTAATTCCTGGACCGCGATCGCGCGATCGATGAAGGTCAGGTCACCGCGGAGATCGTTGTCCTGGATATGGGCCACCAGCGTCTGGGTCTCGCCGGTCCAGGGCTGGAATTGACACCACACCTGCTCGAAACGCGCGTCGCCCGTCTCGTGCCAAAGTTCCTGGATAATGAGCAACCGCGTGTTGCCGCCGACGCCGATCATGTACAACCCGGGTTGGTCGGTGTCGGGACGTTGCGTAATCGTCAGAACCTGGTTGAATCCGGTTTCTCGGATGTAAGCCTTGAGCTTCTCGCGCTTATCGTTCGGGCTGCGGCGCGGATTACGGTCGTACGGCACGATCTGGTCGACGTCGACCAACATCGGCGTCGTCGTGACCGGCGCATGGGACGGATCGGTGCTGGCTTTCGGGTCGTCGCGCCGAAAATGAGGCTGTGACAATAATTGGTCCATCTGGTCCGCGGTGGGGCGCTTGCGACTCATGGCCGACCTCCCGCCGATGCCGTGCCGACTCGCGGTAGCAGCTCGCGAACGAGCGCCGTCATGGTCTCCAGCCCGGCCGGTGCGGTGCCAGCGCGACGGTGAGGCTCCCAGACATGGACTGGGACTTGGGCACTGGCGGCTTCGCGGTAGGCCACTGTGGCCGGTACCACGGTATCGAGGATCGAGATATCACCCCGACTTTCTGCAAACGTCGATTGCCGCAGCGTGTCCGCCACCAGGCGGGCATCGACCGTGCGGTCCATGCGATAGCACAGCCCGTACAGGGGCCCGACGGGCGCACCCAGCATGTGCATGGGCCGCAAACGCTCCAGCATGGACAGGGTGCCGCGGGCGAACTCCCGCGCACTCAGGATTTCCGGCGGAATCGGCGAGAGCAGGAGATCGCCGGCGAGTACACCGATATCCTGCAACGGACCGATCGCGCCTTGCGTATCGATCAGGACAAAGTCGTAATCGACATTGGCGAGCGCACGGCGCAGCCGGATTCGGCCATCGGGGGTGTGCAGGATCCAGTTTTCAAGCCGTCCCTCCGGATCGTCCGAGATAACGATATCCAGGTTGGGTAGGCTCGTGCGGCTGATCGCCGTCTCTATCGTCCCCGCGGTGACGACATCGTAGAGCCCGCTGGCCGCATGATAATCGAACGGGTAATACGAACTCAGCGTGGGCTGGATATCCGCATCGACCATGAGGACGCGATAACCTGCAAGCGCTAGAAATCCGCCCAGATTGGCGGTCAAGGTCGTCTTGCCGACCCCGCCTTTGCTGGAGGCGATGGCGATCATATGCATAGCGGTGCCTCTCGAAGCTCTCGGACGGAGCAATATCAGACGCGCTCGTTAAGCCGTTCGGCGATCCACGCCTCGATTTCGAGCGAATCCCAGCCGACGGCGCGCACGCCAAGGCGCATGGGCTTGGGAAATCGGCCTTGTTTGATGAGGTTGTAGATATGGGCCCGCTTGAAGCCGGTTTTGGCCTCGACCTCGGGACGCCGCAGGATGCGACGCTCGGCAGAAGCGGTAGATGCAGTTGATTCGGACATGGAGATCACTCCTTGAGGCGCCTTGGCCTTGTTAGGACGTGATCCCTATTCAATAGATCTCGGCGGCAAAGAAAACCGTAAATGGGGTGTCGCCGACCCCAAATGGGGTAAGTGCGCTTCAATCAGCCCGCAAATGCCGCTTTGCCTGGGCGAATTTGTTCTCTAGCGTGCTTTGGGATATGCCGAGTTGGTCGCCGTGGTGCGCGATCATGGCGCTGATCACAGCCTCTTGCGTGTTAAAGCTCGAGTAGGGTCGGCCGGCCGGTGAATTCCCGAGTAATAAGGTGAGAAAGCCGGCGATGATATTCAGGTAGGCCGACTCACTACGCGGGCTGGGCTCCTGAGCCTGTTTGGCTTGTCTTGCGTCGGCTTCATGTGCTTGGCGAAGCGTATCGAGCTGGATCTGGAGCCGTTCCGAGACTTTCGCTTGGTCGGCCAAGCGGATTTTCAAAGCCTCCCGATCGGCGAGTAAGGTTTGCACCGTGTCTTTGCTGACGGTGGGGCACAAACGACGTTCAACGGCGTTGAACAGAAAGCTGGGTTTCTCGGCCGGATAGAAATGGGCCATCCAGGCCTTCAGATCCACGTGGCGAACGGTCAGGTCGGGCGAGTCGAGCAGCGTCGGATCGTGGTACGTGATGCCGTTTTTCCCATAGGCTAGATCACCGTTGGCGAGGGCGTCGACGATGCGTTCGGCGTTCAGGTGCAAGGTCGGCCATTCGGGAAAGTCCTCGGGTTTCGGTCGATGCCGCGTGCCGATGCGCTCGAGAATCCGTTGCTCGTATTGCAGTAGTCCGCTCCACCGGAGCGCGGCTTCGATTGGACGGTAAAACACCTTGTGTCCGGTGCTTGGCTCTTCGGGTGTCGTGGGCATGACTCATCTTCCCCATGCCGACGGGTCTTAGTGGTTTTGTGCTCCGTACAGTGCGGCGGAAGTCGATGTCGTTGAGCCCATATCTACTTAAAGAAGCGAGATGTGAGCAAGGACATCGGAGGGGCAAATGGAGCTGTACGCCATTTGTCATGAAAAAGCCTTGTTTGCCGGTTAGTGAAGAAGTCCAGCCCGCATAAGACCGCTCGGCTATAACTTGAAACGATAATTCAGCAGTATTGATCTAGCCTGCTGGCCGGATAAAGACCCGAGCAGTCTCGTTTCATGCCCAATGGGACTATGAAGTGCGTTGATACGAATGGAACATCCGCAGCTAGCTGTGACCTCTCAGTAGATTGTTCATCCGAGCCACTGTCCCTGAAGCTGATGGGTGCTCAAATCCTGAAGCCAAAGGAGCGACCCGGATGAACACGCACAATAATGCGCGACTCACGTTTCGAGGTCGAGTGCTGCTTGTCGAGCGCGTACTCGATCAGGGCATGCACCCGATCGACGCTGCCCAGGCTATGGGCGTGAGTGCCCGCACCGCCTACAAGTGGCTGCGCCGCTATCGCTTGGACGGTGAGGCCGCTCTGTTTGATCGCAGCTGCCGCCCCCGGCGCTGTCCCCATCAGTTATCGGCACATCGGCGTGAACAGATCATCGCGCTGCGGCGTCAACGGCACATCTACCCGCAGATCAGCCGGGCCACCAGCGTGCCGGTCAGCACGATTTCACGCGTGCTGCGTTCGGTCGGACTCAACCGCCTGGCGGCGCTCGAGCCCCGCCAGCCGGCTGCCCGCTACGAGCACGACGCGCCGGGCGACCTGTTGCATTTGGACATCAAGAAACTCGGACGCTTTGATCGGCCCGGACATCGCGTCACCGGCGACCGGCAGGCCGGTCGTTCACGCCATGCGGGCTGGGATTATGTCCACGTCGCCATCGACGACCACAGCCGGGTCGCACACGCCACGATCTGGCCCAACGAAAAAGCGACCAGCGCCAGGCAAGCGTTGATCGCCGCGCTGCGCTATTACCGAGGCTTGGGCGTGCGCTTCTCGGCTGTGCTGACCGACAATGGCGCCTGCTATCACTCACGCCGATTTGCCAAAGTCTGTCGGCGCCTCGGGCTCAAGCACCGGCGCACGCGTGCCTATCGGCCGCGTACCAACGGCAAGGCCGAGCGATTGATCCAGACGGCGCTGCACGAATGGGCGTATGCGCATACCTACAAAAACGCCGCGCAACGCGCGGCGGTTCTGCCCTACTGGCTGCACGACTACAACTGGCACCGACCGCATGCCAGCTTGGATCACCAGCCACCGATTAGCCGACTCGGGCTGTCTGTGAACAATCTGGTGGGTTTACACAGCTAGCTCAGCTTCCCCGGACAGGTAAATCAAACCTGTGGACTTGGCTGAGCGGATAAAAGGATGGGCATCGAACGGCGTCAATATTAGTCCAACGCCAAATCCGGATAGGGGGCGCTATGGCGCCCCCTATCCGGATTTTGAGAATAGCTCGAGCTTGCCTGTCAGGCTGAACGGTTCAAATATCGTTATGGTGGCGTCATGGCTGATCTAATCCTCCTAACCAAGGGACCTGTTGTTGCGTTAGCTCAGCATGCGCTAAGCGCGAAGCCGCGTGACCTTGGAGCGTTGTTTCAAATCGTCGAGGTAATCAGCCCACCACTGCATCATCTGACGGCGCTCCTCCAGATATTCGGATCTATGGTATGCGGCGCGGACTTTATTGCCCTCCGCATGTGCGAGTTGGCGTTCTATCGCGTCTCGGTTGAATCCGCTCTCATTAAGAATGGTCGAGGCGGTCGCTCTAAAGCCGTGAACCGTCGTTTGGCGCTTATAGCCCATGCGATATAGTGCGTAGAGCAGCGTATTCTCGCTCATGGGGCGCAACGTACTGTTCCGGCCGGTAAAGATATACTCATATCGGCCGGTGATTTCGCTTAACGTTTCGAATACTTTTATGGCCTGCTCGGACAGCGGCACGATATGTTCATCGCCGAGCTTCATGCGTTCGGCCGGTATGCGCCATTCAGCGCGCTCGATATCGATCTCTGTCCACCGAGCAGCGCGTAGCTCGCCGGTACGTAGGAAGGTCAAAGCAATGAGCTGTAGGCCGTATCGTGTGATTACATGCCCATCATAGGTATCGAGGCCCTGCAGAAATGCAGGTAGTTCATCGCGAGATAGCGCGGCATGGTGTCGCGCCTTACGGGTTTTCAATGCACCCTTGAGATCCGAAGCGGGATTATAGGTCGCCTTGCCCGTGACAATGGCATATCGGAACACCATGCCGATGCGCTGCAGAACGCGATGGGAGTAATCCAGAGCATCGCGTTCCTCGATTGTGCGGATTACCCGCAGTACCTCTGGCGGAGTGATCTCGGCCACAGGTCGGCTGCCAAGCGCCGGGAAAACATCATTCTCGATCGAGCGTATAACCTTCGTGGCGTGTTTTTCACTCCATCTTGGACGTTTGTGCTCGTGCCATTCGCGGGCAATCGTTTCGAATGCATTTGCCTGACGGGCCTTGGCTGTTTCCTGGGCCCGCCGCTTAAGCTCCATTGGATCGTTGCCATCGATGAGCTGCTTGCGCGCCTCGTCTCGTTTCGAGCGGGCGTCGGCTAACGAGAGGTCCTCCGCGGTGCCGAAAGCGAGTGTTTTTTCTCTTCCGTGAAAGCGATATTTCAATCGCCAGTATCTGCCGCCATTGGGTCTGACGAGCAGATAAAGCCCGCCGCTATCCGAAAGCTTGTATTGCTTCTTGCGGGGCTTGGCTTGTTTAACCTGGACGGCGGTGAGGACCATGGCTGGGGGTATCTCTAAGCGGTCTTCAATCTGGTACCCCCAAAAATACCCCCAGATACCCCCGGATGGCAATAGACTCCTCTGGAACTTGGCGCATTAAAAAAGCCCGTAATCGCTTGGATTCGGGCTTGATTTTGGACGATTATGGACGTCCTTGGAGGTGTTGATGGTGCCCGGGGCGAGACTCGAACTCGCACTCTGTCACCAGAATCGGATTTTGAATCCGACGCGTCTACCAGTTCCGCCACCCGGGCGCGACAGCGCGCAGTATACCCATCGTGCGCGCTGTCGCAAGGCTTGCCTGGGGCAACGCTTGAAACGGCTTGCCCGAGACGATCAGTAGGCGGCCAGAATAGCCTCCAGATCATGCTGATAAGCGGTCACGGTCTGTTGATAGGTCAACGCCGGGTCATCTTTCGTGCCGTTGATCAGAATGCCAAAGGCGGCGAAACCGCCGTCGGACAGGCGCAGATAGCCGGCCAGCGCGCGCACCGTCACAGGCTCGGACAGCGTGCCGGTCTTGGCCACGATACGGGTCTGGAAGTCGAAATTGCCGCGTTTGAGCGTGCGCGACGGCGCCGATAGCGGCACCGGGATCGCACCGTAGAAGGCCGGAAACAACGCGTCCTGGTGATACATATAGTCCAGCAGGGCAACGAGATCGCGGGCCGATATATTGTTGTCCAACGACAGGCCGCTGCCGCTCGTGAAGGCCGCGTCCGAGCCGTTGCCGGCCGAGCCGTAGGCAAAGGCATCGGCCCGATCGGCCAAGGCTTCGAGCGCCTGGGAGGCGCGTGGCAGGGTCAACGGGAGGTTGTAGCCACTGTCCGCCGCGACATCCAGGGTCAAGGTATCGGCCATGTAGTTGTTGGAGTAGGCCAGCATCGGAATGAGCTGCTCGGCCAGCGTATCGCTTTCGATCCGGGCCAGCAGCGCGCCGTGGCTGTCGTAATCCGTACTCTGGGTGCGCACGGCGCCCTGGACACGGATACCGGCCTCGCGCAGCAGCGTGGCCAGCATGTTGGCGGTCTCCTGTGCCGGACCGGTCACACCCCGCTGGAAATCGTAGGCGCCGTAGCCGACCGGCAGGTTGCCACGCAGATGCAGAGTCGACACGCCGGACTCATAAGTACGCCACGCCGATACGCCGGCATTGCCGCCACGAGCCACGGTATCCACGCGGTTATCGATGCGATAGCCCGGCAGCTCGGCCGGTTGCAACACCACGCGGCTGTTCTGGTCGGGCGACTCGCCGGGATAGAGCGTGACGTTCACGGTGCCGAAATTCACGCCGGCCGCCGATAGCGGTGCGCTGTAGGCATGCGAAGACCGTCGCTGGGCCGAGCATCGATCCGTTGTCAGACAGGGCACCGGGCCGAACAGGCCGTCATCGATGACCAGATCGCCGGTGATCGTGCTGATACCACGCCCGGACAGGCGTGCGACGAGCGTACGCAGTGCGGGCGTATCCAGCGCCGGGTCCCCGCCGCCAACGAAGACCAGATCCCCGTTGAGCGTACTGCCGGCGATGGGCGCCT
This sequence comes from Salinisphaera japonica YTM-1, assembly GCF_003788585.1. GTDB lineage: Bacteria > Pseudomonadota > Gammaproteobacteria > Nevskiales > Salinisphaeraceae > Salinisphaera > Salinisphaera japonica. The sequence continues at coordinate 26,376 of NZ_AYKG01000068.1, read as the reverse complement.
GACTGGTGAAACGCGACGTGAAGCGATGATCCGGGCCGAACTGCTGCAGCGCGGCCGAGGCGGCATAGAGCTTGCTGGCCGAGGCCGGGCGCAGCCGCTGGTTGGCGTTGAGTTCGGCGATCACCGAGCGATCCGAGAGTTTCATCACGAATGCGCTGACCTGGGCATGACGATTCAGCGAGGCCAGGTTGGAAAGCGCCATCGGTGCGGCCAGCGCGCTACCACCGGCGCCCAGACACAAGGCCAGGCTGGCCGCGCGCGCAACGCGGCCGGGCATGAAAGAGCGCGATAAGACGAACACGACACGATCGAGCATTGACAACATCACTCTGGTCAGCGAATAAGCAGGCGGGTTTAGTCTAGCGTACGGGCACACGGTGCGAGTTTGCATCGACGCCGCGCAGGCCACGCTCTACACTCCGCGCCCATGATCTATGAATCCATTCGCGCGTCGGGCAATGCGCGGCGCGGTCGTGTGCATCTGCCGCACGGCACGGTCGAGACACCGGCCTTCATGCCCGTGGGTACTTACGGCACCGTGAAGGGCATGACGCCCGAAGAGGTCGCCGGTCTGGGCGCGGAGATCGTGCTGGGCAATACGTATCACCTGATGCTGCGTCCCGGCACCGATATCATCGACGCGCACGGCGGGCTGCATGACTTCATGCAGTGGCACGGCCCAATTCTCACCGACTCCGGCGGTTTTCAGGTCTGGAGTCTGGCCGAGATGCGAAAGCTCACCGAAGAAGGCGTGGCGTTTGCCTCGCCGCTCGACGGGGCCAAGTGGTTTCTCACCCCCGAGCGTTCGATCGCGGTGCAGCATTCCTTGAACTCGGACATCGTGATGTGCCTGGACGAGTGCACCGATTTTCCGGTTGCCAAGGACCAGGCCGCGGCCTCCATGCAGCTGTCCATGCGCTGGGCCGCGCGCTGTCGCGCCGCGCACGGTGACTCGGGCAACAAGCTGTTCGGTATTAACCAGGGCAGCATTTATCCGGATCTGCGGGCCGAATCGATGGCAGCCCTGGTGGATATCGGCTTCGACGGCTATGCCATCGGCGGCGTGTCGGTCGGCGAAGGCTGGGACGACAAGGCCGCGGTGCTGGATAACATCCTGCCGTTGACGCCGAACGATGCCCCCCGATATCTCATGGGGGTGGGCACGCCAGCCGACCTGGTGGCCGCGGTGGGCTATGGCATCGACATGTTCGACTGCGTAATGCCCACGCGTAACGCCCGCAACGGCTATCTGTTCACCCACGCCGGGATCGTCAAGATCAAGAACGCCGTACACAAGTTCGACACCGGTCCGCTCGATACGGCCTGTGATTGCTACACCTGTACGCACTATAGCCGGGCCTACCTGCATCACTTGCATCGCTGCGGCGAGATCCTGGGCGCACGGCTCAACACCTGGCATAACCTGGCGTATTACCAGCGCTTGATGGCCCGTATCCGGGCCGCGATCGAGGCCGGCGACTACGCAGGCTTTCAGCGGGATTTCTTCACCGGCGCCGAGGGCGCGGGCACGCCTCAGGCAGCACATGGCGGCTGGGCGTAGCGGGCCGGCTTTGGGCCTGTGGCATACTGTGGCGCTCGATTCGAGGCCCGTAGCAGCATGGCTTGCATGGTCGTTGCCACTTGACACTCGATGACGTCTTTTTTCGATCAATCTCGTGGATCTCGCCACGATTTATTCTGAAGGGCAGACAAGATGGATTTTCTGATTTCCAACGCCTACGCACAGGGCGGCGGCGGCCAGGGCGGCAGCATCATCCCAACCGTGCTGATGGTCGCTGTGTTCTTCGTGTTCATGTATTTCATGATCATCCGCCCGCAGATGAAGCGTCAGAAAGAGCACAAGAAGCTGCTGGAATCGCTGGACAAGGGTAGCGAAATCGTCACTGCCGGCGGGCTGGCCGGACGCATCCGCGAAGTCGGCGAGAATTTCCTTGTGGTCGAGATCGCCCAGGGCACGGAAGTGCGGGTACAGAAATCCTCGGTCACCAGCGTCGTACCCAAGGGCACGCTCGACGCGCTGTAAGCCGGCTCCGGTCGCGCGTCGTGTCTGATTCATTGTTTCATCGTTATCCCAACGGGGCGTCATGAACCGTTATCCGCTGTGGAAGTATCTGTTATTGCTCGTCGTGCTGGTCGTCGGGCTGTTGTATGCCTTGCCCAACGTGTTTGGCGAGCAGCCGGCCGTGCAGGTCTCGGCAGCGGATAATCAGACCACGAGCCCAGCGCTCGTTGACCGGGTCGAGACGATTCTCGGCAACGACGATCTGGCGGCCACGAGCGTGCGTCTGGAGGATAATCGGCTGCTGGCCCGTTTTTCCGGCACCGAAGCACAGCTGGCGGCGGCCGGCGCGCTCAAGCGCAAGCTCGGCGACGACTATACGGTGGCGTTGAACCTGGCGCCCTCCACGCCGGGCTGGCTGCGGGCCATCGGCGCCGAGCCGATGTCGCTGGGCCTGGATCTGCGGGGCGGGGTGCACTTCCTCCTCCAGGTCGATATGGACGCGGTGTTTGACAACACCTACGAGCGCTACGCGCGTGATGTGCCGGCTTATCTACGCAATAACGATATCCGCTATAGCCGGGCCTATCAGGACGGCGACAGCGTGCGCGTGATCTTCCCCACGGACGCTGCGCGTTCGGCGGCGGAGGACGCCTTGCCGAGCCAGTTTGCCAATCTCGAATTCAAGCCGGGCACCGAGGCCGATACGCTGGTGGCCACGCTCAGTGACGCTCGTGCGCAAGAGATTCGGGCTTTCGCGCTGGAGCAGAACCTCACGACGTTGCGTAATCGTGTCAACGAGTTGGGCGTGGCCGAGCCATTGGTGCAGCGCCAGGGCCAGGATCAGATCGTGGTCGAGCTGCCCGGCGTGCAGGACACCGCCCAGGCCAAGCGTCTGTTGGGCAAGACAGCCACGCTCGAATACCGCCTGGTCGATCAGGCGCACGACGCGCAGCAGGCCGAGAGCACGGGTAACGTGCCCAGCGACAGCGAACTGTTCAAGACCGATGACGGCCAGCCGATTCTCTTGCAGGCCGATGTCATCGCCTCGGGCGATCAGCTGGTCGATGCCTCGGCCGGTTTCGACCAGCAGAGTAACCAGCCGGCGGTGTTTGTCACGCTGGACGGCCAGGCCGCCAGCAATATGTACGACGTGACGTCATCGCACGTCGGCGACCCGATGGCCGTGCTCTATACCGAAACCCGGTACGAGACCAGCTACGAGGACGGCAAGAAGATCAGCCGCCCGACGACTGACGAGCGCGTGATCAGTATAGCCAATATTCAGAGCGCTTTCGGCAAACGGTTCCAGACCACTGGCCTGGCGCAGGGTGAGGCTCATGACCTGGCGCTGCTGCTCCGTGCGGGCGCACTGGCGGCACCGGTCAATATCGTGCAGGAACGCACGATCGGGCCGAGCCTGGGTGCCGACAACATCGCACAGGGCCGTAACGCGGTCATCGTCGGCTTTCTGGTCGTCGTGCTTTTCATGGCGATCTATTACCGCTTATTCGGCATTATTGCCGATGCGGCATTGCTGATGAATCTGGTGCTGGTGGTAGCGGCGCTGTCGTTGCTTCAGGCCACGCTCACGCTGCCCGGTATCGCTGGCATCGTGCTGACCATCGGCATGGCGGTGGATGCCAACGTGCTCATCTTTGAGCGCATACGCGAAGAGCTCGACGCCGGGAGTGCGCCCCAATCGGCGATCAAGCAAGGCTACGACAAGGCCTTCACCTCGATCTTCGATGCCAATATCACCACCCTGATCGCCGCTCTCATGCTTTTCGGCTTTGGCAGTGGGCCGATCAAGGGCTTTGCCATCACGCTCTCTCTGGGCATCGTGACCTCGATGTTTACCGCCATCATGGGCACCCGCGCCGTGGCCAACCTGATCTATGGCCGCAAAGCCCGGCTCAAGAAGATCTCGATCTAAGGGATATCCGACTATGCGTCTGATCAAGTCCAATACCTCGATCGATTTCGTAGCGCTGGGGCGGTACGCGGTGATCGTCTCGGCCGTCGTGCTGCTGGCCAGCATCGGCTCGTTGCTGGTGGGCAAGCTGACTTTCGGCATCGATTTCACCGGCGGCGTAGTCGTTCATGTGGCTTATCCGCAGGAGGTCGAGCTTAACGACGTGCGCGGCGCGCTGGATGACGCCGGCTATACCGAGCGCACCGTTCAGCATTTCGGCAGTGCCGACACCGCGCTGATCCGACTGCCGGCCGCAGACGGCGAGAAAGAAAGTGCAGCCATCGGCGACAACGTCATGGCCGCACTCGGCGCTGGGCCGCCGGGTGCGGCATTGCAGAGCGTGGAGTTCATCGGCCCACAGGTCGGCCAGAACCTCGTGAACAAGGGCGGTCTGGCGCTGCTTTATACCGTCATCGCTATTCTGATTTACGTCATCGTGCGCTTTCACTGGAAGCTTTCGGCCGGGGCGGTGGCCGCGCTCGTACACGATATCGTCATCACCCTGGGCGTGTTCTCGTTCACGCATATGGACTTCGATCTGACCGTGCTGGCCGCGCTGTTGGCCGTGCTGGGCTACTCGCTCAACGACACGATCGTGGTCTATGACCGTATCCGCGAGAATTTCCGGCGCATGCGCAAGGCCACACCCAAGGAAGTGGTCAACGCCGCGGTCAACCAGACGCTGTCGCGTACCTTGATGACCTCGGGCACCACGATTCTCACCCTGCTGGCGCTGTTCTTCCTCGGCGGACCGGTGATACATGGCTTTGCCGCGGCGCTGCTCGTGGGGATCGTCACCGGCACCTACTCGTCTATCTTCGTGGCGAGCGCGCTGGCATTGCTGCTGAATATCGATGCCCACGATCTCTTCCCGCCCAAGGAAGAAGACGCCGAAAAAGCCGCGCGCGTCACGCGCTAAGCGCGATGCCCGAATCGCCCATAACAAGACACGCCGGGGCGTGTCGTTGTGGGCGTATCAGTTGGACATGCGTAGAGAACCCGACGAGCGTGTCGTATTGCCATTGCGACGATTGTCGTCGGGCGACCGCTGCGCCAGTGACGATATTCGTCGGTTTTGCCGAATCCAGCCTGACTTTTGCAGACGGCGCGAGACCGGTCGCGCATCAGGCAACGCCAAGCGTGTCACGCTTGTTCTGTCCTGACTGCGGCACGCCCGTGGCCTACCAGGATCGGCGCCTATCAAATCGGCTTTATTTCTATATTGGCGTGATGAGCACGCCAGACCGATACATGCCGACGTGCCAAGCCTTCGTGGCCGAAAAGCTTGCCTGGTTATCGATAGACGATGGCTTGCCGCGCTACGGCGCCTTTAGTCAGCCCCTAGTCTCGCTGACATAGGCCGGCATGTCGCGGTGCAAGGCCTGGCCGCCGTAGCGTCGTGTCTCTGGATAATATTCGGCCCAGCGCTGTATGTCGCCCGCGCGCGTGTCGCCGCTTTTGTGGGCGATATAGGCCAGAGTCATATCCATGCCGGCAGAAATCCCGGCGGACGTCCAGATGCTGCCCGCCTGCACATAGCGTGCTTCCAGAACATCAACGTCGCCAAGCGCGCGGAGTCGGTCGAGCGATGCGAAATGTGTGGTCGCAGATCGGCCTGACAGCAGGCCGGCAGCCGCGAGCACGAATGCGCCGGTACACACCGCCAGTACATCGGCCTGCCTGGCCTGGTGGGCCACGAAATCCGTGATCGCAGGGCGAAGGGCCGCCGCGCGCGTGCCCCAGCCGCCCGGAACGATGAGCACGTCCAGGGCTCCGCCGTCGGCGAGTGACACGTCGGCGAGAAGCTGCAGGCCTTTGGCACAACGCACCGGGCCGGCGTGTTCGCCGATCAGCAGGCGCTCGCTCGGGCCGTCGTTGAAATCGGCCCAGACGCCGAACAATTCCCAGGCGCCGAGCAGATCGAGTTCTTCCAGATCATCAAAAACAAGAAAGCCGACGCGCATGACGGCTCCGGGTTGAATCGAAGCATTCAGCGTGCCGGCTTTCTGTCGGCCGGTGAAACTCGCCTTGTTATCAGCCGCCGTTTGGCGTCTTGGCGATCTTGTCCAGCAGCTGCGGGTAGATCTTGGGGTTGGCGGCCACGATGTTGCCGGTCTCCAGCGGGTTGATATCGTTATCGCGCGCGTCGCTGGCGATACCGCCGGCCGCGCGCACCATCAGCGCGCCGGCTGCCATGTCCCATGGCCCGAGGCCGAATTCCCAGAAACCGTCCAGGCGGCCGCTGGCAACATAGGCCAGGTCAAGCGCGGCCGAGCCCATGCCGCGCATCGCGCCCGAGGCCGACACCAGGCGGTTGTACAGCGGCATATGACGCGCGATGTCTTCGCGCCGGCGATAGGCAAAGCCGCTGGAGAGCGTGGCATCGCGCAGGCGCGTGGTCTTGGACACCCGCAGCCGGCGACCGTCCAGTGTGGCACCCGCACCGCGATCGGCCGTGAACAGCTCGTCCTTGACCGGGTCGTAGATCACCGCGTGCTCGACCACGCCCTTGACCTGGCAGGCGATCGAGACACAGAAATGCGGAATGCCACGGATGAAGTTCGTGGTGCCGTCGATGGGGTCGATGATCCAGACGGTATCGGACTCACCGATCGTGCCCGATTCCTCGGCCAGAAACGCGTGATCGGGGTAGTTGCGCTCGATCACGTCCATGATGACGGCCTCGGCCTTGTGATCGGCCTCGGTGACGAAATCGTTATCGCCCTTGCGCGCAATTTCGCCGGTCTCACCACGACGGTAATAAGACAGGATCACGTCGCCGGCACGGCGCGCGGCGGTCACCGCGATATTGGTCAGTGGTTGCATGCAGGGCAGCGCCTAAAAGACGGCTAGTTTACCATTGCCGGCCGTGTTCCCGAATCCGTGCGTTACCGTCATGGCCGATTCGTCTCATCTGCTTCCCGAGGATTGCGGGCCCGATCGTCTGGCCCGCCTGCGTATCGTGCTGGTCGGGGCGCAACACCCCGGCAATATCGGGGCGGCCGCTCGGGCGATGAAGGTGATGGGGCTGGCCGATCTGGTGCTGGTCGCCCCCGAGCGCTATCCCGATCCCGAGGCCACGTCACGTGCTTCGGGCGCGGAGGATATTCTAAGCGGCGCCCGCGTGGTGGCGACACTGGAGGAGGCGCTGGCCGATACGGTGCTGGCTATTGCCACCAGTGCGCGCTCGCGGCGCACCGAATGGCCGCTAGTCGACGTGCGTGCAGCGGCGGGGCGAGCGGTGGCGGCAAGCGTCGACGGCCCGGCGGCGATCGTGTTCGGGCGCGAGCGCGCGGGCCTGAACAACGCCGAGCTGGAGCGTTGCCAGTTGCATCTGCAGATTCCGGCCAATCCGGATTACAGCTCGTTGAACCTGGCCGCGGCGGTTCAGGTGGTCGCTTACGAGCTGCGCGTGGCGGCGGGTGCTGCGATCGCGCCCACGCCGAGCCATGAGCCGGTCACCGGCGCGGATATGGAAGGCCTGTTCGGCCAGCTCCAGGGCGTGCTCGAGGCCTCTGGCTTTCTCGACCCGAACGAGCCGATGCTGCTGATGACGCGCCTGCGCCGGCTGTTTTACCGGGCGGCACCCGATCGTGTCGAGACCAATATCCTGCGCGGCGCGCTGCGCTCGCTGGATCCGCGCGGTAGCGCCAATCGGCGGGCCCGCCAGGCGTCGGATGATTGAGGCCCGGCGCGGGCGCACGCCGGTCGTGTTGCGGCTGGTATCTTGATCGTGATGTTTTCGGCCTGACATAGACGATCAATGTTTCATCATCGGCCCGGCCACGGCCCGGCCGCCACGGCACTGCAAGACGGTGCGCTGGGGACCTGCATGTTCGCTCGGCTCAAGGAAGACCTGCACGCCATCTTCGAACGCGATCCGGCTGCGCGGAGCGTTTGGGAAGTCATATTCACCTATCCCGGGCTACACGCCATCTGGTGGCATCGCCTGGCGCATCGCTGCTGGAACACCCGGCTGAAGTGGCTGGCCCGGGTGATTTCGCATTTCTCGCGCTGGGTGACCGGTATCGAGATCCATCCCGGGGCCCGTATCGGGCGGCGTTTTTTCATCGATCACGGCTTTGGCGTGACCATCGGCGAAACCACGGTGATCGGCGACGACTGCACGATCTATCAAGGTGTGACACTCGGCGGCACCAGCTGGAACCCCGGCAAACGTCACCCCACGCTGGCTGATGATGTGGTCGTTGGCGCGGGCGCCAAGGTGCTGGGCCCGTTTACGGTGGGCCAGGGCGCGCGGGTCGGCTCGAACGCCGTGGTGGTCAAGGAGGTGCCGGCCGGCTGCACGGCGGTTGGTGTGCCGGCCAAGCTGGTCAAGTGCAAGGACGGCAAGCCCGAGGATCGTCGGCGCGAAACCGCTGATCGGATCGGGTTTGCCACGTACGGCGTGGCCGAGAACATGCCCGATCCGGTCGCCCGTGGTATCGATGCCATGCTCGACCATATCGATACCCTGGAGCGCCGCCAGGACGAGTTGGAACGTCTGGTGCGCGCCGCCGGGATCGAGCAGGGGGCCGAGCGCGAAACCGAAGACGCGTAATGAGCGCCGATACGACAGCGATCTATCTCGATCATGCGGCGACCACGCCCATGCGAGCCGACGCCCGCGACTGTCTTCAGGCTTGTCTGGCCGCGCCGCTGGGTAACCCGTCGTCGCCGCACGGTCCAGGTCAGGCGGCTGCCGCCCGGATCACCACGGCGGCGGCGCAGCTGGCCGATGTCGTCGGCGCACAGGCGGATGAGATCGTCTGGACGTCCGGGGCGACCGAGGCCACCAATCTCGCGCTGCGCGGCGTGGCCGCCTTCGCCGAGCGGGGCGCCTCGACCGGCCGGCCGGTACGAATCATCAGCTGTGTCACCGAGCATTCGGCAACGCGCGATACGCTCAAGGCGCTGGAACAGCAGGGCGTCGATGTGTTCTGGCTGGCCGTCGATACGCAGGGACGTATCGATCTCGACGCGCTCGAGGCGGCGCTGGCCCAGCCCTGTGATCTGGTCTCGTTGATGCACGTCAACAACGAGACCGGACTTGTGCACGACGTGGCGCGTATCGCCGCGCTTTGTCAGGCACACGACGTGGCACTGCATATCGATGCGGCCCAGTCGCTCACGCGGCTTGCCATTGATGTATCGACAACGCCGATCGCCTTGGTGTCAATGTCGGCACACAAGATCGGTGGCCCGCCGGGTATTGGCGCGTTGTACGTGCGGCGCCGCCCCCGCGTGGGGCTGGCGCCGCAGATCATCGGCGGCGGCCAGCAACAAGGCCGACGCGCCGGCACATTGCCCACCCACCAGATCGCCGCCTTTGGCGCGGCAGCTGCCGGCGCCGATGCCGAGCGTGAAACCACGCAGGCCAGCTATCGCCGACTGGGCGAGCGGCTCTGGCACGGATTGTCGTGTATCGACGGGGTGACGCGTAATCATCCGCCGGCCGCCATCGGTGCGGCCCCGTTCGTGAACGTGAGCATCGCCGGTGTCCACGGCGAGGCGATTCGCACGGGCCTGGCCCATGGCCAGCCGAATATCGCGCTATCCGGTGGCTCGGCCTGTAGCGCGGCCCGTGGTGCCTCATCCTACGTGCTGCGCGCGATGGGGCGTCGCGTTGACGCCGCGGCGGCCAGCCTGCGATTGACGCTCGGGCCCGGTATCGACGAGGCCACTGTCGATCGGGTGGTGGTTCGTGTGGCCGAAGAAACAGCGCGGCTGCGCGCCCTGGCCGGCAGGCCGGCATGAGTAGCCGCAATGCTGTCATCGATCGATTCTTGACGCCGGCCCATGCCGCGGCCGATAGTGACATCGATCAATGGCACAATGAGAGCGTGCAGCAGACACCTGGGGCCGACGCCTGGTGTCGGCTCCTTGTACAACCCGTGTGCGCCCACAGTTACAGGGCACGATTTTGGGCCTACGGGCCACCGGCCGTGATCGCGGCAGCCGACTGGCTGTGCGAGCAGGTCGAGCGAGACGGTATCGAGGTCACGGCCCGGATCAAACCGGGCGACGTCGCCGCAGCGCTTGATCTGGCGGCCAGCGAGCGTCATATCGGCATACTCGTAATCGATGCGTTGGCCACGGCCGCGTCGAATCTGGGACGATAGTGTTATGAGTCAGACAAGCGAAACCGCGATGAGCGACACGCCCTTGCTATCGGTGACCGAAGCAGCGGCTGAGCGAATCAAGCATCAGCTGGACAAACGCGGCCACGGGCTCGGCCTGCGGGTCGGCGTTCGTAAATCCGGCTGTTCGGGCTATATGTACACCATGGACTATGCCGACGAGGTGCACGACGAAGACGATGTGTACGAAGGCCACGGCGCCAAGGTGATTGTGGCCCGCAAGCATATGGACGTTCTGGCCGGCACCACGGTGGATTTCCGCTCGGAAGGGCTGAACCGTATGTTTCGTTTCGACAACCCCAAGGCCAAGAACGCCTGCGGCTGTGGCGAGTCGTTCACGGTCTGATTGCAGGCCCGAGGGGCTGTTGCCGTTCTGTGCGAGTCCGCGCCAAGCGCTGTTTTGTGGCAAGACGAGGCGTAGCCCGCGCCGCGCAGTCACTGTCGCGCAGTGGGCTAGAACGCTGTATTGCCAACGTGTCGTTAATCTACGGGCGCTTGTCCCGAAGGGTTGGGCCCGAAATCTGGCCATGCCGCTGGCTCACCTTGATCGTGGCACAGCCAGAGCCGCGGCTTGCGCCTTGCCTGGCCGGATTTTGGGCTCCAACGCGGCGCTCGTACGAAACGGCAACAGCCCCTCGGCTACCCACGGGGTTGCCCGTCAAGATACAATAGCGGTTTGGTCACGATCGTCGTGGCCGTCTGTTTATTGTTGTCTGGAGTAACCATGGCCGAGCGCACTCTTTCCATCATCAAGCCCGATGCCGTCGCCAAGAACAAGATCGGCGAGATCTATCGTCGTTTCGAAGACGCTGGCCTGCAGATCGTCGGTGCTCGCATGATGCATCTGTCGCGCGAGCAGGCCGAGCAGTTCTATGCCGTGCACTCCGAGCGCGGTTTCTTCAACGAACTGGTGTCGTTCATGATCTCCGGCCCGGTGATGGTTCAGGTGCTGGAAGGCGAGAACGCGATTACCAAGAACCGTGATCTGATGGGGGCCACCAACCCCGCCGAAGCCGAAGCCGGCACCATCCGTGCTGACTTCGCCGAATCCATCGACGCCAACGCCGTGCACGGCTCGGACGCCGCCGAGACCGCGGCCAACGAGATCGAATTCTTCTTCGGCGACGACGGCGTCTGCCCGCGCTAAGGCGCGCCGACCGGCGCGCCAACCCAGGAGGACGTCATGAGTGATGTCGTAGAGCCAGACACCCGACAGCACGTCGAGCCCAAGGCGGGCACGCGCACGAACCTGTTCGGGCTGGATCGCGACGCCATGTCGTCCTTCTTCAAGGCGCATGGCGAATCCGCGTTCCGGGCCAAGCAGGTCATGCAATGGATCTATGCCCGCGGCGTGACGCAGTTCGACCAGATGACCGATCTGTCGAAAAAACTGCGCGAGCGTCTGCCCGAAATCGCCACGATCCAGCCGCCCACACGTATCCGTGAGCAGGCCAGCCGTGACGGCACCCGCAAGTGGTTGCTGGCGGTCACCGAAGACCTTGATCCCGATAACGCGATCGAGGCGGTCTATATTCCCGAGGCTGATCGCGCCACGCTGTGTATCTCCTCACAGATCGGCTGTGCGCTGGATTGTTCGTTCTGTGCAACCGGCAAGCAGGGTCTCAACCGCAATCTGACCACGGCCGAGATCATCGGTCAGGTCTGGATGGCCGAGCACGACCTCCGTGCACAGGGCCAGGTGCACGGCAATCGGGCGCTGTCGAATATCGTGTTCATGGGCATGGGCGAGCCGCTGGCCAATTACCGCGAGGTCATTCCGGCGATTCGTATCCTGTTGGACGACTATGGCTTTGGCCTGTCCAAGCGACGGGTCACCGTGTCGACCAGCGGCATGGTGCCGTTCATGGACCGGCTGCGCGAAGAAGTCGATGTTGCGCTGGCCGTCTCGTTGCACGCGCCGACCGACGCCCTGCGCGATGAGCTGGTGCCGATCAATCGCAAGTACCCGCTCGAAGCGCTGATGGGCGCCTGTGATCGCTACGTCGAGAACAAGGAACGCCGCGCCCACGTGGTCTATGAATACGTGTTGTTGGCCGGCGTTAACGACCGGCCAGAGCATGCCAAGGCGTTGGTCAAGCTGTTGTCCAATCGCCGCGCAAAAATCAATCTAATTCCGTTTAATCCGTTTGATGGCTCGGGCTACGAGCGTCCGGCCGAAGCAGATATCAAAGCGTTCCAGGACCGCCTGCATGCCGGCGGCTTGCGCACAACGGTGCGCCGCACCCGCGGTGACGATATCGATGCCGCGTGTGGCCAACTGGTCGGCCGTGTCAAAAGCCGGCAGAAACGTCATTTTCGTGACGTGCCGATTCGTGTTGAGGGCAAGCCGGCCGAGCGTGCATGAGCCGATCAGCCGGTCTGCCTGTTGCGCTAACACTGGTCTCGGTTCTCCTCGCAGGCGTCGGGCTGGCGGGCTGCGCGGCCGGACCTTCGGTGGATCGCGCGAATGCTGCGGAGGCCACGGCCGATATCGGTGCCGAGCACTTGCGACGCGGCGATAATGATCGGGCACGAACCGCCTTCAAGCGGGCGTTGTCCTACGACGACGATAACTTCACGGCGAACTGGGGCATGGCGGTGATCAGCGACCGTACCAACGCCGTGCATTCGGCCCAGCGATACTTCGAGCATGCGCTGGCGGTTCGTGACGTGCCGGCGGTCTATAACAGCTATGCCGCGTTCCTGTGCCGTCATGACCAGCCCGAGCGCGGTATCGAGATGTTTCGCCGTGCGCTGGCCTCCGATAACGCGGTGGATCGCGCCGATACGTTAGCCAATGCCGGGTTGTGCCTGGCGCGTGCCAACAAGCGTAAGCGCGCCGCGGACTATTTTCGGCGTGCTCTTGAAGCCAATGCCGATCAGACCACGGCCCTGACGCAGATGGCCAAGATCGCATACCATGAGCGCGATTACATGAGAGCGCGGGCCTTTACTGAGAGGGCCGACAGCGCCACGCCACTGGCACCCGATCAGCTAAGGTTGGCGGCACGTATCGAAAAGGCGCTCGGTGATCCGGCTGCTGCCAGCGCCTACATGACGCGCTATGACGACGCAGTATCTGCAGCCCCGCGATCGAGCAGCGAACTGGAGCAAGCGCGCCCATGACGGCACCCGAAGACGAACAGAGCCAGCCCGTGGGCCCGGAAACACCGGCCACCACGGGTTTGTCCGAAAACAAGGCCAGCTCGGTCTCACCGGGCGAGATGTTGCGCGAGGCACGCCTTGCCCACGACTACAGCGTGGAAGATCTCTGTGCCCAGACCAAGCTGGGCCCAAAAAGCATCAACGCACTGGAAGACAACGATTTCCAGGCGCTGTCGCAGCCGGTCTTCGCGCGTGGCTATTATCGCCAGTGTGCCAAGGTGCTGGATATCGACCCGGACCGGATCTCCAAGGCTTACTCGGCCTGGGCAGGTGAGCCGGAAAAGACTTCACCCGGCTCGGTCAGCAACGTCAATATCATCACCTCGGACGTCACACCGGGCGGCTCGCGCTTCGGCTGGCTGCTGCTCGTTCTGGTTATCGTCGTGGCCGCGGTGGCCATCATGCTGCTCGTTTCGCCGGGTAGCGATACAGCCGACGATAACGACCAGCCGGTCGCCACGGCCACCACGGCCACCACGGCGGCACCGACCGCCGACGAGTCCGCCGACAGTTCAAGCGATACGGCCGGCCAGACGCCACCGGTGACCGGCGAGTCGGCCTCGAACACGGCCGGTGCCGCCGGCCCGGGTGATGAGGCCCCAGTGGCCCGCACGGGTGAAACCACCAGCGGGCGCAACGTCAATCAATCGCTTGGTATTCAGCCGCCGAATCAGGCGGGTGAGAACGGCCAGGGCGACAGGCCGGGCAACAAAAACACGCCAGACGTGCCGGCCAATCGGCTCGAGCTGTCGTTCGACAAGCGCTCCTGGGTGCGTGTGACCGACGCCAATGGCAATCGTCTGGCCTCGGGCATCATCGAGGCCGGCCAGACCGAGACCTATGAAGGCAAGGCGCCGTATCAGATCCGCCTGGGCTTTGCCCCCGGTGTGAACGTATCCATCGGTGGCACCCCGGTCGATGTAGCGGCCCTGACCAACGGCTCGAGCGTGGCCAATATCGAGGTCGCCGCGCGAGATGACGGCAGCGACACCGGCGCCCCACAAGACCAATAGCTCAAGGACCTCTCTCGCGATGAGTCAGCGTATCCAGTCGATCCGCGGCATGCACGATGTGTTGCCGGCCGAAAACGCACGATGGCAGACGCTGGAGCGTATCGCCGGCGAAACGTTTGCAGCCTATGGCTACGAACAGATCCGCTTGCCGATCATGGAACATACCGGGCTGTTTGAGCGCGGCGTCGGTGATACCACCGATATCGTGGAAAAAGAGCTCTATACCTTCGAGGATCGCGGCGGCGAACGCATGTCGCTGCGCCCGGAGGGCACGGCCAGTGCGGTACGCGCGGGTATCCAGCACGGTCTGTTGCATAACGCGACACAGCGGCTGTGGTACGCCGGGCCGATGTTCCGCTATGAACGGCCACAGAAAGGCCGCCAGCGTCAGTTTCATCAGTTTGGCGTCGAGGCCTTCGGTCAGACCGGCCCGGATGTGGATATCGAACAGATCGCGATTTCCGCGCGTCTGTTCAAGAAACTGGGCATCACCGGCCTGCGGCTCGAGATCAACACGCTGGGCACGCCGGCCGAACGCCAGATCTATCGCGATGCGCTGCACGCTTATTTTTCGGCGCACCATGAAACGCTGGACGCCGATAGCCAGCGCCGGCTCGATCGCAACCCGCTACGGATACTCGATAGCAAGAACCCTGACCTGGCCGAGCTGATCGCCGGCGCGCCCACGTTGACCGATTATCTGGGCGAGGAATCGGCCGCGCATTTCAAAGGGCTTTGTGACGGTATCGCGGCGCTGGGGATCGACTACACGATCAACCCGCGGCTGGTGCGCGGGCTGGATTATTACACGCGCACGGTCTTCGAATGGCTGACCGATGACCTGGGCGCCCAGAATGCGGTCTGCTCGGGCGGGCGTTTCGATGGTCTTGTCGAGCAGTTGGGGGGCAGTGCCACCCCGGCCACCGGTTTCGCGCTGGGCATCGAGCGTGTGGTCGCGCTCATGGAGGCCCAGGATGTGCCGGTCGACGACATCGCCCCGCACGCGTATCTGGTCTATCAGGGCGAGCGGGCGAGTGCTGCGGTACCGGCATTGGCCGAATCGCTGCGCGACGGTCTGCCGTGGTTGCGGCTGCGGGTGCATGCCGGGGGCGGCAGTTTCAAGTCACAGTTCAAGAAAGCGGATCGAAGCGGCGCCCGTCTGGCGCTGGTGTTCGCCGACGATGAAGCCGAAGGCGATACCATTCAGATCAAGCCGCTCAAGGATGATCGCGATCAGGAAGTCGTCGCTCTGGATCGCGTGGCCGAGCGTATCGCGTCGTTACTCGACGCTTAAAACAAGGAATCGCGCGTAGCACGCGCCGACTCGAGTCCAACAAGGGGATTGCATGGCCGATTACGACAACGCAGAGCTGGCCACCGCCAGACGCTGGTGGCAGAACAACGCCGGCCCGGCCATTGTCGGCATCATCGTGGGCATCGTGCTGATCGGCGGCTGGTACGGCTACGACTGGTACCAAACCCGTCAAAGCACCGAGGCCGCCAAACTGTATGCCCAGGTGGCCACCGGCATCCAAGCTGATAACGTCACCGGCGGCCTGGTCAACGAGGTCGACCGGCTGCAGGATGATTACAGCGGCACGCCCTATGCCGCGGCCGGCGCGATGTCGTTGGCGCGTTATTATGTGCAGCAGGATGCGTTCGACAAAGCCCGCGAGCGGCTGACCTGGGCACACGAAAACGCCAACGATGCCGGTATCCGCGCGATCGCCGGCGTTCGTGCGGCCCGCGTCGAATGGGCACAGAATAATGCCAAGGCAGCACTTGCGCTTCTGGATGATGACCATCCGGGCTCATTTGATGCGTTGTACAACGAGCTGGCCGGAGATATCCATATGGCCCAGGGCGATCGCCGTGCCGCCCACAAGGCGTACCAGAGCGCGCTGGACACGCTACCGCAGGACGTGGCGCGCCAGCCGCTGGTCGAAAAAGCCAGTGCCGCGGCACCGCTTGATACGGCCGATACGCAACCCTTGACCCCGTCGGACAAGACCCCGTCATGAAGTATTTGTCTAAAACCGTCTGGCCCGCCGCCCTGGCTGTGGCCGCGAGTGCGTTGTTTCTCACGGGCTGTGGCGGGGGCTCGAGCATCGCCCAGCCCAAGCCGCTGACCGAGCTCAACGCGCCTGCCTATCACATGCAGGTTCTCTGGCATCGCAACTCGGGCGAGGGCAGCGGCAAGTTTGAAAGCGGATTCGTTCCCGCGACCGGGGGCGGGCTGGTATACACCGCCAACCGTGACGGCGAAGTGGCCGCGTTCCGGCTGGAAAACGGCAAACGCGTCTGGCACGAAAACACCGACAACCAGTTCGTAGCCGGGCCCGGCCTGGCCGGCGATACGCTGTTGATTGGCACGCGCGACGGCGACGTGGTGGCCGTATCGGCCGCCAACGGCAAGACGCTGTGGCAGACCAGTCTGGCCAGTGAGGTGCTTTCTGCCCCGACAGCCGCCGGCAATATCGCGGTGGCGCGTACGGTGGATGGCCGTGTGGCCGCGCTGGATCTGGCGACGGGTGAGCGGCTGTGGACCATCGAATCCAACGTGCCGAACCTGACGCTGCGGGGCACGGCCACGCCGGTCATCGTGGATCAGACGGTTTATGTCGGCACCGACGGCGGCAAGCTGCTCGCACTTGATCTGTCGACCGGCGAGCAGCGCTGGCTGCAGACGGTCGCGCTGCCCAGCGGGCGCTCGGAGCTCGAGCGGATCGTGGATGTCGATGGCAACGCGCTGATCACGGGCGATACGATCTATGTCGCAAGCGCCGGCGGCGCGCTCGTGGCCCTGCAACGCGAGGGCGGGCAGCTGCGCTGGAAAGAAGACATCGCCTCCGAGGGCAATCTGGCCATCGATGGCCGCCATGTCTACGCCACGGATCTAAACGGCGGTGTGTGGTCGTTGTTTCGTGACTCCGGTGACACCGAATGGAAGACCGACACGCTGGGCTATCGCTCGGTATCGGCGCCGGCGGTGATGAATGGCAATGTCGTCGTGGGTGATTACGAGGGCTATGTCCACTGGCTGTCAGCCGACAACGGCGACGAGATCGCCCGCGGGCATCCGATCGGCGAGGCCATCAACGCACAGCCCGTGGTTCTCGATGACAACCGCGCGCTTATTCTGGGCGCCGAGGGCGAGCTGGCACTGGTACGCTTCGTGCCCAATAACGGATAGCGCGGGCCATGCGCGGCGTGACGCCGCGCGACAGCTCGTCGATAATACACACCCGGCATGCGCGGTCGCGTCTGCCGGGTTTGTTCGTTCATAGCCCGGCCAATCCAAGAGTTCTCTTATGTCCGAAACCGGGGCAGCGCTGCCCGTGGTGGCCCTCGTCGGCCGGCCGAACGTCGGCAAATCCACGTTGTTCAACCGACTCACGCGCTCGCGCGATGCGCTGGTGGCCGATCAGCCCGGCGTCACACGTGACCGCCAGTATGGCTACGGTGCCCATGCCGGGCAGCGCTTCATCGTGGTCGATACCGGCGGTATCGGCCAGGACGATGAAGATATCGATGCCCGCGCGCTGGCACAGACCGAAGCCGCGCTCGCCGAGGCCGATGTCGTGCTGCTAGTGGTGGATTTCCGCCAGGGCATCATGGCCGGCGATGAAGCGATCGCCGAACAGCTGCGCCGGCGCGGTGCGCATGTCTTCGTGGCGGTGAACAAGAGCGAGGGCCAGACCAGCGTGTCGGCGGCGGCCGAGTTTCATGCGCTGGGCCTGGGTGATCCGTGGGCGATATCGGCCGAGCACGGCGATCGGATCCGTCTGCTGCTGGAGCAGGTCTTCACCGATCTACCGCCCCCGCGGGCCACGGTCACCGCCCATCGGGCCGATGCAATTCGCCTGGCCGTGCTCGGCCGGCCCAACGCCGGAAAATCGACCCTGGTCAACCGGCTGGTGGGTGACGATCGCATGCTGACCCAGGACGCGCCCGGCACCACGCGCGATGCCGTGGCCAGCGAGTTCATGTTCAAGGACAAGCCCTATGTGATTGTCGATACTGCTGGGGTGCGCCGACGGGCGCGCGTGGACGATCACATCGAGAAGATCAGCGTGGTCAAGGCCATGCAGGCCGCGGAGCAGGCCCAGATCGTGCTGTTGATCATCGACGGCGTGAACGGCCTGTCGGCCCAGGATATTCGTCTGCTCAATCTGGCCGTCGAGCGCGGCCGGGCCGCGGTCATCGCGGTCAACAAATGGGACGGCTTGAGCGAAAAAGAGCGGCTCACGCTCCATGCCCAACTGGTCGAGCGCATGGGCTCGTTCGATTTCCTGCCGCTGGTGTTCATCTCGGCCCTGCACGGCACCGGCCTGGATGATCTGCTGGGCGCGGTGGGTGATTCACATCGCGCGCTGTTTGCCGAACTGTCCACGCCGCGGCTCTCGCGAGCGTTGGAGGCCGCGGTTGAAGGCCACGCGCCGCCGGCCATCCACGGCCGGCGCATCAAGCTGCGCTTTGCTCACCAGGGCGGGCAGAACCCGCCGACAATCGTCATCCACGGCAACCAGACCCAGCGTCTGTCGGCCGAGTACAAGCGCTATCTGACGCATCAATTCCGTAAAGCGTTCGATCTCTACGGTGTGCCGATCCAGCTGGTGTTCAAAAACAGCGACAACCCGTATGCCGGGCGCTCGAACAACCGCGGCAAGGACCGCGATCGAGGCAAGCCGCGTCGTTGAGCGTGCGGGCCATGTAATCCGCATAAAAAAAGCGGCGCTCCATGAGCGCCGCTTTTTTTGTCTGGCCGAAATGATATCTAGCGTCGATGACGCGGCGTCGGCGGTTTGCCGCGCCGCGTCAAGATACGGCCTATTGGGTGAGCAGGAAGTCGGCGACCCAGCCGGTACGCCCGTCGTCGAACTTCACATAGCGCCAGTCGTTCTGTTTCTTGAGGATCTCGACGCCATCGCCTTTCTTGGCCTGGAACTTGACGTAGTTATTCGTGCTGGCGCCGCTACGAATATTGACCACGTTGCCCTTGATGCTGGCACGCTCGTTCTGCGGTTCCGGCTCGGGTTTGGGCTCGGGGGCCGGTGCCGGCTCGGCAGGTGCCGGCGCCACGCCAGCCGTGTCGTCGGCCTCGTCGGTCGGGGCGGGGACATCGCACTGCTTGAACCAGCCGAACCAGCCGTTGAGTGTCTGCTGGAAGCCGTTGCAGGTACTGGCCGCCGCACCGCTGGCCGGGTTGTACTTGTCGCGTGCTGCGGCGTCGTATTCTTCGGTATGGCCGTCCTTGAACACCAGATGCGGGTACATCTTCTGGGGCTCGACGACCAGCGGGCCGCGGGTGATTCGATCGCTGTGCGAATCCGGCATGCTGGTGGGCTTTTCGCCGTTGATCAGGAACTGCCAGAGCTCGACGTGCAGGGCATCGCCTTCACGGTTCCAGCCCAGGACCAGGCCGTCGTCGTTGTAAACGAAGTACAGCCGACGGATCTGCATCCAGATCGTGGCATCGTCGATGTTGTCGTAATTGCGCACGCCTTCTTCATAACGCAGCTTGGTCACGCCGTTGGCGGCTTCCCAGACTTTCGGCGTGCCGTCGAAGGTCAGGCCCGGATTTTGTGCATTGGCAAAGCCGTCGCTGCGCGCGTTGACGATCGCCCCGCGGCGCAGGCTGTCCCAGGCGAACACGCGGCGAAGACCGGGCCCCGCCTCGATCTTCATCTTGCCGGCGGCAGTGCTGGCAACCACCTGTTGGCCGGCGTCGAGCACCGAGGCATTGGCGCTCGGTACGGCCGGGCCGCCCTCGGGAATCGGCGGCGGTTCCGGCGTGACCAGTCGCGGACCGGTCGCACAGCCGGCCATGCCCAGAGATAGCGCGATAGCACAGGCCGCCAGCGCCCGGCGCGTCGTGAGAACTTGTAGCGAAGTGGTCATGATTTGACGTTTGAACCCCTTGAACTTGGACGCGCCGCACCCGCGGCACGCTGCGATTATTGGTATTCGGTTTGTTGCGGTGTCGTTCGGTCTGATCGGCTGGCCTCGACCGTGCAGTCCAGTCGCCCTCGGGCCAGGTCGATGGCGATCCGGTCACCCGGCGATGCGCTATGGGCATCGCGAATCACCTGATCGTTGGCATCACGAGCTATAGCATACCCGCGCGCCAGCGTTTGCAAAGGGGAGACGCCGTGCAGTGTGCGCATGGCCACGGCCAGGCGGCGCTGGGCATTGTCCAGCCTTGAAACACCCACGCGATCAAGACGTTGCCGCAGGCCCGCCACCCGCTGACGGGCGGCCACAATGCGCTGTTCCGGGCGGGTGCGCGCCAGCCGGTCTTCGACTAATTGTAGAGTCTGACGATGCATGCGCAGCCGGCTGGTAACGACTCGCGCGAGGCGCTGCTCGGCTTCATCCAATCGTTGGGCGGCAATCTGTACGCGGCGACGTGGCGCCTGACGTTCCAGCCGGGCGTTCAGACGCACCAGGCTCCGCTGCTCGGCAACCAGCTGGCCAATCAGCCGCTGGCGAAGCCGGGCTTCCAGCGCCGGCAGACGCTCGGTGGCGGCACTCAGATCCGGACAGACCAACTCGGCGGCCGCTGAAGGCGTGGCCGCGCGCACGTCGGCGGCCAGATCGGCAATGGTCACATCGACTTCGTGGCCCACGCCTGAAACCACCGGAAGCGCCGAGGCCACGATGGCCCGGGCAACGGCTTCATCGTTGAAGCCCATGAGGTCTTCCAGCGCGCCCCCGCCGCGCACCACCAGCAGCACGTCGCAATCGGCTCGTTTATTGGCCAGGGCAAGCGCCTTGACGATGGCCGCGGGGGCGGCCTGGCCCTGAACCGGCACGGGGTAAATACGTATCGCCCCCAGCGGGTAGCGCCGCGCGGCCACCGACAACACATCGCGAATGGCCGCGCCGGTGGCCGAGGTGATCACGCCGATACGCTTGGGCGAGACCGGCAGGGCGCGCTTGCGGGCGGCAGCGAACAGGCCTTCGGCGTCCAGCCGATCGCGTAATTCTTCGAAGGCGCGCTGCAACGCGCCGGCGCCGGCATCCTCGGCGTGTTCGACGATGAGCTGGAAATCACCGCGGGCCGGGTACAGGCTCACTCGTGCGCGCAGGCGCACCTGCACGCCGTTTTCAAGTGCCACGCGCAGCAGTCGCGCCTTGGATTTGAACAGCGCACAGCGAATCTGTGCGGTGCCGTCCTTGAGCGAGAAATACACGTGGCCCGAGCGCGGGCGGGCCAGATTGGAAATCTCGCCCTCGACCCAGAGCAGGCCGAAGCTGTGCTCCAGCAGGTCGCGCGCGGCGTTGTTGAGCTCGCTGACGGTGAAGACGGTAGACGGATCGCCTGGGCGCATGGGCTCTCGCTGATAGGGAACGGCCGGGCGTGATCGCGTGCGATCTTGCCTGTATAATCCGCGGTCTTTGCGGCGGCACGGGCACGATAACGCCCCCGGTCACCGCGCACACTGCGTGAGCCTATGACCCTGAGAATCAACGAGCAAGCCCTGACGTTCGACGACGTTCTGCTCCAGCCCGCGTATTCCGATGTCTTGCCGCGCCAGGTCGATCTGTCGACCCGGCTGACGCGCGGTATCACGCTGAACATACCACTGGTGTCGGCGGCCATGGATACGGTCACCGAAGCCAGCCTGGCTATCGCCATCGCTCAGGAAGGCGGGATCGGCATCATTCACAAGTCGATGTCGGCCGAGGCACAGGCCCGCCATGTGCGCATGGTCAAGAAATACGAATCCGGCGTTATCTCTGACCCGATCACCGTGCGCTCGAACGCCACGATCCGCGAAGTGCTCGAGCTGACTCGCTCGCACGGTATCTCCGGTGTGCCGGTGGTCGATAATGGCCAGCCGATCGGCATCGTCACCAGCCGGGATCTGCGCTTCGAGACGCGCTTCGATGCCGAGGTCACCCAGGTGATGACCCCGCGCGACAAGCTGGTCACCGTGCAGGAAGGCGCGGACCGCGACGAGATCCTGTCGTTGTTCCATACCCATCGCATCGAGAAAGTGCTGGTGGTCAACGACGCGTTCGAGCTGCGCGGGATGATCACGGTCAAGGACATCCAGAAATCCAGCGACTTTCCCAACGCCTGCAAGGACGGCAACGGCTCGCTTCGCGTGGGGGCCGCCGTCGGCCCCGGCCCGGATGCCTTCGAGCGCGTGGCCGCACTCGTTGAGGCCGGTGTGGATGTGGTCGTGGTCGATACCGCGCACGGGCATTCCTCCGGCGTGCTGAACACGATCGGCGAACTCAAAAAGACGCATCCGCAGCTACAGATCATCGGCGGCAACGTGGGCACGGCCGAAGGCGCCAAGGCGCTGGTCGCGGCCGGCGTGGATGGCGTGAAGGTTGGCATCGGGCCGGGCTCGATCTGCACCACCCGTATCGTGGCCGGCGTGGGCGTGCCCCAGATTTCTGCCGTGGCCAACGTCACGGCCGCGCTCGCCGATAGCGACGTGCCGGTCATCGCCGACGGCGGTATTCGTTTTTCCGGCGATCTGGCCAAGGCGCTGGTTGCCGGCGCGCACGCGGTGATGATCGGCGGCATGTTCGCCGGCACCGAAGAGGCCCCGGGCGAGATCGAGCTTTACCAGGGGCGCTCGTTCAAGGCTTACCGTGGCATGGGCTCGCTGGGTGCCATGAGCGGCAATCAGGGCAGTGCGGATCGTTACTTCCAGGACCCGTCCGAAGAGATCCAGAAACTGGTCCCCGAAGGCATTGAAGGCCGGGTGCCCTACAAGGGCCCGCTCGGCGGCATCGTGCACCAGCTGATCGGCGGCCTGCGCGCGGCCATGGGCTACACCGGTTGTCATGACATCACCGAGATGCGTACCCAGCCCACCTTCGTGCAGATCACCTCTGCCGGCATGAAAGAATCCCATGTCCACGACGTGAACATCACCAAGGAAGCGCCGAACTACCGCGTGGACTGATCCGCGCTGTTGTTCACGAACCCGAAAAAAGCGCAGCTCGGCTCTCGTTCTGCGCTTTTTCTGGTTTGGAGATGCGGTTTTTATCCGCTGATGAACGCCGATGGCCGCAGATTGAAGACAAGGCTTGATTGTGTACGAGACTTAGTCACCACGACTCAAAGTAAATCTTGTACGCGAATGAACACGAATAAACGCGAATAAGTCAGCAGAAGGATACGTCGAACGCCAATGCACAGGCCCGTACGCGCTCGGCTGAACTTGGCACTCGATCATGAAACAAGATGAAATAGGGCGATATAAAACATAGTGCTGTTTCGAAAAGCCCAAGCGCAGCCCGTCACGCAAGGCGCCACGAAACGCGCATCGGCACGACAGCCCAACCGCCATCTGCGTTCGTCTGCGTCCATCTGCGGATAAATGTCTTCAAATAGAAGCAGCCCGGCGAAGAATTTCAACGCCGAGACAGAATCTGTGCAATCTGCGAAATCTGCGGATGAATGCCCTAAAGAATCACCACCGAGCTTGGAAACCACGATGACCCAGGACATCCACGCCGAAAAGATCCTCATTCTGGATTTCGGCAGCCAGTACACCCAGCTCATCGCCCGGCGCGTGCGTGAGGCCAACGTCTACTGCGAGATCTATGCCTGGGACGTGGCCGATCGCTACGTCGAGGCGTTCGTGCCCAACGGCATCATTCTTTCCGGCGGGCCAGAGTCGGTCACCGCCGAAAACGGCCCGCGGGCGCCCGAAGCGGTCTGGGCGCTGGGCGTGCCGGTGTTGGGTATCTGCTACGGCATGCAGACCATGGCCGCCCAGCTCGGCGGTGAGGTCGAAACTTCCGAGGTCAAGGAATTCGGCTATGCCCGCGTGCGCGCCCGCGGGCATTCCAAGCTATTCGCCGACATCCAGGATCACGTCAACGACGAAGGTCACGGCCTGCTCGACGTCTGGATGAGCCACGGCGACCGCGTCAAGGCCATGCCCGACGGCTTCAAGCGCATCGCCAACACCGATAGCGCGCCGCTGGCCGGCATGGCCGATGAAGAACGCGGTTACTACGGCATCCAGTTCCATCCGGAAGTCACCCATACCCACCAGGGCAAGCGCATCCTCGCGCGCTTCGTGCACGAGATTTGTGGCTGTGGCCAGCTCTGGACCAGCGCGCATATCATCGACGATCTCGTTGCTCGTATTCGTGAGCAGGTCGGCGACCAGCGCGTGCTGCTGGGCCTGTCCGGCGGGGTGGACAGCTCGGTAACGGCCGCCCTCATCCACGAGGCGATCGGCGACAACCTCATCTGTGTCTTCGTCGACAACGGCCTGCTGCGTCTCAATGAAGGCGACGAAGTCATGGCCACCTTCGCCGAGCACAAGGGCCTGAACGTCATCCGCGCCGACGCCGAAGACCAGTTCATAACCAAGCTCGAAGGCGAGGCGGACCCGGAAGCCAAACGCAAGATCATTGGCAACACCTTCATCGAAGTCTTCGATGCCCACGCTGCCGAACTCACCAACATCGACTGGCTCGCCCAGGGCACCATCTACCCCGACGTCATCGAATCCGCCGGCTCGGCCACCGGCAAGGCCCACGTCATCAAAAGCCACCATAACGTCGGCGGCCTACCCGAAGACATGAAACTCGGCCTCGTCGAGCCCCTGCGCGAGCTGTTCAAGGACGAAGTCCGCGAACTCGGCCTGGCGCTGGGCCTGCCGCGCGACATGCTCATGCGCCATCCCTTTCCCGGCCCGGGGCTGGGCGTGCGCATCCTTGGCGAAGTGAAAAAGGAATACGCCGACAAGCTCCGCAAGGCCGACGCCATCTTCATCGAAGAACTGCGCAACTCTGGCTGGTACGACAAAGTCAGCCAGGCCTTCGCCGTCTACTTGCCCGTCTCCAGCGTGGGTGTGACCGGCGACGGCCGCCGGTACGAGCACGTCATCGCACTGCGTGCCGTCGAAACCATCGACTTCATGACCGCCCGCTGGGCGCATCTGCCGTACGACCTGCTCGAACACGTCTCGTCAAGAATCGTGAACGAGGTGAGCGGTATTTCGCGGGTGGTCTACGACGTGACCGGGAAGCCTCCGGGGACGATTGAGTGGGAGTAGGGCGATTATCAAGTTAGTTGGTTGATCTAAAAGGCGCCTTGAGACCGAGGCGGCTTTTTTAGTAGCCAGGAAAGAGGCGCGGCTTTCAGCGAAGCCAGACATGCCGTACAGTTTATTGATCCGAGCCGTACGAGACTGTAATGGCCATAGAAACATCCAAGCTGACGATTCGTTTGCCGGTTGAAGACGTAAAATTCGTCAAACGCTATGCGAAAGCGAACGGTCTGAGCGTGACTGAAGTTATCGATCGCTATCTTCGTCGCATGCGGCTACTGGATAGCGAAGCGCGGCCGACAGCGCTAGATGAAATAACGGGTCTGCTACCGCCCGATATGGACGTCGATGCCGAGATGCACGAGCGTCGCCTCACGAAGCACAGCCGGTGATTCTCATTGATCTAAACGTTGTTCTCGATGTCGTGCAGAAAAGAGAGCCGCACTACGGGGCGTCGGCCGCCGTTATCGGCCGGGTGACCGAGGGGCATGTACCTGCAAGCCTGTCTGCCCACGCATTCACCACACTTCACTATCTGGTGTCGCGACACCAATCCGATGCCACGGCAAATCGCGTCGTGGACTGGCTGCTCAAATATTTTGAGGTCGCAGGTACCACTCGACGCGAGTTGGAAGCGGCTAGAAAGTTGGACTGGCCGGATTTCGAAGACGCTGTCGTTGCCGCGACGGCTGAGTCTTTAGCCTGCACCCATATTGTCACTCGGAATATTCGTGACTTTCGTGAATCGCCGACGCCGGCGTTGACGCCCGAGGAGTATCTTTTTGAAAACCGATAGTCGGGCGGCAACATGGTTGCTACGACCAATACCGTGGTCTGTCCCTGAGGGTTCTGTCCCTGAGGGTGGATTCAGGTTCCAATCGCAACGCGGCCATTCTGCGTGAGCACTTCGTGGGGCGTTCGATAGCTGAGCCGTTTTCTAGGTCGATGATTGAGTAATTCGACGGCTTTGTCGAGTTCAGATTGATGAACCGGGTCGAGCGAGCGACGTTTCGGAAAGAATTGTCGC
>NZ_AYKG01000067.1 GCF_003788585.1 Salinisphaera japonica YTM-1 | reverse complement strand
CGTGTCGTCATAAGATAAGCCGGCGCACCGGCGGCCAAGCCGTGGCAAGACAAGGCA
The DNA here is from genome assembly GCF_003788585.1 of Salinisphaera japonica YTM-1. Classification (GTDB taxonomy): domain Bacteria; phylum Pseudomonadota; class Gammaproteobacteria; order Nevskiales; family Salinisphaeraceae; genus Salinisphaera; species Salinisphaera japonica. The sequence goes on along the minus strand of NZ_AYKG01000067.1, from coordinate 93,580 downwards.
TCGCGCGTGCAGCGTGGTTATTCCACGTAAACGGGCGATAACGCAGGATTGCCGGGGCTTAGCCACCGGCCCCTACGGGGTTGCTCGCGCCGGACGCGCCATGCGGCGTTACGGACCTTGACCGTGGCTGGCCACGCTCGGCGGCCCGCGCCCTGCCTGACACGCCCGGCGCGGGCAATGCGACGGCATATCCTATGACGACACGCCCTAGAATGCGAGTGTACGGGCGTGTTCTTAAATAACTGTCCGCGAATGAAGACGAAAAGACAATCCGCCGATGCACGCCGATTGCCGCCGATGAAAGACGAGATCAAGAGCGCTACCTGACCGAGCGTGGTTCTGACCCACGTGCGGTTATGTCGTAGAAACCGCTAGCAATCACCCGCGTCCATCTGCGGATAACCATCTGTATTCATTTGCTTTTATTTACGTTCATTCGCGGATGATTTTTTCAGCCAGTCGTGACATCCGCCCACGCCCTGGCTATGTCGTTAAAACACGCATCCGCTGGCCAGGCTATCTGTGTTTCATCGGCGTGAATCTGCGGATCATGGCCTGTATTTAACCGCGTTCATCTGTGGACGATTTCAAAGAACCTATCTCCCACCCCGCTTACGACTCGAGAAGATAGGTGTAGCCGGCGAGGCCGGCTTCGAGCAGGGCCTCGCATTCGGCGCGGGTGGTCTTGTCCAGGCCGGCAGCGGCCAGTTTGCGGCGATAGGCCGAGCGCAGGGCTTCGGGCTCGAAGTGCACATAGCGAAGCAGTTCGTCGGCCCGGTCGCCGTGCTGGGCTTCGACGAGATGCCAGCCGGTGTCATCGATCTCAACGTTGACCACGTCGGTATCGCCGAACAGGTTGTGCATGTCGCCTAGGTTTTCCTGGTAGGCGCCCACCATGAAGATCCCGATACGATACGGCTCACCGGGCGTGGGCGCATGCAGGGCCAGCGTGGTGTCCACGCCGTCTTCGTCGACGTAACGATCCAGCCGGCCGTCGGAGTCGCAGGTCAGATCACACAGGCGGGCGCGCTCGGTTGGCGTCTCGTCCAGTCGGGCGATGGGCATCACCGGAAACACCTGATCCAGCGCCCAGACGTCGGGCACGGATTGAAACACCGAGAAGTTGACGAAGTATTTGGTGGCCAGCTTTTCACGCGCGATAGCCACCGCCTGGCGTTCATCGGTATCGGCCGGCGCAAGACCTGCCAGTGCCTGATAGATGCCGGCCACCTCACGCTCGGTGGCTGCTCGTTCGGCCAGGCCAATCTGGCCGGCGACAAAAGCCTGCTGGGCCCGCGCGGCCGTGGTGGCCGCCCGGTCGAGCTGGGCGCTGGCCGACAGCGAGGCCTCCAGCACCGCCGGCGCCGCGGCGACCGGGGTTTCGCTGTCGATGATCTGGGTCAGCAGCACGGCGTGATGGGCCGTCAATGCCCGGCCGGATTCGCTGATCAGATCCGGCTCGGCCAGGCCGTGCTGACGACAGACACGCGCCATGGCGCCTACCACCACGCGGGCATAGTCAGCCACGCCGTAGTTCATCGAGCAGAACGATTTGGCGCCGCGCCCCTCGTAATCCACGGCCAGCCCGCCGCCCACATCCACGGTATCGATCGGCGCCCCGGCCTCGACCAGCGCGCGATAGAGATGCGCGGTTTCATCCATCGAGCGGGCAAGGGCCGCGTGATCCGCCACCTGGGAGCCCATATGGACATGCAACATCTGCACGCAGTCGAGATAACCCAGTGTCGTCAGGGTCTCGATGGCCGCCAGGGCCTGGCTGGCGGTCAGCCCGAACTTGGATTTCTCACCGCCGGTGTTCTGCCAGTGACCGGCGGCCACACTGGCCAGGCGCAGCCGCAGGCCCAGCCGTGGGCGTAGGCCGAGCGTGGCGGCCAGCTCGGCGATGGGGGCCAGCTCCGAGGGTTTTTCCACCACGATGAATACCCGGTGGCCCAGCTGTTGCCCGGCCATGGCCAGGCGCAGAAACGCGTGGTCTTTATAGCCGTTGCACACGATCGTGCTGGCCGGCCGGGCCAGGGCGAGCACGGCCATCAATTCCGGCTTGCTGCCGGCCTCGAGACCGGCACGCTGCCCGCCGGCGGCCACCAGGCGCTCGCATACGCTTTTCTGTTGGTTGACCTTGACCGGATAGACCACGGTATAGCGCCCCGCGTAGTCATGCTCGGCCCGGGCGGCATCAAACGCATCGGCCAGGCGCATGATGCGATCGGCCAGGATATCCACGAAGCGTACGAGCACCGGCAGACGCAGCCCGTGCAGCTGGATTTCATCGGCCAGCTCGGCCAGATCCACCCGCGGGCCGTGCCCCGGCACGCTGACCTCGACGTGGCCGGCCGCGTTGACGCTGAAATAACCCTCGCCCCAGGCGCCCGTGCGATAAAGCCGCGCGGCATCGTCAGTGCTCCAGGGGGCCTCGTCGGCTGGTTGTGCTGGGTTGATCATCTATACTCGGGCCATTGCGGCGCAAACAAAGAGATTGGCATGGTAAGCGATGGCGATTGGTACACCGAATCCAGCGATGCGCTGGGGCTGGGCTTTTCGCTCAAGATACGTGACAAGCTGCACGAAGAGACCTCGTCGTTTCAGACCATCGCGGTCTATGACACCGAGACGTTTGGCCGACTGATGACCATCGACGGCCTGGTGATGCTCACCGATCGCGATAATTTTCTCTATCACGAAATGATGACCCACCCTGGGCTTGCCGCCCATGGCGCGGCCACGCGCGTGGTAATCATCGGCGGCGGCGATTGCGGCACGCTGCGCGAGGTCTTGAAGCACGACACCGTGGCTTCGGTAATGCAGATCGATATCGATGAGCGCGTGACCCGCGTGGCCGAGCAGTATTTCCCGCGCCTGACCGAGGCCAACGACGACCCGCGTGCCACGCTTGCCTTCATTGACGGCATCGAGTGGATGCGAAATGCGCCCACGGATTCGGTGGATCTGATCATCATCGATAGCACCGACCCCATCGGCCCGGCGGAGGGGCTGTTCAACGAGGCCTTCTATCGGGAATGTCATCGCGTGCTGGATACCGGCGGCCTGATGGTGCAACAAAGCGAATCGCCGCTGGTGCATCAACGTCTGATCGCGGACATGTCCGCGGCCATGCAGCGCGCCGGTTTCGCCGCGACCGATCTTTTGAGTTTCCCGCAGCCCTGCTACCCCACCGGCTGGTGGTCAGCCACACTCGCCCGAGCCGACACGCGCAAGCTATACACGCCGACCGCCGACCCGCGCTTCGAGACGTTCTATTACACCGCGGCCATCCATCGCGGGGCGTTCGCGTTGCCGGCGTTCATGAAGCCGCCTCAGTGAAGGCCGGTGAATCATAAAAGGCATCAATCTGGTCGTTGACCAGGGCGTCGAGCAGGCCCGTCTCGGCCAGACCGGCCACGATTTCCGGGGCCAGCGCGTCGATCTCGTCGGCCAGCGTGGCGCGATCCAGGCCGACATGGCCGGCCAGCTCGGCCAATGTCGTATCGCCATGGCGAGCAAAGAAACGCGTCACGCCGTCCTCGATCATCACGCCGAGATATTCGGTCTCACGCAGCGATTGCCATACACGCAGGCCATAATCGATCATGCGCTGTAATTCGTTGCTATCGATCAGATCGGCGACCGAGAGTTTCTCGTCGGCCGAAGCGGCCCAGATCTCGTCCGCGATGGCCCGTATCCGTGTCTCGTCGAGCGAGTCCAGCAGATAGGCCTCGCTACGGGCCAGCGTCTTGGCCGTGTTGTTCTCGATATACGCTTTCACGCGTTTCTCGACCTGGGCCTCGAGCCCCGGCATACGCTTGGACACCGCGCTCGACGAGCCCTTGATCAAGCGCGAAACGCCCGGCAGCGACTGGATCGCCCCGGTATCGGAAAAGATATAATCCTTGATGCCCTGATACAGCACGTCTGAGGCCAGCGCGGTATACACCGGGCTGTTCAACAACCGCTTGATCAGACGCGCCCGCAGCGCCTCAAGTTCAACGAACAACGATACGCCGTCGTCGTAAAGGCTTTCGTCGATCACGTCACGAACCCGCGTGTCGCGGTTGATCTCGTGGCGTACCAGGTCATCGGCCACGCCACCGATCACACCGGCCAGCGTATCCGGCAACGATAGATCCAGCGACAGGCGCACGGCCGCCTCGCGCAAGGTTTCGACATCGATACAGCCGGCAAGCGTTGTCGCCTCGGCCCAGTCCCAGAGACGATCCGCGATACCCGCCAGCCGGGCTTGGCCGGCCTCGCCCTGCCACTGTTCAAGCTCGAAGGCTCGATGGGCGTGGCGCAGGCGCTCGCGCAAGTCGTCGGTTGCCGCTGTGTGATCGTTCATGGAGGTCCCGGGTACGAGTCGATCATCGAGCTTAGGGCCTGTTGCCGTTTCATGCGAGCGCCGCGTTGGAGACCGCAAATCGTGTCCTGCAAGGCGCGAGTCGCCGCAGCGTGGCGTGCCACGATCAAGGCTCGCAACGCCGCAGGGCGCGATTTGCGGCCCAACCCTTTGGGACAAGCGCTGTTTTACGGCAATACCGCGTTCTAGCCCACTAGCGCAGAATGACTGCGCGGCGTGGGCTACGCCTCGTCTTGCCGCAAAACAGCGCTTGGCGCGGACTCGCATGAAACGGCAGCAGGCCCTAACGCGCTGCCTGCGATGCTGCAGCACCCGGAGACGCCCCGCCACGAAGGCGCTTGCGTAGTAGCACGGATAGCACGACGGCCGGGCGTTGGTTAATTTCCAACGCTATGAATTCATGACAGAGGCCGGCCGATGCGGGCGGCCTCGAGCGACGAGGATCATATGAGTACACAGTGGATCGTCGTGGCCGATGCGGCCGCTGCTCGCTTTTTTGAACGCACCGCCGACGGCAAGCTTTCGCGTATCGGCGCGACCTATCATGAACCAAGCCGCATGCACGAAGGCGATCTGCGCACCGGCGGCAAGGGCGGCGTGGACGATTCCGCCGGCGCCGGCCATCACGAAGCTGATCCGCAGGTTCGCACCAGTGAAAAGCATGCCGATATCTTTGCCAAGCAGCTGGCGCAGAAGCTCAAGTCCGATCACAACGACAAGAAATTCGATGCGTTGGTATTGGCCGCCGCGCCGCAGTTTTTAGGCCATCTACGCGACAAGCTCGACGACACTGTCGCAGCCACGATCGTGGATTCGATCGATAAAGACTGGACGAATGAGAGCGACGACCAGATCGCCAAGCATCTCAATACACAGCTTTATAAATAGACCCGAATCGTTTCTTTATCGTTCATGGCACGGACAGGCTATCGTTCGATGATATAAATATAAGAAACGCGCGGCGCGAAGCGTCAACGCACGGTTGGTTTATTCAAAAGGAGAAAGGCCATGTTGGGTTGGGCAGTCGTATTTTTTGTTGTCGCTATCATCGCGGCCGTATTCGGCTTCGGTGGCATCGCAGCCGGTGCGGCCAGCATCGCGAAGATTCTTTTCTTCATATTTCTGGTGCTGTTCGTTCTCGCACTGGTATCCAATGCCGTACGAGGACGCGGACCCAAGATATAGCGCCACGCATACCCCGCCGGCCTGTCCACCACAGGCCGGCGTTTTTCTAACCGGCGTCTATAGCCTGCTCGTGATGCGGCGTTGCCTCCATCCAGATACGCACCAGATGCGCCAGCGAGTTGGCCTGTAGCTTTTGCATGATATGCACGCGATGTGTTTCAACCGTGCGGGCACTGATGCCGAGTGCTGACGCGACTTCCTTGTTCGCCTGCCCGTCGACAATGCCCGAAAGCACTTGTTTTTCTCGTGGCGTCAGGGTGTCGATCAACGCCGCTCGCTGCCGGGCATCCCGTTGCAGGCGCGTGGCGTCGTCGCTGGCTTTTTCCAGCGTGGCCAGCCGATCGATCAAGGTTTCGGGATCAAACGGTTTTTCCACGAAATCGACCGCCCCCAGACGCATCGCCTCCACGGCGTGCGCGATATCACCATAGGCACTCATGATGATGACGTCGGCATCGACCTGCTCCTGGATCAACGTACGCTGGACAACCAGGCCATCCATATCGGCAAGCCGCAGATCAAGAATGACGCAGCCGCTGACCGTACCAACATGGTCGATCAAGCTCTTGCCGCTGGCATAACAGGTCACGTTGTAGCCCGCAGCACGAACCAACGCCTTGAGCGACTCGCGAACGCTCGCGTCGTCGTCAACGATATGAATATGCAAGTCGTGTTTCACCCTGTTCCCCGATGCTAATTCGTCGGTATTAAACGTTGCTCGACTGTCATTTACTCACCCTACACCGGCGCGCACGTGGCACGTATGCGTCGCGGGCGCCGGCATCCCGCATCGCGCGTCAAGAGATAGGTTTCATGACCGATTTTGCAAGTAGTCAAGACCTCGTCGAGGATATGGATTGTACCGAAGTACAGTCATTGTGCCGACAAATCAACGCGCTCAAGTATCGAGCGGCCTGTGCCGAGCTGGAAACCCGTGCGTTTCGCGAGCTGGCCGAGCATATCCACGAAGTGTTCTGGATGACGACCCCGCTGGGCGACGAGCTGATATATATCAGCCCGGCTTATGAAGCGATCTGGGGCCAGACCTGTCAAAGCCTGTACGACGATCCCGGGCGCCGGCTGGCTTGGGTCTACGAGTCCGACCGCGAGCAGGTTCTCAAGGCGTTTAAACGCGATGCGCGCTCGGGCCAGTACGACGAGACGTTTCGTATCGATCGGCCCGACGGTGAAATCCGCTGGATCCGCGACCGCGCCTGGCCGGTGTATGACGATACGGGCCAGCTTTATCGTCTGGCCGGCTTCGCCAACGACATCACGGCCCATATGGCCGAACACGACCGGATGAACGAGCTGGGCGACACGCTGGCGTGTCGTGAGCGTATCGAGGTGTTTGCCGCCCTCGGGGCCGGTATCGCGCACGATATGGCCCAGCCGCTGACGGCAGCGCGCGGGCATCTGGCTCGTAGCCGTACGGCCGAGGCATTGGCCACAGCCCGCACGGCGGCCAGCCAGGCCGATCAGGAGATCAAGCGTGCCGGCGATATCGTGGGCCATCTGCGCAACTACGCCCGTCAGGGCCAGCCCAACCTGAGCCCGGTGCGTCTCGACGACCTGCTGGCCGATCTGCACCAACTGGTCGATACCGCCATTCGGACCGGCGCGGTCAACTACAGCGTGGATGTCGACGAATCGACGGCCGCTACTGTAATCGATGTCGATCGAATCCTCGTTCAGCAGATACTGCGCAATCTCGTACAGAACGCCATTGATGCCCACGCCGCCGAGCCCGACGGTAAGGCCGAGCCTCACATCGAGGCCAGCGTTCGTCTGACCGACGACCAACACGTCGAGTTTCGAATCAGCGACAACGGCCCGGGGGTTGCGCCAGGCGATGACCCGTTTGCTGCCTTCGACACACAGAAATGTGACGGGCTGGGCCTGGGGCTATACGTTGGCCGCTCGCTTGCCCGCGTGCATGGCGGCAACCTGTGGCTGATTACCGATCACCGCAAATGGGCGACCGTGTTTGTTTTGCGCCTGCCCTGTAGCGGCCAGGCCGAGCAGCCGGCCGGCCCGCCGCCCGTGGCCGATGTCAGCGCGGTGGATGCATCACGCGCATGAGCCCCGCAAACCCCAGGCCGTAGGCGCCGTTGAGCGCCATGGCCAGGCCGATACGCGGCAACGTGAGATCGGCCAGTAGGCTGTCCACGCTCATGCCCTTGGCCAGCGGCACCAGCGAAAACGCCAACAGGGTGGGCAGAATAGCGCCCAGGATGGCCGCACCCACGTAATAGCCGGCGCTTTCGGCGCGACGAATCAACAGCCAGAGCACCAGGCCCCAGAGTGCGCCCCAGAATGCCAGGGATACGATGATCGGCACGCCGAACGGCCCGACCGGCGCCAGGTTCCAGGCAGAGGCCGTCATCAAATCAAAGTGATCAAACAGCCAGAGCAGGCCTTGATGAAACGCCAGAACAGCGATAAAGCCGGCGATGAAGGCCTTGATATAGGCGAACATGGTGTACTCCAGACAGCGTTATGTGATCGGCGTCATTCAAATACCGCCGATCGCTTGCGGCGGCGAATTGTACAAAGCTCGGCTCAATCCTGCGATCCGTTCGTGGTTCCACGCTGGTTGAATAGCGTTGCCCGGGCCGATTCACTCTTGGCTTGACCACCGGTGGCCCAGGCTTTGCCGAGCGCGACACCGCGCTGCACGGCCTCGCGCGCCTTGACCCGGCCGCGCCAGGCAGCCACCGCCGGAAACCCGTCCAACGGCTGGCCCATGGCCTTGGCGATCAATACCCAAGGCCAGTTGATGATGTCGGCCACGCTGTATTGGCCACCGACCAGGTAATCGCGTGATTCCAGGCGCCGTTCCAACACTCCCAGACAGCGGTGATACTCATCGCGATAGCGTCGTTCGGCATAGGCATGGTCGCCCTCGGCGTAATTGACGAAATGACTCATCTGCCCGCCCATCGGCCCGAGATTGCCCACCTGCCAGAACAGCCACTCATCGACCTCCTTGGCCAGGCGCGGATCGGCCGGCATGAGCCGACCGGTCTTGGCGCACAGATAGCGCGCGATCGCCGCCGATTCGAAGATCGGCAAGGGGGTGTTGCCAAATCCCGGAACCGGCGCATGATCCACGATAGCCGGCATACGGTTGTTGGGTGATATTTCCAGGAATTCGGCATCGAACTGATCGCCGGCATTGATATCGACCGGTTTCACGCGGTAATCGAGCGCCAGTTCCTCGAGCAGGATGGATATCTTCCACCCGTTGGGCGTGGGCCAGTAATAGAAATCGATCATCGCGGCATCACCTCATTCGCTCGTGGCATCAAACGGCACGGCCGCGCCGCTGGCAACAAGGGCCTCGATATCGGTTTCGCTGTAGCCGATATCTGCGAGCACCTCACGGGTATCGGCCCCCAGGCGCGGCGCGGCGCGATACGGCGGTGACGCCATGGCAGAAAAACGCGCTGCAGGGCGGGCCTGTCGCAGGGGGCCCACGACCGGATGCTCGGTCTCGACGATAATGCCGTTGGCCCGAATCTGTTCGTTCTCGATGAGCTGGCTGCGGGTGAGCACCGGCGCACACGGCACACCGTGGGCCTCCAGGCGCTCGAGCCAGTGCTCCGCGCTGTCATCAGCCAGGCGCTCCTGGGTCAGGCGCAGGCGCTCGTCCACGTTGTCCTGGCGATCGGCGGCCGTGGCAAACCGCGGGTCATCGCGCCACGCCGGGCGCTCGAGCGCTTCGGTCAGCGCATGCCACTCGCCGTCGTTTTGAACTGCCACGCTGATATAGCCGGTGGTGGTTTCATAGATCAGATCGATGAAACTGGCCGCCTTGGCCTGATCCATCTCGTGGCCGATGAAGGTCTGGCTGTTCATGTCGGAATGCCAGAGAAAATCGATGATGGCATCCAGCATCGAGAGCTTGACGTGCTGGCCACCGGCCCCGCGCTCACGCGCCAGCAGCGCCGCGGTGATTGCCTGGGCGGCCATGTAACCGGTCAACTTGTCAGGCACGATCGTGCGCACCAGACGTGGGCGGGCATCGTCGGCGCCGCCTTGAATACTGGCCAGCCCCGACAGGCCCTGAATCAACGGATCATAGACCGGGCGACTGGCATAAGGCCCAGTATCGCCAAAACCGCTGATCGAGACATAAATCAGCCTCGGGTTGATCTCAGCCAGGGCCTCGTAGCCGATTCCCATACGATCGGCGACACCGGGCCGAAAGTTCTGCACGAACACATCGGCTTGGGCGACAAGGCGTTTCATCGCCGCCAGCCCGTCGTCGCTTTTCAAATCGAGAGCGACCGAACGCTTGTTTCGATTGTTGTTGAGATAACTGGCCGACATGCCATGCCGCTGGTTGGCGGCCAGCCGCGTGAAATCACCCACGCCGGGGCGCTCGACCTTGATGACATCAGCGCCCTGATCGGCCAACTGCTGGGTGGCCACCGGCCCGGACACCATGGCCGTGGTATCGATGACGCGATAGCCTGATAACGGATGTTGCATGACGTTGAACACGTAAATTGCGCGATATTCAAAGTGTAAGACTTGGGTGCGTTCATATACCAGCAAGCTGGCAGTTCTTTATACTCAGCGCGAGTTTCTAGTGAACATACGTCAACGCATGTTCCTCAAGAGCAACCAGGGAGAAATCTATGAGCCATAAACTGCAAGCCCTTCTGATCGCCGCCGTTCTGGGTGTGTCCACGCTGGGTCTGGCCGCCTGTGACAGCAACGACGGCCCGGCCGAAGAAGCCGGCGAAAGCCTCGACAACGCCACCGATAACGCCGGTGATGCGATGGGCGATGCGGCCGACAACACCTCGGACGCCATGGACAACGCTGCCGACGAAACCTCGGACGCGATGGACAATGCCGGCGACGAAATGGACGACGCCACCGACGATCACAGCAACTGATCAACGGCTGATACCGTCCTGAAAAGCCCGCGGCGCCTGCCGCGGGCTTTTTTTTGCGCGTAGGTTGTCAGGACAACCGGCGATCTCGCCCGGCGTGTTCGAGTGAAACCGCCGATCCGGACTGAATCGGCCGGCACGTCAACCGCCTCAGGCTGCTGGCGCCGGTTTCTTACCCATGTTCTGCCCACGTGAGCCCGGAAGCGGGCGATTGGCGGTTTCCGGGATCAGCATGATCGGGATCAGCGCGATGGCCGCGGCGGCCATCAGATAATAGGCCGGTATGAAATTGTCACCGGTCTCACCGATCAGCCATTGAATGATCAACGGTGCCGTGCCACCGAACAGCGAGGTCGACACGTTGTAGGCGATAGCAAACCCGCCGTAGCGCACGCGCGTCGGAAAGATCGCCGGCAGGGTCGAGGGCATGACGCCGGCCAGCATCACGGTCAATAGCCCGAGAATGGCAAGGCCGCCGATCAGGCTCCACACGGTGGTCAACGACAGCAGCCAGAACGCCGGCCAGGCAAACAATATGAAGCCGATACAGGCGCCAATGAGCACCGGTTTACGCCCGGTGCGATCCGAAATCCCGCCGAACAAGAAGATGATGCTCATCATCACCAGCTGAACCAGAATCAACAGGCCCGAGGCTTCCCAGGTGCCGATCTTCAGGATCGTTTCGAGATAGCTCGGCAAGTAGGTCAAGACCGTGTAGTAGGCAATATTGAGAATCAGGGTGAGCCCGATACACAGCAGCAGCTGGCGCATATGCGTGGTCACGACTTCGCCCAGCGTGCCGTCGGCTTCGTTGTTCTCCTGGGCTTCTTCAAAAGCCGGGCTGTCTTCCAGGCGCAGTCGCAGATACAGGCCGAACAGACCCAGCGGGGCCGCGCAAAGGAACGGGATACGCCAGCCCCATTCGGTAAAGGCCGCGTCACCCATCGACAGCTGAACCACGAATACGAGCGCCGAGCCCACGATATAACCGCCCAACGTGCCGAACTCGAGGAAACTGGCCAGAAAGCCGCGGGTCTTGTCGGGCGCGTATTCGACGATGAAGGTTGCCGCCCCGCCGTACTCGCCGCCGGTCGAAAAGCCCTGGATCAGGCGGGCTGCCAGCAACCCGATCGGTGCCCAGATGCCGATCTGCGCATAGGTCGGCATCAGCCCGATCATCACCGTGCCCAGCGACATCATGATGATGGTGGCCGCCAACACCTTGGAGCGCCCGATACGATCGCCCAGCGGGCCGAAGAACAACCCGCCCAGTGGCCGTACCGCAAAGGCCACGGCAAAGAACATCAACGACTTCAGCAACGAGTCGCCGCCCGAGTCAGCGGCAAAGAACACCTGGCCGATCGTACTGGCCGTGTAGGCATAGATACTGAAATCGAACCACTCGAGTGCGTTGCCGAGTCCGGCCGCGGTCACGGCCTTACGCACGTCGTCTGAATCGACCGATCGGTCGTCGTTTACGGTATCGCTCACGGGCCCCAAGCCTGCGCAGATGCGCTGTCGTTGTTTTATCTTGACGCTAGCACTTGGCAAGTGACTGCACAATGCAGCCGATCGGTCGCCTTGTTTTGTCGGGGTGCAGGTCTTATTTTCATAGGGCAGATGGTTTTCGACTTCCAAGGAGAAGTGATATGCCCGTACGTAAAGCGAACGCCCAGTGGGAAGGCGATCTGAAATCCGGCAAGGGCCACATGAAGCTGGCCAGTGGCGCCTATGAGGGCCAGTTCTCGTTCAAGACCCGCTTCGAGGACGGCACCGGCACCAACCCGGAAGAGCTGATCGGCGCGGCCCATGCCGGCTGCTTCTCGATGCAGTTCTCGGCGATGCTGGCCGAAGAAGGCCACGCGCCGGATTCGATCCAGACCGAAGCCAAGGTGCATTTCTCCACCGACGGCACGCCGACGATCGAAAAGATCGAGCTGATCTGTCGCGGCAAGGTACCCGGCATGGACGATGGCCAGTTCAAGGACATCGCCGCCAAGGCCAAAGACGCCTGCCCGGTATCACGCCTTTACAAGGGGGCTGATATCGAGCTGGACGCCGCGCTCGAAGGCTGAGCGTAGCGCCAGCGTTCGTCTAGCGACGACCCATGGAAAAGCCGGGTGCAGTGCCCGGCTTTTTCATGTTGCCAAGTAGTTTAGAAAAGGTAGAACCATGAGCGACAAGCCCATCATTCATACCGCGCCCTCGGCGTTCCCGAACCCGCAGCGGCTGCGTCTTTTCATGCATGAAAAAGGCATCACCGAGGCCTATCAGGAAACGCTTCTGGATATGGCCCCGGGCGGCGAGCAGCGCGCCTGGCAGCACTTGAAGCGCAACCCGTTCGGCGAGGCGCCCACGCTGGAATACGAGCCCGGCCAGTACCTGAGCGAGACGCCGGCAATCGTGCGTTATCTCGATATGATCCACGACGGGCGCAAGATCACCGGCGACGATCCGCTGGCCGCCGCACGCGATGCCATGTGGGATCAGCGCTGCTATCTGCACGTGCTGTTGCCGATCGTGACCATGTTTCACGTACTCCACACGGGCCTCGGCTTCAAGCTGGAACCGACATATAACCCGGCCTGGGGTGAAGCCCAGCGCAAGAAGGCCCTGGCCCACGCTGGCCTGGTCGACAACCAGCTGGCCGACGGCCGCGAGTGGTTGATCGGCGGTGATGCTCCCACCTTCGCCGATATCACGCTGGCCACAGCCGTGGCGTTTTCCAAGTTCGGGCCCAATGAAACGCCCCTGGACGAGCGTTTCGAGCATATCGATGCCCACTGGCAGCGCTGGAAGGCCCGCGACACCTTCAAGGCAGCCTACGGCGACGGGGGCAGCGGCCTCGACGAGCTGTCGCACCTCGGCTGAACGGACCCGCGCGACGATCGATTGCAGGTCAGGCCATTGACTTTTGATCGATCGTCGCAAGGTTAATTCGCTCATCAACGAAACACCACGCTTAGAGGCGGTTATGGAAGCCCAGCGCGACAACGTCGTCAGCATTCACTATGTCCTGCGCGACGACCAAGGCGAAATCATTGATCAGTCGGCCGAAGGTCAGCCGCTGTCTTATCTGCACGGCCACGACAACATCGTGCCGGGCCTGGAAAAAGCCATCGAAGGCCACGGCGAAGGCGATGAAGTCAAGACGACCGTCGATCCCGAAGAAGGCTATGGCCCGTATCGCGAGGAACTGGTCCAGAAGGTCAACCGCGAAGCCTTTCAGGGCGTGGACGAGCTGGCCCCGGGGATGAGCTTCCGTGCCGAGTCCGACGCCGGCCCCATGGTCGTGACGGTCAAGGAAGTCGAAGGCGAGGAAGTCACCGTCGACGGCAACCACGTCCTGGCCGGCCAGACGCTCGATTTCACGGTCAGCATCGCCGGCGTTCGTGAAGCCAGCGACACCGAGAAAGAGCACGGCCACGTACACGACGAGCACACCCACGCCGAATAAGCCGCGGCGCGCCTCGGCGCAGACCGGCCGATAGCAGGCCTGCCGAAAAAGGATGACCCGATGTCGGATAACAAAGTACTGCTGATCACCGGTGGCTCGACCGGTATCGGGGCGGCAACGGCCCGTGCGGCGGTCGCCCGAGGCTATCGCGTGGCGCTGGCCGCACGCACCCAGTCCAAACTCACGACGCTGGTCGATGAGCTTGGCGGCGAGGCTGTGGCGCTGCCGGTCACCTGCGACGTCACCGACAAGGCGTCTCAGCAGGCAATGGTGGCTACCGTCATCGAGCGCTTCGGGCAAATCGATGCGGTTTTCGCCAATGCCGGCATCGGCGGCAAGCCGGGTGGCTTCACCGGCGCTGACACGGATGTCTGGAAAGACATGATCCTGACCAACGTCTACGGCGTTGGCTTGACGATTCAATGCACGGCCGAGGCCTTGAAGGCCAGCCGCGGGCATTTGTTGATCACCGGTTCGGCAGCCGGGCGAGCCACCATCTCCGGCTCGATGTACAGTGCGACCAAGTGGGCCGTGAGCGCGATCGGCTACGGGGTTCGTGAAGAGCTTCGTGGCACGGGCATTCGGACCACGCTGGTCGAGCCCGGCATGGTCGATACCCCATTCTTCGACGAATCGCCCGAGCACGCCCTGACGGATCAGGACATCGCCAACGCGGTGATGTACGCCCTGGAACAACCGGCCAGCGTTGACGTCAACGAAATCCTCGTGCGGCCGACGCCGGCCATCGAGGATTGATCGCACCCGGCCGGGGCTGCGTGACGTGTCAAGCCGCTTTCCGAACATCGGAAAGCGGCTTTTTTTATGTCGGGCCTATTGGCCGTCGACCAACAGATAGCCGGCCAGCCAGCCGAGCATGCCGTCTTGTGTACGAACCCGTACCCAGTCGTTACGACGCTCCAGGGCGGTCACGACATCATCGCGGTGTAGCTGTCCGATCACCCGGGCCGAGCGGCTGGCCTTGGCCCGCAGATTGGCGCTACCCACGCCAACGTGCATGGCCTTGTCCGACGTGTCGGGGGCGGCTTTCGCTTTCTTGGCCGACGTATCGACTGATTGTTGATCTTGCGCGGTCGATGCCGGCCTGGTCGCAGCCGGTGTTTCATCGACGGCCGTTGCACGCTTGTCGTTGGCTTCGGGTTCGTCCGGGCTCGGCTCGTCCGAGGACGCATTCGCGCCGGCCGAACCCTTCGGCTCAGCATCGCTGGCTCCGGCCAGGGGCGCCAAGCCGTCGGCCAGCAGGAAATTGGCGACCCAGCCGGTTTCGTATGTCTTGGGGAAAAGCACCTGGGTCCATTCCGGCTCGCGCGCCAGAATGACCACCGTCGCATCACTATCGGCCTGGCGCACGACGCGGGCCTGACTGTCGGGCTGGTCGCGCACGTTGACGTCTTTTGCATTGACATGGCTTTGCGGCAGATCATCGACGATACGAGGCAGGTTCTCGATCGCGGCCCCATTGCCGGCCGCTGCGGCACGCGCGGTCCAGAACGCGGCCTTGCCACTGTTCTGCGGCACGCCGTCGCCTTTCATGTAAAGCACGCCGAGGTTGTTCTGGGACGCGGCCTGCCCGTCGTCAGCGCCCCGACGAAACCAGTGCGCGGCTTGGGTCGTGTTCTTGGCCACGCCCTTGCCCGACTCGTACATGATGCCCAGGTTGTGCTCGGCCCGGCCGTAGCGCTGGTCGGCGGCCTTGCGATACCACTTGCGGGCCTGGTCGTAATCCTGCTCGACGCCCAGGCCCCGGTCATAGAGCACGCCCAGATTGTACTGGGCGGAGGCATCGCCTTTTTCGGCGCGTGGGCGCGTGGTGGTCAGGATCTTCTGCGCCTCGGCCGGCGTCATCTCGGCGTTGATATCCGCCGGCGCCGCCAGCGCGGGGACGCACCACGACGCGAAACAGACAACAACCAACCCCAGAACAGACCGTACGGTCATGACGCTCCTTTCCATCGACGAACCACGCAGGCGGATGCACAACCTAAACTGCTGCGCGATCGAACGCGAGCCCACAGCCATGCGGCTCGCCATCAAGCACATACCATGGAGTATGCCGCGGGGTTGATCGCCGACGGGTTACGAACCCACGAGCCGGGACATACCCTGGATACGCGTGTTATCTTGTAACGATATCACTTGTCGCGGATCCCCCGGTTTGTCCTCTTTGTCTGTCGCCTGCCGTCGTCTATCGGCCCATAATTTCGATCTCGACCGGGCCCACAGCATGAACGGCATCCAGGCGTGCGTGAGCACGCGGCGATGACACAGCAGTTATCGGTGACGAGACGCTTGTGGCGTGATCATCTGCCCGGCCCGGCCGCTACCGCCTGTCTGGGGATCGGCTGGCTGTTGTGGCTGGTGTTGCTTGTCATGGCCGAGTGTCAGGGGCTGGTGACGCTGGCTGGCCTGGCGATCTTCGGCGCGCTGGCGCTGCTCGTGGGCGCACTGGCCAGCCTGGGCGCCGTGTCCGAGCGCACGATTGTGCTGGCCGATGCCGCCGCCGGCGGCGCCATGCTCTCGGCCGCGCTGGTATTCGTCGTGCCCCATGCGCTGATCAAACATGCCGTGCCGGGCACGCTCGGGCTGGCCACGGGCATCGCCATCGGCGCCCTGCTACACCGGGCGACTCGCGGTGCGATCGACCAGGTGGCACTGACCGGACTAACACTGCACACCATCAGCGCCGGCGTGGCGATCGGCGCGCTCTATACGTTCTTGCCGGCACTCGGCTGGACAGCAGGCCTGGCGATCCTCGCGCACAAGGCACCGGCCGGCTATCTGCTGGCACGCCGGCTTCGCGAGGCCGATCGGTCTCGTGCTTTAGTGGGGTGGCCGGCCATGGCGACTGGACTCGGCGCGCTGTCCATTGCGATGATGCACCCGACGCTGCCGATTTCCAGCGGGTTGATGTTCGGCATCGCAGCCGGTCTGTTCTCGTTCGTGGCTCTTGGCTTCATTCGAAACAGTGCCGGCTTCGGACAGAAAGACAAGGGGTTCTGGGCTGCTGCCGTTGCCGGCGCGGCCGTGATCGCATTGGCCGGCTGGGCATTGTCGTCCGGCGCTTGATGGATAAACGGTGTCTTTGCCAAGACAATTGAACTTTTTGCTCGTGCCACGGTCTTTCACCGGGTAACGCGCCGTCACGCTACAACGTCGAGATATCAATTCGGGGAGACGGCGTTGCCTCGAGGGTTTTGAATGCGGATTATGCGAACACGCTGTACCGGTCTGGCCGGCGCACTGGGGCTTTCCTTGTGCATGGCAACCACGCTCGGCCACGCCACGCCGGGCCAACCGGGCGTTGGCCTGGCCTCGGCGCGCAATCAGGCGACTGCCGGCCCTGATCACGAAATGCGCATCAAGCCGCTGGCCGACAACCAGATGCAGGCCGCGGACGCCCTGGGCCTGACAACCACCCCGCAGATCACCCCCTGGGAGCAGCTCACGGTACGCCGAGGCGATACCTTGTCCGGGGTGTTCGCCCGGGCCGATCTGCCCGCCCGCGCCTGGGCCGCGTTGATCCATCAACCTTCCGCGCGTGCGCTCAAGCAACTCCATCCGGGCGATGTACTGCATTATCGCAAGACGCCGACAGGTGAGCTGGCCGAACTGCGCTTCAAGATCGATCGGCTACGCACATTGTCGGTTCATCGCCGGCGCAACGGGCTGGTGGCAGCCATCGATCATCGCCCGACGCAGACGCGTCAGATTCTGGCTTCGGGCACGATTGATGGCTCCTTGTCGCAGTCGCTTCGTGGCGAAGGCGTGCCGTCGCGCGTGACCGAAGAACTCGAGCATATCTATCGCTATCGCCACGATTTGGACACCCTGCATCAGGGTGATCGATTCGCCGTGGTCTATAACGCCATCTATGCCGATAACGAAGAGATCGGTACCGGCGAAGTCGTCGCTGCCCGCATCACGACCAATCACCGTATTCTCGAAAGCTTTCGCGGCGAAAGCGCCGACGGGGGCACGGCTTATTACGACGGGCTGGGCCATGCCTACGAACCGAAGTTCAGCCGCAAGCCGGTGGCCTATACCCGGATCAGCAGCCCCTTCAACATGCATCGCCTACACCCGGTCACGCACCGCGTACGTCCGCATGAAGGCGTGGACATGGCCGCACCAACCGGCACGCCCGTGCACGCCGCCGCCGACGGCGTGATCAAGTACGCCAGCTGGATGAGCGGCTACGGGCGTCTGGTCGAGATCAAGAACGCGGCCGGTTTCAGCACGCGCTACGGCCACCTGCATCGTTTTCGCTCACACCTCGCACCGGGTCAGCATGTCTCACAGGGCGATATCATCGGTTATGTCGGCGAGTCGGGGCGTGCCACCGGGCCGCATCTACACTTCGAAATCCGACGCAATGGCGTGCCGCACAACCCGTTGACGATGACGCTGCCGGGCGGCCACGACCTGCCCGAGAGCCGGCTGGCAGCGTTCAAACGCCGTGTCCAGCCCCTGATCGCGCGGATGTCCCCGGCACCCACGACGCTGCTTGCGAAAACAGCCTCAACCCCGGCCAACGGTCGCACCTGCCTGGGGCACGACGGCTTTCAAACACAGCTGATCCAGGAACGAAACGACCGGGCCGACGGCATCCTGTGTCTGGTCGGGCGCAGCGCGACCAGCGCCTGATCGGCCGATTGGCTCTGAATACCATCTCGTCCCACGCATAAAAAAGCCGCGCCAATCGCGCGGCTTTCTTGTGTTGGTGGCCGTGGGCTGGGGCGTGTCGTCATGAGATATGACGTCGCATTGCTCGCGCCGGGCGTGTCAGGCAAGGCGCGGGCCGCCGAGCGTGGCCGGCCACGGTCAAGGTCCGTAACGCGGCATGGCGCGTCCGGCGCGAGCAACCCCGAAGGGGCCGGTGGCCAAGCCGCGGCAATACGGCGCCATAGTCGATTTTTAGGGGCTCGTTTACGTGGAATAACCACGCTGCACGCGCGATGCCTTGTTCTTGCCACGGCTTGGCCGCCGGTGCGCCGCCTTATCTTATGACGACACGCCCTACCGGTGCCAGCGGCCCCAGTGGCCACGTCGGTCATCATGACGCCGATCCCGCCGATACCGATTGTCATAGTAGCGATCATCGTCGCGTTCGTTGATTTTATCGGCAATCACCGCACCGCCGGCGCCACCCAGGCCGCCACCAATGACCGCACCGGTCTGGCCGCCGACCGAGCCGCCAACGGCCGCGCCTATCGCCCCACCAAGACCGCCGCCCAACGCGCTGTTGAGCGTGTCGCCGGCAACGGCCGAACCCGTTGCACCGGCCAGAGAGACGGCAGCTACCAGAGGAATGAATAGTCGACGCATGATGTGATCCTGTATGTATCTCGAATCCTGGAATCACTCTAATCCAATTCGTTTAACCAAGACTGAACGGATTTAATGCATGGTGCGGATCATGGCCCGTTCAGCCCATGGACACGCCAATCTGGCATCTTCATCACACACTAATCATCTGAATCATCATCGTATGGATATCATTCGCATTATTCTCGCGATTCTGCTGCCGCCGGTCGGCGTGTTCTTGCAGGTGGGTATCGGGCTTCAGTTCTGGATCAATATCCTGCTAACGATCTTCGGCTATGTCCCCGGCATCATCCACGCCGTCTATATCATCGCGACACGCGACTGATCGACCGGCCGGCGCTGCGATTGGTTCTCCCGATCGCAGCCCCATGATTGTCGGATGGTTTCGCACCCACGCGTATCGTCATGTCATTTGATATCTCAGTTCTTGATCTCGTTCCTGTTCCCAGCGGAACAGCGCCGTCGCAGGCATTGCGCGACACGCTCGACCTGGCACAGGCGGCACAGGCGGCCGGTTATACCCGCTACTGGATCAGCGAGCACCACAGCATGCCGGCGATTGCCAGCGCCTCGCCCGAGGTGTTGCTGTCGCGTATCGGCGCGCTGACCGATACGCTTCGTATCGGCTCGGGCGGCATCATGTTGCCCAACCATTCGCCCATGCGGGTCGCCGAGCATTTCAAAGCGCTGGAGGCCCTGTATCCGGGCCGGGTGGATCTGGGACTCGGGCGTGCACCGGGCTCGGATGCCCGCGCCAATCGCGCCATGCATGCCAGCTCGGGCGAGCACTTCGTCAGCATGCTGGATGAGATGCTGGCGTTATCGGGCGATACCTACCCGGCCGATCACCCGTATCACGGCGTGCGCATCATGCCCGATGATGTTGGCCTGCCGCCGATCTGGATACTGGGCTCATCAGGCGCGAGCGCGGGCTTTGCCGCCGAGCGCGGCTTTGGCTACAGCTTTGCCAGTCATTTCAGCCCGATGGACCCGAATGCCGCCCTGGCGGATTATCGAAACCGGTTCAACCCGTCGTCTGATTTTGCCAGGCCGCACACGATTCTCGGCGTATCAGTGATCTGTGCCGACACCCAGGCCGAGGCACAACGTCTGGCGCAGACGGTCGATTTGATGTGGCTGCGTTTGCGCAAGGGCGAGTTCGCTGCCCTGCCCTCGCCCGAGGAGGCAGCGGCTTACCCTTACAGTGATTTCGAGCGGGCCGCAGTGGATGAAAACCGCGGACGACATATCATCGGCACGCCTGAGCAGGTTGCCGACAAGCTGGCCGACCTGGCCGAGCGTACAGCGGCCTCCGAGTTGATGATCGTGTCCAATATTCACGACGCAAGCGCGCGCCTGCGCTCTTACACGCTCGTGGCCGAGGCATTGGCGGCACGACAGGATCGGATGCCACCCCGCAGCCATGCCGGCTGATATGACACACTAATGACATGCATGAATTTTTTTAATTTCCGGCCGGATGGACCTAAATGAAACAGACCGCCCGATCGGCCGATACGTCGGCAGCCCCCAAGCTCGATGGCCAGCTGTGTTTTGCGCTGTATACCGCCGCCCATCGCATGACACGAGCGTATCGGCCACTACTGGAAGCGCTGGGCCTCACTTATGTTCAGTATCTCGTGATGCTCGTGCTCTGGGAGCGGGCACCGCGCTCGGTCGGCGAGCTCGGCGAGGCCCTGTTTCTGGATAGCGGCACGCTCACCCCGCTGCTCAAGCGCATGGAAAAGAACGAGCTGGTTTCGCGCCGGCGCGACGTCGACGATGAGCGGCGCGTGCTCATCGAACTGACCGCCAAGGGCAATCAGCTGCGCGACAAGGCCCAGGGCGTCTCCGACGACGTGCTTTGTCGTATCGACATGACCCGCGATGAAGCCACGGCCCTGCGCCGCGACATCATGGATCTGGTCAAGCGCATCGACGAGCAGGACGCCGCCGCTTACTAGGGCCTGTTGCCGTTTCGTATGAGCGCCGCGTTGGAGACCGCAAATCGGGGCCTGTAAGGCGCGAGTCGAAGCATCGTGGCGTGCCACGATCAAGACTCGCAACGCCGCAGGGCGCCCATCTTCAATTTTTATGGGCGGCCCAACCCTTCGGGACAAGCGCTGTTTTGCGGCAAAACAGCGCTTGGCGCGGGCTCGCATGAAACGGCAACAGGCCCTAGGATCTGTCCCAGGCCTCGGGTAGACTCGCCAGCCGCGGATAGTCGATTGCGGCCAGGGTGTCCGCGTCGGCCAGCCAGGGGGTGTGGCGCCATTTCGCCGGCACTGCTTCAAGCTCGGGCAGCCAGTGCAGAATATAGTCGGCCTCACTGTCGTAGCGCTTGGCTTGCGACAGGACGTTAAAGCCGTTATCGCGCTTGTCGGTGCCCACGCCGGCCACCGTGGCCCAATTGCACCAGTTGCTGGCCACGTCGTAATCGATGAGTTGGGCCTCGAACCAGGCCGCCCCCCAACGCCAGTCCTGAGCCAGGTCTCGGGCGAAAAAGCTGGCGACATTCTGCCGGCCCCGGTTGGACATATAGCCGGTCGCAGCCAGCTCTTTCATGTTGGCATCAATAAACGGCATACCGGTACGCCCGGCCTGCCAGGCCGCGATGGTCGGGCCATCGGTGGTCTTCGGCCGGTCGTCGCGGCCGATGATGCCGCCGCGCGAGAACAGATCGGCCCCCACGCGTGCCAGCGTCCAGTGAAAGAACTCGCGCCAACGCAGCTCGAATACCAGCCAATAGGTCGATTTATTGGCTGTTTCATGCGCTTCGTACACGCCGACCTGCTCGGCGATACGCCGCGCCGAGAGGCACCCGGCCGCCAGCCAGGGAGAAAACTTTGACGAATAATCATCGCCCAGCATGCCGTTGCGGGTCTGCTTGTAATCGGCGATGGCATCGGTGTCGAACAGATAATAGGCAAGACGTGCCTGGCCGGCCCGCTCACCGCCGGCGAAGCGCGGTTCGGCGGGGAGCCAGGGGCCGATATCGGACTGCTCTATCGACAATTCCGATAGATCGACCGGCGCGGGCAACGTGTCAGGTATCGCCACCGGCCTGCGGTTATCGATCGTCTCCTCGATCTTCTTGCGGAACTTGGT
Organism: Salinisphaera japonica YTM-1; assembly: GCF_003788585.1. GTDB lineage: Bacteria > Pseudomonadota > Gammaproteobacteria > Nevskiales > Salinisphaeraceae > Salinisphaera > Salinisphaera japonica. The sequence continues at coordinate 71,208 of NZ_AYKG01000067.1, read as the reverse complement.
GAAGGTGGCCGGCACGTCGGCCAGATCGTCGTAGGGCAGATCGGCCAGCCGATAAAGCGTATTGTCCTCGGTCGTGATCAGGGCACAGCCCTCGGGCAGCTGCGCGTTCACCCGCTCGAGCTGGGCGGCTTCGTCAGGGGCCCGCTCGACTTCGGCCCAGATCGCGCCTGCGCCAGTGAAAGCGGCGATCCGGGGCAGTATGTCCTCGGGCTCACCGCGCACGGTCAGCAGCGTCTGATGCCGCTCGGTCAACTGCTGCTCCAGATCGACCAGCGCCTCGGCGATGAAGCCGCGACGATGCGGGCCGACGCGTGGCGCCTCGCCGTAGTCGACGGTCTGCTCGAAGCGCGCATCGATACAGTAGACACAGACCAGCCGATCGACCTGGCCGGCCGCGGCGACAAGTGCTGGATTATCGTCCAGGCGCAGATCGTTCTTGAACCAAAGAATACCGGTGCTCATGAGGTCTCGCTTGTCTTGTGCGCGGATCGACAGGCCTTGCTGCAGTACTTGACCTGGTGCCAGTCGCGCGCCCATTTCTTGCGCCAGGTGAACGGCCGGCCACAATGCACGCAGGTTTTTTCCGGCAGATCGGCCTTCTTGCGCATCTTGGCCATATCAGCGCGGCGTGGCGGGCACGCGGCGCATGATGATCTCGCCGTGATGGACATCACCGGTCTCGATGAAACCCAGCCCGGCATAGAGTCGGCGTGCGCCGTCGTTGGTCGGCAACAGGCTGATCGTGAGTGCGGCCGCGGGGTCCGCGGCCTCCACCTCGGCAATGAGCGCAGACAGCCCGGCCCGGCCGTAGCCCCGGCCCTGCCAGCGATGATCGATCATGTAGCGCGGGATGTTGTAGGTGTCACACCACGCCAGATATTCATACATCACGAACCCCATCACGGTCTGGCCGGCCACGATCGCGCGCGGCCGGCAGGCCGGCTCGACATAGGCCTCGGCCAGCGAGTACAGATTGCTGGCCAGATTCTCGGCCTGGGCATCGGCCACGCGCAGGGCGATCACATGCTGCCAGTTGGCCTTGGTGACCGGTACGAGTGTGACCGGCGCACGGGTTGCAGCCATGTTCTGTTGGTCCATGCTCACTCGCTGTCGGCAAAGGCCGAGTTATGGAAATCGGCGATCTCGGCGACCTCGGCCATGCCCGGCTCGCGCGGCTCGACGGGCTCACCACCGGCCATCACGTCCAGCGTGGCGCGCGTGCATTTAGCCAGGGTGTCCGGGTTGTAACCGCCTTCAAGCGCCATGACCAGACGCCCTTTGCAATGTTTGTCGGCCAGACGCTGGAGGATGCCGGTCAGTGCGGAATAGCCGTCATAGGTCATGGCCATGCACAGCTCGGTGATATGGGCATCCATGCCGGCAGACACCAGAATCAGATCCGGTTTGAACCACTCCACCGCCGGCACGAGTATGCGCTCGAACGCCATGATCATGGCCCGGTCGCCGGCATCACCCGGCAAGGGCACATTGACGGTCGTGCCCTCGCCCAGGCCCTCGCCGACCTCATCGAGCTGGCCGGTCCCCGGATAGAACGGTGCCGCTCTGTGGGTATCGAAGAACATCACGCTGGGGTCCGCGGCGAAGATATCCTGCGTGCCGTTGCCGTGGTGGGCATCCCAGTCGACGATGAGCACACGCTCGGCGTCCCAATGGGCCTGGGCGTGGGCCGCGCCGACGGCGATATTGTTAAAAAGACAGAAGCCGCGGGCGCGCACGGCGTTGGCGTGATGCCCCGGCGGGCGACAGATCACGAACGCGCTGTCGCTCTTGTCTTCGAACACGGCATCCACCGCGGCGATCACGGAACCGGCGGCCACTTGTGCGGCTTCGATGCTGCCGGCGGATATGGCCGTGGTGTCGATATCCAGCCAGGCCTGTTGGCCTTCCAACTCGTGCAGGCTTTCAATATAAGACGTGGTATGAACCCGCTGGAGCTGCTCGAGGGTGGCTTTCTCCCCGGGCACGAGCCGCACGCCGGGGATCGGCTCGGCCAGCAGCAGATCGTGAACAGCCGTCACCCGCCCCGGATGCTCTGGATACGACCACTTGGCCTCCACCCCGAGCCCCAGCCCGTCGAGAATCCCGCGCACACGGCTGTTCATGCGCCCGGGTAGAAACGGCTCCTCGGCCTCGGGCCGATGTTGAAGCATGCGTTCGTCATAGATTACGAGGACATCTCGATCACCTGTCACAACCACCTCCGTTGTCACCCCGCCCGCTGGCAGTCAGCGCTGGGCGTATCTGCGTCAAAACCTGGCTATAGCGCACGCTTCATGAACGATCGCTGCCTGCCTCGGCCTGTTTCATGGCAATCAGCGTGTGCAGCATCGCAAGCCTGGGTACCGCGATCTCATAACGCTCGGCCAGCGCACAGACGTTGCCCAGAATGGCCTCGATCTCCAGGGCGCGGCCGCTGCGCTGATCCAGCGCCATGCTGTTGCGATAGGCGTTCATGGTCCGCGTGGCCGCGATGTTCTTGTCGATGGCATCGGCTGGCAGGGGATGGCCATCGGCAGCCGCCACGGCGGCCACCTCGGCCATCAGCGCTCGAATGAGCGTCTCGCCGCCCGGTGTATCCAGCATGGTGTCGGTATCGGTGCCATCGGCCAGCACCGATACCGGGTTGAACGGCGTGTTCCACAAACTCTTGCCCCAGCGATCGGCCACGATCGACTCGCTGCACTTGGCCCGAATACCGCCGGCATGGAGTAAATCGGCCAGCCGCGTGACGGCCGAATCGACACCGCCCGGCCAGTTACCCAGCGACACACGGCCATAGGCCTGATGATGCAGCCGGCCCGGCCCGGTTCTGGACACCGCCACGAAGGCCAGCCCGCTGACCAGGCGATGATCGGGCAGCGCCTGACGGATCGCCGGCTCGATATCGATACCGTTTTCGATGAGTGCAATGACCGAATGCGGCCCCAGCCAGGGCGCAATCAATGCCGCGCGGTCGATGCCCGGCAATACCTTCACGCAGCAGATCACGAAATCCGCGCCCGGCGTCGGCGTGTCCGAGGCCGCGTGTACGCCAGCCGGAGTGAACGACAGATCGCCCAGCTCGGCGACATCGCTGTCGATGATCAACCCGTGTTCACGCACGTGCTCGGCGTCCGAGCGCATCACCAATTCCACGCGGGCGCCCGCCCGATACAGAATCGCGCCGTAGAAACCGCCGATCGCCCCGGCGCCGACGATCACGACGCGCGGGGCGCGGTCGTTGGGCTGTTGTGTCGTGGCCATACTCAGCGCGCCTGTTTTGTCAGCGGCATCTCGCGCCCCGCCCCGACAGCAGCCAGGCGCGTTTCGTCCGAGCGCTCGCGGATCAGTGGTGTAACCGAGACAAAACCGTCGCGAATGGCCACGCTGTCGGCACAGGGATCGGTCACGGCAGCCGGATCGCGCACGAACGACAGCTTGTAGTCCGCGCCCTGCCCCGCGCGGGCCACCTCCGGCGAGCGGATCATCCCGCCGACCTGTCGCGTGAATCGCAGGCCCGCAACGGCCTCGGCCGCGCCGAAGGGAAAATTCACGTTCCAGCAACAACCGTGATCACCGCGCATGGGCCAGAGCGTGGCCACCACGGCTGCCATCCAGGCCTCGGTGACCGAGAAATCGATCTCGGTCGGCCCGTCGAACGCCTGGCTCAGCGCAATCGCCGGCAGCTCGAAGTGGGCCGCCGCCAGGGCGGCCCCCACGGTGCCGGAATACATGACCGAATCCGAAAGATTGCCCCCCCAGTTCACGCCCGAAAGCACCAGATCGAAACCGGCCCCGGCCAGCCAGGGCCCGCCAAGGGCCGCCATCACGCAATCGGCCGGCGTGCCACCGACCGCGTAGCGCTGTCGGCCGTGCTGGGTGATCGGCAAGGCCTCGTGCAACGACAGCGCCTGTGCGGTACCGCTGCGATTGCCGGACGGGGCGAACACCCAGACCTCATCGGCCAGTTGCCGGGCCAGCCGCTCGGCCACGGCCAGGCCCGGCGCGTCGATACCATCGTCGTTGGTGACGAGAATTCGTGAGAGTTTTTTCATCGGCCTGATTGTGACACGGGGCGCGACTCGCCGCCGCCCGCCCCGCCGTGCTATCAATACGCTGACGTATGGCACACCACGCAAGAGCGCCTCTCATGACGACTATCGCATTGGAAAGCGGGTATATCCGGGCCGAGCAGGCCGATCATGTCCTGAATATCACCATCGCGCGAGCCGACAAACGCAATGCCCTGACGGGCGTGATGTACGAGGACCTGTCGCGGGCCGTCGATCATGCCCAGGCCAGCGACGATGTGCGGGTCGTGTGTATCAAAAGCGAAGGCGATATGTTCTGTGCCGGCAATGATATCGCCGACTTCGCCGATCGTGATCCGGCCGCCAGCCAGGCCGGCGACGTCGGCCCGGCGCTGACGTTCGTGCAGAAGCTCTCGGCCTGCGACAAGGCCACGGTCATTGCGGTTCAGGGCCAGGCCACGGGCATCGGCACAACCATGCTCTTGCATACCGATCTGGTCATCGCCGCCGACGACGCGCGGTTCTTCACCGCCTTCATCGACCTGGCGCTGGTGCCCGAGGCCGGCTCCAGCCTGCTCATGCCCGCCCGTCTTGGCACACAGAACGCCAATCGGTTATTGCTGGCCGGCGATGTGGTCGAGGCGGATGAGGCGTTGCGCATGGGGCTGGTGGCTTATGTCGTGCCCCGCGACGAGCTGGCCACGACCACCGACAGCCTCACCGCTCGTCTGGCGGCCAAATCATCGGCGGCCGTGGCCGCCAGCAAGCAGCTGATTCGTCAGGGCATCGACGCGGCCCGTGTGAGCCAGCAGATTCAGGCCGAGGCCGCGGTCTTTGGCGAGCGCCTGGCCAGCGACGAAGTAAAGACGATCATGAACAAGTTCTTGAAACGTAAATAGAGCAGCGGCAGCCGGGCGGGCTATAGCTCGCCCAGGCGCGCCCGTACCTCGTCGTATTCCCGGGCCAGTCCGGCCACAATATCGGCCACCGGCTCACTGCGCTGGATATTGCCCACGCCCTGACCGGCGCCCCAGATATCCTTCCACGCCTTGGTCTTGGACGAGCCGCCCGAGCCGAACGACATCGCCGATTTGTCGGCCTCGGGCAGGTCATCGGGGTCCAGCCCCGCGTTTTCGATCGAGCCGCGCAGATAGTTGCCGTGCACGCCGGTGAACAGGTTGGAATAGACGATATCCGAAGCCGAGGAATCCGTGACCATCGTCTTGTAGTCGTCAGCCGCCCCGGCCTCGGCGCTGGCGATGAAGCGCGTGCCCATATAGACGAAATCAGCCCCGAGCGCGCGGGCCGCCAGAATATGTTCACCCTTGGTGATCGAGCCGGACAGGATCAACGGGCCGTCCCAGAACTGACGAATCTCCGAGACCAGCGCGAACGGGCTCAACGTCCCCGCGTGGCCACCGGCCCCGGCACAGACCACGATCAGCCCGTCCACCCCGGCCTCGATGGCTTTCTCGGCATGACGCACGCTGATCACGTCATGAAAGACCAGCCCGCCATAGCTGTGGGCGGCCGTGACCACATCGCCCGGCGGGCGCAGGCTGGTGATCATGATCGGCACCTGGTGATCCACGCAGACCTGTACATCATGCTCGAGCCGGTCATTGGAACCGTGCACGATCTGGTTGACGGCATAGGGCGCGATCATCCGCTCCGGCTCGGCCTCGCGGGTGGCGGCCAACGCCTCGTCGATCTGTGTCAGCCAGTCATCCAGCGCGGCCGCCGGGCGCGCGTTCAATGCCGGAAACGACCCCACGATGCCGGCACGGCACTGAGCGATCACCAGATCCGGGTTGGACAGGATGAACATCGGGGCGCCGATGACCGGCAACCGCATCTGGGACAACAAACGATCGGCAACGCGCATGGGCTTTCCTTGAAAACGATATCGACCGAGCAGGCAGCGCCGCCCGGCCTGGTGGATCACACCATTTCACCATACGCCGGCGTATCGCCGAGCGCACCCGGCATGTCAGTTGCCGGCTGCGTTCAGCGGCGTTGCTCGATCACGTAATCGGTCATGGCCTGGGTCACGCGGTTGCGCCATACCCGTGCCTGCTCGACGCCCAGCCGATCGCCCAGGCGCGCGTTATCGCGTTGCAGGCGTGATTGCACCAGGGCTGTCTGCGCGTCCTCGAATTGCGTATAGGCCGTGCTGCACGAGGCTTGTGCCGCCAACACGCTCTGCCGGGCCGGCAGAGGCGAGCCCAGCACATAGGGCTGCACGGCCTGGCTCACACAGCGCCAATAGTGGTCGTAGGCCGCTTCACGACGGTTTTCGAGCCCGCCGGCACAGCCGGCCAGACACGTCGTCGCAACAAGGATGAACAGGCAGAGGGCACGAATAGTCATCGCCCGAGTGTAGCGCCTGTGGCTTGTTCAGCCAGCAAGCACGCCGGAGCGGCTAGGGTCAGTCACCGATATTCTGCGCCAACCCGTTGCCATGGCCCGATTGTTTTCGATTGTTCTACTGGTTGCTGTTGTCCTTGCCGGCTGTAGCCAGCGGCCCGACGACGCCACGATCACCCGGGCGGTGCAGCAGCAGGTACGCGCCGGCCTGTCGGATATCGACGCGCTGGCCGATCGGCTGGGCGGGGACTCGGCCGTCAAGATGTTGCGCGCATTCGGCGCCCCTGATCCAGGCACACTTCACGTCCAGCATCTTGAAGTGCTGGACGCACAGCGCTTGGACAACGGCGATTACACGATGAAGATCCGTTATGATCTCGTCACGCCCGATAACAGCCGCGGCGTGACCCGCACCATACAACTGCGCGGCGTCGCCGACGGCTGGCGGGCCGTGGCCTACGACCCGGCCACAAACGGCTTGTAAGCCGTTCAGACTTTCGGCGTGTCGTCGTCTTCGTCTTTCTCGCTGTAGCCGTTGTCGTTCTTCTCTTTCTGGCTGCCACGCGTCGGACGATCGCCATCGTCGTCCTGGGAATGCTCGCGCTTGGTCTTGTCGTCGTCTGGGTCGAATGGCCGGGGCATGAGAACTCTTGTTTCGGGTATATAAGCTGAAATCTAGGGCGTGACGCGGGCAAAAACAACCACGCCCGGCCCGGCGGATTTCAGCAACCTGCCACAGTCTGTAGGCTTGCCGCTCTGCTCTTGTCTACAGGCGACGTGTTCGATGTCTCGTGTTTATTCTTCTGCCGGCCACGGTGTCTTTCTGTTCGATATGGACGGCACGGTGTTGACCTCGATCGCGGCCGCCGAGCGCGTCTGGCATCGCTGGGCATTGGCGCACGGGCTCGATCCGGCCGAGTTTCTGCCCACGATTCACGGCAAGCGCGGGATCGACACGGTGCGCGATTCCGGCGTGACCGGAATCGATATCGAGGCCGAAGCCGCGGCGATCATGGAGGCCGAGATTCACGATGTCGCCGGTATCGAACCGATCGCCGGCGCGCCGGCGTTTCTGGCCAGCCTGCCGGCTGATCGCTGGGCGATCGTGACATCGGCCCCGCGCCGCCTGGCCCAGGCCCGGATCGCCGCGGCCGGTCTGCCCATGCCGGCCACGCTGATCGCCGGTGATGATGTTGCCGAAGGCAAGCCCTCGCCCGAGCCGTTTCATAAAGGTGCGGCCGCACTCGGGGTGCCGGTCGAGTCCTGCTTGATCTTTGAAGACGCCGAGGCCGGTATCGTCGCCGCCGAGGCTAGCGGCGCGAGCCTGTTGGTCGTCACCGCCGGCCATCCGGCGCCGCTAGCCGCAGCCGCGGATTACGAACAGATCACGGACTACACCCATCTTTCGGCCGAACAGGACGCCCACGGCGCGCTGCACGTCCGCCGGCATGCCGTGCCCGGCTAAACCGTCAGATGACCCAGCCGCACGTCGAGTGCGGCCAGCCGAGCGGCCAGCAAGTCAGGAAAACGCTTGTACCAGGTCGCATTCAGCGGCGACGGGTGGGGTAACGGGTGCAGACGAAAAGCCACGTCGCGCCCGTCGTCGTCGGCCAGCCAGACCGTGAGGGCATCAGAGAATCGGGTCTCGCTTTGCCAGAACGCCTCGATGGCGTCGCGCTCGGCCTTGGGGCGGTCGATACCGAACCACAGAAACGCCTCGCGGCCCAGTGTGATCAGATCGCGCCCCTGCCAGGCATCGATGAGCAGGGCGCGCATCAACGGATGAAACCGCCGCTTGATCTTCATCGACCAGGCTTTGTTGCCGGCCGGCTTGTAGGGCACCGTGTTGACCCAGAAGAAATCGCCGCCGATGGATCGCGAGGTTTCGAAATCCGGCAACTCGCCCCCGTATAGCGTGCGATAGAGCGTCTTGCGTACCAACTGCCCGCCCGCGCCGATGAACGGCTCGCCGTAGCGCACTTCGTCGCGGCCCGGGTCACGGCCAAAGAAGCCGATACGCGCATCAGCCCGGCCCAGGCCGATCACGGGCTCGGCCGGATCGGCCGCGAAGCGCGCATAGACCGAGGTATCGATACCGTCGATATCGCCAGCCAGCGCCCGAAATGCCGCTCGTTGTGTGTCGTTCAATGCCACGACAATGCTTGGAAAATGAGAACAAGGGCCGCGAGATTACGCGCGGCGGCGTGATGGCTCAACGCCGGTGTTCGGCGTGGCCACTGTTACCTTTACATCAACCAATGATTGATTTGTGTCAGCGGGCGGCGTAGCGTCGAATCGAACGCTTGGAGGACACGCCGTGACACAACCCCAGACCGATACCCAACATATGCCCGGCCATTCGGCCATGCTGCCCAGCGGCCCCTGGGCGCCGTTTCTGTTGCGCATGCTGATCGGGGCCATGGATCGAAGCCGCTCGCTGTCGCTGGCCGATCGGCGTCGCCAGTACGGGCGTGATTTCACGCTCAAACTGCCTTTGTTTGGCAAGACACTGGTGATCAGTGATCCGGACAAGATCCGAACCCTGTTCAAGGCCGATCCGGCAGCGCTTGGCAACATGGAGCCCAATCTCGGCCGGGTGATGGGCCGTGGCTCGTTGTTCGCGCTTTCGGGCGATCCGCATCGCGCACAGCGCAAGCTGCTGACGCCGGCTTTTCATGGGAACCGTCTGGCCGAATATCGCGAACTAATGGCCAAGGAAGCCCGGGCCGGGATGGCCCACTGGCCCGAGGGCGAATCCGTGGCCAGTCTGCCGGCCATGAACGACATCACGCTGCGGATCATCCTGCGCACCGTATTCGGTGCCGAGGGCCGGGATCTGGATGCCCTGCGCGAGTTGCTACCGCGGTTGGTCAACCTGGGCTCGATCCTGGCGGCTACGCCGATCCCGCGGTTCGACCTGTTCGGCTATGCGCCCTGGGGCCGCTTCAATCGCATGCGCGCCGAGTACGATGCCATCGTCAACCGGCTGATCGAGAATGCCCGTGCCGACGGGGCCTACGAGCACCGCAGCGATATCCTGTCCATGCTGCTGGGCGCACGCTACGACGACGGCGCACCGATGAGCGATCGTGAGATCGCCGACGAGCTGGTCACCCTGCTCACCGCCGGCCACGAAACCACGGCCACCACGCTGGCCTGGGCGGTCGAGCGCCTGCGACGGCACCCTGAATTCATGGATCGCCTGGTGGCCAGCCTGGACGCCGGCGAGACCGATCTACTGGATGCCTTCATCAACGAGGTCCAGCGCACGCGCCCGGTCATCGCGTTCACATTTCGCAAGGTGCTGGCCGATTCCTACACCGTTGGGTCCTGGCGGGCGCCCAAGGGCATGCACATCATGATCGCGATCGATCTCGTGCAGACCGACGCCGAGCTGTTTCCCGAGCCGATGCGCTTCAACCCGGATCGTTTCGTTGGCGTGCGGCCCGACCCGTATCAGCTGATTCCGTTTGGCGGCGGCGTGCGTCGCTGTATCGGGGCTGCGTTCGCACACATGGAGCTACAGGTGGTCTTGAAAACGCTTCTGGCCGAGCATCGGCTGGAACCCACAACGGAGAAAGGTGAAGGCTCGTATTCCCGCGGCGTGGCCTTCGCCCCGGCCCGAGGCGGGCAGATTGTTCGCTACCCGCGCCGGGCCCCGGCTGCGCCGGCCTGATGCGCCTCGCCGGTCAATCGGTCTTGTCGTCGTTGCGGCTGCGGTTACGGCTGCGCCCGGCACGGGGCGCTGACTGACCGCGGTTGGCAGCCGGCGCTTTGTCGGCATCATCACCCTGCTCGCGCCGATCTCGGCTGTCCCGGTAGGCCTGCCAGGCCGAGCGGCCGGCTTCCTTGAGCCGGTCACGATTGTGCGGGTCCGACAGCCAACGCCGGGCCTGGTCGATCACGAGATGCTTGATCATGCCCCGCCCTCTTTCTGTTCAACCGGCACGGCCACTTCGTTACGCCGCAAAAACGACAATGTCCACGGTGGATCGTAGAACCAGGCGATCGGCTGGCCGGCCGTCTCCCAACGGCTGTCGGCCAGCGCCTGTGTCAGCTGGGCGATATGCGTATTGACCGCGTCATCGCTCCGGCTGCCCGAAAAACGCGATACGGCATAGGTTTCGCCCGGCACTTCATGCAGCGTGACCGCATCGCTGGTGGGCTTGGGGGCCGTGGCCATCTTCAGCCGGCTGGGCAGAAAGAACCGGATTCGCCAGCCGCGGTCGGTGGCCGTCTGAGCCACGGGAGCGGTCATCTCGATCTTTTCCGAAGACTGCGCCACGGGCGCGGTCATGGCGATCTCTTCGCTGGCCTGATTGTCACCGAAGATATAACCGGCCAAGCGCTTGAACCCCTGGTCACGGGATTTCTCGACCGTGGCCGCCTGAACCACCGTATCGGCGGCCAGTCGCGGGGCGTATTCACGGATCTCGATATCGCTGACCTGATCAACGACCGTGTAATCCGGCGTCTCCGTGCCGCCGCGATAACCGAACACCGAACAGCCGGCCAGCAATACGCTGGACGCCACGCCGAGCCAGGTTTTGGTTGTTTTCGTCATGACTGCGCCCTGTTTAGTCTTGGTGAAAGGTTAGCAAACCGCTGCCAACCCCAGCTGAAAACAAGCCGGCCTAGGGCCTGTTGCCGTTTCATGCGAGCCCGCGCCAAGCGCTGTTTTGCGGCAAGACGAGACGTAGCCCACGCCGCGCAGTCATTCTGCGCTAGTGGGCTAGAACGCTGTATTGCCGTAAAACAGCGCTTGTCCCGAAGGGTTGGGCCGCAAATCGCGCCCTGCGGCGGTGCGAGTCTTGATCGTGGCGCGCCACGATGCGGCGACTCGCGCCTTGCAGGACACGATTTGCGGTCTCCAACGCGGCGCTCGTATGAAACGGCAACAGGCCCTAACGGTTTCTGCCTGCTAAATCGCAAGTGAATACCATCGAGAATCGTGTCGCCTCGATGACGAAGACCGCCGCGTATCCAATCCGCCATCCGCGTAATCGGCGTCATCTGCGGATTGTCTTTTAACCAACGAAGCGATAAACCAGACAGGCACGTCCACGGTCTTGCGCGACAGGGCGGATCGGCGTGGCAGAATACGCGGCATGCAAACGAGCGAGACCGTGCCGCCGGTCAACAGCAGCGGCTATACCCTGGGCGAGGAGATCGCCAACGCGCTGACTTCTGCGATCGGCACGGCACTGGCGATCGCCGGCCTGGTGGTGATGACGGTGTTTGCCGCGCTCGAGGGCAATGTCTGGCATATCGTCGGTGTATCGGTCTTTGGTACCAGCCTCATTTTTTCGCATCTGTCGTCCACGCTTTATCACGCGATCGCGCCGCCGCGGGCGAAACAGGTGCTGCGCATCATCGATCATCTGGCGATCTATTTTCTGATCGCCGGTACCTATACCCCGTTCACGCTGGTCAATCTGCGGGGGCCGTGGGGCTGGAGCCTGCTCGCTCTGATCTGGGCGTTGGCCCTGTTCGGCGTGCTCATCAAGAGCACGCGGCTCAATGATGTGCCTTATCTGTCCACGGCCTTCTATGTGGCGATGGGGTGGACCGCGGTGCTGGTCATCAAACCCATGCTGGCCAGCGTAGCCCCTGGCGGCGTGGCGCTGATCGTGGCGGGCGGGCTGTGCTATACCGGCGGCGTGGCGTTCTATGCCTGGAACCGCCTGCCGTACAACCACGCCATCTGGCATCTGTTCGTGATCGCCGGGGGCGGCCTGCATGTCTTTGCCGTGTTGTTTTATGTGATACCGCTGGCCGGAGCGGCCGGCGCGCTTGCCGGCGGATAAGCCATGAGTCAGGCGCTATCGGTACTGCAATCGGTCTTTGGCTACCCGTCGTTTCGGGGTCAGCAGGCCGAGATCGTCGATCACGTCATCGACGGCGGCGATGCGCTGGTTCTCATGCCGACTGGGGGCGGCAAATCCCTGTGCTATCAGATTCCGGCACTGGTGCGCGATGGTGTCGCGATCGTGGTTTCGCCCTTGATCGCACTCATGTCGGATCAGGTGGCAGCGCTTCGCGAGCTTGGGGTAAGTGCTGCTTATCTGAACTCCACGCTGGCGCTCGACGAGCAGCAGCGTATCGAGGCCGAGCTGGTCAACGGCACGATCGATCTGGTTTATGTCGCCCCCGAGCGCCTGCTCCAGCCGCGGATGCTCGCACGCCTTGCCAATAGCCCGGTGTCGTTGTTCGCCATCGACGAGGCACACTGTGTCTCGCAGTGGGGCCACGATTTCCGACCCGAATACCGCGGGCTGGCGCGCCTGGCCGAAACCTTTCCCGACGTGCCGCGTATCGCACTGACCGCGACCGCGGATCTACGCACCCGGGAAGAGATCATCGAGCAGCTCGGCCTGGCCCAGGCCGCGCACTATGTGCACAGCTTCGACCGGCCGAACATCCAGTACCGGGTGGCCGAGCGGGGCAGTGCCAAGCAACAGCTCCAGGATTTCATCGATCGCGAGCATGCCCGCGATGCCGGCATCGTGTATTGCCTGTCGCGCAAGAAGGTCGAGGAAACAGCCGACTGGCTGTCCAACACCGGGCGCGAGGCTCTGCCGTATCACGCGGGACTGTCGCCGGCGCTACGCGCCCACAATCAGGCACGGTTTCTGCGCGAGGAAGGCGTGATCATGGTCGCCACGGTGGCCTTTGGCATGGGCATCGACAAGCCGGACGTACGCTTCGTGGCACATCTGGATCTGCCCTCGAGCATGGAGGCCTACTACCAGGAGACCGGCCGTGCCGGGCGTGACGGCGAGCCCGCCACGGCCTGGATGCTCTATGGCCTGGGGGACGCCGTACAGCGGCGGCGCATGATCGAGCAGGGCAATGCCCCGGCCGAGCGCAAGCGGGTCGAGCATGCCAAGCTCGATGCCATCCTGGCGTTCTGCGAACTGGCCACCTGTCGCCGTATTCATCTGCTGGCTTATTTCGGCGAACAGCGCGAGGCCGCCTGTGGCAACTGTGATACCTGCCTGAACCCGCCCGAAACCTATAACGCCACACGCTATGCCCGCATCGCTCTGTCGGCGATCTATCGCACGGGCCAGCGCTTTGGCACCGGTTATATCGTGGATCATCTGCGCGGCGTACATAGCGAGCGGGCCGAATCACTCGGCCATAATGCGTTATCGACCGCCGGCCTGGGCGAGGAGATGGCGGCCAAGAGCTGGCGCTCGATCCTGCGCCAGCTCGTGGCGCTGGGCTATGTGCGCGTCGAGCATGCCTATGGCGGGCTACAGCTGGACGGCTCATGTCGCGAATTGCTGCGCGGCGAAGAGACCCTGGAACTACGCATCGATCGCAAGGCCAAGAAAAGCCGCACGCCGCGTGTGAAAAAAGAGCTGCCACCAATCGAGATCGAGGACGAGCCGCTCTGGGAAGCACTGCGGGCGGTTCGCACCGAGCTCGCCCGCGAGGCCGATGTCCCGCCGTACGTGATTTTCCACGACGCCACGCTGCGCCACATGCTGGCGGCGCGGCCAACGGATATGGCCGCCTTCGCCGAGGTCCCGGGCGTGGGCGAGAAAAAACGCGAAGCCTATGGCAAGGCTTTTCTCGACGCGATCGCCGAGCACGCCTGACTCGGTGTGGTGCAAGCGCGCCGACAAACCCGGTGAGTTGCAACTAGGCCGGCGTACCGGCAAGCTTTCGCGCAATCCAGGCCAATGGCGTCGCGACCTGCGCGATCTGCCTGGCGCCCGTGCGATGCGAAATTCGCGCACGTTGGGGCAGGTGGACCTGAACGTGCTTGATTCATCGAAACGCTTTATCACCGGCCGCTAAGTGCCGTGCGCGCTCGATCGACATCACGCCGATGGTTATCTGCTCTCTTGTCGGACCCGAATGAGGTTTCATGAGCCAGAGCAACAATCAGATCAACGAAGACAGCAAGAAGCCGACGAAGGATCGCCTGAATCCGATCGTCTTCTACGGGTCCGCGGTTACGATCGTCTTTTTCTCGTTATGGACGATCCTGTTCACCAGCCAGGCTCAATCGGTCATCTCACTGGTTCAGGGCTGGATATCCAGCACGTTTGGCTGGTATTACTTCCTGACCGTTCTGATCTATCTGGTCTTCGTGCTCTACGTGGCCCTGTCGCGTTTCGGCAAGATACGGCTCGGGCCGGAGCAGTCCCGACCGGAGTTCAATCTGTTCTCGTGGTCGGCGATGTTGTTCTCGGCCGGTATCGGTATCGGTGTGATCTTTTTTGGCATCGCCGAACCGATCATGCAATACAACAACGCCCCCGACCGGCCGGTTGACGATGTGATGGCCGCGCGTCACGCCATGGAGCTGACGTTTCTGCACTGGGGCATTTCCGGCTGGGCGATCTATTCGCTGGTCGGCATGTCGTTGGCGTTCTTTTCCTATCGTTATGACCTGCCGCTGACGATCCGCAGCGCGCTGTACCCGCTGTTCGGCCAGCGTATTCACGGCTGGATCGGCCATACGGTCGATATCGCGGCCGTGGTCGCCACGGTGTTCGGGATCGCCGCGGCACTGGGCATCGGCATCGTCCAGCTCAATTTCGGGCTGGAGTACATGTTCGGCATCGAGGCCAACATCTGGACACAGGTGCTTCTGGTCGTGGCTATCGTCGGCTTCGCCACGATCTCGGCGGTCACCGGCGTCGAAAAAGGCATTCGTCGACTATCCGAGTTCAATATCCTGTTGGCCGTCGCGCTGCTGGTCTTCGTGCTGATTGCCGGTAACACCTTGTTCTTGCTGAACACGCTGGTGACCAACATCGGCGACTATCTGACCAATTTCCTGAGTCTGTCGACCGACACCTATTCGTTCCAGGGCGAATCCGCCCAGGGCTGGCTCGACGGCTGGACGCTGTTCTTCTGGGCCTGGTGGATTGCCTGGGGCCCGTTTGTCGGTCTGTTTCTGGCACGTATTTCGCGCGGGCGCACGATCGCTGAATTCGTGGCCGGCACGATGACGCTGCCCATCGCGTTCATGATGATTTGGATGTCGTTGCTGGGTAACTCGGCGCTCGACATGGTCATGAGCGGCAACGCCGAGTTCGGCGAAGCGGTGATGAACAACCCGCCATCGGGCATCTATCTGTTCCTTGCCCAACTGCCGATGCCGATCATCTCGACCATCGCCGTCACCGTGCTGGGCATTGTGTTCTTCGTCACCTCGGGCGACTCCGGCGCGCTGGTATTGTCCAACTTCACCTCGCATCTGAAGAACGTGAACAGCGATGCGCCGGTCTGGATGCGTATCCTCTGGGCGGTCATCATTGGTGTGCTCACCCTGTCGTTGCTTCTGGCCGGCTCGGGCACCAGCGGGCTGACAGCGCTTCAGAGCGCGGTCGTAGTTACAGGCCTGCCGTTCTCGATCGTGCTCTTTTTCATGATCGCGGGGCTGTGGAAAGGCTTGCGCATGGAGGCGTTCAAGTTCGACAGCCAGCGCGTCAGCCTGCCCGGCCATCTGTCGGGTCGAACCGGCGGACGCGATTCGGTCAGCTGGACACGGCGTGTCTCGCGGGCGATGAGCTTTCCCAGCTATCGCAACGTCATGCGCTATATGGATTCGGCCGTGCGCCCGGGCATGGAGGATGTGGCCGCCGAGCTGCGTGAACAGGGCATGACGATCGATGTCTTCACCCAGGGCGAGGGCGATGAGCGCCATGCCGGGCTGCATATCTCGCTGGGTGATGAGCAGGATTTCAATTATCAGGTCTGGCCGCGCAAGTTCCAGACGCCGACGTTCGCGATCCGGGCCTCGCAGGCCAGCTCGTATTATTACCGGCTTGAGGTCTTTCTGACCGAGGGGACACAGGGGTATGACCTGATGAACTACTCCAAGGGCCAGGTCATCGACGATATCCTTGACCAGTACGAGTCGCATCTGCATTTTCTGCATTTGAATCGTGTGGCCCCCGGTGACTCCAGCCTGCCCGACGGGCCGGAGCAGGCCGGTAACTAGGGCGTGTCGTCATGAGATAGGGCGGCGCACCGGCGGCCAAGCCGCGGCAAGACAAGGCATCGCGAGTGCAGCGTGGTTATTCCACGTAAAGGAGCGATAACGCAGGATTGCCGGGGCTTGGCCGCCGGCCCTCCGGGTTGCCCGCGCCGGACGCGCCATGCCGCGTTGCAAGCCTTGACCGTGGCACGCCACGCTCGGCGGCTCGCGCCTTGCCTGACACGCCCGGCGCGGGCAATGCGACGGCATATCTCACGACGACACGCCCTAGATCCCGGCTCGCACCTGCTAGACAAGTAAGCCCGGCCTTCGCGCCGGGCTTTTTCATGGCAAGTCCGCGAACGAATCGATGTTTGCGACAGGTTAGAATGGCGCCTCACTCAAGAGATGACCGATGCCATGGGCGTATTCGCCGAGATCGAGGCCGCGGCGGCGGCTCTGTCAGGCTCTGCCGAGGCCCTTGAGGCCCGGCTGGTCAGACCCGAGCCGCCCGAGTCGCTGGCCATGATCGGCAACGATCGATATCTCTCGGTCATGTGTCGGCGAATCTTTCGCGCCGGGCTCACGCATCGTCTCGTGGATGCCCGCTGGCCGGCCTTCGAAATCGCCTTCGACGAGTTCGAACCGGCCCGCGTGGCCGCGTTTACTGATGACGATCTCAAACGCCTGGCCACGGATGAAACGCTCATTCGCCACCGCAAGAAGCTGAACGCCGTGCGCGAGAATGCGATCGTCATGCAGACACTCATCGACGAATTCGGCACGTTCGGTGTCTGGCTGGCAGATTGGGAGGTCGATGAAACGATCGATCTCTGGCTGGAACTCAAGGCTCGCTTCGTGCAGCTCGGCGGCCAGTCGGGGCCGCGTTTCCTGCGCATGATCGGCAAGGACACGTTTCTGCTGACCGATTGGGTCAAGCAGGCGATGACCTACTGGGGCGTGGCCGACGACAAGCTGCATACCAAGGCCGGCATGGCCGCGGCCCAGGCGCGTTTTCTCGATTGGCACGAGGAAACCGAGCGGCCTCTGTGCCAGCTCAGCCAGATTCTGGCGTTTTCTATTTCCAAGCTATAGGGCCCGTTGATGTTTCGTACGACCCAACACGACACGACACAACGACAACGACGCTTTCTGGCCGGCGGTCTGAGCGTACTCCTGCTCGGGTTGAGCCTGGCCGGCTGCGGCTCGGACACGCCCGAACAGATCAAGCTGACCGGCCAGCTCGAAGCCAAGGCCGAGGCCCCGCATCTTGACGAGCAGACCAGCGCGCGTATCAGTCTGGTCGAGCATTCGGCCGCGTCCGGCCAGGATCAGATCGTGGCCGAGCGCACGGTCCACGGCATCCAACGCCTGCCGACCGGCTTCACCATGCGCGTCGGATCAGCACTACTGGACACGGCCAACGAGTACGGCCTGAGCGCTCAGTTACTGGACGACGACAGCGAGATCATCTGGCAAACGAATGCGCCGGTCGCCGTGGATGTCTTTTCCAAGGACAAGACAACACGACTCACGCTGATGCCGTATCGCGTGGCCCCGGAAGGCCCGTTCGTCACTTACCGCTGTAGTGACGGGTTCCAGTTCCAGCTGTCACATGATGCCAAGGGCGCCGTGGTACGGCTGGGCAAGCGTCAGATCAGTTTGCATGTCGCAAAGAGCCTGACCGCGGATGCCACCCGCTATGTCGATGCGCATAACGACGAGATCGTGAGCGAAAACGGCATGACCTCGATCTATTTCGACGGTATATCCCACCACGACTGCTCGGCCGTGTCCGAGGAGTCGGGGCCGGACAGCCCTGAATGATCCGTGGGCCAGGCGTCCACACCGATCAATGAATCCAGGGCCACGCGGTCGGCCCAGCCGGCCTCGGCCAGCATCGGCCGGTCATAGAACGCCGGAACATGGCCCAGGCACAGGATCGCGATCGGGCGGGCATCGCGCGGCATATCGAATAGATGCGCGATCGCGGCCGGCTCGAACATCGAAACCCAGCCCATGCCCAGGCCCTCGGCGCGCGCGGCCAGCCATAGATTCTGGATCGCACAGGCTGCGGATGCCAGATCCATCTCGGGCATGGTCCGTCGGCCGAAGACGTGTCGCTCACGCCCGTCGGCCAGCGCCACGATGAACACCTCGGCGCACTGATCCAGCCCCTCGACCTTCAAGCGCATGAAGGCATCGCCGCGCTCACCAAGTGCTTCGGCCGTACGTTGGCGTTCAGCCTCGACCGCTTGCTTGAGTGCCGCGCGCTTGGTGCTGTCACAGACACGAATGAAGCGCCAGGGCTGCATGTAACCCACGCTCGGTGCCTGGTGGGCAGCGGCCAATAGACGCTTGAGAACATCGGTATCAACCGGGCGATCGGTAAAATGACGCATATCGCGGCGTTCGGCGATCACGCGATAGATCGCCTGTATTTCCTCGCGCGCGAAATCGCGGGTGTGCGGTGTCTCGGACATAACAACACGCTGTTGAATCGAAACCTAGCCGTTGCAACTTGCAGGCGCCTTTGTAAGGCTTGCCGCTTTCCCGAGCCCGGTACGCCGCGTCCTTGTGATGACAAAGCCGCATCCTCCCAACGCGCTTGACGAACGCTCGCCGGTCCGCGGCTGGTGCCCCCGGGGGGCACGCCCCATGTGGGCCGCCGATGGGGCGTTGATCCGTCTGCGCCTGCCCGACAATCGTATCAGGGCCGGGCAGCTGGCTGCGCTGGTGCCGATTGTCCGTCGGCATGCCGCCAACGGGGTGATGGTGACCCGGCGGGCCAAGCTCGAGCTGCGCGGCGTGGCCAAGCCCGAGGCCGCGATCGCCGAACTCGGCCGGGCCGGTCTGCTGGAGCGTGGCCCGGCCGCCGATATGCCGGACGTGCTCGTGCTGGCTGATCGCCGCGACGAGCGCGGCGCGCATCGCCTGGATGAATCACTGCGTGATCGCCTGGCCCATGTTGACGGTATTGAGCGCCTGGCCGACAAGTTCTTGATTGTTATCGACGGCGGCGGGCCGCTGGCCGCACCCGCGCTCTCGGCCGATATACGCCTGGATGCGATCGGCAACGGGCGATGGCGGCTGGGCCTGGCCGGCGGGCGGTTTGATGCCGCGCCGGTCGTCGAACTCGGCGCTGATACGGTGGCGGATGTCGCTGCCCGCATCATCAAAAAACGATTGATGGATACAACCCCGGAACGCCTGCGCGGCCTGCCCCGCACGATGCTCCAGAATTTTCTGGCCGGGCACACGCCGGTGGGCGCGCCTGTCCCGGCCGCCGAGCCCCTGGCCGGGCTGGGGTATGATGCCGCGCTGGGCTGGCGGGTTCGTTTCGTCTTTGGCGTGCTGTCGATCAAGGCCCTGGCAGTACTGGCCGAAATCATCGACAACGGGTCGATCGGCCTGTTGCCGGATCGACGTCTGGTGCTGCCCAAACAAGCGTGGCTTGCGCGCCAGCGCTTGTATCAACACGAGGCAATCGATGATGATGCCGATCCCAGAAACGGCTTGAGCGCATGTATCGGCCAGGTCGGCTGTCGCTGGGCCAGTACCGATACCCGCGCCGATGCACTGGCGCTGGCCGCCCGGGCCCCGGAGATGGCTCGTCGCGGCCTGCATGTTTCGGGGTGTGCCAAGGGCTGTGCCCGGCGGGCGGCCAGTAGCGCCACGCTTGTCGGGCGCGACGGGCGCTATGATCTGATCCGTGGCGGGGCGCCCGGTGACGCGCCGCAGGCAACCGGCCTTACGCTGGCCGAGGCCGGCCACGCGCTGACCCGACGCGCCGGCCAGGCCGGCGAGCGCTGATTTCAACGAAAAGAGAGTCTGATACCGGTGACCGATCCCGTGATGCCACACGACTATATCCGCGACGGCCGCGCCATCTATGAGCGCTCTTTTGCCATCATCCAGGCCGAGGCCGATCTGGCGCGTTTCCCGGCTGATCTGCAGGATGTTGCCGTGCGCATGATTCATGGCTGTGGCCAGATCGATCTGGCCGCGGATATCGGCTACTCCGAGCACGTCGGCCAGGCCGCCCGCCAGGCACTGCGGGCCGGGGCGCCGATTCTCGTGGATAGCGAAATGCTGGCCCGCGGGGTCACCCGCAAGCGTCTGCCGGCCGATAACGAAGTCATCTGCACCCTGCGAGATCCGGCCACGCCAGCGCTTGCCCAGCGTATCGGCAACACCCGCTCGGCGGCGGCGCTCGAGCTGTGGGGGGATCGCATGGCCGGCGCGGTCGTGGCCATCGGTAACGCGCCGACAGCACTTTTTCATCTGCTGGATCTGATTGCCGCCGGTGCGCCGCGTCCGGCCGCGATCGTGGGCATACCGGTCGGCTTCGTCGGCGCCATCGAAAGCAAGCAGGCACTGGCGGCCAATACCCACGGCCTTGAGTGGCTGAGCGTGTTCGGCCGGCGTGGCGGCAGCGCCATCACCGCCTCAGCGCTCAACGCCCTGGCAAGTGACAGCCTGTGAGCCAGCCCATATCGCATCCGACATCATCGGCCATCTTGTACGGCGTGGGCACCGGCCCGGGCGATCCTGAACTGGTCACCGTCAAGGCGCTACGCGCACTCGAGACGGCACCCGTCGTGGCTTATTTCTGTAAACACGCCGGGCGGGGCAACGCGCTGGCCACCATGCAGCCGTATCTGCGCGCGGATCACGTCATGCTGCCCATGGCCTATCCCGTAACGACCGAACTGGCGCATGACACCGCGGCCTATTGCGACTGTATCGAGGCCTTTTTCGATCACTCGGCCGAGGCCGTGGCCGCGCACGTCACGGCCGGGCGCTCGGTGGCCGTGCTTTCCGAAGGGGATCCGTTCTTCTACGGCTCGTTCATGCACCTGTTTCTCCGGCTGCGCGAGCGTCTGCCCTGCGAGGTAATTCCCGGCGTGCCGGCAATGCTGGCCGGGGCGGCGCTGTTGCCGCGGCCCATCACCATGCGCGACGACGTCCTCTCGGTGATTCCCGGTACATTGCCGGATGCCGAACTGCATCAAGCGCTTGCGAGCGCCCAGGCCGCGGTGGTGATGAAGGTCGGGCGCAATCTGGGGCGTATTCGTGCCGCACTTACAGCCCTCGATGCCCTCGACCGGGCCTGGTACGTCGAGCGGGCCAGCCAGGGCGCCGAGCGGGTCATGCGCCTGGCCGACGCCCCGGTCGACAAGGCCCCGTATTTCTCGATGATTCTAATGCCGGGCACGGGGCGGCGGGTATGAGCGCGGCGCACGACGACGACGCCTGGTTGGCCGTGATCGGCACCGGGCCGGGCACGAGCGACTGGCTGACGCCGGAAACATCCGCGCTGGCGGCCCGCGCCACGGATCTCGTGGGCTATGGCCCGTATGTCGCTCGCCTGGCCGGTGCAACCCAGCGTGTGCATGCCTCGGATAACCGCTACGAGTTACAGCGCGCAGCCCACGCGCTGGATCTGGCCGCCGATGGGGCACGGGTCGCCGTGGTGTCCGGCGGGGATCCCGGCATCTATGGCATGGCCGCGGCCGTGTGGGAAGCACTCGAGCGAGCCGATCACACGCGCTGGGCCGGTGTCGCGATCCATATCGCGCCCGGCGTTTCGGCCATTCAGGCTGTCGCGGCCGCTGCCGGGGCGCCGCTGGGCAACGATTTCTGTGTGATCTCGTTATCGGACAACTTGAAGCCCTGGTCACTGATCGAGCAGCGCCTGCACGCCGTGGGCGCCGGCGATTTCGCCGTGGCGTTCTATAACCCGATCTCCCGGGCACGGCCCTGGCAGCTGGGCGCGGCCCTGGATATCCTTCGCGGCTACCGAACAGAATCCACGCCGGTCATCGTCGGCAGCGCCATCGGCCGGCCGGACGCCGATCTGTGCATCACCGATCTGGCCCGCGTCGTCCCGGCGCAGGCTGATATGCGCAGCCTCGTGATCGTTGGCGCGAGCACCACACGGGTCATCGCGACCGCCAACGGGCCCCGGGCATACACGCCGCGGGTTTATCCGGCCGATTATTGATGCGCGTCCAGGGCCGTTATCACCGCACCCGGCGCGTCGAATACCCGATCGGCCGCGGCCAGCACCGGGCGTTCGATCATCACGACCGGTACATTCAGGGCATGTGCTGCGGCCAGCTTGGTTTCAAGCATCGGCGCGCCGCTGTTCTTGGTGACCAGCACATCCACGCCGTAATCCTGCATAAGACGATATTCATCGGTCTCGGTGAAAGGCGGGCGGGCCCGGATGACGCTCGCCGGCGAGAAGACCGGGGTGGCCGGCGGGGCCTCGATGCTGCGGATCACCCAATGCTTGTCGGCCACATCGGCAAACGGGGCCAGCGAGCGTGCGCCCACGGTCAGAAACACATGCCGGCCATAGTCGCCGAGTGCGGCGGCCGCGGTCCGGGCATCGGGCACCGAGTGCCAGCGCATGCCCGTTTCGGCCATCCAGGCCGGGCGCGTCAAACGCCACAGCGGGACGCCCACGATCCGGGCCGCGTCGCCGGCGTGCGCCGACATCGTGGATGCAAAGGGGTGGGTGGCATCAATCACGAGAGCGATCGATTCGGTGCGCAGATACGCCACGAGCCCATTGACCCCGCCAAACCCGCCGCGCCGCGTGGCGATCGGCGCCGGCACGGGCCGGCGCGTGGCACCGGCAAGCGACAGTATGGCTCGGCAATCGTTGCGCTCGGCCAGTGCATCACAAAGCCGGCGGGCTTCCAGGGTGCCGCCAAGCACCAGCAGATTGATCACGGGCTTGTCGTTGGAGGCCATGGTGTCCAGTGAAAACGGGGCGATAGAAACACGCTCGAAAACGCCCTGGTTGTCGATCGTCGGCATCGGGCTGGGCGGCTGGCACGAGCTGGGCGCCCCGGCGCGTCAAGCGCTTCTGGACGCCGAGTTGATCGTGGGCGGCGAGCGCCACCTGGCCATGCTGCCGGGCGAGGTCGTGGGTGCCCGCACGGCCTGGCCCCAGCCGTTCACGGCCGGGCTGTCGATGATTCTGGCATATCGCGGCCATCCGGTCGTTGTGCTGGCCACGGGGGACCCGTTCTGGTTCGGCGCCGGGGCCAGCCTGTCGCGCCTGGTCACGGCCACGGAAATACAGGCCTGGCCCCAGCCGTCGGCGTTTTCTCTGGCCGCGGCACGCCTGGGCTGGACGTTGCAATACGTCGATTGTCTCTCGGTCCATGGCCGGGCCTTGACCGACGTGGTGCCGGCTCTGGCTGATCGGGCACGCCTGCTCGTTCTGTCCTGGGATGGCAGCACGCCGGCCGCGCTGGCCCGGCTGCTTACCGAGCGCGGCTTTGGTGCCTCGCAGCTGACCGTGGTGTCTCATCTGGGCGGGGCCGACGAGACGCGCGCCTCGGCACGGGCCGACGCCTGGCCGGCCGGCGACACGCCCGATCTCAACGTGGTCGGCGTGGACTGTGTCGCCGCCCCCACCACGCGCGTGCTTGGGCGCTCACCCGGCCGCGCCGAGGATTGGTTCACCGATTGCGGCCAGATCACCAAGCGCGAGATCCGGGCGATCGTTATCGGCCTGTTGGCCCCCGCGACCGGCGAAACACTCTGGGATATCGGCGCCGGCTCCGGGGCGATCGGTATCGAATGGCTGCTGGCCGATGCGCGCAATCAGGCCACCGCGGTCGAGATTCGCGCGGATCGGGCCGCTGCGATCGAATCAAAAGCCGCCGCACTCGGCGCGGGGCGTCTTCGGCTTCGCACCGGTGCGGCTGCCGAGGTGGTGGCTGATCTGGACGAAGTCCCCGAGGCAATCTTCATCGGCGGCGGGCTGACCACGCCGGGGCTTGTCGATACCTGCATGGCCCGTCTTGGCCCGCGCGGCCGGCTGGTGGCCACCAGCGTGACGCTCGAGGGCGAGGCGATCCTGCTGGCCGCGCATGCCCGCTGGGGCGGTACGCTGCGCCACGTGGCCATTGCCCGCAGCGCGCCGCTGGGCACGTTCACCGGCTGGCAGGCCCAGCGGCCGATCGTCATCTGGTCGAGCCAGGCCGAGGAAGCAGTCAAATGACGGTGTATTTCATCGGGGCCGGGCCGGGCGCGGCCGATCTATTGACCCTGCGTGGGCGGGATCAGCTGGCCGGCTGTGGCCTGTGTCTGTATGCCGGCTCGCTGATTCCGCAAGCGATTCTGGCGCACGTGCCGCCCGGCGTGCCCTGTATCAACACCGCCGGCATGGCGCTTGCCGATATCGTCGACCATATGGCGCGAGCCACGCGCGAGGGCCACGATGTCGCGCGGCTGCACTCGGGTGATCTTTCGATCTACAGCGCGCTGGCCGAGCAGCTGGCCGCACTCCGGGCGGCCGGTATCGCCTATATTCTGACGCCCGGCGTGCCGGCGTTTTCAGCGGC
Organism: Salinisphaera japonica YTM-1; assembly: GCF_003788585.1. GTDB lineage: Bacteria > Pseudomonadota > Gammaproteobacteria > Nevskiales > Salinisphaeraceae > Salinisphaera > Salinisphaera japonica. The sequence continues at coordinate 46,498 of NZ_AYKG01000067.1, read as the reverse complement.
TGCGGCGGCGCTCGGCCAAGAGCTGACCGTGCCCGAGCTGGGCCAGTCACTGGTCATCACCCGAACCCAGGGCCGTGCCTCGGCCATGCCGGCCGGCGAGACGCTGGCGCGGTTCGCCGCGACGGGCACCACCCTGGCAATTCATCTGTCGTTGGCGGTCGTGGCCGATGTGGTGGAACACCTGGGCGGCTATTACGACAGGGATTGCCCGGCCGCGATCGTTCAAAGAGCCTCCTGGCCCAACGAACGGATCGTGCGGGCCCCGCTGGCCGAGCTGGTAGAGGCCGCACGGACATTGCCCGCACGGCGCAGCGCGATCATCTTCGTGGGCCCCGTGCTGGGACAGCACGACGACGGCGTGCTGCGGCGAAGCGCGCTGTATGACCCCACGCATATCAGCCAGTACCGCTGGGCCGATCAGGACCGTGGCAGCGACGTTTAACCGGGCATTTCGCCGCGGCTGGCGCGGGCCAGCACGTTGCCGGGTTTGTCGATGAGCACGATCTCGAGCGCGGTCGTGGCCGGCAGATAACGCGCCGCGACCTGCCAGACCGCGGCCGCAACCCGCTCGGCCAGCGGAATACCGGCGTGCCGGGCGATCGCCAGCGCGGCCAGGCTGGTGTTGGCCACGCGCATGGCGTCTCGGGTGGCCGTATCGGCCTCGGTGGCCAGGCCGGCCAGCCAGTCGAAATCGATACCGCCGCGCCGGCTGTGCAGATCCAGCCGGCCGGTGGCCAGCTTCGAGAACTTGCCGAAGCCGCCCACCAACGACAGCCGCTCGACCGGGTGGCGGCGCAGATATTTCAATACCGCCCCGGCAAAATCGCCCATCTCGATGAGCGCCATGTCGGGCAGGGCGAAGAGTTCCTGGGCCACGCGCTCGCTGGTGGCGCCGGTACAGGCCGCCAGATGGGGCACCGCGTTGGCTCGGGCGACATCGATCGCCTGATGAATCGAGGCGATATAGGCCGCACAGGAAAACGGGCGCACCACGCCGGTGGTGCCGAGTATCGACAGGCCACCGAGAATACCCAGGCGTGCGTTCATGGTCTTTTCGGCGATTCGCGCGCCGTCGTCGATACCGACGGTGACATCGAACCCGCCGTGATAATCCAGATGCGTGGCCGCACGGGCCAGGTGTTCGACGATCATCCGGCGCGGCATGGGGTTGATCGCCGGCTCGCCGACGGGCAAGGCCAGGCCGTCGCGGGTGACCGTGCCCACACCGGCTCCGGCATGAAAGATCACGCCCGGGGCATTCCGACGGGCGACTCGCACCCATACTCGTGCCCCGTGGGTGGCGTCCGGGTCATCGCCGGCGTCCTTGATACACCCGGTCTCAACGGTGGTGCCGTCATCGCAGACACGCTGGTCGTGTACGGCCAGATCGGTTTCGCGATTCTTGGGCAGCCACAGATGCACTTGACTCAACGCCTCGTTGGCCAGCAGGCGATAGGCCGAGGCCACGGCCGCTGCCGTGGCCGTGGCCCCGGTCGTCCACCCCGTACGCAGGCGTTTGATATCACCAGTGGGTGCCGCGGGCTGTTTCATCGATGCCCGGCGCCGGCCATCGCCCGGGTGATCGCCCAAATCACCGCCCGGCGCATCAAATCCCGTAGGCGCGGGGCGAGCCCGGCGCGCGCGCTGTCTGGTCCGCGCTTTCGATCAGGCGGGCCTGGCCGATCACGCCGCGCAGGTTGACCACATCCCCCACGATCAGAACCGCGGGCGGCGTCACGGTGTGCCGGGCCGCGATGCCGGGCAGGGTGCTCACCGTGCCGGTCAGCACGCGCTGTTCAGGCGTGGTGCCGCGCTCGATGAGCGCGGCCGGCGTATCGCGTTGCATGCCGTGGCGGGTCAGGGCCGGGCACAGGTTCTCGAGCGCCATCACCCCCATGTAGACCACCAGCGTATGGCCACCGCGCACCAACGAGGTCCAGTCATGATCCAGCTCGCCGTCGCGGCCGTGGGCCGTGAGAAACTGCACGCTGGCCGCCACGCCGCGATGGGTCAGCGGGATATCGGCATAGGTGGCACAGCCTGATCCCGCGGTGATGCCGGGAATCACACGGGTGGCGATACCGGCCCGGGCCAGGTCAATGAGCTCCTCGCCGCCACGCCCGAACACGAACGGATCACCGCCCTTGAGCCGCACCACGCGCTGGCCCTGACCGGCCAACTCGATCATCAGGGCATTGAGCGCGGATTGACGCATGTGATGATTGTCGCGCTGCTTGCCCACGAAACGACGCGTGGCACCGGCCGGGGCAAAATCCAGCAGGGCCGGGGCGACCAGCCGGTCATAGAGCACCACGTCACAGCCGGCCAGCGCCTGGCGCCCGTCGAGCGTGAGCAGGCCCGGATCGCCGGGGCCCGCACCGACGAGACACACCTGGGCGTGTTGCCAGAGATCATCGCGCTTTTGATCGTCGTGGCCGGTATCCAGAAGCTCAAAGTCGCCAAGGCCCGTGGTGGCATCCAGAAAGAGTTTGTCGGCGCGACGTGCCGCATCGCGCACGCGGGTGTTCACGGCCGCCTCATCATCGGCGGCAATGACAAGCCGTGCGGCTCGAATATCGTCCGTGGTAAACGCCCGCGCACACCAGTCCACATCGCTATGATCGGTCAAACCGGTCGGATCCGGCGGCCTGCGCGTCGCACACAGCCGAACCGGCATGCCGGCCCCGCGCAGCGTGGCCACCGCGGCCATTGCCTTGGCCGAGGCACCGACCACAAGCGCCGCTCGATCCCCGCCGGTCAGTCGTAGAGTCACACCCTGCATGCAAGACGATACGATCAATCCAGTGGGTAGTTTACGTTATCGATTGCCCAGTCGGTTGCGCAGGTCGCCAAAGCCGCCGTGGCGAGATCGGTCTGCCGGCGCGGACCCGCCAGCGCGCCGGGCTGCCCGCCGGCCAGGCGATCGGCCAGCACAAGTGCGGCCGCCTCGGCCACGCTATCGATACCGATCAGGGCCCGCAGGCGCGGCGAGCGGGTCAGCACACGCGGGCCGACGCGTGCCAGCTCGGGGCGTTCCAGTCCGACGATCGAGCAATCCAGAGACGCAGCCAGCGCGTGAATCGCGGGGGCTTTGATACGGGCCTGCCAGGTGGCAATGCCGGCCAGATCCGTCATCGCCAGCCCGTGATCGGCGGTGATTCGAGTGACCAGGCTGATCAGATCATCCGGCGGACATTGCGCTCGCAGACCGATCCCCAACACCCAGGATGTGCGGTGTCGCATTGACGAGAGATCCGTGCTCATGGCGCCTCCGTGACATGGCCTCGAGCCGAGGCCTGATTTGACCGGCCGACGCGCCTTGCTAGACTCGGCTGATCGGGTGCTCTGCCGGTTCGCCGCGCAGAGATAATCGGGAAGATGGTACGTGCGTTTTCGTGCCAGGCCATCACTGCCCCCGCAACGGTAGACGAGACAAGGTTCGTTGGTAACGCCACTGCGCCAAGAGCGTGGGAAGGCACGAACCGGATCGGCAACGATCGCTCGTGAGTCCGGAGACCGGCCCGCCACATCGACAACAGTACGGGTGAGTACATGAGCACAACCGCAACGACGACACACGCGCCGAGCACGCCCGCGCAATCGGCCACGCGCCAGATGGCGCAACTGGGCGGGGCCGCACTGATTGGGCTGTTCATCGTTTACGGCGTCGGGTTTTCACACATCATGCCGGTCCATAACGCGGCCCACGATGTGCGCCACTCGGCTGTCTTTCCCTGTCATTGATGGGCGTTGACCGGTAGTACACCGGGCACGCGCGGCGCGATCCGCGGCGCGATTTCATCAACAACAGGAATCGATATGCTGTTCCGACGACTGATCCTCTGCGCCGTGGCAATCGGCGTGGTGGCCGGCGTGGTGCTGGGTCTGGCCGAGCAGGTCACCACGGCACCGCTGATCGAGGCCGCCGAGCAATACGAAGTGGCCGACCACGCGGCGGCCGGTCATCATCACCATGACCACGCCTGGGCACCCGCCGACGGTGGCCAGCGCATGTTTTTCACCGTTGTCGCCAGTATCGGGGTCGCTATCGGCTTCGCCTTGATGCTGCTGGTCGCGATGAGCCTGGCCCGTGTGCTGCACGGCCGGCCAACCACTCCGTTGCGCGGGCTGGTCTGGGGGGCAGGCGCCTTTGGCGTCGTATTCGTGGCCCCGGCGCTCGGGCTGGCCCCTGAGCTGCCCGGCGCGCCAGCCGCCGATCTGGCGGCACGCCAGCTCTGGTGGATCGCCACGGTCGGGCTCGTCGGCTTTTCGCTGTGGACCGTGATCTTTGTGCCGGGGCGCATGAAATGGGCTGCTTTGTTGTTGCTGCCTCTGCCGTATCTCTACGGGGCACCGCTGCCGAGCGCCGAGCCGGGCAGCACGAACGCCGCACTCGTCACCCTGCATCAGCAGTTTGTCTGGGCTACGGCCGGTACCAATCTGGTGCTCTGGGTGATCCTCGGCGTGCTGTGTGGCTGGGCAATGCAGCGCTGGATCGCCCCGGCCCTGATCAACACGCCACGCCCGGAACCGGCCCGTGCCTGATCACGTGTCGGCGCCCGTACCCGCTCCCGCGCTGCCGTTCACGGCCGTCGTCGGCCAAAGCAGGCTAAAGCGGGCGCTGATTCTCGCCGCGGTCGAGCCGCGGCTGGCCGGTGTACTGATCTCCGGCCCGCGGGGCGTGGCGAAGTCGACGTTGGCGCGCGGGCTGGCAGCGATCGACCGTCGTGCGGCCGGGCGCTTCGTCACGCTTCCGCTGGGCGCCACGGAAGAGCAGGTCGTGGGCACCCTTGACCTGGCCAGCGCGCTGAATGGCGGTGAGGTGATCTTCAAACCGGGTCTGATCGGGCGAGCACACGGCGGTTATCTGTATATCGACGAGGTCAATCTGCTGGCCGATGCGCTGGTCGATGTGTTGCTCGATGTCGCCGCCTCCAAGACCCATCACGTCGAGCGTGACGGCATCAGCCGAACACATGCCGCCGAATTCGTGCTCATCGGCACGATGAACCCGGACGAAGGCGCGCTCAGGCCACAGCTGTCTGACCGCTTCGGGCTCTGTGTCGAGCTGGGCGAGAGGCTTTCCCCGACCGAGCGGCGTGCCATCGTCGATCAGCGCCTGGCCTTTGAGGCCGATCCCACGGGGTTCGTCGCCAGCTGTGAACACGCCGAGGCCGAGCTGGCCGCTCGAATCGAGACCGCGCGAGGCCATCTTGGCACGGTACAGACCCCGGACGCGGTCAAGGATGAGATCGCCCGGCGCTGCCACGAGGCAGCCGTCGAGGGCGTGCGCGCCGATCTGCACTGGCGCCACGCCGCGCGTGCCCACGCCGCCTGGCAGGGCAAGGACACGGTCGAGGGCGAGGATATCGAGGCCGTGGCGGATTTTGTGCTTTGTCATCGTCGTACGAGCGCCAGCCCGAGCCATGGCAACGGCAACAGCGAGACCAATGCCGACAATGACGACGGCGGGGCCGGTGACGCTGCCGATCACGGGCGCGAGCCCCCGTCACCACCGGCGACAGACACGACCGCGGGCAACGACGCCGGGAGCGACTGGGGCCACATGCCCCCGCGCCATGTCCAGCCCGCCGGCGCGTACGCTCTGGATACGACACGGCTTGTGCGAACCGGCGCGCCATTCCGGGCCACTGAGGCCACACCGGCCGGGCGTCGGCGCGGCCGTGACAGCACGTCGCAAGGCCCGGTGATGGCCGGGCCACGAGGGGCGCGTATCGATTGGTTTCAGACCCTGTCTCAGACAGCGCGCGACCCCGGCCGCCCGCGAGAGGCGGTCTATCGGCCCCGCGCGCAGCGCGAGTCGCTACTGGATTGTGTGCTGCTCGATATCTCGGCTTCGACGCTGGGCCAGCACAGCCAGGCCCGGGCACGGGCCGGCGTGCTGGCGATCGCGGCGGCCGCCTACCGCACGCGGCGTCATTTCGCACTCCTGGTTTTCGGCGGCGCGCGTATAGAGTGGCTGGTCACGCCACAGCGCGCACCGCGGGATATCAGCGATCGATTGGCGGCTTGTCAGACCGGCGGGGGCACGCCGCTGGGCCCCGCGCTCGCCCAGGCCGAGCGAGACCTGGCCAGCCATGCGGCCCAGACGCCGGGACAGCCGATCCGCAGCTGGCTGGTCACCGACGGCCGCAGCCGGGATCATATCCAGGACATTGCCTGGCCGTGGGAGATGATCGTCGTGGATGCCGAGACCGCGCGGGTTCGGCTGGGCCGGGCGGCTGGCCTGGCCGCCACGCTGGGTGCTCGGCATATCGATCTGGCGCATCTCGAGGCTGGCGCGTCGTGAGCCAGCACACGACGGTTTGCCCGGCACTATTCATCGCAGCCCCGGCTTCGGGCCAAGGCAAGACAACGCTCACTGCCGGCCTGGCGCGTCATCTGCGCGGTCAAGGCAAGCGCGTGGCCGTGTTCAAGACCGGCCCGGATTATCTCGATCCACAGGTGCTGGCCGCAGCCGCCGGTGAGCCGGTCGAGCCGCTCGATCTGTGGATGGCGGGTGAAGCTTACTGCGGCCAGCGGCTGTTCGAGGCGGCAAGCCGGGCCGATATCATTCTGGTTGAAGGCGCGATGGGCCTGTACGACGGCCAGCCCTCGAGCGCGGATTTCGCTGTACGTTTTGGCCTGCCGGTTGCCCTGATCTTCGACTGTCAGGGCATGGCCCAGACCGTCGGCGCACTGGCGGCCGGACTGGCCGGCGCCCGTGCCGCTCTCACCGTGACCGGGCTGTTGGCCAACAACGTGGGCAGCCAGCGCCACGCGGCTCTGATCGCCGAGGCCCTGCCGGGCGATATCCGCTTCCTTGGCCACGTGTCTCGTGACCAGGCTTTGACCTTGCCACATCGTCATCTCGGGCTTGTCAGCCCGGATGAGCCGGGTGCGGCACTTGACCCCGCGCTGTCGCACGCCGCCCAGATGATCGCGACGACGACGCTGATGGATGCCGCCCGCGACGTGGTGTTTCAGGCGTATCCGGCGGCCGTGCCCGGCCGATGGTTGGCAGGCCGGCGGATCGGCATCGCCCGCGATACGGCCTTCAGCTTCGTCTATGAAGCCAACGAGCGCTTGCTGGAAGCCATGGGCGCCGAACTCGTGGCGTTTTCGCCACTGGCAGACGCCAGCCTGCCGCCGGTCGATGCGCTCTGGCTGCCGGGGGGGTACCCGGAACTGCACGGGCCGGCGCTTGCCGCCAATACCGCAATGCGCGAGGCCTTGCGAGCCTTCCATGCCGATGACAAACCGATCCTGGCGGAGTGCGGGGGCATGCTCTATCTACAGGATCATCTGACCGAACTGGATGGCACCACGCACGCCATGATGGGCTTGATTTCCGGCCACGGCATCATGCGCGATCGCGGCGGTTGCCAGGGCATGCAGACCGCGCCTCTGCCCGAGGGCGATATCCGCGGGCATGCCCATCACCGCACACGGACCGAAGACGGCCCCACGCCGATCGCCCACGGCCGCCGGGCACGTCATCCCGCGCCCGGTGAGCCCATCGTGCGTGATCGGCGTTTGACCGCGACTTATCTACATCTGTTTTTCGGCGCCAACCCGCCGGCCGTGGCCCAGCTGTTCGGCGCCACATCGATCTGACCCGTTAGGAGCGTTTGCATGCAACTCGACAAGATCCACGCCACGGTCGTGACCGGCTTTCTGGGCAGCGGCAAGACCACGCTGCTATCCAATCTCATCAAGAACGCGACCAACAAGCGCATCGCTGTGGTCGTGAACGAGTTCGGCGAGATGGATATCGATGCCGAACTGCTGCGCGGCTGCCCGCTGGCCTGTGATGATGAGGCGACTGAAACCGAGGACGGCATCTTCGAGCTGGCCAACGGCTGTATCTGTTGCACGGTCGAGGAAGAGTTCGTGCCGGTGATGAAAAAACTGATCGAAAAACGCGACACTATCGATCATATCGTCATCGAAACCAGCGGCCTGGCCCTGCCCAAGCCGCTGGTTCAGGCGTTCAACTGGCCCGAGATCAAGCGGCATTGCACGGTGGATTCGGTGATCGCCGTGCTCGATGGCCCGGCGATCGCCGCCGGCACCTGGGCCCATGACCCCCACGCGGTGGATGCGGCCCGCCAGGCGGACGAGTCGCTGGATCATGACCCGTCGCTGGAAGAGCTGCTGGACGACCAGATCTCGGCCGCCGATCTGGCGATCGTGTCCAAGGCCGACCAGCTTTCCGACGACGAGCGACAAACCGTCGAGGTATGGCTACGCGAGCGGCTGCCGGCGCGGGTGAAAACATTGTTCGTGGAAAACGGCCAGGCCGATCCGGAAGTGTTGACCGGCCTGGATGCCGCCACCGAGGATCGTATCGAGAGCATCACCACGCATCACGATGCCCATCACGCCGCCGGGGAGTCCCATGAGCACGCCCACGATCATTTCGACTCCACCGTGGTCACGCTCGGCCGCGTGGATGCCGACGCGCTTTTGAACGGCATGCAGGAGCTGATCGCCGAGCAGACCATCTATCGCGCCAAGGGGTTCGTGGCCGCCGGCGACAAGCCGATGCGCCAGGTCGTGCAGGGCGTGGGTGAGCGAATCGCGCACTATTTTGACCGGCTGTGGGAGGCCGACGAGGCCCGCCAGACACGCCTGGTCTTCATCGGACACGATCTGGATCACGAGCGGATTCGCTCACGCCTGGCCACGGCTGAACTGGCGGACTAGCCCTTGTGCGCTGCCATGATAATCTGACTAGGCATCTCGTATCGTCTCGGTTCAATGTCCAATAAACAGAAAATCGTTGAAGAGATTGCTTACCTGAAACTTTGGTTGAGTGTGTTCCTGGTCACTTTATTGAGCCTCGGCGGATGGATCATGACGCGCGTTGGCACCACGTCGCCTGGTCTTGTCATATGTGCAGCAACGGCGTTTATCGGATTTTTCGTGATGTGCGCATTGCTTCATATCCGAATCAAGCTGGAAATCGACCGGCTGGAGAATGAATAATGGAAATTCTTGCCTCTATGGTTGTTTTGAGCATCAGCGGTTTTTTCGCTTATATCGCCTACGATCTGATGCGCTTCACGCGGCGTGACGATAAAAAATAATCGTTTCTTTTCATTGACTGTAAGCGTGGCGTTCAAAGTTTTAATTAAATGCATCTTCTAGCCGCCCAGCCCGGTGGTTTCAGCGATGATGAGGGCATCATCGATCTCGATCAGTCGCCGGGGGATGTCGTCATCATGGCCGCAGCCGACGGCATCCTGGGCCTGCTGGCCGAAACGCTCGATGCGATGCCCGCGGACATGCCCTCGGTGCGCCTGGCCAACTGGCGCAATCTGGCCAAGCCGGCCGCTCTGGATCTGTATCGCGACAAGACACTCGATCATGCGCGCGTGGTGATCGTGGCGCTCACCGGCGGGCGGGCCTATTGGCCCTACGGCGTGGAGCAACTCACGGCCTGGGCCGCCGAACACCCCGACCGTCAGCTGATACTGGTGCCCGGCGAGGATTATCCCGACGATGATCTGTTCGCCGCGAGCACCGTATCGCACGACACGGCCCGGCAAGTCTGGCGCTATCTGCGCGAGGGCGGGGCCGCCAATGCGCGAGCGCTGCTGAACTTCGTCGCGGGCCACTGCCTGGGCCATGACCGGCACTCGCCCGCGCCACAGCGCCTGGCACGAACCGTGATCTATCACCCGGGCCGCGCGAATGCCGACCTGGCCGACTGGCGGGCCAAGTGGCCGCGTGACCCGGCACGCCCGGTGGCACTCGTGGTGCTGTATCGCAGCCATCTGCAGAACGGCAACATGGCCGTGTTCGATGACCTGCTCGATGTGTTGACCGAGCGCGGACTCAACCCGGTGCCCGTCGCCGTGGCCTCCTTGAAAGAGCAGGGGTGTCTCTGTGCGCTCAACGGGGTGATCGAGGCCAGCCATGCCAGCGTGGTACTGAACACCACCGGTTTTGCCCTGCGGGCCGCCACCAATGCCGCCGCGGCTTCGGAGCCGGGCACCGGGCGCGCCATGTTCGAGCGTGATATTCCGGTGCTGCAACTCATCCTGGCCAGTACCACGCAGGCTGCCTGGCAGGCTCAGGATGCCGGGCTGCGCGCGCGGGATCTGGCCATGTATGTCGTGCTGCCCGAACTGGACGGGCGCATCGTGACCCGCGCGATCGGGTTCAAGACCCAGGCGTATCGCAGCCCGGCGGGCCAGATTGATGTGGTGCGCCATGCGCTGTTGCCCGAACGCGCGGCCGCCGTGGCCGACCTGGCCCATGCCTGGGCCCGGCTGCAGACCACGGACAACGCCGACAAGCGTGTCGCGCTGGTGCTGGCCAACAACCCCGGTACCGACGGGCGAATCGGCAACGGTGTGGGCCTGGATACGCCGGCAGCCACCCTGAACCTGCTCGGCGCCCTGCGGGATGCCGGCTATACCACCGGCACACTGCCCGTTGATGCCAAGACATTGATGGACCGTCTGCTGGCGGCGCTGTCCAACGACGCGCGCACCAACGATGCCAAGCCGACGCACCAGAGCATCGCGCTGGCCGATTACGAGGCCTGGTTCGCCGAACTGCCGGCGGCTGCCCAGCGCGCGGTGATTCAACGCTGGGGCCCGGCCACGGCCGATCCGAAGTATCAGGCCGGCCGGCTCCAGGTTGCCGGCCTGCGCTTTGGCAATGTCTTCGTGGGCCCACAGCCCGCCCGCGGCTTTGATATCGATCTGGCGGCGAACTATCACGACCCGGATCTGGTGCCGCCACACGGTTATCTGGCCTTCTATGCCTGGCTGCGCGCGGTCTATCATATCGATGCGCTCGTCAACGTCGGCAAGCACGGCAGCCTCGAATGGCTGCCCGGCAAATCCGTGGCGCTGTCGCAGACATGCTGGCCGGATATCGTGCTGGGCGCCATGCCCCAACTCTATCCCTTCATCGTCAATGACCCGGGCGAGGGCGCCCAGGCCAAACGCCGCAGCCAGGCCGTGATCATCGACCATATGACGCCGCCGATCGTGCGCGCCGAGACCTATGGCGATCTCGCCGAGCTGGAAGGCCTGGTGGATGAATACTTCGAGGCGATGGGCCTGGACACCCGCCGCGAGGCGTATCTACGCGACGCGATTCTGGCCCTGGCCCGGCGCAGCCATGTCGCCGAGGAGATCGCCGGCGATGACGGCTGTGATCAGGTCATTCTCGACCGGCTCGATACTTATATCTGTGACCTGAAAGAGGCCCAGATCCGTGGCGGCCTGCATCGGTTCGGTGAAATGCCCGAGCACCAGGTGCTGGCAGACACCCTGGTCTCGCTCGTGCGTATGCCGCGGGGGGACAGTGCGGCCGACCAGAGTATCGTCCAGGCACTGGCCGCGGATCTCGGCCTGGGCGATTTCGACCCGCTGCAATGCAGCGGCGTCACGTGGGATGGGCCGCGCCCCGATCGTCTGGCAGCGCTTAGCGATGCGGGCTGGCGGACCGATCACCACACGCGCACGCGTCTGGAAACACTGGCCGCCAACCTCGTTGCCGACAGCGTCCTGGCCGATACGCCGATCGACGCCGATGCGCTGCCTAAAACGGCTGCCTTGTTGAGCTATGTGCGGTCCTCGCTGCTACCCGCGCTGGAACGCGGCATCGCCGATGAACTGCGTCATACTCTGGCCGGCCTTAGCGGGCGTTTCGTACCGCCGGGCCCGAGCGGGGCGCCCACGCGCGGCCGGCTCGATACATTGCCCACGGGCCGCAACTTCTATGCCGTGGACAGCCGGGCGATCCCCACACGCACCGCCTGGGCGCTGGGCGAGCGCTCCGCCGAGGCGGTCATCGCCCGTCATCTTCAGGATCACGGCGATTACCCGCGTGAACTGGGGCTATCGGTTTGGGGGACGGCGACCATGCGCACCGGCGGCGACGATATCGCCCAGGCGTTCGCGCTCATGGGCATTCGCCCGGTCTGGGCGGGCGGCTCGAATCGCGTGGTGGATTTCGAGATCCTGCCGGCGTTCCAGCTCGGCCGGCCGCGGGTCGACGTCACGCTGCGCGTCTCGGGCTTCTTCCGCGATGCCTTTGCCAACCTCATCCGCTTGTTCGATGCGGCCGTCGAGGCCCTGGCCGATTTCGACGAGCCGGGTAATACCAACACCGTGCGCCAGAACATCGCCGCGCGCCAAGCCGATCTACAAGCCGATGGTCAGACAGCCGAGGCGGCCGCGCGCCAGGCACGGTATCGTGTCTTCGGCGCCAGCCCGGGCGCTTACGGGGCCGGCCTGTCCGAGCTGATCGAGCAGGGCGCCTGGCAGGACAAGACCGACCTGGCCAACGCCTATATCCAGCGCGGCGGCCATGCCTACGGCCAGAGTGCCTACGGTGAGCCGGCCCACGCCGCGTTCGTCGATCGCCTCGGCCGCTTGGAGGGCGTGATTCAGAATCAGGATAATCGCGAGCACGATATTCTCGATTCGGCCGATTATTTCCAGTTTCAGGGCGGCATGGCCAACGCCGCGGGTGCAGCCCGCGCCGGCGACATGCCGGCGATCTATCACGGCGATCACAGCAACCCGGCTGCACCGCGTATCCGCACCCTGAACGAAGAGATCAACCGCGTCATGCGCACGCGCGTCACCAATCCGAAATGGATCACGGCCATGCAGGGCCACGGCTACAAGGGCGCATTCGAAATGGCCGCCACCGTGGATTATCTGTTCGCCTACGATGCCACCACGGATACCGTGGCCGATTATCAATACGCCGCCGTGGCCGATGCGTTCGTCCACGACGACGACAATCGTGCGTTCATGGAGGAACACAACCCGCATGCTTTGGGCGACATGACCGAGCGCCTGATCGAGGCCATGCAACGCGGCCTGTGGGCCGAGCCCGGCGCTCATCGCGAACGCCTAGAAAACACGCTACTCGATCTGGAGGCGTCTCAGGAGGGCGCATCTCAATAAGCGCCTGATTCTTTATCTATCCGCAGATTTTGCCCGAACGCGGATTACCTCAAACACGAAGGCCAACATGTCGATTTCTGAACAAGACACGAAACATCTGGAGCGCTGTATCGAGCTGGCCACAATAGCGCTGGAGGCCGATGATGATCCGTTCGGCTCGGTGTTGGTCGATGCGCAGGGCATCGTGCTGCGCGAGGAACGCAATCTCGTCGGCGGCGGTGACGCCACCCAGCATCCGGAGTTCGCGTTGGCGCGTTGGGCGGCACAAAACCTGTCGCCCGAGGCACGCCGTACGGCCACGGTCTATACCTCGGGCGAGCATTGCCCGATGTGCGCAGCCGCCCACGCCTGGGTCGGGCTCGGGCGTATCGTTTATGCCAGCTCCATGGACCAGCTCGTCGAGTGGCTGGCCGCATTCGACGCCGCGCCGCCGCCGATCGCGCCACTGGCAATCAACCAGGTCGCGCCCGGTCTCGTCGTCGATGGGCCGGTGACGCATCTGGCCGAACAGGTGCGCAGGCTGCATGCCCGCGCACAGGGTAGTGTGTGATTCAGGCGTTTTTTGATCGAGCAATATAGTCGCGCGTGATATCCATCAGCGTCTGGTAACCGCGCTGGCCACGGACACGCGCCAGCCAGCCGTCCAGAGCCGGATACCTGCCCTCGCTCGGCAACACATCGGCAATTTCAGCAGTCGACAGATCCGAGGCGATCGCGATATCGGCATAAGAAAACGCCTCGCCGATCAGCCAGGGGCCACGATGGGCCAGGGCCGCGTCGAGTTCGGCGTAGACCGGCGGCAGTAATTCGCCCACGGCCGTTTCCACGCGTGCCTCGTCCGTGGCCTGGCCCAGGCGAACCGGTTTCACCACGCGCTCGAGCAGCGGCGCCAGCAGGGCCGGGCCGAGATCAGCATCGCCCCAGGTCTCCCACTGCACGATACGCGCCTGGCGCTGCGGGCTGGGGCCGCCCATCAGTTCACTACGCTCGCGGGTGACGAGATAGCGACAGATCGCCGCGGAATCCGCGATCTGGAAATCACCGTCAGCAAAACCGGGTATACGCCCGGCCGGGCTGGTCTTGCGAAAAGCCGAATTGTCACTGCCCGGCGCCAGTTCTTCGTGATCGCAGCTCAGATCCAGCGCATCGAGGGTGAATAGCACTTTGCGTACGAAAGGCGACAGGGGTACGCCGTAAAGTTTCATGGGCTTGGGTGTCCTTTCCGTATCTTGGATTGAAGTAAAACCAAACAAAGCCCGGCGACGGCCAGCATCACCAGGGCGGATACACCGGCCAGCATCGCATAGCGCGCTGTCACGCCCGCCTCGCCAGACAACGACTCGCTCGGGTGGTGGCCGATCGCAACCACGGCACCGGCCGCTGCGACCGCCAGTGCGGCCGAGCCGATACGCACGGTCTGAAATAGACCGGCCGCCATGCCGGCGCGTTCGGGCGCGATGGTGGCCATCGCCAGATTATCCATGCTGCCGTTGGCCGTGCCGCCGCCGAGCCCGATCAGCGATAGCCCGGCGACAAGGCCTATCGTGGGCCAGGGCGCCGGCGCGGTAAGGCTGGCCCAGACCAGCGCATCGCCAAGCGCCATCGTGGTGATACAGGCCAGTACAAAACCACGGATACCGGCGCGCGAGACAAGCCAGGGCCCCAACGGCGTGGCCGCGAACAACAGTACCGCCATCGGCAGAATCGAGGCGCCGGCTGCCGCGGGGCTGGCTCCCAGGCCGGCCACGGCCACCGCCGGCACATAGACCATGGATATGGCCACGCCGATCTGCCAGCACGTCATCGTGAGCGACATGACGCGAAACGTGGGGTTGGCGAACAGGCCCGGCTCGACCGCGGGGTGCGTTTGTGTCCGTTCAACCCAGACAAGCAGAACGAGTAGACCGATCGCCACGCCCACGAGCCCGGCGCGCAGCGTGGCCGTATAGCCGGAGCCCTGGATCGCCAGCACGACGAGCCCGAGACAGGCGACAAACAGCCCGATGCCGGCCGCGTCGATCGGCGGCGCGTCGGGGTTGCGCGAGGGCGCGATACGGCCCAGCAGGAGCGCGGCCAGCACGATGAACGGCAAATACACAGCAAACACCGCACGCCAGCCGAATTGATCCATGACCAGTCCGCCCACCAGTGGGCCAAAGGCGATACCGCTGCCCGCGGCCGAGCCGAACGCCGCGAACGCACGTGCCCGGGGTTTGTCGTCGTCGGGAAAACGGGCCGCCAGCAGCGCGGGACCGGTGGCCAGCAGCGTGCCGGCACCCAACCCGGCCGCCGCCCGCAGGCCGATCAGCCAACCCAGGCTGGGAGCGACGATCGCCAGGGCGTTGGCCAGGCCCACGACTAGAAGCCCTGCCGCGAACAGCCGGCGTCGCCCGAGCTTATCGGCTGCCACGCCGGCCACGAGGATGCTGGTGGCAAACGTCAGCATATAGCCGTTGACCAACCACTGCAGCGGCGCGCCCCCGGCATCGAACGTACGCCCGATCGCCGCCAGCTGAACGCCTATGACCGACTCACCGAAGGGCAGCGTAATCGCTGCGGCCACAACGGCCACGACCGTCCACAGGGCCGAGCCCCGAGCCGCGCCCCGCACGCTCATGGCGTGCTCGGGTCGGCGGAATCGCTGGCCTGCATGGCACGGCGCTCGTAGCGACGTGCGACAAGCGCACCGACGATGATCTGGGTCTGGTTATAGATCATGATCGGGAGAATAATCAGCCCCAGCCCTGGCTGATGGGCGAACAGGACATTGGCCATCGGCAGGCCGGAGGCAAGACTCTTCTTCGAGCCGCAGAACAACAGCGCGGCCTCATCCGCCCGGCCAAACCCCAGAACGCGCGCCAGTGCGACCGCCAAACCCATCATAAACGCAAGCAATACCGCACACAGCACAAGTGCGGCGGCCAGGGCGCCAAGCGGTGTGTCACGCCAGTAGCCGCTGGCCACGAACTGAGAGAACGCCGTATAGACAATCAACAGGATCACCCCGCGGTCATAGCGCGCCGCTGCGGTGGCATGGCGATCCATGAAACCGGCCAGCCACGGCCGAAGCGCTTGGCCGAGAGCAAACGGCAGCAATAGCTGGATCACGATCTGTACCAGTGCATGGCCCACATCCAGCCCGGCGCTACCGCTGGACTGCGCCAGGAGCATGAATACGAACGGCGTGGCCATCATGCCGAACACGTTCGATGCCGCAGCCCCGCAGATCGCGGCCGGCACGTTGCCGCGGGCAATGGCGGTGAAAGCGATCGACGAGGTGACAGCCGAGGGCAGGGCGCCAAGATACAGAAACCCCAGGCCCAAGGCGCTCGGCAAAAGCAGCGGCGCCGCCCAGGAGATCGGCAGCACGACCAACGGAAAAATCCCGAACGTCATGCCCAGAATCGCCAGCTGCAACCGCCAATGACCGGCGCCTGCGCGCACCGAGTCCGGCGAGAGGGCAGCCCCGTGCGAAAAGAACAGGCCCGCGATGGCGATTTCGTTGATCCAGCCCAGCACCGCGGCGGCCGTACCGTGTACCGGAGCAACCGCGGCCGCAACGATCACGGCCAACAAGAGCAGGGTGAACCGATCGATATAGCGCATCATGGCCCGAGCCAACTGAAAGACGGCGCCAAAGAATACGCGAAGGCGAAGCGCTTGTGAGCAGAGCTCGGTCGTCGTTCGAACGCCAAGAAACCAACCGTATGGTATTTTTAGTCGTGTTTTACTTGGAATGATGCATGCGCGAGCTTGTCTGGGCCTATGGTTTGCTGGTTTTCGCCATCGCGGCCGAAGTGGTGGGCACCACCTGCCTGGCCAAGTCAGCACAGTTCACACGCCTGTGGCCAACCCTGGGCATGATCGTGGCTTATATTCTGTCTTTTTATCTTTTGACGCTGGTACTTAGAACGATACCGCTAGGCGTGGCGTATGCCATCTGGGGCGGGCTCGGCATTGTGGCAACCACCGTGATCGGTGCCTTGGTGCTGCGCCAGCCGCTGGACGCACCAGCCGTGGCCGGCATCGGCTGCATTATCGCCGGCGTCGTGCTGATCAATGGATTTTCTGCTGCCGCGAGCCATTGATATGCCGGGCGCGCCAACGCGCATCACACGGCGCGTTCACGAATCAGGTTGCAAAAAGACATCTCATGAACAACGCGCATCAACGCCCCAAGGAACCCGCCCGCGTCAGGCGAGCTCTATTAGACGCCGCGCAGCAGATCGCGGTGGCCCAGGGCTTGCAGAACGTTACCGTCCAGGCCGTGGCACAAGCCGCCGGCGTCACCAAGGGCGGACTGCTGCATCACTTTGCCAGCAAACAGCGGCTGCTCGATGCGTTGTTCGCGGATCTGATCGAGGCTTATGAACAAGAAATCACCTCGCGTATGGCCAGCCAGACACAGACATACGGCGTATTCAGCCGGGCCTATATCGAGACCACGATGGCAGACATCACCGAGCCGAATCGCCATCCACGCGCAGCACTATGCGTGCTGGCGATCAGCGATGCAGGCATGCGCAAACTGTGGGCCGACCGGATGAACACGCTACGCCGCGCTCACGACGACACTGATGACGACATACAGCTTGCGATCGCGCGTTTCGCGGTCGATGGTTACTGGTTGGCGCAAATGATCGGCAGCGATGAGCGAGCGCCGGAGATAGTGCGCAAACACTTGATATCGCTGACGCGCTTTTCCTGAGCCGCGCGAGATGGAGGATCGACGAGACATGGGCCAGATGACGTAATCATCCTCGCACTATCGTACTTCCAAAAAGGTGCAACTTCGGAGACTGTTGTGAGAGAAATCCACGCTTGGGACTGGACTGATGCTCTTGCTATGTCGAAAAAGTGTTGCTCAACGTTTTGTCGACAGCTTGTTGCGCCTATGTCCCCAGTCGAGCGCAACATTTGTATAGCAAGCGACATTGAACCAAGCGAGTGTTGGATTACATTGTTGCGTTTGCGCGCCGATCGTATTCGGTCAGCCGTTTTCCAACGGTGAAAGCCGTTCGTGTTGTTGATTTGTAATCAAATAACAAGCAAAACCGTCGTGTATGGACTTCGAGCTACCCACTACGATGGCTAGGAAACTAGTCAGTCCATGATCCCCATCAGAAAGGTTTTTAGTAAAGGAGGTGACATCCAGCTGTGAAAGGGAAGGATTAGCTTCGGGATGTGTGTGCCAATAACCTACGAATAGCAAACCGCGCCGATTGGCGTCTTGGATTTCTTCACAGCAGCGCTTATGCGCTATTTCGAGCGAATTACGACGCGACCTGTCCGTTGAATGTGGCGGAGTTGCCTCAGAGATTAATATTTCGCTCCTCGAAGCATGACTGCGATCAGCAAATAAAAGGCCACCACGTTCTGGCTGCCAGAAACGGCGTTGCCGATGAACTGCCATCGAACTGCAAACGTCGTCAGACAGCAGAACTCGGCTGCTCAGATCGTTGCTAACTAGGATCATCATTCTTGGAATGGAGATCCGCCAATCTCGACCAGTCGATTTTATTGATTGCATTCTCAGACAGCGTTTCAGATTCCACTGAAATTTCGCCTCCAAACTCCCTTGTTCCCGCCGCGCTGGTCCACCAGGTCCATAATTGGCCACGAGCTATCTTGGACTGCAGGCTTGCCAAGGCCATTTGCGCGACCATATTTGCCACCGGTTGAATGCCGAGTAAGCCTGCGGGCTGAAATGTTGCCTGGCAGGCAGGTAAATTCCGCACTGTCGTACCTGCCGGCCAAACGCTACAACGGCGATGAAAGTGTCCCTTATCGGTAAAAAGAGATCGAAAGTTCTCATGCTTGCTACGGCGTAAAAAGGCGTGACCAGCGACACCGTATGGCTCGATCCAAGCGCAAACCAGTGGCGGAGCAACTGCAACGCCGAACTGCGAATCCAATAGAAATTGCTCGCAACGCCAGTCAGCTGTCGTGGAGATTACGAGATCGTAAGAACTTATATCGACCTCTGCACGAGCGGCATCTTCGAGTTTCCGTTTGACTGGAATGATCTCGACATCTGGAATGATCCGCTCGAAATGTCGCGCCAGGGCGGCGGTTTTATACTGGCCGATGGAGTCAACTCCGAGTACGTGACGACCGATATTAGCGGCTTCAAGCTGATCTGGGTCCACTAGAGTTATTCGCCCAATGCCCGCCCGGACAAGCGCTTCGCCTACTAAACTACCCAGAGATCCGCAGCCGACTAGCAGAACCCGCGAGGTCCGTAATGACAGTCGCTTTTGATCAATTGCACGGTCCAGAAGCCATGCTCGATCGGCCCTCATCACATCTATTGCACGAGGGGCCCAGGTGACAGGGCGCATTTTGTCCGCGTTTCGAGTTTCTTTCGCGCTCCTATACCCCGTACGAGGAGGCCACCGTTCGATATGCGGTTTTAGCTCGACAGCGACGTAAGCAGATCCGGCTTCGAAAGTGGCGCCGAAAATAACCCAGACGTAGGTGCGCTTAACGCTAGCCGAGTTCAATGTATCGCTTAGAAGCTGTGAGGCAGAGTCATCCAAAAGTGAATGGATGTCGACAAGCGTTCTAGGCATCCCGACCGGCAACGGTGTTGTTAGCGGGACATAAATAGCGACGGCTTGAGCCTCGGGGTCGTCTAGGCGAGTAAAATGGGCTCCCCAGCGCTCCATTTGCAGCGGATCACTCGCCACTAACACCAGCTGATCCCATTGCGCCATTTTTGACCGCTCACTTCGCTCTCTGCGGCCAGGTTTGATGACTAGCTGAGCGTCTAACTGACTTAAGCCATCCGGTACATCCAGCATCAAGACTGATCTGTGCCCGCGATATTTTTTAGGGTTGTTTGGTGGCCAATACGACAACCACTCGCTTTCGAATTCTGACTGCCGCTCCACATCATCGGTTGATGGGTGCACCAGATGGAGTACGTAGCTAATCCGATCGAAGATCATGTCTACGATCTGTTCAATAGGGGAGGCCTGGGGCTCGTTGTTTTCCGGCCACAAGCAAAGCAGCCCGCTTCGTTCGCAATGCGGCCACTTTTGATAGGCGCTAGGCTGAATAAAAACGCGCGGCAAGACTGACGGAAAGTCCGCCGGGATCAGAATTGTAAGTCGACGTTGTTGATCCAAGTAGTCTAAATCTGGCGGCAGTTCGATCCGAAACGCAGCACTCGGCTGAAAGTCGAGCTCAAAGCGGGGTAGCTGCCCCCCATGCAGAAGCGTCACGAGTCCTCGCTCTTTCAAGGGCTCAACGCGCGCCTCAATAAGTCCGATTAGCTCGCCGGATGGTTCGATCGAAGAAGCTCCGTTGTGACAGCCGGCCGTGCTAACCAAGTCGCTCGAGTGGCTCAGTCGACTGCGATTTCTTGCTTGCGCCGATACCAAAAGTCTTCTGGATTGCATCCGAATTTCTTTGGCGATCGGTTGCGTGAAGACTCAAGCCAAGAGGATCGTAATCCGCGATAATGGATTCGTCACAGAACGACTCCGCAAGTGATTTCGAGCGATGGCCGAAAGCACGATCGAATTGCTCGGCGAATTCTCCTTTGGAGTCAAACCCAAGCAATCCAAGTCGAATATCTCTTGATATCTGCCCGTGCCAGCTGCGAAACGCGAGCACCAGCATTTGATCGTCGTTCCATCGCTCGGCAAAATTCTCATCACGGCTCACTGGATTTTCTACACGGTACTGCTCACCTTGGCGTGGCTGATCAAAGCATCGAGGAAGCTCATCGATGATGGCAGTGATGGCGTCTATGGGACGCATCGGCTGTCCAGTTGATGCGTGAGCTACGCGTAGATATGAGTGACAGGCGAGCGTCGTAAGAAGCACAGAAATAGGCTTCTGTTTCGCATTCCCCGCGAGAGAGAAATATCTGTCCCGATGTGCTTTGAGCATTTTGATCGTGGCACGAAGCGGATCAAAAGCCGTGAGATCGCTATGACTTGGTAAAGGCTCTGCTTTTGCGGCCTCTCTGAACTCGATCGAGCCGTCATACTTCTCAAGAACGTACACGTCTTCTTCTGAGGCTCGCTGCACCCACTTAGCGAAATCGACCGGATTGCTTGGCTTGTAGCCGGTTTCGCGCGGGTTTTCGCACGCGCGCAGATCGGATACTTCTAACTCGCCCGAACCATCGGCGTTTGCATTGCATACGGCGTTGCGCGCCGGCGTGACATCCATATGGAAAGCCGGATCTTCATCGGCATAGAGGACGCGTATGCATCGGTTTTTCTCCTCGATGCCTTGTTCAGTACGCACTCCCTTATCCAACTCGTCTCGAACTAACTGGTAGAGAAACTTTGCGGGCAAGCCTTGGCCTCGCGGCAGCCAGGCAACAGCATCAACATCGACCTCGCCATTCTCCGGACGTATCACGGTCCGGGTTCGGAATGACCCTTGTGGCAAGAAAATTATGCCTTCCAACAGAGGATCGCTGGATCGATCAAGAATATCGGCAACCGTGTTATAGCGTCCATCAATGAGCTCATACTGTGCGGGTGTCAGTGAAATTCGTTCAAGATATTTCAGCAGCAGTTTTTCCCAAGTGGTGGTCTTTGAGCTCGGTGCTATGTTTTTCTTAAGACGACGGAACGCGTCTTCGCTCAGAAATACGTCACTGGTCATGGCTATCACTCGCTATATGGTCTAGCGGCAAGGTAATAGCCGCTGTGAATGCTCCGTCTCGTCCACGAGCGTCGTAGACACGTAGCGAGAATGAAATCTTGGGATTAACACATGCCCCAAACGCCAGTGCTAGCGGAGCCGGCATAGCTGGAAACACATGGACTGTGCCGTGGCCGATTCCGATATGTGATTCGATCGAATCAAGACAACGGCGCACGGCGTGACGGAATGCCTCAATGGTCTTGGGATTGCGAACCAGATCAGTTCCGGGGTTTGGCGTTGTCAACTCGAAGATCGGTATGTCGTCTCGGCCCAGCCCCTTGTGGACACGGGCGTGTTCTACTCGTGCAGTTAGTGACAAAACCAAGGCGACATCGTCAGAGTTCGAGAACGATGTTGGAGCCGTATGTTCAAAAGACACAGGGGGATCATCTGGTGCCTGAAAAGACCAGGATCCGCTACTCCGCTCGTATTGAAATGGCAGTGTTTCGCGCTTATCTCCGAGCCTATGTCCGATAGCCATTAATGCTGGCATCTCAGCTAGAGCGAAGACAGCGAGAGGTAAGCTCAACCGGTCGGCTTGCTCGAGCACAGGCTCAAGTTTGCGTCTGATGACAGAATCATGAGCTTGCCACCAGGCCTTTGTACCCGGTTCGGCCACATGATTTGGAAGTTCGATTTTTTGCGGTGCTCCACTAGGAGCTAGGCGAGAACTCTGTAATGCCTTTAGCGCGGAAGTCTCATCGATACTGAGGGTATGCCCCCCAATAGGGCCGTCGATCAGTAAGGGAATAGCTTGCTTTGATTGCGTAAAAGTCGCCGCGATTTCGACATTCTGCTCATGCTCTGTTTTCCATTGCCTGAGCAGTGATTCGCCATAATCACGGCCGTTGTTTTTATCAATCAAACCATGGCAGCTGCGGCACAACAGAATTAGATTCTTGGGATCGTCTGCCAATTTCTCTGAACGGTTTTCATCGCCACGTGGGCCGTTCTTGCTAGCACCAACGTTGTGCGCTAACTCACCAAGTTTCTTCGCGCCTAACAGATTAGGGTCCCTATGCAAGACGGCCCCACACCCTGGTCGGGCACATACGCCGGCCGACCGAACCCACACAATTAGAGCGGTTGCGTCGCTTAGGGGTGGGCGAGCATTAGACTTCGACCGCCTAGGTTGGCTTGCGCGTGTATTTTTGGGCTTGCTCATAATGATCATAATGTCTTATCATTTTGATCATGTCAAAGGCGTTCGAGTGAAGCACTCCAAAATGATGGTGAACTCAGAAGATCCCCGTGTCGCACATTTGAGCCGGGCGCAGTTACAGCGATTAATGGCGATAGATTTTCGGGCATACTTTTTGGGTCAGTTCAGCAGAGCCGAGATTGCAGAACGATTCGGTGTCGCTGCGGTATCGGTGACGAGGGATATTGCTTACTACAGAGAAACCCTGGGTGGGCATATCGAACTCGAGAAAAGAAGTAAACACTATCGCCCCGGCAAAGAATTCCAGCCCGTCTTCACTCATGATCCGGCACGAGCGTTACGAACGTTAAGTCGTGGTGGAAACGACGGCGGTTGGGAGACTGGGGAGGCTCTATTAATCGCGGAAGTACCTCCACGGTTGTCATTGCCTTCCACTAATATTTTAGCTGCCGTATCACGTAGCGTATTTCGAAGATATCCGCTGCGTATCCAATACCACTCTTTTAGCAGCGGCTGCGTAGAGCGTGAGATCGTGCCTTTCGCTCTGGCTTTCAACGGCCTTAGATGGCATGTCCGAGCATTCGACCGTCGACGAGAGAAGTTCAGCGACTTTGTTCTGACTCGTATTGATACAGCCAACGCGGGTACTGGAGGAGCCATCCAGGATTTCGAATGCCCAGAACATGACCTCGAGTGGAATAGAGTGATCGAGCTCGAACTAGCCCCCCACCCGAAAGAAGAGTATCCATACATCGTCGCGATGGACTACGGAATGCGCGCAGGAACATTGAAGGTGCGCGTACGTGCGGCGCTGGCACCATATTTCTTACGTCAGTGGATAGTGGACTGTAGCGAACATCATCTGTTAGACGGAGCCGAATATCGCCTTTGGCTTAGAAACTCACCGATTTTATATGGGATTTCCGGTGCGCACTTGGCGCCAGGATATAACGCTGTTGATAATCAAAGCTCCTTTAATTTCTAGTATTCACCCTTGGGACATTTAAGCTGATTAGTCAGTGCTACAGGAATTCGTCCGGAGGATAGCGGTCGCGCTAAACCATCTTTCTCCCGCCTGGGAAGTGACGGTGCAGGGTGGAAACGGCGCACCCCAACCGTTTGGCTATTTGCGACATCGGGATGTTCGAGTCTCGCATCAGAGCCATCGCGATAGCTTTGTCGGCTTCAGATAGTGCCGCGGGACGGCCACCAATGCGACCACGTGCACGGGCCGCTGCCAAGCCTGCGCCGGTCCGCTCGCGAATCAAACTCCTTTCAAACTCGGCCAACGCCCCAAATACGTGGAAAACGAGCCGCCCGCCTGCCGTCGTGGTATCGATGTTTTCAGCTACGCTTTTGAAGCCTATCTCGGCGTTGTCGAGGTATTCCACGGTCTCAATGAGTTGCTTGAGAGATCGCGCTAATCGATCCAGGCGCCATACGATCAAAGTGTCACCGGCGCGCATATAGTTGATTGCTGCCGAAAGTTGCGGGCGCTCGCGCTGGGCGCCGGATGCTTTCTCTTCGAAGACACGGTCGCATCCCGCTTCGCGTAGGGCATCCAACTGAAAATCTGGATTTTGATCCTGCGTTGAAACACGTGCATAGCCGACAAACATAGCCTGACCTCCGAAAACTCACCTGCAGCGAAGGTTTTCGGAGGCTAAGTTTCAAGACAGTGTTTTGAGACGGTAAAGTCAATTGCCGACGCCATTGGCTGGGGCTTATTCGTAGTCTCTCAAAAACGGTGGTTTTAGAGAGATTCAGCTCGTCAACTATCGGCCAGAAGCGGTCATCACTTGGATATGCGGTCGTCGCGTCGCTCTTCTCGAGCCCAAATAGAGAACGCACTAATAGACGCGTATGAGTAATCCGAGGTCTATCTCAACCTGAAATCTTCTACTACATCGAAGCGCTCTACCAATCTATCCGTCAGGGTAGTTATCTGGGCTAGATCGGTCCCGAGGCTTTCTCAGGAAACTCGGACGTCTCTACAGATCGTTACAAGCTCATCCGAGATAATCAAAGAGCAACGATGTTGTCCTCCCCGAATAGCTTTTCTGCTGTTTGCAGCGCCGTCGGCGACATCGTCTGGGTCGCCAAAACTGCGAGCCTTTTTTTCGGCCGAGAGATCGAAACGTAAAAGAGGTTTCGTGCTCGATAGTAGCCCTTCTCGTTCCTCGACGTGATCTCGCTTGTCGCCAGCAACTCAAGAAGCTGGGGCCAGTTATAGTGGTTCCATCCGCCGCCGAGCACGACAACAACGTTGTCGAACTCAGCGCCCTTAACGCTGTGCTGGGTCGCGAACGGCGTTTGGCCTTCGATAAACTCTGCGAGTCGCACTACTTCCTGGTAAGGCGCCTCGCGCACGAGGCTATGCTCCCGAAGAGATCGAGGAAGCTCACCCTCGTCCTCAGCCGAAGCGAGATCCTGCTCCCGTCTAGCAATCCTATCCGGCAGATGGGGCCGATGGGTTTCCTTTAAGAGGTCGATGACGTCGCCTACAGTACCGTTGATGCGTGCGTCCGCCAGCTTCGCCATATCATTCGCCCAGGCAAGTTTATCGCCGTGAGCGCTCAGTTTTGGCCGCTGGCCGAGGACCTTGAGCATGTCTCCGAAGCGCTTCTCGACGAAGGCCCGACACATCGGCTCGATGCTATCAATGAGGAAAGCGATAAGCGGATCCTCTTTCTTCGTGAAGGAGTCGTTATAGCGATAAGATTTGGCGATCGTGGGATAACCGCGCTCTGCGGCGATCGCGTTATGTGTGAGCATGAGGACCTTCGTCGTTTCTGGAGATAGATCCCATCCGTCCTGTTTGAGCGTTTCCATCAGCTTCGACATGAAATCCCGGCTGATCTCGGGGGGTGTGTCATTCTTAGACGAACGACTGCTTGTCCGCTCGCCCGTATAAGAATTCGCGTGGAAGAATCGCGCCTCGCCAAGCGCGTCTGGATCTTTGACGGCCTGCTTTAGGTCAGGGCGTAGTGCATTCAGCACGTCCACCACCGCTGGTACCGATCGAAAGTTCGAGCCTTTGTCGATGGGCTCAAGCGAAGGATATGCAGCCAGGCCATAGTCGCTTCGGTAAATCGTCTGCCAGTGATCTCCAAATAAGCCGATTCTTGGACCGGCTCCGGTGCTCAGGAAATGCTCTTCCAGCGCTACCATGAAATGCGGGTCGGTGTCCTGATACTCGTCGACGAACATGATCGGGAATGTAGCCGCAAAGAGGGCGCGGTACTTAGCGTTGTTTAAAAGTAGCGCCATTAAACGCGGAACATCGTCATGATGCAGAGTGATGCGCCTTTCATCGATTCCGAAGAAACCGAATTGATATTCCACAGTCTGGTTAGTGACGCCACCTGCCTCAGCGATTTTTTCCTCTTTGTCTGCGAGACTAGCGACCATCGCCCGCAGTTCCTTCTGGAACCTGGACATAAAACCCCAGCAAAAGGCATGGATAGTTTTGACTAGGATGGCCGGGTGCTCTTCAATCTCCTGAGAAATCTCTTCGCGCGCTACCTCTGTGTACGTTATGCAAGCAACTCTCTTATTTGCCCTTTGCAGCTCGCGCCCGCGCTCATTGATAAGCTTCTTGAGCGCCTCGACCAGCGAATAGGTCTTTCCGGCGCCAGCGCCGGCCTCCAGCCGGAAGTTGCGGCCATCATCTAGGCAGGCGTCGACCTTCGACTGTGCCTCTTCGGCGGCTTCGAGCGCTGGGTTGATCATCGGTCGAATCGCTGGCTGGTGTCCTCAACTGCCGCTTGGCTGCAGGAGGCATCTGCGACGTCGGCATCCATCGGAACTTCGTCTACCCGCTCAACGATAGGCGATGGATCCTCGGGAGACCACGGCGGTTCGGACAGCCACACCAGCCCTTGTTTGATATATTTCGGGACCGACCAATCGGGCTTTTCGATAGCGAATTGCAAAGCCGTGTCCGATTTATTGAGATCCTGCGCCATCTCCCATGCATGCCCCGCGCGATCTCCCTCTTCAGGTAGACCGAATAAATCTGGATTCGCCAGGATCAATGCGTCTTCAAAGCTTCGGCCGCACCAGCTTGAGCCGTCTTCCGCCACTTGGTATGCGAGCGACCGGTATCGGGTCAGCTTTTCCTCGGCCGTCTTTCCGTGGAGCGCTTCTATGCTGATCTGCTGTCCCTTTGGAATAGAGAACCAGTTGTGGATCGCGGCGTTGGAAGTGCGTTCGCCCTCGGAACAAGAGCATTTGACCCAGCGCGGCTTTTCCTTTGAGCTATCGAATCGCACCGCATCGATATCGGTGATGATCAGGCTTTTAAGTTCTAGAAAATCGAGCAGCGCGTAGAAGATGTGCGCGTAGGCTCCACCTACCTCGATCGCCGTGATGTATTGCCGGCCTAGCTTCTTCTCAGACGCGAGTTCTTTGTCCACGAGGCGCACTATGCGAGGCATGAGGATACGCTCTGTTGGCCCCTCAACGAGGATCGCTTTGTCGGCGAAATACAGGTCGCACCGGGTCAGGTTCATGTACTGATGAAGGAAGTCACGATCCTTCTTTTCGATCGTGATGCTGCCCTGACGGAAATCCTTGACCTTCGTGCGGCGTGATCCTGCCGTACCCCGCGGCGAGCTCAAAAAATAGCGGACTGCTTCGAAGGACGCCGCATTCGCAACGTGTGGGGAGTGCGTTGAGATAACGAACTGGACCTGCCAAACCGGCTCGTCCTTGTATTTTGCGGAGAGCGCCTTGATAGCAGCGTTTAGCTGGGAGATCAGCACCTCCTGCATCTGAGGATGAAGATGGGCCTCCGGCTCTTCGATGAAAACTAGGTGTGCGCCAGGCCTGATCGAGCGCGCGCGGTACGCCTTATGGAACGCCTCGAGCTGTAACAGCAGGTAGATCAGGTTACGCGTACCCAAGCCGTTATATCCCTCCGGCAAGTGAACCCCATGCTGCCCAGAGTAGAAGATCTTCGTGTGGTCCGAGAGTAGCGTCTCGACATTGAGCGATGTCTCCGGTCGCAGTTCGGCGTCGTTGAGACTAGGAAAACCGAACTCACTTAGTGCCGGCAGCAGGCTTTTCACCATCGTGTCGAAGTCTTCTTGGATCGTCTGTTCGATCTTGCTGACGGAGGCCTTTAGATTAGCCACCAGCGCTTGGTCGGCCTCCGCAGCCGTCAATGAGTTCGCAGTTTGAAATAGGGTGCCTAGCAGCCGTCCTATTACGGCTGTGTCACCTGGCTTATTACTGTCGAGTGTCCGCTGAGCGCCTACAAACCCGCATTGAATAAGAGCGGAAAGAGCACTGGTTCCTTCGAGTGTTAGAAAATTAGTCGGATCGCCGGGATCGATCGCCGTAACATTGGTGCGATACGCCTGTGGCAAAGTCTCACGTAAACCTCGGTAAAAGTGCGTGATAGCATCGCCACCGTCCTCGGCCTCTTGAACGTCGAATAGAGTCGTCAGTGACCCTGACGAGGCGGCATACTCAATCCGTGCGATGGCGGTTGAGCAATCGGGATCGAGATCAATCACAAAAGGTGCGAGTGGGCCCAACTCGCCCGCCGTGAGATCGTATTTGAACGTAAGCGTTACCGCGATTGTTGGCAGGAGAGCCAGCACCTCGTCCGGTGTGCTGCCGGCTTCGCGGTGCGCCTTGGCTTCGAGAAACTTCCCCCGCGTGCCGGCTGAGAAGTCTTCCAATCTAAACTTCGGGCCATGCTCCCCGGCGAACCGATCGAATATGTCGGTGAGCGAAGTCTTCCCGCTGTTGTTTCGCCCGACAATAACGGTGGCCGTTGGCTCGAGGTGAAGCTCGACGTTTTCCAAAAGCCGAAATCCCCAAACTTGTATCTTTTCAATAAGCATCTGCCTACCCCCTGCCGTCAAAGTCCGTTCTATCTAAGCAAGAATGCAGTCAAAAAATCAAAGGCTAAACACGTCAAGCGGATAGGAGGCGGAGAGCCTAGGGGAGCAAAGACGATTCTCGTTAAGAATAGATCGACCATTCTTGGATATTTGAATATTGCTCGCTCGAAAGTCAGTGCGAACTGGACGAGTCGATCGTCAAGAAGAGGGGCCGCTTTGGGTCGAAAGCGGATCAAGTGTCCAAGAACAGTTCGCGCTCACATCGACCATCGATCTCGGCGAGCGGACTATCAGTCTAACGGCGACTCCTCCAAAGAGGCAGCGACGATCTGCCTGAGTAGTGCGATCGGTGATTATTCAGTAATCGGCTCAACCAACGCTATTGGATCCACATTCATAGCGTCGGCGATAGCAGCAAGCGTATCGATTGAACAAGCGACTCGGGCGTTCTCTACACGACTTAAGTAGACTTGACTGAGCTCAGCATGCTCGCCCAGTTGCTCCTGCGCCCAGCCGCGTTCATTTCGCAGGCGTTTGATGTTGGACGCCACTCGCTTTCGCAAAGCCAAGACTTCGGATCTATTTCGCATCCGAAGAAGGATTTCGTCGCGGGCCACATAGCGCTATAAACTATCGTTTATATTTCGCCATGAGCTCAAAATGCTGCTCTCCCTGATTGACGATACATCTGACGGCATCGTCGATATAACGGTCGAAGTGCCGGATGTTTACGCATCGATAATCAGAGACCAAATTCACCAAATAAAAGATGCTACAGAGCGTGCTCGATTCAGCGAGGCTCTTTTGCGTCATCTTGCGCGCGTTATTGGCGATTTTGTGGATGGCGATATCAGGCCGCCAACCGAGAAACAGGTATTGTTCGCGTTCTCACTCGCGAAACGCCAGGGCGTAAAGGTGCCAAGGGAAGCTCTGATTTACAGAGGTGTGATGCATCGGTTTCTAACGGAACAACTCGACGAGTCGTCAGTTGCACCGCGGAATGGCACTGATGATCAGCCTAAGGGGTAAGCCGCCGTGTCCTCGCCTCAGCTGCGAGCTATTGCAGACTAATGAGGCGGTGGCTAATAATTGCGATCAATAGGAGTAATCGATCTTGCAGCTAAAATCGTCATTGATGCGATGGATTAAAACGCGTGACTACGAACACGCTCGGCGCGATGCCATAAAGCTGGGAGTCAACGCAGTCTGGTTCGGTGCCATCGCGATCGTGGTCGGAATTTATTTATCAAAGACAGCTGGAATAGTCGGAGGGGCGCTCCTTTTGTTTGCGGGCGTGTTGACCCAGGTGATGTTGATGACTAAAAGAGGCGATTAACTCCTTGCGGAACGCATCCAATTTCCGCCGATCGCGGACTTGGATTAGCTCTATCCGCGCGTTTCTGGAGGGAATAAAGAACGCACCGCTGGAACCTGTTCGTAAGATTCAAAAAATTTTTGCCAGGCCGAGTAGCCGCCCGTCTCGCCGATAGCAAGGATAATCGCTTTGTGGGAGGCAGTTAACAAAGCAACTTGCTGTTCCAGTTCGTCGATTCGTCGCTCTTTATTTGCCAGCTTGTCGAGTAGATTTTTTTGCGATGCTTTTTGGGCTCTTTTTGCCCACAGTCGCATTTCGCTTTGACGTTCGCTAGCGGCATCAATCAGCGCGCGGCGTTGTGCAGACCGAGTGACTGACGAAACAGCCATTCCGAGTTGTTTTGCCACAGCGCGATAGGTAATCGTTTCATCGCTGTCGATAAATGAGTCCAACATCGTTTCAAGACTC
Source organism: Salinisphaera japonica YTM-1 (assembly GCF_003788585.1). Taxonomy (GTDB): domain Bacteria; phylum Pseudomonadota; class Gammaproteobacteria; order Nevskiales; family Salinisphaeraceae; genus Salinisphaera; species Salinisphaera japonica. The sequence continues at coordinate 16,084 of NZ_AYKG01000067.1, read as the reverse complement.
AGCGGCTGATCTGGCGGCGAATGAGCATCAGCAGGCATAGCGTTCACTTCCTGTTAGTCGAGCACAGAATGGCCATCGTCGCGGTCGGTGGGTTTTGACAAGTCGGGCCCGTTTGGAAATGGCTTAGCGCCTGGCTCGCAGTCCAATGCGCTTTGAACACCGGCGAGCCGACTAGCTGCATGACGAAGCTGATTAGCATAACCAACGCTCTCTGAAGACCGAGCCGCAATCTGTTGCTTGGCCTCCAATAGCTGCGCCTTAAGGCTCGATAGATTCTCACGATGTTCTGGCAGATCAGTCGTGGAGAAATGTCGGCATCCGTTATAGCACTCCAAGTGCTTCGGGCAGGGGTCGACCGTAAACGAATTGACGCAAAAGCCATAGGGCGTTGTGTGAAAGCCATCAGCCTCCACCGCTAGGAACTCGAAAGCTGCCTTATCGCCTTTCTTCTTTTGCAGCCGTCTGAATTCTCCGATGATTGATCCTTCGATCTTGCCTGCCATCGCCATGCGCAATACTTGCTGCGCTTTTGGCGGTAGTAAGTCGTTCGCCAACTTGGGAACTTCTATTGCATCTAACTCTTCTGCGAGGCTGCGGTGATCGTATTCGTAGCTCTGGGCGACGCTTCGTCTGCCAAACCGCTTGGTAATAATCGTGTCTGCAATACCGAGCCTAAATAGCTCTGTATTCTGCAGATGGCGCAGCGAATGTGTTGTCATCGTTAGCCTCGAGTCTGCTTCATTTTTCGCGTACTTTTCGAATAATGTTTTACCACCAGTTGAAGCGACTCGGTCGCCGATCGCGCGCATCATAGTCGGTGAAATCAGACGAGCGACGCCAAAATACTTTCGCACGTCACATATACCACCACTGCGCTCTTCGAGCAGACTGCGTCTCGGCAAGAGGAACAAGAAATCGCTAGAAGCTATTTCGCTGCCATCGGCGGATCTGAACACGCCCGTGTCGGGCAACTTGGTCGGCATCGCAGCACGTAGGAACGCTTCCAAGTCACGAATTCGGAAGGTTCCATCGATATAGTTCATTCGAGAGGAGCGAGGTCTGCGCGGAATACAGCCATATTGATTACGGCAGGGCAAGAGGGCCTCTCGCCCACGTCGGAGGCGGGTGAAGTAGATACGTACTTCATTACGCAACTTACCGCCGTTAGCCGCCAAATTTTTTTGACGCTGCTCAATCTCTTCAAGTATCGCAACGTCGTAGGATATTTTATATCGTGCCTCGAGGTTGTGGCGCTCAGGGTCGTCGTATACGAACGGGTTGCCGCTTAAATACGGAAACAATTGCGCAGGAGTGACATCCTCGTCTAGTCCAAAGTCAGGTAAGAGACGACCGCTCTTTATCTGTGCTGTGAGCGTTTGACGTAGCGGTGCCGTCAATTCCGCTATGCGATTTAGCGTCTCCGTCAACGGCTCTTCAAACGAATTGGGAATGTGCTGAATCTGAGGATAAAGCAGCTGGCCTTCGACGTCGGCTGACTGTTGTTTTTCGCCGAAATAACGTAGGACTAAAGACTGAGATATTCCCCCGTAGTCTCCGGCTGGCCTCCCATCAAGTGCGGAGTAGGCTCGAAGCTGACTCCAATCGGTCGGGATCATGCAAGCCTCGCCGATGCGCAATCCCGTCATAATCAACGTTTGACCTAGGGCCAAGCGCAGCGCATCTATAAAAGTCTGCGGTGATTCAGTAAAAACAATTCGGGTGAACTCCCAGAAAGCTTTCTCGTCCGGGAGCTTTTGCGCTTCATGCCGGTCTGCCAGTTGTGTTCTGAGACGGTTCGCACGCGGTGCCTGCCTAATCCACGCGACCGAACGATCTCCGTTGGCCCTTTTTACGGGGAGTAACGGGGAACGATCGGCCAGATGGTTGTAATCAATGACATACCGTATAACTGCTTCCGTTGTGTTTCTTAATTGTCCCGAAGGCTGAATCGAAGCGGCTACTTCCAGTGCTCGCTGGATATTGTCAAATGCCAACTCCCATGGCTCAGTATTGCCGGCGCAGGTTGCGATCAACTTCAATGGGCGCACGACTTGTCCAATAACGTGAGTTGGGCTATTCCTTTTGACCAGAATGCCATTGACCGCTGCCGCTTTGATCAAGTCTTGCCATGCGGCAGAAGGAGTAGCTAGCTGGATGAGCGATTTGTCCGTCTCGCGATAGTGAGCGTCGATGTGCTGGAGCGTTTTGGTGTCGAAACCAAAATTACGCAATAGGAGTCTGGGCGGTGATAACGCGCCGGCTAACGCGGTGAGATCCCATGCATCGACTTTCGATGCCTTACCTAAGGCATTAACCGGAAAATCCCAGGCTAAGCCATGCCTCTCCGCGAGCGCACGACTTGCGAATAAATAATCGGCGAAGAATCTAGCCATGAAGGTTATCGCCTGGCTTATCCTCGAAAGCGTCCAACTCCCCAATCAGCTCTTGCGCAGCTGAGAGCGTCTGCCTCAACTGCATAAAAGCAGGAGACTGCACTTCGCCGCGCGATGTTGCGTGGAAACGTTTGACGATTTCTCTGAGACTTTCAATGGTCTCGCGATGAATACGGTCATCACGCACCGGCATAAATTTGGCGCAGGTATAACAGGCGAGCACTGGGTTTTTTTGACAGAGACTCTGGCCAAGCTGACAGGCTCCGATACCGGCAATTGGGATGCCATGCGGAACGCCCCCAATTTGCTGGTCAGCAGGGCGTTTAAGCAGAGCTTTCTTGTCGATGCAGCGCGTTCGGGCAACTTCAGCTACCGCACTGTAAATAGGCGAGATAGCAAGCGCTTTATTAACCCGATCGGCTTGGGTCGGCGAAATATCGAAGTAAACCAAGCCAGTGTGATAGCTGGAATGACCCATGAACTCGGCAAGCTCCTCTTTGGTAGCGCCGGCGTCGACTAGCCGTTGGGCGCCTGTATGCCGGAGCTGATTAGCTGATAATAAGCGGCCCGCTATCTTTGACGTTATTTCTTGGATCAAGGCTGAGACTTGCGAGGGATTAAGGCCGAGGTAGGAGTCGGTTAAGGAGCCTTTGCGCGAGAGGAGGGCGGGGTTCTTTACACGTATGGCGTGAACGCGGGCGAATATGGGGCACCATTCCCGCTTAATTTTGCGTGTCATGGGCAGCCGTTTCCCAGAAGAGCGCTGCTTCACTTTCAGAAATGTGATGTGAACCGCATACGGCTCATTTTTTCCAGATTGGTATAGGCGGACGTCTGATAAACGAACTGCAGCCATTTGAATTGGCCGCATGGCAAACTGATAGGAGATAGCAAGCACACATGCGGCGCGAAGCGCCTCTACGTCGACATCTTTGAAATCCCCCAGCGGACCAATCTGGCGATTGACGCTATCCAAATAGTCTACGATCTCTGCTTCCTCTCGCAGCGTTAGGAATACGCTGCCGGCGCGGACAGCAGCGTAGGCGCGGCCAGTCGGCGGCGGAAATCGGAGTGCCTTCACATAATCGGCGTGATATGGCCTCAATTCTCCAACACATCGCTCACAACAGAACACCAACAGCGACTTAAGCGACGACAACGCGCTTGGTTTGCACATGGGCACCAATAGAAGATGCCAATCTTTCGCTAGTTGGTGAGGTGCTGCAGTTAATAGCTCAGTTAGTTGGTCGCTCCCCAATTTTCTTTCCACCTCACAAATCCCTTTAAAGTAACCGGAAACTGTAGCCGGATTAAGAACCTGCAGGGACTGGGAGGCCCAATGCCTAGCTAAGACAGCGAGCGCAGGTGTCGTAATGTTGGAAAAATTTAAACGACTCGAACTGCCATTAAATTTAACCGTCCAGTAAGGACCAAAATAACTCTCGTCTACAGACTGCCATTTGTTGGCAAAGCCATCCCAGTAACGAATCACCTCAGAGAGAAAAGATAGCTTATCGGCGTCCGCCGCGAGCCTCGCGGGCCTATCGAGTTGCTGAAATGCTAACTTGCGCCGCCTCATTGGTTGCTAACGCCTTCCAAACGTCTCAGTGCGTCTACATGTACCTCGAACGCGTCTTGCCATACGGTTGCCAGACGCTCTTCGAAGTAGGCACGTGCATATCGCTGGGGCATCGTCGACGTGCGTGACCATCCGAAGAGCACGCGTAATTTCTGCAACGCCATATCCATATCAGTTCCTGCATCAACAAATTGCCTCAGGCGCATTACGGCGCAGGTGTGGCGGAAATCGTGAGGGCGTATATAAGCAATTTTACGCAAACGCTTAAGCTCTGTTACCGCACTGGGCTTCAAACTGCTAGACAAAGTCGAGCAGATGACATTAATCGAGCGCTTTGAAAGTGGGGCGCCTGTTTGCGAGGTGAAGAGATAGCTATGCGAGGGTTTGCCTCGATAGCTGGTGCGATAGGTTTCTATAAGTCCAGCGAGGTCTGATGACGCAGGAATCTGTCGCGTTGCGTAATGATTTTTTAGCCTAGCTGGATCGGCACGCGGATCAACGCGTTCATAAGGGTTGGCTGCGATATCTAGCCAACATCTCGGGAGCTGTTTATTCGAGACCCATTCCTGCTTAATCGCATCTGCGGGAAGTGCTAGAACCTCCGAGCGACGTAGCCCTTGATGCAACATCAACAAGATGATTGAAAAATTTCGCCATTGAAGTGATTTGGTTCTAAACGGGTTCCGTGTTGAACCGGGAGTTAGAACATCGTACAAATCTTCGACAACTGCTGCTGGCAACGCCCGGACTGTTTCCGACCGCTTGCTCCTTGGCATCTGTAGCGACGTATAAAGCTGGTCGAGCCGCAACAATCGGTGGTGGATGCTATCGAGTGTTCGATCAGAAGACTTAGCTAAGCGGCTAACACACGTGCTGACGAAACCTACAGCGAGGCGCCAACCTTGTGAGGGCTGGAAAGTCTGAGTGGCATGATTGCGCTGGTATACGAAATGGCCTTCGAGAGCTTTTTCCAAGTCATCAAAGTCGAGTTCGGCAATGAGTTTGTCCAAACAGTCTTTACCGGTCTGACGCTCGACAGCCAGATATAAAGACTCGATGGCTCGCAGGTACTCAGATAACGTCGATCCTTGCAGAGCAGCGCCATCAAGTGCAGTCCACACCGTTGCCCAGTAGCGCGGTCGTCCGGTTGAGTCGACCAATGTCCAACCTATTAGGTTCGATGGAACGGAAGGATGACGAAGCCTGATACACGGCATAACGCAACACCTCAGATTGCTTGTTATCAATATAGCTGTTGCGCAAATAAATGCACGTTCATAACGAATCACGCAACACTTATAAAGTTACACCCTGTGCACATAATGTATATTATGTTAAATTAATAATACGCCGCTTAATTCGATCCAACAAACAGTCGCCTGTCGCGAATTCATAGCCAAACCGTTCGGCTATCGCCACGCGATTGCCCAACTACTCGACCAACCGCATGAAGGTATCGACCAGGCGCTGGGTCGGTGCCTGTCGCCCATCGCGCCAGGTCGCGGCCAGTTCGGCGATCTCGATGCCCACGACACGCTCGGGGCGGATCACTTGCAGCACGCGGGCCAGCTGATCGAAGCCGATACCATCGTCAACCGTGAAGTCAGCCGGCAGACATGCTGGATCGAACACGTCGCAATCCAAGTGGATATAGACCGGCGCATCGCCTAGCCAGTCGGCGAGCGCCGCGGCGTCGAAATCGTCAATGGCCACGCGCCGGATACCGCTGGCATTGATATAGGCCTGCTCGGCGGCGTCGATATCGCGCGCGCCGACGAGCGCGACTTGATCGACGGGCACGGCCGCACCCAATCCGCTATCCCAGCGACCAATTGCCGCAGCCAGTACCATGCCCCCCAAATAGCCGCTGCTACTTTCTTGCGGCGTATTCAGATCCGGGTGGGCATCGATCCATAACAGCCGTGCCCGAGGATGTTGTTTAAAGACTTCCGGCAAGGTCGCCATGGCAACACTGCACCGCGGCAAGAGCCCGATGATTCGGCGATTGCCGCGCAGGCTTTTCGCCCAGCCGGCCGCTGCCTGTTCCAGCCCGCCGCGCATATCGACAAGCTGATCCTGCCAGTCCTCGAGCTGATTGGCCGAGGTACGCACCGAGCGCTGGCCGATACGTTGCGGGGCCACCCCCAGCCGACGCTCGAACACGCCGGCCAGCTGTACTGCACCGTCGAGTCCGCCGCCTGTGGCATCGGCGCTTTCGCCTTGATACAGCAACAAATCGATATCGCGAACACGCATGAGGCTGAGCCCCGCTACTACACTACAGACAGCCGGTGAGTCTGCGCGGCGGTGGGTTCGGACTCAACCGGCGCTTGCCCCGTACATGGCTAGCGTGCTCGAATACGGCTTATGCGACCGTTTTCATGGCCAATCGCGACATGGCTGATCTACGGGCTGGCGTTCTGCCTGGCCTGTAACGCCTTGCTGTGGTCGGCGCATGATCTGACCGGACCGGGCCACGGCCAAGCGATAGCTGGCGCATTTGCCGAGCGCCCCGCCGCCGACGGCACGCAGCCCGCAGTCACACAGGCATCGTCCAGCGCGCCCGATGTGTCGGCCACGCATTGTGGCCACGCCGAGTTGCATCATCTGGGCATCGTCAGCCCCGACGCCGTGCTTGCCAGCGCTGGCAAGCCGGCGCACGTCGCATATATTGCGCCGAGCTATACCAGCGTGGTGCCCCAACCGCCGATTACACCGCCCATAGCCTGAATCCCCTCGCTTTTTTCTTTTTTGCGATGAGGATTCATGTATGTCTGCAATACGTTTGCGGCTGGGCGTGTGTGCGCTCGGCCTGGGACTCGGTGGATTTATAACGACGGCGGGTGCCGTCACCCAAATCCCCCAACCGTTAACGCTTAACGCCGCGCTTGATTGGGCCGGTGACTACAACCCCGCCCTGCGTGCGGCCAAGATCCGTGTGGAGCAACTCACCGGTAAGGCCATTCATGCCGATGTGGCGGTACCTTCAAACCCGCGCATCGAGCTCGGCGCCGGCCAACGGTCCACTGCTGGCGGTAGCGGTACCGACCTGAATATTCAGCTCAGCCAAGAATTCTGGGTTGCCGGCCAAGGCGGCCTTCAGGAATCAGCGGCCAATAATGAGTTGGCGGCTGCCCGAGACCAGTATCGATATCTGGTCTCGGCAACCACGGCACGCGTGAGAGCGGCCTTTTTGTCCGTTATCGTGGCCGATAAAGCGGTGACGACCGCTCGCCGGGTCGTCAAAGCCAACCAAGCGCTTTACGACTACGCCAAGCGGCGTATGGACGCCGGTGCCGGTACCCAGTTGGAACTCAACGCCGCACAGTTGGGTGTGAGCCGGGCGACAGCCGTGCTGGCGCAAGCTAAAAACCGACGCCGGCGCGCGCGCCTGGCGCTCGATGATCTACTGGGGATCAACCCCCGTCGGGGGCTCGCGGTCGTGGGCGAGCTGAGCATCGATCCACTGCAACTTCCCGATCGCGCCGACTTGCTCGAACGCGCCGTACGTCAGCGTTCTGATCTGGTGGCTGCCGCGGGCCGCGTGGCTGCCGCTCGCGAGCGCTTGAAACTCGCGGATCGACAGATCATTCCGAACCTGACCGTATTCGGCTTCTATCGCGAAGAAAACGGTGGCAATGGCCAAGGCCCCCGTCGTCGCGGCGCCACCATCGCCGGCGGCGGCGTGTCATTCGAACTGCCGGTGCTTCATCGCTATGCGGGCGAACGCAAAGAAGCCGCCGCCGCGCTCGATCGGGCACAACTCGAGCAAGAAAATCTGCAACGTGATGTCCGGATCGAGGTGCTTCGAGCGTTATCCGATTATCGATCGGCACGCACCCAGGTCGAGGCATTGAACAGCGCGGTATTCGATGCCGCCCAGCAAAGCGTTGAGCTGACCAAGCGGGCGTTTCAAGCCGGCGAAGTGGGTGCCCCGGCCATCACCGCGGCCCAGAACAACCTGATTTCGGTGCGCGCCGAGTATCTCTCGGCTCTCGATGGGCTCATCAATGCGACAACCGATCTCGAACGCGCGACCGGTGGTTTGATCGCTATCGCCACCGACAGCGCGCGCACCGGAGACCAATAATGTCTGAATCCAATTACGTTTATGCCGCAATCGGCGTCTTGCTCACCACCGTGTCGCTCGCCAGTGGCTGTGATGCGTCGTCACCCGAAGAACAATCTGCTCCGGCGGGCGCGCAACCGCAACCATCGAGCAAGACAGAGACACAGACCGACAACACTGCCGAGCACGATGAGGCACACGCCGCAAAACCACGCCGAATTCATCTGACACCGGAACAACGCGAGCAGTTGCCGATTCGTGTCACCCAGGCGCCGGCCGGTTCGGCCGAGGACACGATCCAGGCGCCAGCCGACGTGCGTTTCGATGCCGACAAGGTCGCAGAGATTGGGCCCCGGCTGGCCTCGAAAGTCGTGGCCGTGAAAACGGACCTGGGCGAGCGGGTTGCCGTAGGCGATCCGCTGGCGGTGCTCGATAGTGTGGCCCTTGGCAAGGCCAAGGCCCGTTATCTGACCACAACGGCCCAATACCGCAACGCCCTGGCCGTTTATAAGCGCAAGCAGGATCTGGCCGAAGACAAGATCATCAGCCAGGCCGCGCTCGACGAAGCACGGGCGACGTATCAATCGGCGCGCGCATCGCGACGTGCGATACGTGCGGAGTTGAAGCTCTACGGGCTGACCGCCGATCAGATTGCCGCAATCGATACCACCGACGGCGATGCGCCACTGTCCCGCTTCACGTTGCGTGCCCCTATCGCGGGCACGATTCAACGGCGCGACGCGGTCATCGGCCAGACCGTGGCGTCCAACGAAACCCCTTTTCAGGTCGTCGACGCGTCACAGATGTGGGTGATGATCCACGTGGCCGAGAACAACGCAGCCCGCATGCAACCGGGACTGGCTGTGTCGTTGCGGGTTCGATCGCTTCCCGGCCGACGTTTCGAGGGCACGACCAACTGGGTATCCGAAGCGCTTGACGCCGATTCTCGAACGCTGACGGTGCGCGCCGTCGTGGACAACACGGACAGGCGCCTCAGCGCCGACATGTTCGGTACGGCCACTATTCAAACCGAGGGCAGCAAAGATTATGCGCTCGTGCCAACCGACGCGGTTCAGACCCTGGATGGGGATGAGTCGGCCGTTTTCGTACCCGGCAGCGAGCCCGGTGCGTTTCGCGTGGTGCCCGTCACGCTGGGACATGAAGGCAACGGCCAGGTGGAGATCCGTGACGGTCTCGCAGCAGGCGACGCTGTGGTCACCGGCGGCGCGTTCGATCTGATGTCGGCACTGACCAGCGGCTCGCGTAGCGCGGCCCACGGCCACTGATCGAGGTACGCTCTATGATTTCTCGATTCGTTAGGATGGCACTCGCTAATCGGGTGCTCACACTCGTGGCCGTCACCGCCCTCGCCTTGGCCGGTGTCTATTCATTCAGCAATGTCCCGATCGACTCGTACCCGGACGTCACACCTTCAATGGTGCAGATCTATACCTCCAGTCCGGGGCTGTCGCCGGTCGACGTCGAGACCCAGGTCTCGTATCCGGTCTCGATCGCCATGTATGGCCTGCCGGGCCTGGAACGGGTACAGAGCACCTCGATCTTTGGTCTGTCACGGGTCAATGTGTACTTCGAGGACGGCACCGATATCTATTTCGCGCGGCGTCTGGTGATGGAGCGTCTGGCCAAGGCCCGTGAACAGATCCCCGAAGGCCTGGGCGAACCGCAGCTGGGACCGATCACCAGCGGGCTCGGCCGCGTGATGATGTATACGGTCGAAAACACGCAACCCGGCCAATACACGCCGACCGAGCTACGCACCGCGCAGGATTGGATCGTCAAGCCACAACTGCGCACCGTGTCCGGGGTGACCGGCGTGCTGTCGATCGGCGGATACGAAAAACAGTATCAAATCACGCTCGATCCGAACGCGCTGTCGGCCCGTAATATCACCGTGGCCGAGGTGCGACGGGCTATTGCGGAAAACAACCGCAACGTCGGCGGATCGTTCATCAATCGCGGCGGCGAGGAATACATCATTCGGGGCTATGGCTGGGTAAGCCCCGGCGAGGAGGGCCTCGACGATCTGCGCACGATTCAGGTCACCGAGAACAATGGCACCCCGGTGTATATCGCGGATATCGCCGAGGTCGGATTTGGCCCGGCCATCCGGCGCGGCACGATGATCGCCGACGGCGAAGAGGCCGTTGGTGGTTTCGTGCTCAAGCTGTTCGGCAGCAATACGCAGGCATTGCTCGACAAGGTCGAGGCCAAGGTCGATACCATCAATCAGGCCCTGCCCGAGGGCATGCGGGTCAAGCCTTTTTATTCCCAGGCCAGCCTGATCGAAAAAGCCTCTGGCACCGTCGAGGATGCGCTGCTGGAAGGCTCGATTCTGGTCTTCGTGCTGCTCTATCTGTTCCTGGGCAACCTACGCTCTACCCTGATCGTGATTGCCAGTCTGCCCTTGTCCGTGCTTATCGCATTCATTGCGATGGACTACGTGGGGTTATCGGCGAATCTCATGAGCCTGGGCGGGCTGGCAATCGGTATCGGCATGATGGTCGATGGCTCGGTCGTCATGATCGAAAACATCTTCCGGCATATGGAAGAACGCGCGGACGAAGACGTATCGCATTTACGTCTGGTCGGTGAAGCAGCGGCGGAAATCGCTCAACCGGTCACGTTTGCCATCGCGATCATCGTGCTCGTCTTCACCCCGCTATTCACCCTGCAGGGCACCGAAGGCAAGTTGTTTTCGCCGATGGCTTATACCATCTGTTTTGCGCTGGTCGGCGCGCTGGTCATGGCGCTGACGTTCGTGCCGGTGATGGCCTCGTTCTTGTTCAAAAAAGGCAGTGCGCACGGGGAACCGCGGCTCATCGGCTGGCTCAAGGCCGGATACCGCCCCGTGCGCGACGCGGCGATCAAAGCGCCAATCGCCGTGCTTAGCCTGGCCATCGTGCTGTTCCTGAGCAGTTTGGTGATCTTTCCGAGCCTGGGGACCGAGTTCATCCCGACCCTACGCGAAGGCACATTTATGGTGCGCTCGACGTTGCCGCCGGGGGCCAGCCTCAAAACCACCCAGGCCTACGCCAAGCGGGTGCAGGCCGTGATGCGTGAGTTCCCGGAAGTCGAAGGCGTCTATTCTCGCGTTGGGCGTGCCGAAGTCGGCGGTGATCCGGAACCGGTCAACGTCATCGCTTCGGTGGTTAACCTGAAACCGTTGGATAAATGGCGCGCCGGGCGCGACTACGAGCAGCTTCAAAACGCCATGGCCCAGCGCGTGGGCGACGCGATACCCGGGCTTGCGAATAATTTCTCTCAGCCCATCCAGCTGCGAACCGATGAGCTGTTATCCGGCGTATTGGCTCAGGTGGTCGTGAGTATCTACGGCGATGATCTCGACAAGCTCGCCAAGACCGGCGAAGAGATCGCGGCCATCGCGCGAGACGTACCGGGGGCTGCCGACGTACGGGTGCAGCAACAAGGTGGCAAGCCACAGATCGTGGTTCGGCCCGATCGCGAGGCCCTGGCACGCTACGGTATTCCGCTGGATGAAGTACTGGGCGTGGTCGAAACCGGTATCGGCGGCGCGGCCGTTGGCCAAGTGTTCGAGAACATTCGGCGTTTTGATATCTTTTTGCGCTTCGATGAAGCCGCCCGAAACCGGATCGATGCTATCCGGAATCTGACGTTTCGGACCTCCGAAGGCGCGATGATTCCGTTATCCCGGGTCGCGGATGTCGAGGTCTATCGCGGGCCCAAGAAGATCTCGCGGGCCAAGGCCAGCCGACGTTTGTTCGTCCAGCTCAACGTGCGGGGCCGCGACATGGGCGGCGTGGTGCGTGATATCCAGCAACGTGTCGCGGACAACGTCGCCCTACCGCCGGGTTATTTCGTCGAATACGGCGGCCAGTTCGAGAATCAGCGGCGGGCGATGGCCCGGTTATATGTGGTGGTGCCCATCACCATGGCACTGATTTTCTTGCTGTTGTTCGTGGCCTTTTCGAGTTTGCGCTACGCCGCACTGATTTATCTCAACGTGCCGTTCGCCATCACCGGTGGCATATTCGCGCTGTGGATGTCGGGGCTGTATCTCTCGGTGGCCGGCGCGGTCGGCTTCATCGCAGTATTCGGCGTCGCGGTGCTCAACGGTGTGGTGCTGGTCTCGTATATCAACCAGTTGCGTGAGCAAGGGATGTCGACCGAAGACGCCGTACGGATCGGCGCCGAGCATCGCCTCCGCCCCGTGTTGATGACGGCAAGCGTTGCCATTCTCGGGCTCGTGCCCCTGCTGCTGGCCAACGGTATTGGGGCGAACGTCCAGCGACCCTTGGCGGCGGTCGTTGTTGGCGGCTTGATTACATCGACCCTGCTGACGTTGTTGGTCCTGCCGGCGATTTATCGCTGGTTCGCCGAGCCACGTCGCGCTGAGGACGTCGAGCGCCGGTAGAGGCGTATCGCCTAGCCCGTGGCGGCGTCGTTCGTATCGGCGCCGCCACAATTTAGTGTGCGCGGATTCGCGTCTTTAGCTGGGCCAGAGAGATATCCGCCCATATTGACTTATTTCAGGACATCACAATGAAAGAATTAAACACGAATATGCGAACCAACAATAGGCTGGTCACAAGTGATCCTGCCGCTCGGGCGAGGCGCCTCGGGAGAACAATCCGATGACAGAGCATCAACACGGCCACGGCCATAGTCACGGCGGCGCCAGCAGTACTCGGGTGCTGATCCTATCGCTTGTATTTACCACCGCTTTCGCCGGCGTCGAAGTATTGGGCGGGATCTGGGCCAATTCGCTGGCCTTGATTGCCGACGCCGGGCACATGATCACGGATTCCCTATCACTGGGCATCGGCGCATTTGCTGCCTGGTTGAGCCGGCGTCGTGCATCCAAACGCCATACCTACGGCTTTGCACGTGCCGAGACGATCGGCGCGCTGGTCAATACGCTTTTCATGTTGGGGGTCGTCGTCTGGATTGTGGTGGCCGCTCTCGACAGACTAACCGCGCCCGTCGAGGTGGGCGGCGTACTCGTCATGGTTATCGCTTTTATCGGACTTCTCGTGAACGTTGCGGTGGCCTGGCTTTTGATGCGCGGCGAAAACAACATGAATGTTCGTGCCGCGTTGTTGCACGTCATGGGCGATCTCGCCGGCTCTGTCGCCGCGCTTGCGTCCGGGCTCGTGATTTATTTGACCGGCTGGCTGCTGATCGATCCGTTATTATCACTGTTTATCAGTGTGTTGATCGGCATTGCGAGCATCAATGTGTTACGTGATGTATTGCACGTTCTAATGGAAGGCACGCCCAAAGACGTTGATCCCACCGAAATCACACAGGCTCTACGCGGTATTGATGGCGTACTCGGCGTACACCATCTTCACGTCTGGTCGTTATCGTCGAGTCGCCATGCGTTATCCGCCGAAATCGAAGTCGAGGCACTCGAAGCGTGGGAAGTGATCATGCCTCGATTGCAGCGTGTTCTGGGGGATCGTTTCGACTTGCATCACTGTACCCTTCAACCCCAAACGCAACGCTCGAGAGCTCGCGCCGAGCCGGCTATAAGCTGTCAGTCATTCGACCCATAGAGGCGTAACATCTAGCGGGCGAGCAAACGGCGTGGGCGTGATTCGGGTGCTGCGACATTCGACAATGCCCATGCCGATTGACCGCGTAGAGCCTGCGCAGCAAAAATTGCTCGATGCGTAGGGGCATAACGACGGAGCATCAAAAGAATTGCTGCGATTGGCGCGATCTTCGCCGGCGGGTAAACACGACGAGCATACGTTATCGCGGCCGGCTTTCTTGCTGCAGCGATCGTTCAAGCACCGCGCGCTGTGTCTCGGTTTACAACCTCGATCTCATGCGGTGTCCGCCGCGCCATCATCTGGCCGATCGGCACGCATGAGCTGTTCGCGGATGCTGCCCAGTTCCTTGAGGGTCGTGATGACTTCGGCCAGGCGGTCTTCCGGCCATTGGGTCACGAAGTCTGGCACCACGCCGTCGCCTTGTTTCATATGGCTTTCGACGGCTAGCGCGTCGGTCAGGTTGGCCTCGAAGCGCACGATATCGGGCAAGACCTTGGCCAGTTCGACCCGTGGCACGGCCGCTCCGCCGATATCGACATGATCAGCCGGAATGTTCGATGCATCGATAGAACTCATAAATATGTCCGCTCCGATACGCAGGTCTTGACTATCGGTTTATTTCTTGGCGCGTTTGGGCTTACTGGCCTTGGCGCTTTTGGCATGTCGTGGTTTTTTGCCGCGGGCATCCAGCGACGCTTTCTTGCCGGCCTTGTGTTTCTTCGCCCCGGGGGCGGCGGGGATCGGCTCGTTCGAGGCGCTGATCGACAGATTTTGACGACCGATGGCCACGCTCTTCAAATGCGCCATGATCTCAGGCGGCAGATCCGAGGGGAGCTCGATCAGGCTGTGTGATTCGCGAATATCGATGCGCCCAATTTGCTTGGCGGCCAAGCCCGATTCGTTGACGATCGCACCCACGATATTACGCGGCGCCACTTCGTGCTCGCGCCCGATCTCGATCCGGAAGGTCGCCAGCGGCCGGCCTTCATCGAGATGCGGGGTGGCCGGCCGCGCCCCGGATTTCTCGGTGATTTGTTGGGCTCTTTCGCCCAGATACAACCGGCGCTCGCCCTGGGCCATGCGCGCCAGGCCAGCTGCCAGATCCAGCGGCTCGATCTCGTGCGTGCGACAGAAAGCCGCCACCAGCGAGCGCTCGCCGTCGAGATCACCAGCGGCTACGGCCTCGGCCATTCGGGTCTTGAACCGCTCGACGTGGCGGCTGTTGATCTCGGCCGGCGTAGGCAGATCCATGGCCTCGATGGCCTGGCGCGTGACGCGCTCGATCGATTTGAAGCGGCCCTTGTCTTTCGGCGTGGCGAAGAGGATGGCATCGCCTGCCCGCCCGGCACGCCCGGTGCGCCCGATACGGTGGATATAAGATTCGGGATCGGCCGGCATATCGAAGTTGATGACGTGGCTGATGCGCTCGACGTCCAGCCCGCGGGCGGCGACATCGGTGGCCACGATCACATCGATCTGCCCGTTTTTGACCTGGGCCACCACACGCTCGCGTTGCGCCTGGGCCACATCGCCGTTCAAGGCCGCACAGGCCACACCCAGAGCTGAAACCTCGGCGGCAATCGTTTCGGTGGTCTTCTTGGTGCGCGCGAAGACGATCATCGCGTCATATGGCTCGGCCTCGAGCAGCCGGGCCAAGGCCTCGGATTTGCTCACGCCGCGCCCGACGATCCAGTAACGCTGTCGGATATTGTCGGCCGTGCCGGTCGCTGCGGCCACGGTGATGTGCTCGGGCTCGTGCATGTGCTGGGCCGCGATCTTGCGGATCGCCCCCGGCATGGTCGCCGAAAACAGGGCCACCTGGCGCTCGGACGGCGCCTGGGAAAAGATCCACTCGACATCATCGATGAAACCCATGCGCAGCATCTCGTCGGCCTCGTCGAGCACCAGCCAACCAAGCTGCGACAGATCGAGCGCGCCACGCTTCAAGTGATCGATCACTCGGCCCGGCGTGGCCACCACCACATCGACGCCGCGCTTCAACGCCGACAGCTGCGGCCCGTAGGGCGCACCGCCATAGATCGCCAACGTGGAAAAGCCTGGAATGCCGGCGCCGTACTGCTCGAAGGCCGCAGCAACCTGCATGGCCAGTTCCCGGGTCGGTGCCAACACCAGAACGCGGGGCTTCTTCTGCCCGGCACCCGCCTCGGCCAATCGGCTCAGGATCGGCAACGCGAAGGCCGCTGTCTTGCCGGTACCGGTCTGGGCCTGGCCCAATACATCGCAACCCGCCAGAAGCGGGCCGATGGTCTGGGCCTGAATCGCCGAGGGCGTGTCGTAGCCGGCTTCGGCCACGGCAGCGCGCACGGCAGGTGCCAGGCCCATGGCATCAAAGGATGCAGGCGTTTGATCGGGTTCGGAATTAGACATGCAATCCTGCGCGTGGCGGCGCGTGAGCGTGGGCCGCGATCGGCCCGGCGGCGCAGTTTACCGCAAAAGCAGGCGCGCCGATGCGCTATCGCGCCCT
>NZ_AYKG01000066.1 GCF_003788585.1 Salinisphaera japonica YTM-1 | reverse complement strand
GTTGTTGGCGTAAATGACGATAAAGGGTGCCGTGCGTTCGGGCGTCCGTTTCTATCCAGGCATAGATCTGCTCGGTGCTGATCCGCATGGCCGGTGAACCCGGAAAGCGGGCGATCAAGCGACCCGCAATCGCTTCCGGCGGCCAGAACGCCCGAAGCTTGGCATCGACGAAATCGACAAGCGGACGGTGATCGCGACGCCTGCGATGG
>NZ_AYKG01000065.1 GCF_003788585.1 Salinisphaera japonica YTM-1 | reverse complement strand
GTTGTTGGCGTAAATGACGATAAAGGGTGCCGTGCGTTCGGGCGTCCGTTTCTATCCAGGCGTAGATCTGCTCGGTGCTGATCCGCATGGCCGATGAACCCGGAAAGCGGGCGATCAAGCGACCCGCAATCGCTTCCGGTGGCCAGAACGCCCGTAGCTTGGCATCGACGAAATCGACAAGCGGACGATGATCGCGACGCCGGCGATGT
>NZ_AYKG01000064.1 GCF_003788585.1 Salinisphaera japonica YTM-1 | reverse complement strand
AGCCTATTTGCACTGCTATTCAATATCGGCCTGATTTGTGGGGAACCCTCAGGGACAGACCTCGTTTTATCCCGTAAAATCGGTGGATTCAGGTTCCAATCGCAACGCGGCCATTCTGCGTGAGTACTTCGTGGGGCGTTCGATAGCTGAGCCGTTTTCTAGGTCGATAATTGAGTAATTCGACGGCTTTGTCGAGTTCAGATTGATAAACCGGGTCGAGCGAGCGACGTTTCGGAAAGAATTGTCGT
>NZ_AYKG01000063.1 GCF_003788585.1 Salinisphaera japonica YTM-1 | reverse complement strand
GTTGCCGTTTCATGCGAGCGCCGCGTTGGCGTCCGCAAATCGTGTCCTGCAAGGCGCGAGTCGCCGCGTCGCGGCGTGCCACGATCAAGACTCGCAACGCAGTCAGGGCGCGATTTGCGGCCCAACCCGAAGGGACAAGCGCAGTTTTGCGGCAATACAGCGTTCTACCCCACTAGCGCAGAATGACTGCGCGGCGTGGGCTACGCCTCGTCTTGCCGCAAAACTGCGCTTGGCGCGGGCCCGCATGAAACGGCAACAGGCCCTGATCACAGCCTGACCGGCTACCCCCTGGCCATCAGCCGGCGATCTTCGGATCGCCGGCTTTTTTTGTGTTGAAAACCCGCAAGACACGCTTTGACTCGCGCTACGGTGTGCATACAATGTAAATATTATTGAGTTCGAGTGGGACCAAAAAAAAGCACAATCGAACGCCAAAAAACACGGCGTTTCGTTTACTGAAGCACGCTCCGTGTT
>NZ_AYKG01000062.1 GCF_003788585.1 Salinisphaera japonica YTM-1 | reverse complement strand
CTAGGGCGTGTCGTCATAAGATATGTTTGAATATCACCGAGATTTCGGCAAGCGTTTTATTGTATGTCTGCAGCGCAACATCGGCATGATTTAACGGATCGCCAGTGGGCATTGATCGAGCCGCATTTGGCCGGCCGTCGTGGCCGCTGGGGCCGCCCGGCTCATGACAATCGCCGCTTTATCAACGCCGTTCTTTGGGTATTACGCACCGGTGCGCCATGGCGTGACCTCCCGCCGTCTTACGGGGATTGGAAAAACACGCATCGCCGTTTCTGTCGCTGGCGCGATCAAGGGCGCTGGGAAGCGCTTCTCGAGATTCTGATCGACGAGCCTGATTTCGAGTGGCTGATGATCGACGCGAGCCACTGCAAAGCGCATGCGGCCGCCGCCGGCGCGGCCGGCGGCAACGACGGCATCGGGCGCACAAAAGGGGGCTCAATACCAAGCTGCACCTGGCCGTGGATGCGCATGGTATGCCGCTCCGACTTCTTGCAACAGCGGGTACCCGCGCGGATTGCAGCCAAGCTGACGAATTGATCGACGGATTCAGCGCCGATCATCTGCTGGCCGACAAAGCTTATGACAGCAATGCGATTGTGGATCAGGCGCGCCGACACGGTATGGCACCCCAGATTCCATCGCGAGTGCACCGCAAAACGTTACGCAAGATCGATACGAACCTGTATCGGCACCGCCACTTGGTCGAAAATGCGTTCCAGAGGCTCAAGGAATGGCGAGGTCTGGCGACACGCTATGCCAAACGGCTCTCCTCATTTCTGGCTCAAGGTCTTATCGCATGCCTGGGCATGTGGCTCAAAATCTTATGACGACGCGCCCTAGGTGTT
>NZ_AYKG01000061.1 GCF_003788585.1 Salinisphaera japonica YTM-1 | reverse complement strand
GTTAAACCGTGATCTTGGTCACGACGCCCGCACCAACGGTGCGGCCGCCTTCACGAATGGCGAAGCGCAGGCCTTCTTCCATCGCGATGGGGTGGATGAGCTCGACGTTCATCGTCACGTTGTCGCCCGGCATCACCATCTCGGTGTCAGCCGGCAGCTCGCAGGCGCCGGTGACGTCGGTGGTCCGGAAGTAGAACTGCGGACGATAGCCCTTGAAGAACGGGGTATGACGACCGCCCTCTTCTTTCTTCAGGACATACACTTCGCACTCGAACTGCGTGTGCGGGGTGATGCTGCCCGGCTTGGCCAGCACCTGGCCACGCTCGATGTCTTCTCGCTTGGTGCCACGCAGCAGCGCGCCGATGTTGTCGCCGGCCATTCCCTGGTCGAGCAGCTTGCGGAACATCTCGACGCCGGTGACGGTGGTCTTGGTCGTGGCGTTGATGCCCACGATTTCGATGTCGTCACCCACGTTGATGATGCCACGCTCGACGCGACCGGTGGCCACGGTGCCGCGACCGGAGATGGAGAAGACGTCTTCAACGGGCATCAGGAAGGCGCCGTCCACGGCACGCTCCGGCTCGGGGAAGAAGTCGTCCATGGCACGCACGAGCTTGGCGATCGACTGTGAGCCGTGCTCGCCTTCGTCGCCGTCCAGCGCCTTGAGTGCGGAGCCAACGATGACCGGGGTGTCATCACCCGGGAAGTCGTAGGCGTCCAGCAGTTCGCGCACTTCCATTTCGACGAGCTCGAGAAGCTCTTCGTCGTCGACCATGTCGGCCTTGTTCAGGTACACGACGATGTGCGGCACGCCCACCTGACGCGAGAGCAGGATGTGCTCACGGGTCTGGGGCATGGGGCCGTCTGCTGCCGAGACCACGAGGATCGCGCCGTCCATCTGGGCGGCACCGGTGATCATGTTCTTGACGTAGTCGGCGTGGCCCGGGCAGTCCACGTGGGCGTAGTGGCG
>NZ_AYKG01000060.1 GCF_003788585.1 Salinisphaera japonica YTM-1 | reverse complement strand
CTGAGGGTTCCCCACAAATCAGGCCGATATTGAATAGCAGTGCAAATAGGCTTGAAGGGCACGCCACGGTGGTTTTTTGACACCCGGCAGACGTTGCGCCGTTTGGCGCAAAATCGCCCATCCTCGATTAAGTAGCGATATCCGAAAGCGCGTTTCGTGCTCGGATCGTGTCGCCAGCGCGGCCAACCAGGCCACGAGTGTGGCCAGCATGTGGATGAGCAGCAGCATTTCGAGCCGGGCGCCGACCCGGGTCTGTGTGTCCTCGAACGCGCTGCCATATTGATGGGACTTGAGATCACGAAACGCCGTCTCGATCTGCATGCGCAACCCGTAAAGTCGGGCAATCTCGGCCGGGCTTTCGTTCGCCAGCCCGCAGGACGCGGCCAGCACCCAGGGCTCACGATATCGTCGGGCCATTTTTTCCGCTTTACCACCGCCGGCTCGGCGTCGGTCGCGGCGGGTCTGGTGGCGGCCCTTCGGCCGGCGCCGTGTCCGCACCAGATAACACGAGGTCGGCCGGCTTCGCGTGATATCACAAATGCCCAGCGATTCCGGTTTGATCGGTGCCTTGTCGTAATACGTGGCTACCGAACACCAGGCCGCATGTGGGCGATCACCACGAATCATTATTCGGCCGCGGAGGCGCCCGATCCAGTCCCAGCCCAGGGCTTCAACCGATCGGAACCACGGCGTATGAAATCCCGCGTCCGTGAGCACGATCGGGCGGCACGTTGCCGGCAACACGCGCTGTAAACGCTTGAGAAATCGGTCGTGTACCGCCCGACTGTTGAGATCGCGCTGCGGATGAACTTCTTCGTAGAGCGTCAAGGCTCGGCCTTGACGAGGAATCGACGCCCGTAGCAACTGCCATTGGCCATCCCGTGGCAGCTCGCTCCAATCGACGATGATGACCGGTCGATCTCGGGATACCAGGCGTTGCGCACTGGCGCGATACATCGCCCGACGATGCGCTTGCATCGACTGATTGCTCAGCCATCGATCCAATCGTTTGAGCGGTGCGGCGATCTGGCGAGAATTGGGCCAATGACGTGCGAGCGCCATTAGCGTCAGGCGCTGCCCGTTGAGACAGGCGCAAACCGCATCGGAGGTGGTCTGAACGTTACGCTGGTCCAAATTGGAAAAGACAGACGCGAGCCACGTCTGTAATACTGCACTGGCGTGCATGACGGCCTTCGCATTTTGGTCGATACGAAGGGCACTATCCG
>NZ_AYKG01000059.1 GCF_003788585.1 Salinisphaera japonica YTM-1 | reverse complement strand
CCCTGCGGCGTTGCGAGTCTTGATCGTGGCACGCCACGATGCGGCGACTCGCGCCTTGCAGAACACGATTTGCGGTCTCCAACGCGGCGCTCGTATGAAACGGCAACAGGCCCTAGGATGAACGCGTCTCGAGCAACCCGGTTCCGACTGTGCCTATTGGCGACCGGCGGCACCATCGAAAAAACGTATGACGCCCACGAAGGCCGGCTGGTGCTGGGACAGCCGGTCATCGAGCATCTTGTCGATGGGCTGACGCACCCGGATATCGCGATCGATATCCAGCGCCTGATGGCCGTGGACTCGCTGGACATGCAGGCCGATGAGCGGGCCGCGGTCGTGGCACGCATTCAGGCGATTGAACAGGCCGGCACGGCCGATGCCATCGTCGTGACCCACGGCACCGATACCCTGGCCACCACGGCACGCGCGATCGCCCAGCAGATCCCGCATCCAACGTGTCCGATCATCCTCACCGGCGCCATGCGCCCGTATCGCGTGGCCGATAGTGATGCCACGCAGAATATGGCCCAGGCGATCATGGCGGCCCGTCTGGTGGCGCCCGGCGTCTACGGGGTGTTGCACGGCCGCGTGATCGCCGCCGAGCGGATCGAAAAAGACTACGAGCGGCTGACGTTCATCGAGCGCGATGACGTCGATCGGTCTTGAACTTATTCGATTGCGCGCCATCTAATTACGTGTAGGACACAGTGATTAATTCGTACCAGGAGACTTAGATGGAAATGCGCGATCTCACCGATAATGTCTGCATCATCACCGGCGCCTCCAGCGGCATCGGCGCCGCTACCGCGCGCGCTCTGGTGGCCGAAAACGCCCAGGTGGTGTTGGTGGCCCGCAGCGCTGACAAGATCGAGGCGCTGGCCGAGGAACTGGGCGGCAATGCGCGTGCCGTGACCTGCGACGTGGGTGATGCCGACGACGTCAAACGCCTGTTCGAAACGGTGGGCCAGCACTACGACGGCGTGGATCTGTTGTTCAATAACGCCGGCGTGGGCTACAACGATCCGTTTGCCGATTCCAAGCCCGAGGAATGGAAGAAACAGATCGATGCCAATCTCTACGGCGTGATCAACTGCACCCATGCCGCGATTCCGATGATGAAGAATCGGACCGCTCCCATGATCTCGACCGTATCCAGCGTCGGCGGGCGCTACGGCGTGCCGGGCTGGTCGGTCTATTGTGCGACCAAATTCGCGGTCGTGGGCTTTCACGACACCCTGCGCAAGGAGCTTGGCGGCGACGGGATCCGTGTCTCCTTGATCGAGCCGGGGGCGGTGTATACCAACTGGGGCTTCAACGTCAGCGAAGAGGCCATGCAGGAGCGCCGCGACAAGGTTGATGCCTTGCACCCGGAAGACATCGCCCAGTCGTTGGTCTATGCCTTTGCCCAGCCCGGGCACGTCAATGCCCAGGAGATACTTGTCATGCCGACCCGCCAGGTCTCGCCCTAGGGCGTGTCGTCATAAGATATGTTTGAATATCACCGAGATTTCGGCAAGCGTTTTATT
>NZ_AYKG01000058.1 GCF_003788585.1 Salinisphaera japonica YTM-1 | reverse complement strand
AGGTCTTATCGCATGCCTGGGCATGTGGCTCAAAATCTTATGACGACGCGCCCTAGGTGTTTAGGCCCGGTTTGAAGCCCCAGCCCGATCAGTCGTCATGCGACTCGACGTGGCCGCCGAACTCACGGCGCATGGCCGATAACAGCTTGTCGCCGTAGTCATCATCCACGCGCGAGCGGAACCGGGAGAACAGGGCCGAGGCCAGCACGTTGACCGGCACGGCCTGCTCGACCGCCGCATCGACCGTCCAGCGGCCCTCGCCGGAATCAGCGACCTCGCCGGTGAAATCAGACAGTTCGGCGTCGCGGGCCAACGCAATCGACGATAGATCCAGCAGCCAGGACGAGATTACGCTGCCGCGACGCCAGACTTCAGCGATATCGGCCAGATTCAGATCGAACCGCTCGTTGTCTGGCAGGTCTTGGCTGGCCCGTCCCTTGAGTAGATTGAAGCCTTCGGCATAAGCGGCCATCAGGCCGTACTCGATGCCGTTGTGCACCATTTTGACGAAGTGCCCGGAACCGGCCGGGCCACAGTGGATATAACCCTGCTCGGCGCGCGGATCCAGCCCGTCACGGCCGGGCGTGCGATCGATATCGCCGATCTGTGGCGCCAGCGTGTAGAAGATCGGGTCCAGGCGTTCGACCACGGCCGTCGGGCCGCCGATCATCAGACAGTAACCACGCTCACGCCCCCAGACGCCACCCGAGACACCAATATCCAGATAATCGATATCCTGCTCGGCCAGCTGCTCGGCCCGGCGCACATCATCCTTGAAGTTGGCGTTACCGCCGTCGATGATCGCGTCACCGGCCGACAACATCGCCGACAGCGTATCGATCGTGTCTTGTGTGACGTCGCCCGCCGGCAGCATCAACCAGACATGACGCGGCGGCTCGAGCGCGGCCACCAGCGCATCCAGCGTGTCGACGGCTTGCCCCCCGTCGGCGGCCACGGCTGCGCGGGCGGCCTCGTCCTGGTCATAAACCACGCAGTCATGGCCTGCGTCCATGAGACGACGTGCGATGTTGCCGCCCATGCGGCCCAGACCCACAATTGCGATCTTCACGTTGATTGTCCTTGCGTTGGCGGTTGTGATGCCGGCGACGAGATGACTCAGTCGCCCAGCTTGTCCTTCGTGCGATGCTCGAAATCGCTGGCGGCATGACGCTCGGGCAATTGCTCGGATTCGTCGCCCCACAGCCGGTTGACCATGCGCCCGCGCTTGACGGCCGGTCGCGCGTCGATCTCTTGGGCCCAGCGCTGGAGATGCTCGTATTCCTGAACCTGCAGGAATTCACCGGCGTCATAGAGCCGGCCCAGCGCCAGGGCGCCGTACCAGGGCCAGGTCGCGATATCGGCGATGGTGTAATCGTCCCCCGCCAGATACGCGTTATCGGCCAGGCGCCGGTTGAGCACGTCGAGCTGGCGCTTGGTTTCCATGGTGAAACGATCGATGGCGTATTCGATCGGCTCGGGGGCGTAGTTATAGAAGTGCCCGAAGCCGCCACCCAGATACGGCGCGCTACCCATTTGCCAGAACAGCCAGTTCATTGTTTCGGTGCGGGTATCGGCATCGGCGGGCAGGAACGCGCCGTAGCGCTCGGCCAGATACAACAGGATCGAGCCGGATTCAAAGATCCGCCGGGCCGGCGAGACGCTGTGGTCAACCAACGCCGGAATCTTGGAGTTCGGGTTGATATCGACATAGCCGCTGGAAAACTGCTCGCCGTCGCCGATATTGATCGGCCAGGCATCGTATTCAGCGTTGTGGCCCGCTTCGAGCAGCTCCTCGAACATAGCGGTAACCTTCACGCCGTTGGGCGTGGCCAGCGAATACAGCTGATAGGCATGTTCGCCGACCGGCAGCTCGGCCTCGTATCGTGGTCCGGCGACCGGGCGGTTGATGCTGGCGAACTTACCCCCGCTTTCTTTATCCCAGGTCCATACGCGGGGCGGCTGATAGTCGTTATCGCTCATGGTTTTATGCGTTGTTTGATGCAATGTGTCTCAGTCTACGCCACCGATGCAGAGATGATGAACCCGACCCGTTTTCCCGCCTGGCCGTGTGCTTTGGCGCTTGTCATGGCAAGCCTGGCCATGAGTGCCGGCGGCTGTGTACTTGCCACGGGCGCGGCCGCCGGCCTGTCGGGCCATACGGGCAGGCAGAACGCCGATGACAACGCCGATGACAACTCGGGGCCGATCCGGCCCGCCGCATCCGAGTCAGACGAGCACACCGAAGCGCCGACCGGGCAAGCCGCGCCACGACGCGACACAAGCCTATAGAATGAAGGCCCGCCGGGACCCGATCGGTCCCGGCTCGACAGCCACGCGGGAGCGCTCATGAGCGGATCAAACGCGACGTCCGGCCGCAACGAATCGCTGGAAGCCCATCTAAAACGCGAGAACCCCCTGCTGCTCGAGCCGCTGGCCGAGTTTCGTCGCCTGGACCGGATCGCCGCAAAAATGCATCTGCTGGCACCCGATGCCAGCTTCACGCGACGCGTGCCCTGGTGGCCGGTGATCTCGTTGCTGGGCACGTTCTCGGCGGGCAAGTCCAGCTTCATCAACGGCTATCTGGGCACCGAGCTACAGCGCACGGGCAATCAGGCCGTTGATGATCGCTTCACCGTGATCTGTTATTCCGACGACGACGAGGCCCGTACCCTGCCCGGCACCGCCGTAGACGCCGATCTGCGGTTTCCTTTTTATCGCATCAGCGGCGATATCGAGGACGTGGCGGCCGGCGAAGGCCGGCGCATCAACAATTATCTGCAGCTCAAGACCTGCCACGCCGAGCCTGTCCGCGGCAAGATTCTGCTCGACTCGCCCGGTTTCGATGCCGACAGCCAGCGGTCGGCCACGCTGCAGATCACGGATCGCATCATCGATCTGTCGGATCTCGTGCTGGTGTTTTTCGATGCGCGCCATCCTGAGCCGGGCGCCATGCGCGATACGCTGCGGCATCTGGTCTCGGACACGATCGGGCGCGACGATGCCTCGAAGTTCGTGTTCGTGCTCAACCAGATCGATACCACCGCCCGCGAAGACAACCCGGAAGACGTGGTGGCGGCTTGGCAACGGGCCCTGGCCTCGTCCGGGCTGACCGCCGGGCGTTTTCTACGGATCTATGATGAAGACAGCGCCCCGCCGATCGCCGACGAGGCTCTGGCCAAGCGTTTCAAGGCGAAAAAAGATGCCGACATGGTCGAGCTGCATCGCCGCATGACGGGCGTGGAGGTCGATCGGGCCTATCGGGTCGTCGAGATGATGACCGGGGCCGCCCGTACGCTAGCCGGGGATACCGGGGTCGGCCGACTCAAGACGCACCTGGGCCAGTGGCGACGTCGCGTGGGGATTTTTGATATCGCCATTCTCGTGCCATTAGCGGTTCTGATCGGCGCGGGGGCCATCATTTATCGCGACACCGCCGGCCGCCTGCTGGGCGCGATCGGCAACGCCTCACCCACGGGCATCGCCGTTGTGACGATACTGATCGTGGTCTTTGCAGGCATCCATTTCTGTGTGCGCGGCCTTGTCGCACGTCGTATCGCGGCCGGGATCCAGCCCGCCTCGCAACAGGCGTTTGCACTCGATCTACGACGCGCGTTTCTGCGCAATACGCGCTGGTGGCGCAGCATGGCGTTGCTGCAACCCAAGGGCTGGGGCTGGCTGGCCCGGCGCCGGGTCCGGCGTATCCAGGCCAAGCACGAAACCATGATCCGGCGTCTCAACGACCGGTTCGCGCGCCCGTCGGGCTGATCCCGGTAAAACCGGTCAGCCCGCGCGTGGACGATCTGCGGCAGATGGCCCACGCGCGACAGCACAGCGGTAATCACTCACCCTCGTGGCGTCACCACGTCAAACTTGCCATACCTGTGCT
>NZ_AYKG01000057.1 GCF_003788585.1 Salinisphaera japonica YTM-1 | reverse complement strand
CGCTTTGACCTCTTGCGTTAGCGTCAAACCATCATACGGCGGGACTGAACACCTAGGGCGTTATCTATACCGAGGCCGCCGGCG
Source organism: Salinisphaera japonica YTM-1 (assembly GCF_003788585.1). Taxonomy (GTDB): domain Bacteria; phylum Pseudomonadota; class Gammaproteobacteria; order Nevskiales; family Salinisphaeraceae; genus Salinisphaera; species Salinisphaera japonica. The sequence goes on along the minus strand of NZ_AYKG01000057.1, from coordinate 4,369 downwards.
CCTCAACCCAACGATCCGAAACCACATCCAGCACGGCCGCGCTGATCAATAGCCCCCCGCCCAGCCATTGCAGCCCGGCCATCGTCTCGCCGGCAAAAAGTGCCGCCGATATCACGCCAACCAATACCTCGCTCATGAGCAAAATGCCGACGCGCGCCGGCTCGAGATACGACGTGGCCCATACCAGCGCGATCATCGAGGCGATCCACCACACCGCGCCTGCCGCCACCGCCCAGACCACGCTGGTGGCCGCCGGCGGCCAGACATCGGCCGTGGGCCACGTTGGATCGAGCCCGAACAAGACGAGTGCGGTGGCCAGCGCGCCGATCACGAACACGAACGTGCTCTCGATCGCCGGCAGATCACTCCGCGCGCTGATGCCGATCGAGCCCAGCGACCAGAACAGCCCGGCCAGCAGCGCATACCACTCGCCGGCGCGCTCGGGCAACGGCACGAACCCGCCGCGGCCCAGCGTCAAGAACAGGCCGAACAGTCCCAACAGGATCACCCCGTAACGAATCGGGTGCACCGCCTGGCCGAACACGAAACGCGTGATCAGCGTCGTCCAGACCGGCGTGAGATAGAACAACAAGATCACGATGGCCACGCGGGCCTCGACGATACCGACCGAGTACAGCATGAACGCCGAGCCGCCCACGGCCGTGGCCAGCAGGCCCACGCGATCGGCCGCGCGCCAGGCGAATCGACGGGCCGCGATCACCGGCACCAGCAGCGCGCCGGCAATCAGCGCGATGATCACCGAGCCCAACGCCCCTGGCCAGCCCGCGCCCGACAACGCACGTACCGGCACCCAATAGAGTCCCCACAGAGAGCCGGCCGTGGCGACCAGAACGCTGGCTAGCAAGGTCTTGCGCGCGGTATCCATACCCAATCAGCCGATCGAATTTAGTCGAATCCTACCAGCCGGTCGGCGCAACTGAGGCGCGCGCGCCGTTAGCGGTGCGTATCCAGCCAGCCAAGCACCAGGCGCTCGAAGGCGGCCGGGTCTTCGCGATGCATGAAATGCCCGGCCGCCAACGCCTGCATATCGAACGGCCCGTCAAAGCAATTCTGACTGCCGGCAAACATGCCCGGGTCGATACAGCCGTCGGCCTCGCCATAGACGATGCGCGTTGGGACGGCCGTACGCCAGGCCATCACGCGCTCGCGCTGGCGTTTGTCGACGAGCAGGCCCGGCAAGGCGCGATAATAACGAAGTGCCGCCCGGCGATTGGCCGGCGCGGCCAGTGCGGCTTTGACCGGCGCGATATCTGCTTTCGTGAACGCCCAGCCGGGCGACCAATCCCGCCACAGCCGGTCGATCAACGCCATATCGCGCACTGCCAGTGCGCGTTCGGCGATGCCGGCCAGCTGGAAAAACCCCATATACCAAGAGCGGCGCATCTGCGCGGGGCGCATGTTGGCCAGAAACCGGCTCGTCGGCGGCACGGCGGCCGTGACCATCGCGGCCAGGCGCTCACCGGCCAGGCTGGCCGTGGCATAGCCCGTGATTGCGCCCCAGTCGTGGCCGATCAGATAAAACGGCGCGCCCGGGGCCAGCGCATCGGCCAAGGCCACGACATCCTTGGCCAGCGTGTATGCGTTATACGCATCATCGGCGGGCACGCCGCTTGGCGCATAGCCGCGCATGAACGGGGCCACGGCGTGATAGCCGGCACTGGCCAGTGCCGGCAACAAGCCGTGCCATGTTTCGGCCGTATCGGGAAACCCGTGCAGACACACCACCAGCGGCCCGGTACCGCAATGGCGTATCGCCATTTCAAAACCGGGCAAGGCAATACGTGACTCGGTGATCGATTCAGTCATGACGGTTCCGGTAGCGCGACGGTTTTATCACTCTACTGCGATTTCGCCGCCCAATGGCCTGGCGCATCGCCGATCACGCAGCGGGCGCTGCGCTCGGGCGAACGCGCCCGTGCAGCAAGCCCAGGGCCAGTGCGCCCGCGGCGAGAATGCAGGCCGTGCTCAGCCCAAACGTCAGTCGGAACTGATCAGCCTCGCCGATCAGCGCGCCGGCGGCCACGGGCCCCACGAGCTGGCCAGCGGCGAAGAACATCGTCACGAAACTCACCGCCAGCGGTGCCGCGCGCGGCGATACGGTTTCCGTGGCCGCCGCAAGCACCGAGGTGAACATCCCGGTGACCGAGGCCCCGAGCAGCAGGTAATGTCCACTGAAACCGGCCACCGTGGGCCAGATGACTGGCAACGCGGTGGCGATCCCGGCCATCGTCATCGCAAGCGCTAACGACACCGCCCGACCCAACCGATCCGACACCGTGCCCCACACCGGCCCGGCCACGATGCCGATCAGGCCCATCGCAGCCGCCAGCCGCCCGGCCAGCACCGGGCCCACGCCGGCAGCCAGCGCATAGCTGAACATGAAGATCGCCTGCACGATATAGGTCAGGCCCACCACCGCATACACCACGCCCACGATGGCGACATATGGGTTGGCAAACACCTCGCGACGCAGCCCAGGCCGGGACTCGGCCGCCGCCGATTTCGTAAGCGCGGCGTCTGTATCACCGGCAACGGTCGGCGGGTTCGGCAAGAAGAACACAACGCAAATCGTGGCCAGGAGTGCCACCGCCCCGAACACGGCCCAGGCCAGACGCCAACCGTCGGTGGCATCAGCGCTCGTCAGCGCCGGCACCACGGCACCGGCCAGAAACAACCCGCTGCCCACGCCGCTGTTCAGCAGCCCGATCGCCAGGCCGCGACGCTCGGCAAACCAGGTGCCGATCAACGAAATCAACGGCGTATAAGAAAACGCCGTACCGACGCCCAGAAGCGTCATCAAGACCAACAACAGCACGTAATCGCGGGCCACCGCCAACCCGAAGAAACCCACAACCAGACAGCCCAGCCCGATGAGAATGGATAACCGCCCGCCCCGGCGCGAGGCCAATCCGCCGGCCACCATCACAAACGCCAGATACCCCAGCGCGGTCGCCGTGCCCAACCGCCCCGCCTGCCCGTACGACAAGCCGAACGCGCCCTGCATCGCCGGCAGAATCAACCCGAAAGACAATCGCGCCAGCGCCACGGCCGTCAGCGTGACCAGCATGCCGCTGATGAGAAGCCCGATCGCACGTCGTCGCGTCATTGCAAAACCCCCGGCACGAGACACAGGCCGTGACGATACCGCGTTAACGATACTTGCGTAGCGGGTAAAGACGCCGAGCGGCTATCTCGTCAAGCCGAGCCGATAGACCCGATTGGCCGTATCGAAGAACAACGCATCTTTTTCGGCTGCCGAGCCGTCACGCACCCCGTACTTGAGCGCGTTCCAAAGTGTCGTGTAATCACAGGTGAAATGATCGACCGGGAAATTGCTCTCGAACATACAGCGCGCCACGCCAAACGCTTCGATGCAGGTCCGCAGATACGGCGCCCAGGCCTCTGCCAGTGCGACGTAATCATCAGCGCGATTGGCATACGACCACGCAAAACCGGGAAACGGCATACCCAGCCCGCCGAGCTTGACCATCACGTTCTCGCAGCGCGCGAGTGCTGCGATCTGTTCGCGCCAACCGTTAAATCGCGCCGCTCGCTGCCCCGTGTACGCGCCGATACCGACCGGGCTGCCAACATGATCGAGCACGATCGTGGTCTGCGGAAACGCGCGCGCCAGCTCGACAACCTCGGATAACTGCGGCTCGAGAACCCACGCATCGAAGCTCAGACAACGCGGTGCCAATTCAGCGAACCCGGCGCGAAAATCAGCACTCGCCAATAACCCGGCCGGCATATCCCGGATCGACAAGGGCCCCAGCACGCTGGCATCCGCATCAAAGGCCGCGCTTTGGCGAATTCCGCGAAACCGCCCACCGCCGGCCGCGATATGCGCATCCAATACCGCGCCCACCTCGGCCCCCAGCCGCAGATCAGCATGCCCCACGATTCCGGCACACGCCTGCATCGGCCCATAAGCGCCGCTGGCCGCCATCGCGGCCACCCCGTTGACGAACTCTGTCTCGCCCACGCAGCGAAACGCCGGCTGCGCAGCCGCTCGATACATCGACCGACACTCGACAAACACCGTGGCGCGAATATCGTGCCCGGCTTGTGTATCCGCTAAAAGCTCGTCCAGCAGATACCGCGGGCACTGGCGCAGCATCTCGCTGAAGCCGTGCTCGGCGAAAGGCATGTCGTGCAGATCCAGCCGCGAGCGATCCCAAAGATGATGATGGGGGTCGATGATCGGGCGATCGGCCTCGAGGATATTGGGTGCCATAGGCTAGGGCGTGTCGTCATAAGATAAGCCGGCGCACCGGCGGCCAAGCCGCGGCAAGACAAGGCATCGCGCGTGCAGCGTGGTTGTTCCACGTAAACGAGCGATAACGCG
>NZ_AYKG01000056.1 GCF_003788585.1 Salinisphaera japonica YTM-1 | reverse complement strand
TCGCGCCCTGCGGCGTTGCGAGTCTTGATCGTGGCACACCACGACGCTGCGACTCGCGCCTTGCAGGACACACTGCGGACTCTCGACGAAAACGGCGCCCGGATGAAACGGCAAGAGGCCCTAACCGGTCAACAACGCCTCGAGCGAGGCCGGGGCATCCAGGGCCACGTCGATGCTCTCGCCGCGCGATAACGCGTTCTGGAACGTGGCGGCCGCGGCCCGTGCCCCGGCCTCGATCTCGCCGGCCGGGCGATGACAACGGATCGCCACCTGCTCGAAAAACGCCTCGAGCGAGATATCGCGTGTATTGGCCTCGGCCTGCTGGGCGCCGGCTTCAGCGGACTTGGCCAGCTCTTTCGGCAGCTGCGAGGCCAGATCAAAGGTCTGTTGGGCCGGCAGATACATACACAGCACCTCGACCGTCGCGTGGCTGATATTGGCTGCCAGCTCGCGATCCTCGATATGGCTGCGCTGGGCGACGTTGGTGATGAATTGTTCGATCTGCATAAATCTTTTTGGTTAATGAGCTCGCGCGCAGTGTCGGTACGGCCCGAACACACGTCTATCCGGGCTGATCCGGATAGCGCGGCGCCGGGCATTCGCACGCACGCGCCATGTCTGTTACCAAGATGTATGATTTCCACGACAACCGCCGCCCCATGACGCCACGTCTCATCGCCATCGCCCTGCTCGGCCTGCTATCGGTATCGCCGGCGCTGGCCGCCGACGACGCCGAGGCCACCTCCCAGGCGCCGACCCAACCGAGCGCTGCCGGCCTTAAGGTCACGCAAAGCCCCTACGACGTGCACACCACGGTGCAGCGTTTTGAAAACGTGGCCCAGAATCAGGGCCTGGATGTCTTCGATACCATCGATCACGCCGCCGGCGCGGCTGACGCGGGCCTGGCCCTGCCGGCCACCACGCTGGTGATCTTCGGCAACCCCAAGGCCGGCACGCCGCTCATGCAATGTTCGCGCACGGCCGCCATCGATCTGCCGAACAAGGCGCTCGTCTGGGCCGAAAACGGCAAGACCTGGATCGCGGTCAACGACATGGATTACCTGGCCCAGCGTCATCACATGACCGATTGCCCGGCCGTGCCCAAGGTGGCCGACAAGCTCAGGCAGCTGGTGGGCCAGACGGTCGCCCAATAAGACGCGATAATCCCGGGGCGCGGGCGTCCAACCAGACCAGGAGCGGACAGCTCGCCGCCCATACGGGCAAGACAAACGCCAGGGCACAGAACGTCACGCCAAGCCCGATTTGTTGGCGCCGCGTGAGCCCGACCAAACTGTGCCAGAGCGTCATGCGTGCTGTCTGGCGGCGGCGCTGGATGAGCCCCACCCAGCCCGACACGATCAGCGCGATCAGCCCGGTCGCGAACACGGCCAGTACGAGCTGATTCACCCAGCCGAACAACACGCCCATGTGGCCATCGATGCCCCAGCGGGTAAGCTTGGCCGCCAGCGGCCAGTCAGCAAAGCGGCTGTGTGCCACGGACGCCCCGGTCACGCTGTCCACGGCAATACGATCGACCTGTGAGGGCCAGCGTCGATCGATCTCGGCCACTGTCCAGGTCGTGTCATTGCCACGCGGGGCGCGTATCTCGATCCGATCGGCGCCCAGGCCCTGACGGCGCGCTGTGGCCAGAACGCTGTCATAGGTCTGTGTGCCGGGCCTTGCCGTCGATGAGGCCGTGGCCGCGCTGAGTGTCGGCGTCTGCCAGCCGGCCAGCACGCGCAGTGTGGCGATCCGCTGGCCGGCGAACTGTGACCAGGTCAGCCCGGTGATGGAAAACCCGAGCAGGCCGATGACGAGCCACGGGCCCAGACGACGATGCCAGGCCCGGGCACGGCGCGGCGCGCGCCGCGCCTGGCCCCACAGCACCAACCCGCCGAGCGCGGCCACGGCCAGCCACGACGCCGCCAACTCACTATAGAGCCGGCCCGGCGCACCGAGCAGCAGGCTGCGATGCAGCTTGTCGATGACACGCCGGATCGGCAGCGCACCAGAGGTGCCGTAGCCTGCCAGCTGGCCGTGGATACGCCCGGTGCCGGGATCCACGAACACGGCGGTGGTCACCCCGGCATCCGCGCCGGGGCGTGCAAACATCACGCGGGTGGTGGTTTCGCCGGCCCGCCCCGGGCGAAGCGCTACCGGTGGGCCGGCCTCGGGCCGTGCCTGCCGGGCGATATCGATCTGGCGGGTCAGCGACAACGAGGCGCCGGCGCCCGCGGTATCGGCCGTTGTGACCGGGGCATACCACCAGGCCGTCAACTGGGGAGTGGCGGCATAGGCCAGCCCGGTGATGGCTGCGATCAATAACCAGGGCGCGGCGAACAGCCCCACCGCGCTATGCAGCGCGCGCATGAACACGGCCAGCCGTGTGGCCGGGCTTATCGCGACCGGCATCGCCGTGCCTTGATCGGTTGCTGAAACCCCGCGTGCCTGCACGTCAATCGCTTGACCACGAATCCTGGACGAACGATACGCCCCACATGCCGAGGCCGGGCTGTGACGTATCGTCGCAGTGATTCAACTGATCTGATTCAGCGCCAGGGCCAGAATCACCCCGGCGATCGTGGCCAGGCCCGTCAGGCGCTCGTCGGTCTTGAAGGCCTGGGGGAACACATCCACGGCCAGGGCACAGATGATCGCGCCGGCCGCAAAACAGCGCAGATAATCCAGCACGGCTTCATGGGCCTGGCCAAAGCCGTAGCGGCCGATAATGGCGGCCGCGGCCAGAATAGCGATTACACCCGCCCAGGTCGCCGCGATCCGGGCCCTGGAATGCCCGGAATCGATCATGCCGCGGGTGGCATTGGCTGCCCAGGGCACGTTGGACACCAGGATCGAGCCCACCAGGGCACTGATCTGTATGGCACTGAAACCGATCAACGACAGGCCGATCGCGAGATTTTCCGGCACGCCGGACATCAGGATCTTGCCGGCCGAGCCTTCGGCCATGCCGATCCACCCCGCGCGGTTGAGAACCTGGATGAGCACGGTATACAACAGCGCCCCGAAAAACAGGGCCGCGAACGGCAGCAGCAGCGAGCGCTCGTTGATCACCGGCTGAATCAACTCCAGCACGGCCGCAATCAGAAGCGCCCCGCCCGCCAGGGCGATGAGCACGCCTTCGAGCCGCGCCGGCATGCCGATGAGCAACACCCAGGCCACGCCGATCAGCAGGGCGATCGACGTGGCGGCGATCAGAACGAACAGAGTCATCTAAAACGGGGCCTCACAGATCATGCAACTGTCCGGGCCTTCACGCAGGCGATACAACACCTCGGCGATACGGCGCTGCTCGGGCGGGCCGCCGGGTGCGGCTACCAACGACTGGCCAGCCGCCGCATCAGCGCGTCGACCTCGTCATGAGCACCAATCACCGTAAGCGTGTCGTTGATCTTGAGCACCGTGGACGGCTCGGCCTCGAGCACGGCCCCGCCGCGCTGCACGCGCAGCACGCGGGTGCCCTCGGGCAGGCCGATATGCCGGATCTGGCGATCCGCCAGCCAGGGATTGGCCAGCTTGGCGATACGAATCTCCTGGGTCTCATCGTCATGGATCAGCCCGTCCATGGCCGCGCCGCCCAGCGCCATGCTCTCCAGCAGCAGGAACTTGGCATAGGCGGGGTTGACCACATTGACCCCGGCATCACGAAAACGCTTGTTGAAGGCCGGATCCCGCACCCAGGCCACCAGGCGCTGCACGGCATGTACTTCTCGCGCGACACGACAATACGCCAGGTTGGTCTCGTCATCGTCGGCCACGGCGATCAGCGTGTCCGCGCCCTCGATACCGGCCGTGCGCAGGGCCGCGCTCAGCTCGCTGCGCGAAGCACTGGCCGGTGCGGCGTGATGATCGATGTCGTAGACCGCGACCTCACGCCCGATCTCGCGCAGGCGCCCCGCCAGCGGGGCCGTGTCGCGGGTATCGCCGATCAGCAACATATGCCGGGCCTTGCGATAACTGCGCGGCACCAGCCGGGCGAAGGCGATGGGCGAGAGCAGACAGGTCACGATCGCCACCAGGATGATCGCAGCATCCAGCGCCGGCGAGATGATGCCCATCTCCACGCCGATGGCCGCCACTGCGATGATCAACGACAGGCGCGCCGAGAGCAGCGTGCTGGCGGCAAACGTCTCGCGCCAGCCAAAGGCCAGGCGAAAGGTCATCGCCCCCAGCAGCTTCACCCCGAAAGCGATCGCCAGCAACAAGCCCACGGTCGCCCAGGGCGAATCCGAGCCCAGCAGCGCCGGCAGATCGAACTGCACGCCCACCATCACGAAGAATATCGGGATGAAGAAGCCGTAGCCGATGGCATCGAGCTTTTCGCGCAGCATCGAGCTTTCGCTGCCGACCAGAAACGAGACCAGCACACCGGCCAGAAACGCGCCCAGAATGTTTTCCACGCCCAGGCCCTCGGCCAGGGCGATGAACACAAGCGCCAGCGCCATCGAGCCGCGCACGCGGATCTGTGAGGTGGCCGTGGACAGTGCGTGCATCAAGCGCTGGGCGGGCAGGTTCTCGCGTGCCCGCCCGGCCAGCCGGTACGAGGCCACGAACACGATGAGCAGCACCAGAATCAACAACAGATCGAGTGCGGCCCCCGCGCGCACCATGGCAAAGCCGCTGACCAGCAGAATGGTGACGAAATCGGCAATCAACGCCGCGGCCAGCAGCGTCTGGCCGTAGGTGCTCTCGATCACCCCGCGTTCTTTCAAGACCGGGGCGACCACGCCCAGCGACGTGGTCGACAGAATCAGCGCCATCAGCCAGGGCTGATCCACCAGATCGATATGGGTGAGATAGAACGCCGCACCCAGCGAACACAGCGTGGTCACCGCGAACGCCGCCCCGCCGATCACGAACGGATTACGCCGCAGCCGGGCCCAGCGCGTGCTCGCACGCAGCCCCCCGCGGGCCGAGAGCCCGGAAAAATCGATCTCCAGCCCCGACAGGAACATCAGATAGGCGAAGCCGAAGACCGAGAGCACCTCGAGCACGAACTCGTCGGAGACCAGCCCCAGCCCGCTGCGCCCGACCACAATGCCCGCAATGATCTCGCCCACGACCACGGGAATGCCCAGCCGGCGAATCGGCGACAGCAGGATCGGCACCGCAAAACTCAAGGCGATGACGATCAGCAGCGGCAGAAAAGAAATATGCCCGGATTCCATGGCGCCCCGAACCGTGGAAAAACATCGACGGATCATCGCAGGCGATCATCCGCACGTCTCTACAACGGCCGGCAGGTGCTACCGGGCCATCGTCATAAAGCGTGGCATTCAATCACGCCCGGGCCGTCATCGATAGCCCGCGGCGGTCAGGCCACGCAGCACAGGCCCACAAAAAAGCCGTCGCCTGTTCAGGCGACGGCTCACGCGCGTCAACGGATCATCGCGCGATCAGTCTTCGTAACTGTCGCTGTCCATGTCGTTATGGTCCATGCCGTCGTCGTTATCGCCGACGTCCATTTCGCTGTCGTTGTCATCCATGGCGTCATCGTTCATGTCGGTGTCTGCCCCCGACATGGCCGAATCGTTATCCATATCGTTGTCTTCGGTCATGGCGCCGCCGCTCATGCCGCTATTCATCGACTCGTTGTTCATCGTCGACGTGTCGCTCGACATATCCGAATCCTCGTCGGCCAGCGCGCCGGCCGAGAACGCCAGGCCGGACACAGCCAGTACCGAGCACATCGCGGCCATCGTCATGTTCTTACGCATCGTCATGATTATCTCCTTGGGCTATTGCCCATCTCAGGCTATTGCCTGGATAACAGGCCATTCACTCTGACCCTTGGGCCAGTGCCTTTGACACTACCGCCTGTTTATGACTGAAACCTTAAGATGCGGCTCGCCTGCTGCGCTCGTCAGCCCCCCGAGACAGCGGCTACAGTGAATGCCGAGCTTTCAGACACGAGGTATCTCGCATGCTACGTATTGCACCGTTTCCCGCCGATGCCGGCCATGTTCTGCCCATCGAAATCGACGGCGCCGTGGGCCAACAGGATTTCGCCAATATCGTTGCCGAGCTGGAAAACCGCCTCGCCGAGCACGACAAACTCTCGCTCTACGTCGAGATTCATTCGCTGGGCGGCGTATCGCCACAGGCCCTGTTCAACGATCTCAAGACCGCGATCAAGCACTGGGATCGGTTCGACAAGCAGGCTGTTGTCACCGACATAAGCGGTGTCGCCGAGGCCGCCGACTGGTCCGACAAGATCACCTCCAAGATGACGATCCGCGGGTTTCCCATGGCCGAGCGAGAATCCGCGCGTCAGTGGATCATCGCCTAGGACACATGCGCTGAGCCGGCACTGGGCGCACGTGACGCGCGGGCCGCGAAACCGCACACTTGTCGTGTTCCCATACTCGATTTCGTTATGAGCGCTGAAGACAATCTCGTAGAAGCCAATCCCTGCAAACTGCGCAACGGCAACTGGGGCGCCAAGACAGCCGAGCCGGTCGAGGCCGGCGACACGGTTCAGGTGGTCACACGCGCCGGCAAGACATGGCGCGCCGATATCACCACCGTGGTATGGACCGATGGCACGGTCTGTATCTGCGAAACCGCCAGCCAGGGCAGCGCTCCGGCGGCCGGCAAGAGCGCGGCGCCGAAAAAACCTGCCGCCGACAAGAAAAGTGCGACCCCGCCGGCCGCCGACGGCCCCGCGCCCGTCGAGGCCGAGGCCGAGGCTTACGGCACACCGGCCTACACGGCCGATGCCCCGCCCACGACCGTGGACAGCCAAAGCGACGAACTCGACGCCATGGCCGATAGCGCGGCCGCCGACTCGGATGACGACGATTTCATGGCCGCTTACGACGAGCTGGAAAAAAGCGAAACCGGCCGGGGCTAATCTCTTACCGGCCGCCACGCCTTGCGCGCTCCGGTTGCTGCCCGGCCGATCAGGCAGAACAACGCCTGCCGTTGTAAACCTGGCGATCCACCGTGTTCTCACTGACCGCCACCCAGGTCGTGACCATCAGATCGCCGGCCACGTTCACGCCGGTGCGCGCCATATCCAGAATACGGTCGATGCCGGCGATCACGCCGACCGCAGCCAGCGGCAGGCCGACCTGTGCCAGAACGATCGAAAGCATGATCAAACCCGCGCCGGGCACGCCGGCAGTACCGATCGAGGCCAACGTACCGGTCAGCACGATCATGCCGTAATCGGCCCAGGACAGATCCACACCCACCAGCTGGGCCACAAACACGGCCACAACGCCCTGGTAGATCGCCGTGCCGTCCATGTTGATCGTGGCCCCGACCGGCAGCACGAAGGCCGCGATCGAGCGCGGCACGCCCAGATTATTCTCGGCGCAGCGCAACGACACCGGCAGCGTTCCGGATGAGGACGCCGACGAAAAAGCCACCAACAGCGCATCGAGACTACCGTGCAGATAGCGCAGCGGGTTGAGCCGCATGACGAGCGCGACGATGCCCGAGTAGACGAGCAGCACCTGCAATACACAGGCCAAATACATCACGCCGATAACCTTGGCCAGCGGCCAGAGCACGTCGGCGCCGTACTGGCCGGTCACCACGGCGATCAACGCGAACACGCCGATCGGCGCCAGCGCCATCACGAACGTCGTAAGCGTGATCATGGCCTCGGCCAGGCCTTCGAACACCCGGATCACCGGCTCGGCCGGCTTGCCCGTGATCGCCAGTGCGATCGCCAGGGCGATGGCAAAGACGATGATCTGCAGGATATTGCCATCGGTGAGTGCTGCCACCGGATTGGTGGGCACCAGCCCCACGAGGATATCCGACAGGCCGGGCGCGTCCTGGGCAGCCGGCGCGTCGGTTGCGCCCAGTGACATCGACACGCCGGTGCCCGGCTGGATGAGCGTCGATAACAACAAGCCCAGGGCGATGGCAAACGCGGTCGTCAACAAATAGATGGCCACGGTGCGCAGCCCGATACGGCCCATCGCCTGCGGGTCGCGCATGCCGGTGATGCCCACCACCAGGGTCGAAAACACCAACGGCACGATCAGCATTTTGATGGCGTTGATGAACAGATCGCCGATCGGGGCCAGCCACGCGGCGCGTTCTCCCAGCAGGCTGCCGACAAGCGTGCCCAGAACGAGCCCGACCAGAATCTGCTGCCATAGCGGCAATCGGCGACACAGCCGGGCATAGCGTCCGTCGGTCGATAGGGTGTCGTCGGTCATGGGCGCGCTTTCGTCAGTGCTGTCACGTCACGGCGCACTCTGGCAGATGCATGGCAAGACACAAGCGGATGACCGGGCAGTAGATGGTATCTACAACTAAGTGATGATACGGATTTTGTCACGCAACGGCCGGTGGTCTCCTGTAGCGGCGCTATTCGAACGCACCGAGGCCACACGATGCCGACAACCGATCTGGGGTTGGCCAGCGCCAGCGAGCTGCTCCGACTCTACCGTAGCGGCCAGGCCAGCCCCATCGAGGCAACCCGAGCCGCGCTTGCGCGTATTGATCGTCATAACGCGGCCGTGAACGCCTATGTTCATGTCGATTCCGACGGGGCGATGGCAGCCGCCAGAGCATCCGAGGCCCGTTGGCAGCGCGGCGCGCCGTTGTCCGAGGTCGATGGTGTGCCCTCGTCGATCAAGGATCTCGCAGAGGTCACGGGCATGCCGGCCCGGGCCGGCTCGTTGACGACAAGTGATGCCCGCTGCGACTACGATTCGCCCCCGGCCGATTTCATGAAACGTGCCGGCGCCGTGATTCTGGGCAAGACCAACACCCCGGAATTCGGCTGGAAAGGCGTGACCGACAACCGCGTGTTCGGCGCGACCGGCAACCCCTGGAACCCGGACAAGACCGCCGGCGGCTCATCCGGCGGTGCTGCGAGCGCGGCCGCGCTCAACATGGGCGTGCTGCATCAAGGCAGTGACTCGGGCGGCTCGATCCGTATTCCGGCGGGCTTTTGTGGCGTGTTCGGGTTCAAGCCCACGTTTGGCTGGGTGCCACAATGGCCGCCGTCCAAGTCCGCCCTGCTGGCCAGCATTGGCCCGTTGACGCGCCATGCCGAGGACGGCGCGCGCATGCTCAACGTCATTGGCCGGCATCATCCCGACGATCTGTATTCCCGCGGTGGCCAGCCCGCCGACTGGGGCACGGCGCCCGTCGAATCGCTGGCAGGCGTGCGTATCGCCTACTCGCGGGATCTGGGTTTTGCCTCGGTCGACCCGCAGATCGCGGCCGCCATCGACCGGGTCGCAGCCGAGCTTCGGGCGCTGGGCGCTGAAATCATCGAGGCCGATCCCGGCATCGATGAACCGATCGATATCTATCGCAAGATCTGGTTCACCGGGGCCCGCGTGCTCTGGGAGGGCCTGGACGCCGATCAGCGAGAACTGCTTGATCCGGGGCTGGCCGAAAACGCCCGGCGCGCCGAAGCCTGGGCCTCCACCGATCTGTTCCAGGCCATGGACGGGCGCGTGCGCCTGGGCGCGCACATGGCGCGCTTCTTTCAGGGCTACGACATGCTGCTCACGCCCACCCTGCCGCTCGAGGCGTTTGCCGTGAATCATCAGGTACCGCCGGATTCCGACATGCACGACTGGCAGGAATGGGCCAATTTCTCTTACCCGTTCAACCTGACCGGTCAGCCCGGCGTGTCGGTGCCCTGTGGCTTTTCCACCAACGGCCTGCCCATCAGCTTTCAGCTTACCGCCGAGCGTTATCAGGACGTGGCGATCATGCAGGCCGCGCGGGCCTATATGGATGCCCACCCGCCGACCCATCCGAATGTACCCGGCGCGGACCCGGCCATTTAACGCGGTGGCTCAAACAGGCAAAAAAGGATGTCTCATGGCTGCCCATGATCCCGATCAGGTCGTTCATAACCTGCAGCGTTATGCCCGAGCCTGCGATACCGATTTCATTGCCCTGCTCGAGCAGTCGCTGCAGAAAGCCAAGGCCCGGGCCGACGATGCCCTGGACCCGCTGCTGATCAAGGCGCTGCGCTGGCCACAGACGTTCGACGAATACACCGATTATGTCGCCGATTTCATGCGCTGGATTCCCTGTCAGTCGGACGACGAGATCTGGCGCGAGCTTTCCGAGCGCGATCAGTACGAGCAGGAAGTCTATGACCGGCTGTGTCATTTCTTCTGGCTGATCGATCAGGACGTCGGCGACAGCCAGCAGAAGATCGCTGAAAACATCGAGTGGTTTCGTGACTGGCTGCTGGAAGTGGCCCGTGACTGGGGCGTGTTCCTGGACTCACCGGAGTCCTTCAGCGACGAGATTCTGGATCAGTTCGTGCGCAACGCGCCGCAGTACCGCGTGGCGGAGTCACTGATCAACGGCCGGCCGAACCAGCCCAGCGGCTGGCTGAGCTTCAATCAGTTCTTTGCCCGAGAGCTCAATACCGGTCTGCGACCCATCGCCTCCCCCGGTGACAATCGCGTGGTCGCCTCGGCCGCCGACTGTGCCTATCAACAACAGTTCACGATTGACGCGGATTCGAGTATCCCGGGTTGTCGCGTCAAGCGCACCCATCAATACGGCAACGTCGCCGAGCTGTTGGGCCATGGTCCCAGCGCCGATGCGTTTGCCGGCGGCACGTTCGTTCACTATGCCCTGCCGCCCTCGGCCTATCACCGGTTTCATCTGCCGGTGGGCGGGCGTGTGGCCGAGGCCTACACGGTCAGCGGCAAGGCTTATCTACAGGTCAGCCTGGGCAACGGCGGCTTCGAATCACACGACGATGCCACCACCGGCTATGAATTCTCCCAGACCCGCGGCGTGGTGATCATCGACACCGCCGACTCGCCGGATGGCGATATTGGCCTGGTGGCCGCAGTGCCGGTGGGCATGTCGCACGTCGGCTCGATCAACCTCACGGCCACGATTGATCGGCCGGCCGCCAAGGGCGCCGAGTTCGGTTATTTCCTGTTCGGCGGCTCGGACATGATCCTGCTGTTCCAGGCCGGCGCGGCGCCAGATATCGATCCGGATACCGGTTTCCGTTTCTACGGCAGCGAGATCGCACGCTGTCGTTGATCCCACTGAGACCGTCCGATGATCTCAGTATTCACATGCCAAAACGAGGACCCAAGCGATGATCATTCGCACCCACGAAGATGCCAAGAACGACGCCGTCGAAGACGACAAGTGGATCAGCCGGCGCTATACCCTGCGCGCCGACGGCATGGGCCATTCCATGCACGAAACCTATATCAAGCCCGGCCAGCACCTGCACATGTGGTACAAGAACCACAAGGAAACCGTGCTGTGCGTCGACGGTGAAGGCCAGATCGAGGATCTGACCGAGGGCGGCACCTGGGAGCTCAAGCCCGGCGTGCTGTATGCCCTGGACAAGCACCAGCAGCATATTCTCTCGAGCGAGAAAGGCATGACCGTGATCTGTGCCTTCTCGCCGTCGCTGGTCGGCCCCGAAGACCACGACGAGCAGGGCAGCTACCCGCTGCTCGATGACGACGGCACCGTGATCCAGCGCTGAATGCCGCACCGGGCCGGCCGGATACGGCCGGCCCGTCTCTCAGCCGTCCCGCCGGGCGGGCAGAGCCGCCGGCACAAAGGTGCTTGCATGCGCGCGCAGGAAACAGCCGATCGCTCCAAAAGACAAAGATCGAGCGCGGCGGTGGCCAGGCCCGCGGCCGTGAGGCTGTCCCGTGCCTACTCGATATCTTCGATCCAGACTCGGTTGCTGGGCACCCGCATCGTCTTGAGTGGGCGCACCCCGGCATCCGGGGCACTGATGGTATCCACGGCCATGTAACGACAGGTCAGTGCGGTATCGTCGATATCCAGTACCGCATAGCCGTGGGCGGCCGAGTTCCAGTAGTGGATATGCGGGTTGGCCAGACGCACGGCAGGCGCCAGCTTGTTGGCGGGCACACCCAGCCGCTCGGCTGGCATGGGCGCGCTGGGCAGGTTCAACCCCGAACGGATCTGGTCTTCCAGATTGGCGGATGTGACCGAGCCCACCATCAACTCCACGCCCATCGGCCATTCCAGCAGGTTGTCGTAATCGGGCTTCAGATAGCCGGCCGTGAAGGTATGCAGATCACCGGTCAAGGCCACGACATTCGTGGTGCCGGCATCGCGCAGCGTGGACAGAATATGTGCGCGCTCGGCGGGATAGCCGTCCCACTGGTCGAGATTGGCGAACACCGGGCCCACTTTCAGCTGCATGAGCATCACCTCGTTGGCCCAGAGCTTCCAGCGCGCCGGCGACGCGGTCACCGTATCGATGAACCAGTCGCGCTGGGTGCGGCCCAGCATGGTGCGCCCCGGGTCATGGCGTGCTGCACACCCGAATGTGGCATAGCGCTCGCCGGCCGTGTCCGTGCCACAGGGCGGGCCGTCGCGATACAAACGCTCATCGGTGGCGATCAGTTCGGCAAGCTGGCCGAACCTGAAACGACGATAGATCTGGATTGACTCGTCCCAGGGCTGGCGCGCGTCGAAGGCCGTGTCGGCCGGAATATGCTCGCTCCAGGCACGGTTGGCGGCCTGGCGCAGCGCTGGCTGCGGTGTGGTGGCGGTGGTATCGCCGGTGTTGTTATCGGGATGGATATCGCCGTGGCAATCGTTGCCGAACTCGTGATCGTCCCAGATCACGATCATCGCGAAACGCTCGTGCAGACGCTGCAAGTCAGCGTCTTGCCGATAGCTGCGATACAGATGCCGATAATCTTCCAAATCGGCCGGTACGGTCTGGCCCGAGGGCAAAGGGGCAAGCTGGCGGGCCGCGCCCTGCTGGAAACCGGCGTCCACGGTTTCATAAATATAGTCGCCCAGATGCACGACGTAATCGACGTCCTCCTCGGCCAGGCGGGCCAGCGCGTTATAAAACCCGAAGCCGTAGTCCTGGCAGGTGATATAGCCCAGGCGCAGACGCGTGATGGTCTGGCGCTCGGCCGGCAGGGTCTTGAACCGGCCCGTACGGCTGGCCACGCCGCGATGGATGAAACGATAGTAATACGTCGAAAAACCACGCAGCGCCGGATGAGCGATCGCCAGCTTCACCGTATGATCGGCGTCGGCATCAAGCCGGGCGGCCCCGGCCAGCACGACATCGGTAAATGAGCGATCACGTGAGATCTGCCAGACCACGGGTGCCGTATTCACCGCGTCGTCGTCGATCACCCGGGTCCAGAGCACCACGCCCAAGGGCGTGTCGTCATAAGATATGACGTCGCATTGCTCGCGCCGGGCGTGTCAGGCAAGGCGCGGGCCGCCGAGCGTGGCCCGCCACGGTCAAGGCGCGCAACGCCGCAT
Organism: Salinisphaera japonica YTM-1; assembly: GCF_003788585.1. Classification (GTDB taxonomy): domain Bacteria; phylum Pseudomonadota; class Gammaproteobacteria; order Nevskiales; family Salinisphaeraceae; genus Salinisphaera; species Salinisphaera japonica. The sequence continues at coordinate 108,091 of NZ_AYKG01000056.1, read as the reverse complement.
GGCGCGTCCGGCGCGAACAACCCCGAAGGGGCCGGTGGCCAAGCCCCGGCAATACGGCGTTATCGCTCGTTTACGTGGAATAACCACGCTGCACGCGCGATGCCTTGTCTTGCCGCGGCTTGGCCGCCGGTGCGCCGCCTTATCTTATGACGACACGCCCTGGCCTTGGGATCACCCGCAGCCACGCTTTGCGGATACCGCCTGGCCTGGTGGTTGGCCGTGGCGGCCCCGTCGATATCGAATAGATCGCCCTGATCGCCGACCGCGGCCGTGTCGATAAACGGCACCGGCCGGCCGAATACGCCCTCCAGCGGGCGAGCCCAACTGCCGGTCGCCGTCAGGCTCCAGCCGACCGCCCCCGCGGCCGATAGCATCGAAAGAAAACGACGACGATCCATGACCAAGCCTCATCCAGCACGTGATGAGACCCGACGCTATCGTGCGGATATGACCTGCCCGCGACGCCTTGATGACAGCTCGATGATAACGGCCGTTCGGCGATCTTTATGGGCCCGTGGCACGCTCGGAGGCCGCGGCATCGGCCACGTCCCGCGCGTAGCTGTGGCGTGCCAACAACAGAATCAGACCGCCGGCCACGAGCGTGATACCCATGGCGAGAAACGTCCAGGCCAGGGCCACGCCGTCAGAGCTGGCCTGCCCGCGGGCCGCGAACACCCCGCCGCCGCCGCCCAGCAGGGCAGCCAGCCCGCCGAAGGCCAGCGGTGCCACGGCCTCGAAAGCATTGCGAATGACCGTACGCACGCCTTCAGCCCGGCCCCAGACGTGCGAGTGCATGACATCCAAGCGGGCCGCATCCAGCGGTGGGTTGCTGGCGCCAAAGCAGGCCGCGGATAGAAACAGCAATGGCCCGGTGATCCATAGGGTGGTGGCCAGCACGCCCGGGGCCATCAGCACACCGCAGCCGAACAGCGCGGCCGCCGGCACGAGAATACGCGCGTTGAGCCAGCCGCCCGCGATCAGCCGGTCGGTCACACGCCCGGCGATCAACACGCCGATGATCGAGCCCGTGCCGAGGGCGACCGTGGTCAGACTGGCCACCGATTGCGACAGGCCGAAACGCTCGGCGATGAGCGTCACGCCGAACGAACGCAGCCCGGTGAAATAGAAATAGCCCAGCGCCGAGGCCACGATCAGGATCACGTTCGTGCGGATCGACAGGATATAGCGCAGCACGTCGATGAAGGCCATGCGGCCAGGATCAACCCGGCGCGGTGCGGTATGGCTGGCGGTCACGTCCTCGCGGGCCTCGGCCTGCTCGGCGACCGACGGCACCTCGTTTTCGTCGTTCTGCACGGCCTGCGTATCGGCCTGAGTCAAGCGCGCCGCGCCGCCGCGGGCCGGCTCGCGCAGCCCCCAAGCGATCAAGACCGCAAAGCCCAGGCCAATCGCCCCCAAGAGCCAGAACGCGGCGCGCCAGGAGGCGATGCCGGCGATCGTGCCACACAGTGCCAGGCCAACGGCCGAGCCCAATAGCTCGCCACCCAGCAGATAACTCCAGATCCGCCCACGCTCTACCGAGGCAAAGAAATCGCCGGTCAACGACGCCACCGCGGGCGCGGCCACGGCAGCCACACCGCCCAGCGCCAGCCGGCTGATCAGCAGCCAGACAAACGAGTTCGTGAAGCCGCTGACGATCATTGCCAGCGACCAGACCGTGATCATGGCCACCAGCAGACGCACGCGATGCACACGATCGACCAGCGCGCCGATCGGCAGCGTGGTGATCGCCCCGATCGCGGTCGAGGCTGCCACCAGCAATCCGATCTGGAAATTGCCGATATCGAGCGCGTCTTTCAGCGGCCTGGCGATCGCCCCGACCGCGGATTTATCGGCCCCGTCGAGTGCCAGCACGCCGCCTAGAAGGACAATCGTCTGTGAACGCTCGGATAAACGGAACCGGCTGCCCACGGCAGTCTGTTCATCGATCATGGGCAGTCACTTGCAGGGCCCGCGTTGATGGCCGGATTGTCGACCAGCCCAGCCGACCCTGCCATCAGCAAAGTTACATAGAGCCCTGGAAAACGAACAAGCGCCTGTTGTCGTGCGTACGGTACCGCGCGGATCAAACGATCAAGACAATGCCCGACCACGGTCGACAACGTGGTCATCGCCTTGGCGACCGGCACGTCGTCTTCGGCGAGCCACAGATGCATGCGACTAAAGTCGCCGCGGATTGGATCGGTTATGACAGGTTCATGAAAGCTGGCCTGCCTAGCATGATCCAAACGATGTCATCTGCACGCGCCGACGCCTGGAATCGCCGGGTGGGCGCGTGTTTTCGGCGTTCGTTCTTATCGCCACCACACCACCACGCACCCGGCATCGATTCGAATCCCAATGCGCCGACCCGATCACTCTTTCTTTGATAAGCGTTTTGCTCACCGTAGCGGCTGGGCCGTGGCCCTTGTGGCGGCGTTGACCGGCTGCAGCGGCCCCTGGTTCGGGCCGGGCGGCTTTGATCGCACGGCCATCGAACGCTCTGCCGCCCCGGCCGATGTGGCCGCCTTTCATACCGCTGATGCCGATGACAACGGTGTCATCGACCGCGGCGAGGCCCGTGCCCGTCTGGGTGGGCGGGCCGATGTGCTGGATATCGACGGCGACGACCAGATCTCGGCCACCGAGTTTCTGCACCATCGCGCGCCATGAAACGGCTCGTCGCCTGTGTTTTAGCCCGGCTTTATCAGTGCGGCTTCGTGATCGCCGTCATCAGCGGCGCCTCCGGCGCGGCCAGTGCGGCTATCGTGTATGAATCAGCCGATAACCGCTTGATCGTCAGTGGCCGCCTGGCGACTGCCAGCATCTGGCGCCACGACGTGCCCGAGGACGATCATGATCCACGCGACTATGGCTCGCGTATCCGCGGCATCGCCGAACACGTGTTTGGCAACGGTTGGTCGGGGCTGGTGCTCAGCGAATGGGCCTTCGACGCTTATCAAGACAACGCCACCAGCAACCGCTTCAAGCGCGAGCAGTACGCCGGCCTGAGCCACCCGCGCTACGGCACCGTTCTGGCCGGCAAGCAATACAGCGTGTGGTACGACCTGGTGGCCAGCTGGACCGACTATTTCTCGATCAACGGCCTGGCTGCTCAAGGCACCTTCGGCGGTCGCCGCCTGGCCGGGGCGTTCGAGGGTATCGGGCGGGCCGATCGCGCGGTGTCTTATCGCAACCGGTTCGGCAATCTGAACGTGGGTGTCATGTGGCAAGCCCCGCGCAATGCGCGGCGCGAAGAAACCGGTGTGGCCGGCACACAAACCCGCGGCGTACAACGCGATCGCAGCCTGCAGGCCGCCGCGGCATGGCATCTCGCGCCCAGCCTGTCGATCGCCGGCGCGATCGCACACAGCGATATCGACGACTACGACGAGACGCCCGGCACGCGCGTGGATGCCGATATGACCGCCGGCCTGCTCGGCCTGCGCTGGACGCCCGGCCACTGGTATCTGGCCGCCATCGGCGGCACCTACCACAACCTCATACGCGCGCCGTCATTCACCGGCTACAGGCGTGATCGCGCGCTCGATACCGCCCACGGCACAGAAAGCGTGGCGGCTTACCGCCTCGAAAACATCGCCCCGGGCAGCGTGCAGCTTTATACCGGCCTCAATGCGCTGTTCGACGGCCATAGTGCAGCGCGCAACGTCACCTTCATACAAGGCATCCGGTGGGTGTTTTTCGACGCCCGCGCCATCGTCGCCTTCGAGCACACAGAAACCGATGATCGGGATACCGACGGGCAAACCCCGGCCGGCGACGGCCAGACCGGGGTGCTGCTGCGCTATAACTTCTAGAAATAATGCCGGAACGCCACCTGGCAGCCCGTTCGCCCGGACGAGCGCCAGGCTTCGTAGTTGCACTGGGCCCGGATCGCGTTATTGCGCGATACCGGCACGTTCGCACTCACCCTGGCCTGTTTTCGATCGAAATGCTGGGCGAAATAGAGCTGTTCGACGCTGAGCCCCCATTGCACGTGAGGCGTGATCCACAGCGCCCCGGCATTGGCCCCGACCCCGGTGGCCACCGTGGGCTCCTGCGTGGCCACGGTCTCGACACGACCGGCGGCAAACACATACGGCATCACATCGCCCACCCGCCAGGACACGCCCGGCCCGCCGTGCAGATACAGCCCCAGCTGCCGGGTGTCGCGAACCGGCGTCTGCTCGAGCCCACCGTCCACGAACCAGGACACCGGCTTGAAGAACGTACCGCGCGGCACGATCGAGCGAATATTGACCAGGCCCAGGCGTTCGAGTTTTATTTCACCGTTGTCATAGGCCCGCACCGCCAGATCAAACCCCTCGATCCCGGCGCCGGTCGGAAAACCCTGCGGCCGGTCGAGCACGTCGTGATACGTCATGCGAAAACCGAACTCACCGTAGGCCGCGCCGTCCAGACGGCCGCCCGCCAGCGATACGAGATGCGTGCCGTGGCCGTCTTCCGGCGGCGCCGGCGGCTCGACCGGCGGCACGTCCGGCGCCGGATTAGCCTGCACGGCCCGCAGCAGAGCCAGGCTGTCGCGGGCCGTCTCATCGCGGCGCGTGTTCTTGCGCCCCTTCACACGAAGTGCCTGATACGCCACCTGGGCAACACGGTGCCGATCGGCCGGCGACAGACGCTGAAAGGCCGGCGTATCAAGCAGCTCGGTGTGGTTCACGAGCCGCTGGGCCAGCCGGCGTTGATTGGCATCAAGCCGATCGGCGCGATGCTGCAAGGCATGAATCTTTGAGGGCCGGTAATCACGCCCACTGACCAGCCCGGCACGTTTTAATGTCCGAATGGTGTGTACCGGGAGTTCGGCAATACGCTGGCCGGAGAGCAGATCAGCCGCCGGACGCGCCGTGTGGATCAACTCCAGCAGTCGAAACGAACAGTTTTCGTCGAAGAAGTAATAATCGAAATTGACGCCCCGCAACTCCCACAGATGGCGTACCAGCCAATCCAGCTCGTCGTGGTCGAGATTGAGCGGGTATTCCCAGATATCGCGGTTCTCGATGAACCCATAGCGATGGATCGTCTCGACATACGAGTTCACCGAAAACCGCCCCGGATACCCGCCGGCCAGGCCACGCCAGGCATAAAGTACCGAGCCGTCCGCCGTGGTCGACTGGGCCGCGAAATTGATCGCCCGCGATAAATAAGCCGACTCGGGTTCGGCCGAGGCATCCAGACGCAGCAGCGTGTGCCCGAACATCGACGAGGGACTGTTCAGATACGCCGCCGGGAACACCATGACCAGCCGGCCGATCGGCATCCGCGAGCGCCAGTCTTGGTATGCCGTGCAGTGCGCGAGCGCATCGCGGGTGTCCCAACCCAGGTGTTTGGCAATGAACTTGTAGCGTGCGGGGTATCGGCACCGGGCAGCACTGTCCGGCGCGGCCAACGCCTGGATACTGGCAGCAAGCTCATGGGCGGCATCGCTCGCCCCGTCGGGGGCCAGAAAGAAATCTTTATCGTCGACGTAGCTTTCGCCCACCCCACGAAGTGTGGCCCCCGGGTTGTAGTGCAACAACGCTTGCCAGCGCGGGGCATCAGCCAGGCGCGCAATCGTTGCCGCATCGGCCAGTGTCGACGCGCTGCCGGCCGGCGCCGTCGCGGCGCGGGCAGGCCCGGGCGCGCTCAAACCGAGGCCGGCCAGACACAGCACAAACAAAAGAAAAAAACGCATCGTCACCGGCTGTCAGACATAAAAAACCCTGCCAAAGCGCAGGCTTGGCAGGGCATGCGCGGCCAATGCCGTATTACGAGGTATAAACCTTCAGACGGGCGTCCTGCTGCATGACCGAGTCGATATGTGTCATCACCTGGCCGGCGTCGACATCCTGGCTCGGGAACACATCGGCGAAATGCTGATGCATGACCTGATCAAAATACGCACGGTCGCCGGGCTCGATCCCCATGGAAACCGACAGCGCCGTCAATGCCTCACCGTGGCCAACCGCCATGTCCTGGGCCACCTCTTCCAGCATGCCGTTCATGGCCAACAGGCTCTTGCCGTCATACGTCAACGCGCCGCTCGTGTCGCAGCCGTTGGTGCCGCTGGTCATACCGAACGTCTTGTTACCCGATGTCCCGTTCACCGTTGTGGCCAGCAAATGCACCGGCAACCCGCTTTTGCCCTCGAACACCAGGTTGCCCCAACCACAACCATCACCGCCCGGAGACACCGCGCTGGCCGACACGCTCACGCCCAGCAAGGCAGCGCCTAGAAGAATCTTTTTCATAACTCCCTCTTCATTTCGATTAATAACCCCAAAGGCCATGATCATCATGCGCCTTATAGCTGACACTAGCGCGGGCCAGTTCCGGCGACAACACGTTATTTAGTAGAACCTGAAACGGCCCTCACCGTCTGGCGGCGTAAATGAGGCCATAGCGCCTTGTAAAACTGCGCCAGCCATCGAGCGAATCGTAGTAACCCACTGAAAACAAAAGTAAGCAGCGGGCGTGCACACCGGTGCTTTCTTCCGACGCACCGATTCGGGCAGGATCGCTGACAGCCACGCATCTGCCCGACGCCTTCTCGTGCTCTATACCCTGATACTTGTCGCGCTCGTCGCGTTCATCGTCGTCGCCACCTCCGGGCTTCGGCTTCACCCGTTTCTGGTGTTGTTGTTCGCCGCCCTTGTCGGCGGGCTGGCCTACGGCGTGCCGGCGGCCGAGGTGGTAGCGGCCATCGGGCAGGGTTTTGGCAATATCCTGGGCAGCATCGGCCTGGTCATCGTCTTCGGCACGATCATCGGCGTGATACTGGAAAAAAGCGGTGCGGCACTGACCATGGCCGATACGCTCATCCGCCTGCTGGGCCAGCGTTTCCCGACGCTCACCATGTCGCTTATTGGCTATCTGGTCTCGATTCCCGTGTTCTGCGACTCGGCCTACGTGATTCTCAACTCGCTCAAGAACGCCGTCGCCGCACGCATGCAGGTTTCGGTGACCGCCATGAGCGTGGCCCTGGCCACCGGGCTGTATGCCACCCACACGTTCGTGCCGCCCACGCCTGGGCCCATCGCCGCGGCCGGCAACCTGGGCATCGGCAGCAATCTTGGATTGGTGATTCTCTTGGGCGCCATCGTGGCCCTGGTCACGGCCCTGGCCGGCATGCTCTGGGCCAATCGTTTTCTGGGCCGGGATGATGCCGAGGCCGGCCTGCTGACCGAAGATGCCGACCATATCGGCGCCGGCGATGCTTTTGCAGCCTTTCGTGAAAAACATGGCGCCCTGCCCGGCCCGTTGGCCGCCTTTGCACCGATCGGCCTGCCGATTGCTCTCATCTGCTTGGGCTCGCTCGCCGCGTTTCCGTCACAGCCGCTGGGCAGTGGCAGCCTGAGTGCCACACTGCAATTTATGGGCGACCCGCTGGTCGCCCTGGCCCTGGGCCTGGTCGCTGCATTTCCGCTGCTGCCCCGCACCAACCGCCGCGACGCCCTACAGGACCGCGTGACCCAAGGCATTGAGGCCGCAGCTCCCATACTCATGATCACCGGTGCCGGCGGTGCTTTCGGGGCCGTGCTCAAGGCCACGCCGCTGGCTGATTTCATTGGCGACACGCTGTCTGCGCTCGGCATCGGCATCTTCATGCCGTTCATCGTGGCCGCCGCGCTGAAGACCGCCCAGGGCTCGTCGACCGTCGCACTCGTGGCCACCTCGGCCCTCGTCGCCCCGCTCCTTGGCGATATCGGCCTGGACAGCGACATGGGCCTCGCGCTGTGCGTGCTGGCCATCGGCGCGGGTGCCATGACCGTGTCCCACGCCAACGACAGCTTCTTCTGGGTCGTCTCCCAGTTCAGCCGCATGCCGGTCGCGCTGGCGTATCGCTCGATGACGATTGCAACGCTAATTCAGGGCATCACCGGCATCGTCACCGTGTGGCTGATGTCGCTTGTGTTGCTCTAGGGCTGCCGCCCGCTGAGGGGCGGCGTACGATCCGCTCCGCCGCGGGGGTCAGGCCAGCTCGGCCACGGTACGGCGCATACGCTGGCGCATCGCCTTATCCGGCAAGGGCCCGGTGCCGGCACCCATGTTGTCGATCAAGTGTTTTGGGTCGCCCGTGGCCGGGATCACCACGTTCACGGCCGGCTCGGCCAGCACGTATTTCAGGGCGAACTGGGCCCAGCTCTCAATGCCGATCTCCTTGGCATAGCCCGGCAACGTCTGGCCCTTGACCGCGCGGAAGAACTGGCCGTCGTTGAACGCACGGTTCACGATCACCGCAATGCCCCGATCAGCCGCCAACGGCAACAGGCGCTCCTCGGCCTCGGGCGTCATGATCGAGTAATTGAACTGGACAAAATCCATGTTCTTGTCGCGCATCTCGCGCTCCAGGCGCTCGAAGGCCCGGGTCAAATAATGCGTGATGCCGATATAGCGATACTGACCCGTAGCCTTGCGCGCCTTGAGCGTGGCCCATTGGGTTTCCAGGTCCACGAAGTTGTGGATCTGCATCAGATCGATGGGTTTTCCCAGCCGCTCGGCCGAGGTATCCATCTGTTGCTTGCCTTCGGCCTGGCCGCGGATATGCACCTTCGTGGCCATGAACAGCGCGTCGCGCAGGCCCGTATCGCGTGCCAGCTCGCCGATCACGGTTTCGGCATTGCCGTAGGTCGGCGAGGTGTCGACCATCTCGCCGCCGTGGGCCACGAACGCTTCAAGTACCTGACGAAGCGCAGCGCGCTGGCCGTTGGCGTAGGAAAAAGTGCCCGACGAGCCGAGCCCCATCACCGCCAGCTGCTCGCCGGTGGACGGAATGGCCCGCGTTCGCATGGCCGAGGTGGCGGCGGAGGGCGCGTCTTTGGCCGCATCGTTCTTAGTCGTCGCCGCCCACAGCGCGCTTGGCAAGAACGTACTCGCCCCGGCCGCCGCACCCGCGGCCAGCAGGCGACGACGCATTGTCGACGTGGGATCGGTATCTCGGTATCGGCTCATCTCGCACGCTCCTGTTCTATAGTTGTGTCGCCGGCCGTATCTGCACGCGCACGGCGCTCGCGTGTTTGGCCCAGCATGAAACCCAGCGCGGCCCAGGCCAGCGCCAAGGGGGCTGCGACCAGCGCCAGGCCGGCCAGGCCAAGGCCCAGCACGCCAAGACCGGTATAGACCCAGCCACTCACGGCATCGCCAAAGCGATACACCACCGTATCGATGAAATTCTTGGCCTTGTATTTGTCTTCTCGCGGTACAACGCCGAAAAGCATCTCGCGCGCCGGCTTGGTCAGCGCATAGTTCCCCGCCCGGCGAACCACCTGGAAAACCACCAGAACCACCAACGTGGGCGCGAGCCCCAAAGCACCGAAACCGGCTGCGACCGCCACAGGAATCATCGCCAGCGCGATTGGCAACCCCAGCCAGGCCACCAGACGCGCGGTGGCAAAGAACTGCAAGCCCAGTGTCAGCGTGTTGGTGGCCAGATCCATGCCGGCAAACACCCGCGTGCGCGTGGCCGAGTCATCAAAAGCGGCCGCCACGATATGGGCCTGCTCGAAATACAAAAACGTCGACAATGAGGCGTAGGCCATGATGAAGACACAGATCGCCAACAGATAAGGCGAGCGAAACACATGCACCGCCCCCGCCCAGATCGAGCCCGTACGCTCGGCCCGGCCCGGCCGCGCCCGACTGGCCGAGCCCGCCGCCGACGACATCACCGCCAGCGCACAGCCCGTGGCAGCGATTAACAGCCCGATCGAAATCAACAACAGATCGACCGTCCCCAACCGCTCCGCCAGTGCAGCCGTCAAGGCCGGGCCCACGATGGCCCCCGCACTACCCCCGGCCGAAATCACACCGAACAAGCGCAGCGACTGGTGCTTGTCGAACACATCGTTCATCACGCTCCAGAACAGCGAGATGACGAACAGATTGAACACACTCGTCCAGACGAAAAACGCCCGCGCCGTCCACGCCGGCGCCACATCCGCCTGCATCAACACAAAAAACAGCGCGATCACACCGATCGAGGCGCCGTAACACACCATCACCAACGCCCGTCGCGCGAAGCGCCGCACTGCCCAACCAAACGCCGGCACAATCGCCAACATCGTCACGAACGTCGCCGTGAACACCCAGGCCAACTGATCAACGCCGCCTTGGATCCCCATCTCATCCCGCACCGGCCGCAACACGAAATAACCGGCCAACAAGAAAAAGAAATAAAAGAACGACCCGACGACAGGCCCAGCCTCGCCGGGCGCCAATCGCAGCCAGCGGTACAAGCGGCTAGGCATCAGAGGCCACTCGGCGTGGAATTCCGCGACAAATCACTAAGCGACCGGGCAGGTTCATCATCGAAATCACTTGTTCGATCTTTCTACGAACATATTGCATCGATGCCCGGCGCAGCGAACGCCAGCTCGCTGACGCCATTCGATTCGACCGACTACGCATCACGTCGGCGCGTGACGCATGCCAGATCGACTGCTCTGGCAACCACACGATCCGTACGCCCTGCCTTGATAAAAGAAGGTGTCCGGCGAGAGCATGAGGTTCGTGGTCATGGCTTGCAGTGCCACAAAATCAAACGGAGGGGGGCGTAAATGTGGCAATGCTCAAACTGACCCCATCTGCCCCTTGGCGCCCTTTTTCGTTGCTATGAGTTAGGCGTTATCGCGTACCAATCGAAGCCCCGGTCTGCTATATCTCGTGCTTCGGGATTGGGCCACTTCGTCCTGCTTCGAGGGCGGCGCGGTCTGTAGAAGCGATTCAACTTCGTCGACAGGGAGATTCAGCTCAGCAGCTAAGTCGTCCTTGGTGAAACCCTCAAGCCATAGTTCGCGCAGGACTTTATCCCAAGCGATGGAGTATTCGCGATTCTGGCTGTTTGGCTCCTTACGCCGGTACCCGAGAGTGCTCAGTTGTCGGCACAAGGCTCGATATTGCCAGTTCGAAATGACTCCGGCGTCGTAAGACGAGCGAGCCAAAGCGGCCACAGAGACGCCCCATCGAGTCTTAGCTTTTACAATTTGCTGCAAAGAGGGGAATTTAGGTAGGCGCGCATGCAGATCTTCTTTGGGCATAAGGAACGCGGAGGCAAACTGATCAGCTTCGCGTTCTCGATCCCGTTTCTCGTTTTCGCCTAAATCATCAAGTAGCCCGTGCTGATGAAGTACGAGGTGGCCGAGTTCGTGCGCCGCATCGAAACGACTTCTTTCAGCGGACTTGAGCGTATTCAAGAACACGTACGGCTTGTCTCCCCGCCACACAGAGAACGCGTCCACGTTGTGGTTGCTTTCCTCGAGTGAGAACAGTCGAACGCCCTTGGACTCCAAGAGCTTGATCATGTGACGAACCGGTTGATATCCGACGCCCCAGGCGCTGCGAACCGTGATCGCGGCTGTGGCCGGGTCTTCGCCACGTAAACCTAGCACTTCGGATTGCGGGAGATCGAATTTACGCTGTACCCAGTCGTCTATCGAATAGGCGAGCGCTCCAGCGGCCAGCGCCGCCTTACGCTGCTTCGCAGTCATTGATGACAAGCTACGGAAGCTGACCGATTTGGTCTGTAGCGTCTCGAGGTCGTCACCGAAAAAGAAGGCTTTCGGGTAATTCAGCGTGGTCGCCAGAGCCGCGATCGTCTCCTGTTCCGGTTGGGCAGTTTCTCCCGTCTCAATCCGGGTCAGCGTCACATTGCTGATACCAGCCCCTTGGGCAAGGGCTTTTTTGGTCACCTGACGACGCTCACGCGCGATGGTCAGCCTGGCTGGATTGAACATAAGGGCTCACGCTCACTCTGCTTTCTTGCGCGTAACGGGGACGTCGAGATCCGCGCTATCTTTCTGCGACGCGTTATCGTCGGCGCTCGATTCGAACGGCGCACCGAGGTCATCCAGCGGAGAGTCTGCAATAAAGACACGTTGGTAGAAGTCTTCATACCAACCGCCACTGAAATTGCGCGGTCGCGACACTTCCACACATACGTTGTCGCTACGGTGACACACGCAGACGATCCATACGGCGTACGCGAGACCCTTCGGCCGCGAATCGCCATTTTCGGGAGGGTCGAACATGTCGCCTTGCGCGCTGTTAATCAGCTCGCGAGAGACTGGCCCCCTTCGCGAAATCGGTTGAGGATCGTGAACTGTACAGGCCGAGTCCACGTTTTGGTATAGGAGCTGCACCCGAGTTGTATCGTTCACAACCGACTCGATGCCGTTTTGCCTGTCGAGTCGCCACTCACCGCGTTCGATTAGAATACTACGCAGTGCTTCAACGCCGTAAAAGTAGGCGTTGGTGCCAGGCGCTACGAGGGGCATGTAAGGGTGGGTGTTGACGTGAGCCTGCCTGGAATACGCCGCTATTTGCTTGGCGTCGGATCGGGAGATTCCTAGTCTTTCGAGAATGCGGTCGCCAGCATCCGCTTGCTGCTCAGTAAATATTTCGGCTAACTCCATGAGGTACTCGTGTTAATTTATCGCGACTACATTGTAGCGCAAAAAATTTAACATCCGCCATCTGCGTTCTACGCTTGCCCTCGGCAAGCAAGGACGACGGGGTCAAATACCCTCTTAAATTTCAAGCCTCTTCATCGGTACTTCGGCCCGGAACGGCTGGCCTGACTTGATCACGCCATAGAACAGGTGCACCAGCTTTCGGGTCGGGCGACGGGGTCAGGTATTGCATTGCCACAATTTTCTGATAGGTCGACTACCGACAACAAACGAGACTCGAATCGATCGCCTAAGTTAACCGACGCGGTGAATTGTTCCGGCTGAATGTAGCAATGCAACCTGACCCCGTTCTACTCTTCTGAGTTGCTTGCCGCACCGATATTCGGCGAGAGTTTAGTTGTCTTCCTTCAACCACGTCTTCAGTCGAAGTAATCCGCTTCGCGCTGATGCCGAACAGCCAAAATGACAATCGTTTCTTCGTCTCTAACCTCGAAGAGCGCGACGTAGCCAGCCTTTCCAAATGGCACGATGATCTCGCGCAGCGTTGGATCGTTGTCGGCAGCCTTGCGGCTGTTGAACGGAAAGTCGGCTAGGTATTCGAATGAGCGGCGCAGGGCTTGTCGGGCTTTGGCGCCGGCCACCAGATCTTTATCGTCGAGGCATTGATACAGCCGCAGCAGGTCTTGTCGCGCGCCCGGTGTGAGGACGACGCGGTAGGTCATGTCTCGCGGCGTTTGGCGTTTTGCTGGGCGATGTCGTCGAGCTCGGCCAGAACTTGGTCGGCGGAGAAGTATTCGCCAGTGCGGTCGGCTTCGTCGCGGGCTGCGAGGCCGCGGCGTATGAATTCAGCCTGGCTGTCACGATGATGGATTTCGTCGCGGATGGCGGTTTCGACGAAGCTGGACAGGGTTTCGCCGTCGCGCAGGACGCGCTCGGCGGATTCACGCAGTTCGGGGGCGACGCGAAGCGAGGGGATTGAGGCCGTTTTCATGGCAGCGGTTCATGCGTTGCGTTTGCGATGCATCGACTAGAGAACGCCATGCGCTGCTGCGCCCGATCGGTTCTGGCCCGTTTCAATGCCAGAGCTTGTCACGGCTCGCGCCCGCGTCTTCCAAGCGCTTGATGTAGTCGTTCCAGTTGGCCTCGTACTGCTCGCCCATGTCGCGCAGGGTTTGCCAGGAGAAGATGCCGGTGTTGTGGCCGTCGTCGAAGTGGAGTTGGACGGCGTAGTTGCCGACGGGTTCGATCTTGTCGACGCCGACGTCTTTTTTGCCCGTCACCAACTGCATGGGGCCGCCGTGGCCGCGGACTTCGGCTGACGGGGAGTAGACGCGCAGATATTCCAGCGGGAGGTTGTAGGTGGCGCCGTCTTCGAAGACGACTTCCAGCACTTTGGATTTCTGGTGGAGGGTGATGTCGGTGGGGGCGTCGGCCATGATGAATCTCCTGGGTCGTGGGCATGAAAAAGCCGGAGCGGAATGGCCCGCCCCGGCTGATTCGAGCCCTTGATCTTGGTTCAACAGCTCGATTTTCCGGCCTGTCAGCTATGACTATAGCGCGCGTGCGTTACAGGATATAGCGCGACAGGTCTTCGTCGGCGGCCAGATCCTTGAGCTTGCCGTCAACATAGGCGGCATCGATCGTCAGCGTTTCGCCGGATTTATCGGGGCCTTCGAAAGAGATTTCCTCCATCAGGCGTTCCATGATGGTGTGCAGCCGACGGGCGCCGATGTTTTCGGTGCCTTCGTTGACGTTGAAGGCCATTTCGGCGATGCGATGCACGCCGTCTTCGGTGAAATCGATGGTCACACCTTCGACGTTCATGAGCTCGACGTATTGCTCTGTCAGCGAGCAGTGCGGCTCGGTGAGAATCCGCACGAAGTCCTCGGCCTTGAGCGCGTTAAGCTCGACACGAATCGGCAGACGGCCCTGGAGTTCCGGGATCAGATCCGAGGGCTTGGCCACGTGGAAGGCGCCGGAGGCGATGAACAGGATGTGATCGGTCCGAACCATGCCGTACTTGGTCGAGATCGTGGAGCCTTCGACCAGGGGCAACAGGTCTCGCTGCACGCCTTCACGCGAGACGTCGCCGCCCGAGCCGCCGCCGGCGTCCGAGCGTTTGCAGACCTTGTCGATCTCGTCGAGGAAGACGATGCCGTTGTTCTCGACTTCGTGGATGGCCTGGGTCTTGATCTGTTCTTCGTCGACCAGCTTGGCGGCTTCTTCATCCACGAGCTGACGATAGGCATCGCGAATCTTGATCTTGGCCCGCTTGGATTTCTGGTTGTTGCCCATGTTCTGGAACATGGACTGGAGCTGGTTGGTCATCTCCTCCATGCCGGGCGGGGCCGTGATTTCCATGCTCTGGCTCTGCGACAGCTCCAGCTCGACTTCCTTGTCGTCGAGCTTGCCTTCGCGCAGGCGCTTGCGAAAGACCTCGCGGGTGGCCGTGGATTCGGTGGCCTTGCCGGAATCATCCCAATCGTCGTGCTTGGGTTTGGGCAGGAGGGAGTCGAGGATGCGTTCTTCGGCGGCCAGCTCGGCGTCGTTATGGACGCGCTTCTTGGCCTCCTCGCGCGTCATCTTCATGCCGGTTTCGACCAGATCCTTGATGATCGAGTCGACTTCTTTACCCACATAGCCCACTTCGGTGAACTTGGTGGCCTCGACCTTGGTGAACGGCGCCTTGGCCAGCTTGGCCAGCCGGCGCGCGATCTCGGTCTTGCCGACACCGGTCGGGCCGATCATGAGGATGTTCTTGGGCGTGATTTCGCCGCGGATGGTTTCATCCAGCTGCATGCGCCGCCAGCGGTTACGCAGGGCGATGGCGACCGAGCGCTTGGCCTCGGCCTGACCGACGATATGGCGATCCAGCTCGGCGACGATTTCACGGGGCGTCATCTGGGCACGGGGCAGTGCAGTCTGCGCGTTGTCGGTGCCCAGCTGTTCGGTGGCGGTCTCACTCATGGTCGAGCACCTCGACGGTGATGTAATGGTTGGTGTAGATACAGGTGTCAGCCGCGATATGCATGGCTTTTTCGGCGATCTCGGCGGCTGTCATATCGGTGTTTTCGATCAGCGCGCGGGCCGCGGCCTGGGCATAGGAGCCGCCCGAGCCGATGGCCATGCAGCCGAACTCGGGCTCCATGACGTCGCCGTTGCCCGAGAGCATGAGCGTGGCGGTGGAATCGGCCACCAGCAGCAGCGCTTCCAGGCGGCGCAGCGCGCGGTCGGTACGCCAGTCCTTGGCCATGTCGACCGCGGATTTCACGAGCTGGCCGTTGTGCTGCGACAGCTTGCCCTCGAAACGCTCGAACAGCGTGAAGGCATCGGCCGTGCCACCGGCGAACCCGGCCAGCACTTTTTCGTCATACAGCCGACGCACCTTGCGGGCGTTGCCCTTGAACATCGTGTCGCCCATGGACACCTGCCCGTCGCCGGCGATGGCGACCTGGCCATCGCGGCGTACGGAAAGGATGGTCGTACCGTCGAATTGCTTCACAGCTAACACTCGTTGCGTTTCGTGTTCGAGACGTTGTGGGGCCACGCGACAAGCGATTCAAGACAGGGGGTTGGCGCCGAACATGGCGCAAGCCGGCCGCGCGCAGCCCTCAGTCGTCGTCAGTACCCACGTGGGCACGCGGGTGGGCGGCGTCGTAGACCCGTGACAGATGCGCGAAATCAAGATGGGTATAGATCTGCGTGGTGCTGATATGGGCGTGGCCCAGCAGTTCCTGCACCGCGCGCAGGTCGGCCGAGGATTCCAGCAGATGCGTGGCAAAGGAATGCCGCAGCTTGTGCGGATGCAGGTGCACGGGCAGGCCGTGGGTGAGCGCCCAGCGCGCCATGCGCGCGGCGATCGAGCGGCGTGACAGGCGGGTGCCGCGCTGGGAGACAAACAGCGCAGTGACGGCCGGCGCGGCCAGGGTGTTTCGCACGGTCAGCCAGCGGTCCAGCGCGGCCGCGGCCTTGGCACCAATCGGCACACGGCGCTCCTTGTTGCCCTTGCCAATGACGCGTGCCTCGCCCTCGGCCAGATCGATATCGGCCAAATCCAGTTCGGCGACCTCGGCCAGCCGTGCCCCGGCGCTGTAGAACAACTCCAGCAGGGCCAGATCGCGTGTTTCCAGCGTGTCGTCCGGCGCGGCGTCCAGCACGCGCGCCAGATCGTCGACGTCGATGGTTTCGGGCAGTTTGGCCGGTTTTTTCGGCGCGCGAAGATCGGTGGCCGGATTGGTATCGGCAAAGCCCTGGCGCATCTGCCAGGTATAGAAGCTGCGCAGGGCCGAGGCCAGGCGCGACAGGCTGGCGGGTTTGGCACCCGCACGGTGGCGATGGGCCAGATAATCGCGCAGGTCGGCCGTGGCGATATGACCCCAGCCCGCATGCCCGCGCTCGGCCAGCCAGTCGGCGGCGGCCCCCAGATCCCGGCGGTAGGCGGCCACGGTATGCGCCGAGGCCCGACGGATCTGCACGAGATGATCCAGATAACCTTGCAGCGCGTTGTCCAATGACGCGCGATGCGCCTGGGCAACGGCGTCGGCGTCTACCGGGGCCACGCGCTAGGCCACGGCGTCGTCGCCGATCAGGCGGGCCAGCGTGGCTGTCAGCAGCGCGCCGAACAGCTCGACGAACAGCGTGCCCATGTCGGGGGTGAAGCGCTGCGGGTCACGGCTGGCCAGCACGATCGCCCCGCGCACCTCGCTGCGGCCCAGCGGGATGAACGCCGCACTGGTGAACATCGCATCATCGTCGCCGTCGGCGAACAGCGCCTTGGCCTGGGCCGCTGTCAGCTCGCCGCAGATCGGCTTGCCGCGCCGACGGACATGGGTCAGCGCCTCGTGGGCGGCCGAGGCATCGTCCAGCCAGAGGATCCGGTTGATATCAGCCCGTGCCGGGCCCTCCAGGAACACACCGGTGGCGTCCACCCCGAAATGCTGTTGCAACGAATCGGTCAATGCTGCGATCAGGGCATCGACCTCGGTCGCGCCCACCATGATGCGGGCCACGCGGTTGAGCTGAACCACGCGGTCTTCGTTGGCCCGCGCGGTGCCCACCAGTTCTTCAAAACGGGCGGCCAGTTCGCGATTGGTCTGGCGCAGCCGGGCCACCTGGCGCTCGATGAGCGAGGCCGCCCCCTGGGCGTCATGGCCGATGGCCTGGGCCTCGAAGGCCTCGGGATGACGCGCGACGAAATCCGGGTGCGCGACCAGCCAGGCCGCGACCTGGTCTTCATCCAGCTCGGGAACAGACGACGAGGGCTCGGGTTGGGTATCGCTCATGACGGCTCGCAGACGATGACTATTCAGGCCAGTCCTTAGATTACCAGCATGGCCCTACCGACCCGGCAATCAGCCGGCAACCGCCAGCCGGCCATCGAACACGCGCTCGGCGGGGCCGATGAGATAAGCCGGCGTGCCGGGCCCGTCCCAGACGACCCGTGCCGTGCCGCCGGCCAGATCCACCCGCACATCCCGGTCCAGCGTGCCCGCGGCAATGGCCGTAACCACGGCAGCCGCGGCCCCGCTGCCACAGGCCAGGGTTTCCCCGGCGCCGCGCTCGAAAACCCGCAGGCGGATATGATCGCGCGCCACGATCTGGCGAAAGCCCACGTTCACACGTTCGGGAAACACGCGATGGCTTTCCAGCGCCGGGCCCAGCGTGGCCACCGGGGCGGTGTCGATATCGGCGACATCCAGCACCGCGTGCGGGTTGCCAAACGATACGGCGGCGAACATCACCGGGCCGCCGGGCACATCGTCAAGCGTGTAGCGCCGGGCCGCGGCAAAACCGGCCAGGGGCACATCGGCCGGGGCAAAGGCCGGCACGCCGAGGGCGACGGAAAACGTATCGTCATCGAGTGCTTCAAGCGTCATCTGGCCGTCGCGGATATCCACCACGACCGCTTTCTTGTCGGTCAGCCCGGTTTCGCGCACGTAACGCACGAAACAGCGCGCACCGTTGCCGCACTGGCCGGATTCGCTGCCGTCGGCATTGAGGATGCGATAGCTGAAATCGGCGTTGCCGGCCCGCGGCGGGCCCACGATCAGTATCTGGTCACAGCCCACGCCAAAACGCCGGTCGGCGATGCGCCGTGCCTGGGCCGGCGTAAGCTCGATGGGCGCGTTGATGGCCTCGAGCACGACGAAATCGTTGCCCAGCCCGTGCATCTTGGTAAACGACAGCGGCATGGGGCTAGCCGGCGGTCTTGGAGTCGTCGGTGGCCGATACGCCCGTGGGGGACTGGCCATCACTGAGTGCTTTTTCAGTCTGGGTGGTTTCGGCATCCGTGGGCGGCAGATCCATATTGGCCGGCTGGCCGCTGCGTACGGTGGCCGTCACGTCAAGCTCGGCCTCGTTGGCGCCACATGCCAGCACGAGCTGGATTTCGTCGCCGTTTTCATAGGCACGGGTCGGCGAGAACAACGCGATTTCGCGCTCGTTGGGGCGTAGCGTGATCTGGCTGTCGGCGGCCACGGTGAACGGCGCCAGCGGCTGGGCCCCGCCGTTTTCATCGTCGCCGGCCGTCGCGGCCGCGGCCTTGTCCTGGAACAGGGCCTTGTTGAATTGCTCGCTGGCCACGCCGCGGATGACGACATCGCGATCGCCGGTGTTTTCAAGCGTCATATAGCCCAGCATCTCGCGCGAGCCGGCATGCGCGGGCGTGACCCAGGCGCCCGAGGCCGCCAGCGCGCCGCAATCGCTGGCCGGGCCGGACGGGCCACAGCCTGCCAGGCCGGACACCAGCACCGCCGTGCCTAGCGCGATATACGCGATGTTCGAAAAGGATCGCATCCCAGCTCCTTAATGTTATATGATAACGCCATCGCGTCTTGCTCAGTATCGAGCGATTCAATGCATCATCGTACCGCCAAACTCGACCGAATCGCAGTCCAGCTTTCCGGGCTGTGTCTGTTGCACTGCCTGGCACTGCCTCTGTTGATCGCCGTGGTGCCGGTGCTCGGGCTGACCGAGCATGCGCACGTGTTCTTTCATCAGCTCATGCTGTTTGGGGTCGTGCCCATCGCCGTGATGTCACTCGGGCGTGGCTATACCGTGCATCGACGGGCCCGCGTGCCGTTTCTTGGTGTGCTGGGCGTCGCCCTGCTGGCCGCGGCTGCCCTGCTGGTTCACCCGCATGCCCATATCGGGCCTACCGTTACCGGAGAGGCGGCCGAGCGCTGGATCACGGTTGCCGGCGCGTTGATTCTGGCGGGCGCGCACACCATCAATGCCCGTGCCATGCGCTATAAACGCCACGCGCATCGCCGGTGCCTGCATGCGCCGGCGGCGGCGCCAGCGGATACCGATGTTCGCGCTGCTGGCTCGATCGAGCCACAATAGGTGATCTAAAAGCGCTTTACGAGGGATAAAGACCATGGTCCAGCCTGCCACGAACGTCGCGCTGAGCCATTCGGCACACGACCACGACGCCTGTATTGCCGATGCACTGAGCCGAGCCGACGCCCTGTGCCGCCAGCAGGGCCTGCGCCTGACGGCCATCCGCCGGCGGGTGCTGGAGCTGATCTGGGCCAACCATCAGCCCACCAAG
This sequence comes from Salinisphaera japonica YTM-1, assembly GCF_003788585.1. GTDB lineage: Bacteria > Pseudomonadota > Gammaproteobacteria > Nevskiales > Salinisphaeraceae > Salinisphaera > Salinisphaera japonica. The sequence goes on along the minus strand of NZ_AYKG01000056.1, from coordinate 88,138 downwards.
GCGTATGATCTGCTGGCCCAAATCAACGCCGAGCGCGGCAACGCGGCCCCGCCGACGGTCTATCGCGCGCTGGATTTTCTGCTCGAAGCCGGGCTGATTCACAAGATCGAATCCCAGAACGCGTTCATCGGCTGTGCCGTGGATCACGAACGCAACCAGCCTAAGTTCTTCATTTGCCGCACCTGTGGGCGTGCCGCGGAGATCCAGAGCAGCCAGATCGATGACGTGATCGCCAGCGAGGCCGAGGAAGCCGGCTTTGTGGTCGATCATCAGACAATCGAGGTCGACGGCCTTTGTGCGGCCTGCGCGGCCAGCACGAAAAGCTGAACAACCCAGACTGGCCAGGTCGGCTGACCAGATCGGTTGAAAGGCATCGTTTCAAATACGGTGCTTTTTTTAGGCTGTTTTACTGTTATTTTATATCGTTACATATCGAGCGCCAATGTCTTTACGAAAACTGCCGGTCACGGTCTTGTCAGGCTTTCTGGGCGCCGGCAAGACCACGCTGCTCAACCATCTGCTGGCCAATCGCTGCGGTCTAAAAGTCGCGGTCATCGTCAACGACATGAGCGAGATCAATATCGACGCCCGGCAACTGGCCGAGCACGGCGGCCTGTCGCGGATCGATGAAACACTGGTCGAGTTCTCCAACGGCTGTATCTGCTGCACGCTGCGCGAGGATCTGCTGGGCGAGGTCCGCCGCCTGGCCGAAAGCCAGCGCTTCGATTATCTGCTGATCGAATCCACCGGCATCTCCGAGCCACTGCCCGTGGCCGCCACCTTTGCCATGCGCGATGACACCGGCTTTGCGTTAGCGGACATCGCCCATCTGGACACGCTGGTCACCGTGGTCGATGCCGGGGCGTTCATCGCCAACTACCAGTCCGTGGAACAGCTGGCCGATCGCGGCGAAGCCGCCGAGGCAGACGACGAGCGCACGGTGGTCGATCTCATGGTCGAGCAGATCGAGTTTGCCAACGTACTCGTACTCAATAAATGCGACCGGCTGGCCGCTGACCAGCGCTCGCAGACGATCGCTATTCTCAAGGCACTCAACCCCCAGGCCGAGATCATCGAGGCCTGTCAGGCCCGCGTGCCGGCCACTTCCGTGCTGGGCACAGACCGCTTCGACTTCGAAGCCGCCGCACAGATGCCCGGCTGGGCGCGAGAACTGGCCGGCACCCCGCACCCGCCGGAAAGCGAGGAATACGGCATCACGAGCTTCGTCTATCAGCGCCGCCTGCCTTTTCACCCGCAGCGCCTGTTCGATCTGCTGCACCACGACTGGCCGGGCGTGCTGCGCTCGAAAGGCTGGTTCTGGCTGGCCTCGCGGCCCGACTGGGTGGGCGAAATCTCACAGGCCGGCGGCGCCCTGACCCATCAGGCCGCCGGCTTCTGGTGGGCCAGCGAACCCGCCGGCCAGCGCCTGCCCGTGGATAATCAAGCGCGCGACAGCGTGCAGGCTGCGTGGGACAACGACTACGGCGATCGCCGCCAGGAAATCGTCGTCATCGGCATCGATATGGATACGGCCGGACTGACTGCTCGTCTGGATGCGTGTTTGTTGACCGACGATGAGCTGGCGGCCGGTTGGCAGGCCTGGCAGTTGTTGCTGGATCCGTTTCCGGATTGGCAGGTTGGGATTGAGAGTTGAGAATGCTATCGCAGCCCGGGCGCGCGCAGGGACGTTCTGATATCGAGGTTGTAGTTGCTCACGTGCTGCTTTAGCCGGGCGTTTTCGCACTGCTGTGCGAGTCCCTTCTTTTGCTTGTCCAAAAGAAGGAACCAAGAAAAAGACCCCGTCCTCGGCGCCCGCTTCGCGGGTGCACTCCGATGCTCACGTCGACGGGACGCGCAAAAAACTCACATCGCTTTCGCGATGCTTAAACATCTTTGCGCGCCGGCGCAATGCGCCGGACACCCGTCGCCGCTCCGCGTCTCTGTCGCCTTCAGCAACGGACCGAATACAGCACGGGCGACCAGGGCTTGGGAGTTGAGCCGGAGCCAACGGTGAGCACCTGATGGTTTGACTCAGCTCCGCGCTATCCGAGCCGTGTCTGTATTCAAAATCCCTTCAGAGCCGGCGCAGACGTGCAGGTTGCCTGGGTGTCTGGCGCACCGCGCCAGCGCGGCCAGTTGTCTGAGCATCGCCAAAGCGATGCGAGTTCTGGCCGTGTCCCAGGCAACCTGTGCGGCTGCGCGGACCCGCGTAGCGGGCGGATGTGTAGGGGGTCCTTTCCTTTGGTTACTTTCGTTTGGACAAGCAAACGAAAGTGACTCGCGCTGCGGCGCGAAACCGGGGCTCAATTCGCCTCTAGAGTTTTCCAACTCGATGCGTCAACAACACCCGCCCGAAGCCTGAGCCAAAACCGCCCCACGGTCGGCCTCACCACGCCCCTCATCGAACGGCAAGGAAACCCCACACCCCGAAAACACGCCGTAATGCGTTGAAAAATCACCGATGAAATCGAAATGCGGCGCGAATCGCGATTCGGCGAGCATGCGCCAGGTGTTGCCGCATACGGGGAACACGCGCCCGGCCTCGATCACATGGTGGCCATCGAGCGTGAAGCTGTGCGGCGCGGTGCTGATCGTGCCGCGATAGATCACGGCCTGGCCGTAGTCTTCACAGGCCGGTTCCAGCGCGTCGATATTGAACAGCCGGTAGGTGGCGGAATAGAACCGCGCATTGCCGAGCTTGGCTTCCAGCGTTTTGTTATCGACCGTCAACCGACGAGATTCGACCAGGCGTGGGTCGCCAAAGCCCACACGAGCCGCCATGTGCTCGAAGTCGTTCCAGTAGAGCGCCCCGCCCAGGCATTCGCCGTAAAGCACGGGGTCGGTGGCCACGGCTTCGGGCAGCCGGCGATCGGCATAGACGTCAGAGAAATAGAACTCGCCGCCGGGTTTTAACAGGCGTGCCACATCTGCCAGCACCTTGGGCTTGTCGGTGCATAGATTGATCACGCAGTTGGAAATGACGACATCGAAACTGCCCGGCGCCAGGTCCAGCGTGTCGAGTGCTTCGAGATAGCCTTTCTCAAAACGCACGTTCGAGGCCGCGTAGCCGAAGGCCTGGCGGTGATATTCCGTGTGCTCGCGCGCCACGGCCAGCTGCTCGTCGGTCATGTCCACACCGACGACCTCACCGGTCTCGCCGACGAGCTGGGCCAGCAGGTAGACATCGCGGCCGGCGCCGCAGCCCAGATCCAGCACGCGCGCGCCGGCCAGCTCGTCGGGCACGACCAGGCCACAGCCGTAGTAGCGGGCCAGCACGTCGTCGTGAATATTGCCCAGCAGCGGCTTGAGATGCTCGGGCGGGGTCTGGTCGCAACAGGCGTTGGTGGCCAGATCGGCCGAGGATTGCAGGGTCTGGCCGTAATAGGTCTGTACGGATTCGCGCATGGTCAGGGCCTTGGGGCGGGCAATGGCGTTATCGTATCAACCCGGCCGGTGTGTCGATCAGCGCCCGTGCGGCAACTCCAGTTTCTGCCCGGCAACCAGCGTGCGATCGTGCAGGTGGTTGATGCTCATCAGCGTGTCGACGCTGATGTTCTGGCGCGCGGCGATCTGGGATAGCGTATCGCCAGACTTTACCGTGTATAGCGATCCGCCCGTCGGGGCCATGCGCTCGGGCGGGTGTTCCTTGAAATAGGCCATGATGCCGTTGAACATCGCCGTGGCCAGCTGGTCGCGAAAGGCATCGCTTTTGAGCCGGCGGGCCTGGGCGGGGTTGGACAGAAACGCGGTTTCACACAGCACCGACGGAATCATGGGGTCACGCAGCACGGCGAAGTTGGCCCGGGGCGGCGTGCGCCGATAGATCGGGCCCACACGGCTGAACTGGCCGATGATGTCGTGGGCCAGGCTGTCGGCGTCGTCGATCGAGGCATTCTGATACAGATCGGTGAGCACGGCGTTGAGTGTTGGATCCGTATCGGAGAATTCCACCCCGGCCACGCGCCGATCGGCCGAGTTCTCGAACTGCGCCAGCTGGGCCGCTTTCGAATCCGACGCCCCATGCTGAGAAAGCACGTAGCAGGTGCCGCCGTCCACGCGATGATCATCGGGATAAGCGTTCTGGTGAATCGAAACGAACAGATTGGCGTGATTCTCCTGGGCGATATGCACGCGCTCGCGCAGGCCGATGAAACGATCGTCGGTGCGGGTGAGCACCGGATGCACACTGGCCGTAGTTTTCAACTTGGCATAGAGCTTCTTGGCGATGGAAAGCGCCACGGTCTTCTCCATCAGCCCGTTGGCCCCGCGTGTGCCCGAGTCGTGCCCGCCGTGGCCAGGGTCGATGACCACCACGACCGGCCCGTTCACGCGGGCCGCGGTATACAGCGCCTCGGGCTCCTTGTTCTGGCGTACCGGCGTGTCGGTCGAGTCGTCGGCAGGTGCGGGGGTGGGCGCGCTCGGCCGAGACGGCGCATCGTTTTTTGCAGCCGCTTGACCCGTGTCGATACGGGCCACGAGATCGTGGCCGGCCGCCGACACCCCCGCAAGATGGGCCCCGCCCGCCAGATCGATCACCGCGCGCGTACTGCCATCGCCGTGGCGAGCCAGGCGCACGCCGGTCAGGCCCGGGTGCCGGCCGACCGGCGCGACGTCGCCGATATGGGTGGCTTCCAGATCGATCACGGCCCGCGCCGGATCATCCAGCGAGAAATAATGAAACTTGGGTGCGGCGTCCAGGGCGAAACGTACCGTGCTGGTGGTGCCCTCGGTGGTTACCGACACGCCGCCCAGCTGGGCGGCCCAGGCGCTGGCCGTGGGCAGACAAAGCACGGCACCAACCAACACGGATACAAGACGAGCAGATAGAGTCACGGAACGCGGGTCACTGGCTGGGGATCGAGTCCGTACAGGGTAAATCACGCCCGCGTCTTGTTTGCCTACAGATCGAACGGCACACGCGTGGTCAGACGAATATCCCGGCCGGGCGAGAGCGCATAGCCTTTATACGTATCGAGAAACCCGCGATAAGGCTTGTCGAAGAGATTGTGCACGCGCAGATCGAGCTGGACCTCGTGGCCGGCGATTTTAGGCGCCACACCCGCCCCCAGATCGACCAGCCCGTACCCCGAGGTGGAGGCACTGCCGAACGGGGCGTTGTCGAACTGTGAAAACGGCTCACCGGGGGCGGCGTTCTGGCTGGCGTGATATGTCAGATCCACCAGCCCGTAGGCACCACGCGGCCAGCTTCGGCCCTGCGGCGTGAAACGTGCGCCAACGCCGACATTGTTGGCCGGAATGAGCGGCAGATCGTCATTGGACTCGGTACGCTCGCCGCGAATGATCTCGCCCTGGGCATGCACCGACATCCAGGCCGTCAGCTCGGCCTCGATGCTGGCCTCGGCGCCCAACAATTCGGCATCGGCCTGATCATGATCGAAAATCGGCAAACCGTTACGGGTCTGGCCCGTGTCCTGCAGATAGATATAGTCATCGATCGCGTTGCGGTACCCCGAAATTTTCGCGGTCACACGCTCGGAGGCCCAGCGCAGTGAGATCGACGTATCCAGCGAGGTTTCATCGTCGAGATCGGCGTTACCGCGCTGGAAGGCGGCCACCCCGCCGTGCTGGCCAGCGACATACAGCTCGAACAGGCTCGGCGCGCGAAACCCACGGCCGACGTTGGCGGCAAACGATAGATGATCGGTCAGGGCATAAATGCCGCCCAGCGAGCCGGTGACCACGTTGAAGGTTTGTTTATCGGCATCACGCACGGCGGCCGAGGGGTTGGCCGTATCCGCGGCACTGGCTTTCACGTCGTGATAGTCGTAGCGCAGCCCGGCCTGGAGCGTGAGCGCCCCGATATCTTTTTCCTCGAAGGCGAAGATGGCGGCGTTGTTGACCTCGCCACCGGGAGAGAGCTGTACCCGCCCACGAGACTCTTGTTGCTTGTTGAGATATTCCACGCCGAAAGTGCCCCCGGACAAGCCCAGCACCGGGCCGTGCTGGCCGGTCAAGCGCGCGGTGTACTGGTTGAACTCCAGGTCGATCGTGTCATCGAAACCAGCCACCAGCGGAAAACCGCCGGCGTTGGAACGCCGCTGATTGTTCTGCCAGAGGAAATTCGGCTTCCAGCGAATACCGGCGGCGTTGACATGGCCGGTCAGCTGGACCTGATTGTCGTCGATGTACTGGCCCACGCCTTCCGCGCCTGCCGCGGGCGGCTTGATCCCGCTCGGCGGTGGCAGCAGGTAATTATGCTCATCGTCCCAGCGGGTATAGCGCAGCTGCCATTCCCCCAGGGTGTCGTCGTCCATGCCCACGGCAAAGCTGCCGTTGAGCTGGTTGAAATCGGTATACGGCAGCCGGCCGGTATAGGCCGGGGCATCGCTGTTGGCCGCGGCCTCTGGGCCCGGGAAATAAGTGGGCTCGTCGGGCGTGCGGATATCGCCGCCGTCGCGCCGAATGAAGCCGGCTGCGTAGCCGAAATGCCCGTTGCCGCCGGTGGCCTTCACGCCGGTGTCCCATTGGCGATTGTTACTGTTGTAGCGCCCCAGCACTTCACCGGTCGCCAGATGATCATACTGAATGGCCATGGGGATGAGATTGACCGCCCCGCCCAACGCGCTTGAGCCATAAAGCACGCTCGAAGCCCCGCGCACGACCTCGGCCCGGTCGAGCAGAAACGGATCGATCACCGGCATGTGCCGCACACCAAACGCCTGGCTGGCAATACCGACATCATCCGAAAGAATCTTGACCCGCAGCCCGGACAGCCCGCGGATGACCGGCTTGCCCGAGACGTTGCCCGTGCCGATGGAATTGACACCGGCCAGCTGATCCAACCCCTCACCCAGATTGGCCACACCGTCGGCCTGCATGGCATTGGCGTCCACGACATCGACGTTGGCAGCCTGGCTGAGCGGGCTACCCGGAATAGCCACGCCCGTGACCGAGATCGTTTCCAGCTGACGCGGCGCTGCCGGCGTCTGTGTCCGGCCGGGCTTGGCCGGCAGCGCCGCGCTCTCGCCGGCGGGTGCCGGTGCGGCAGGCACGGGCGCGGCCTGTGCCGAACCGAAAGACGTAAGTGATAACGTAACAAACAAGAAACACAAGACAGCGCGCTGCCGCTCGGTCGGATCCATGCTTCCCCCGCAGGCTAGACAAAATACGATGCGCCGCCGCTCGGCGCGCCAGCAGCAAAACGTTACCTTGTAACAACGAGGCGCGCAAGATGCCGCGCGCGCTCATCTAGGGCCTAGCGTTGCAGGCCGGCCCAGAAGATCGGCCACACCGAGGCCACGCGACGATCGTATTCATCCACCGAGTAGAGAAAACGCTCGGTAAACAGACCATCGACCAACACATAGAACGCATCAAGGAACTCGCGCTCGGTCAGCGTGTGCCATAGCTGCTCTTCAATGCCTTGGGCATAGAAACAGCGCAGTGCCACATCGATACGTGCTTCACTGCGCGCGGTAATTTGTCTTACCTCTGCCAATAGTGGGCGCGGCGGGAATAACAGATATCGCTTGTGAAACGTGCCCTTGTCGGCCTGCAACATGAACCGTGACAGATCTGACACCAGCGCCAGGACGCGCGTTTCTACCGGGGCATCGGCGTGGCTTTCCACGCTGCGATCCAGCTCGTCAAAGAAGGCCCGCTCGACCTCTTCCACGAGATCCATGAACAGCCCTTCCTTGCTGTCGATATGGTTATACAGCGAAGGTTTACGTATTCCCACGGCCTCAGCCAGTTGCGACAGGGACGTGCCTTCATAGCCGTAACTTGCAAAAAGCGTGAGCGCAGAATCATGGATACGCTGCGCGGTGGTCGGGGCGTTATTATCAGACATCCGCTAATTATAACGATTTGTTTGTTTTTCGGCTATTTTCGATATATCTCTGCTAGACTAACAGTCGTTCGTTTGCGAATAGATCGTTCAAAATGCGTGCATGGCTTTGGTTGATGGCCGGTGCGGCGGCCGAGGTTGGCTGGATCGCCGGCCTTAGGTTTTCCACCACCGCGATCGAATGGGCCGCGACCGTCATAGCGGCGGCCGCCAGCGTCGGTCTGGCGCTGGGTGCCACGCGCGATCTGCCGGCGACCACGGTTTATACCCTGTTCGTGGGCCTGGGGGCGTTTGGCGCGATGGCGCTGCAGGTGGCATTCCTCGACACGGCGCTATCGCCTGCGGCTTATGGCTTCATGGTATTTCTCATCGTGTGCGTGATCGGCTTGAAGCGCACCGGCGGGCACGCCTGACATGGCCTGGCTCTGGCTGGCCGTGGCCGGCATCTGTGAAATCATCGGCGTGGTGGGGTTTGCACGCACGAGCCACGGCCAGCGTGCGTCGGGCCTTGTGCTGGCTGTCGGCGGCTTCACCGCCGGCCTGACGTGTCTGCACGCGGCCATGGCCACGATTCCGATGGCCGTGGCCTACAGCGTGTTCACGGCCTTTGGCACGCTGGGCAGCACGGCCATCGGCATCCTGTTCTGGGGCGACTCGGCCCGGCCGGCACGCCTGGCGTGGATTGCCGGCCTGATCGTGGCCGTCATCGGGCTGAAAATCACTATTTAGGTTAAAATCGGGGTGTTTCCGACCCCGACGGTATGTGCTCATGGACAAGCAGCTTCTCGATATTCTGGTCTGCCCGGTCAGCGGGGCCAGCCTGTCCATGGCCGACGCAGGCACGCTGGCCGCGGTGAACGCCGAGATTGACCAGGGCCGTGCCACCTATGCCGATGACAGCCATGTCGATCAGCGTATTCAGGCGCTTCTGATCACCCGCGACGGCTTGACCGGCTATCGCATCGACGACGGTATTCCGATCATGCTGCCCGAACGCGGCATCGCCCTGCCCGCGGCGCCGTGAACCCAGCACAACGCTCGGACAGCCTTACGCTGTTTGTCGATCACGTCACGCACGTCGACTGCGGCGTACTCGACAGCGCGCGCGGCCTGTGCGGTGCAACCTGGCTGGTGGATGTCGCGCTCACCGGCACCCGCGACGATCAGGGCATGCTCTTCGATTTCGGCCCGGCCAAGAAGCTGTTGAAGGCCGAAATCGATGCGCTGGTCGATCATCGTCTGCTCGTACCGACGGCCGCCGAGGGCATCTCTTGGCACGGTGAGACCATCAAGCTCGTCACCGGATCCGGCGATCGATATGTCTATACCGGCCCGGCAAGTGCGCTGGCCTATCTCGACTGTGATCGCATCACGCCCGAGTTTCTGGCCGACTGGCTTGGCGCGCGCGTGGCCGCGCAGATGCCGGATAACGTGGATCACGTAGCGCTGACCCTGCGCGCCGAGGCCATCGACGGCCCGGTATATGACTATACCCACGGCCTGTCAGCCCACGATGGCAACTGCCAACGCCTGGCCCACGGGCATCGTTGTCGGCTGGCCGTATGGCTGGACGATACGCCGCGCCCGGATATCGCCCACGCCTGGGCCGAGCGCTGGCAGGGTATCTTCATCGGCAGCCGGGCTGATCTCACGACACCCGACGATGCCACGCGTCTTGGCTTTGCCTATGACGCCCCGCAAGGCCACTTTGCCATCGAGCTGGCCCGCGAGCGCTGTGCGCTGATCGACGGCCCGGCCACGGTCGAGAACATCGCCGACGCCATCGCCCGCGCGCTGGCCGACGAGCACGCCGGCCAGGCCGTGACGGTCCAGGCTTATGAAGGCGTGGGCAAGGGCGCGATCGTCACCCACGCCCTATAACGCGTGGCGGGTCCGTGCTTGGGCCATGACCGCGCAATCCTTACACTGCCTCTCGTGTCTTCGACCGCTCTCGTGCCATGACCGACCTTTTGATCAAAAACGCCACGCTCGTCAACGATAACGACACCTTCGAGGCCGATCTGCGGGTGCGCGCGGGCCGTATCGATCAGATCGGCGCCGATATCGCCGCCATGGCCGGCGAGACCGTCATCGACGGCGCGGGCTGCTGGCTCATGCCGGGCATGATCGATGACCAGGTGCATTTTCGTGAGCCGGGGCTGACCGACAAGGCCGATATGGCCAGCGAATCACGCGCCGCGGTGGCCGGCGGCATTACCAGCTTCATGGACATGCCCAACGTCAAGCCGCCCACCATCGACCACGAAGCGCTGGTGGCCAAACTGGACATGGCACGCGGGCGGTGTGCGGCCAATTACGGCTTTCATCTGGGCGCTACCAACGACAACATCGAGGCCATCAAACGCGTGGACGGCACGCGCGCGGCCGGCGTGAAGATCTTCATGGGCGCTTCCACCGGCAAGATGCTGGTGGATGACGACGCCGCCCTTGAGGCCATCTTCGAGCATTCGCCACTGCCGATCCTCACCCACTGTGAGGACACGCCCATGATCGAGGCCAACGCAGACAAGGCGCGCGCGGCCTATGGCGAAGACGTCCCGATACGCCAGCATCCGGTGATCCGCTCGCGCGAGGCCTGTATCGCCTCCTCGAAGAAAGCCATGGATCTGGCCACGCGCCACGCCGCGCGTCTGCATATCCTGCATATCACCACCGCCGAAGAACTGGCGCTGTTTGCAGCCGGGCCCATGGCTGACAAGAACATCACGGCCGAGGCCTGTATTCATCACCTGTTCTTTTCCGAAGACGACTATGATCGTCTCGGCGCGCTGATCAAATGCAACCCGGCGATCAAAACAGAGGCCGACCGACAGGCGATCCTCAAAGCCGTGGCCGATGACGTGATCGACGTGCTGGCCACCGATCATGCCCCGCATGCCCGCGCTGACAAGGACAACCCTTATTTCTCGGCGCCGGCCGGCCTGCCGCTGGTTCAGCATGCCGTACCCAGCCTGGTCGATCAGGTCAGCGTCGGGTATTTCACGATCGAGCAGCTCGTGACCAAGATGGCCCATAACGTGGCGGATCGTTTTGATATCGTCGATCGTGGCTATCTGCGCGAGGGCTACTGGGCGGATCTGGTGCTGGTGGATCCGCGCGGGCGCACCGTGGTCGACGACGAGCCCGTGCTGGCCAAATGTGGCTGGACGCCATTTGCCGGCCACAGCTTCAATGCTCGCGTGAAGACCACGGTGGTATCTGGCCAACTGGCGTATCATGACGGTAAACTTAGCCAAGGCTGTATTGGCGAAGCGCTGGCCTACGACCGCTGACGACCGGCTGTTCGGCGTTGAAATCCGACGAAATGGCCTGATTGTGAATCATTCGCATCAGTTGCGGTTGTTGCCGACAGGCAAGCGTGTTTGAGGTATCGCGTATGCAAACCAGCGATCTACGCAAGGCCGGGCTCAAGGCCACCCTGCCCCGGCTGAAGATTCTGGAAGTGCTCCAGCAGAACAAGCAGGATCATCTCTCGGCAGAGGATGTCTATCGCAAGCTGCTGGACAACGAAGAAGACATCGGCCTGGCCACGATCTATCGTGTGCTGTCCCAGTTCGAGGACGCTGGCTTGGTTATCCGTCATCACTTCGAGGACGGCCATGCCCTGTTCGAGCTGGAACAGGGCCCGCACGATCATCTGATCTGTGTGAAGTGCGGCAAGATCGAGGAATTCTTCGATAACGAAATGCAACAGCGCCAGCGTGACCTGGCGCAGAAATCCGGCTTCGACCTGTCCAAGCACACCCTGGTGCTCTACGGCGATTGCCAGACCGCGAACTGCGAAAACGATACCGACACAAAGAAAGACCCGTCATAACGATAGACCGGCTTGTCGGGTTGTCCGGTCTTACGCCCCACGGTTAGACTTTCCGCGAATTTAATAATCTCTCGGCATTAAAACAGGCGCGCTCATCGCGCCGGCCGATCGATACAAAGCGCGGACGTCATGATCAAACCCCACGGCTCGGATACCTTGAACCCGTTGTATGTCGCCGACGAGGCCGCCCACGGCCAGCTCGTCCAGGAGGCCGCAGAGCTTCCGGCGATCACCGTCAGCTCGGCCGCAGCAGCCAATGCGGTGATGCTGGGTGCGGGTTACTTCAACCCGTTGACCGGCTACATGACCAAGGCCGATGCGTTGTCTGTAGCGCGCGACATGCGCACGGCATCCGGCCTGTTCTGGCCGATTCCCGTCGTCAACATTGTGGCCGACCCCGAATCGATCCGCGGTGCCGCACGTATCGCGCTCAAGGACCCGAACGTCGAGGGCGAGCCGGTCATCGCGGTGCAGGACGTCGAAGGCATCGAAGAGATCAGCGACGAGGAAATGCGCGACATGGTCACGCATATCTTCGGCACCGACGACGAAGAACATCCGGGCGTGGCGACCTTCAAGGGCCTGGGGCGATATCTCGTGCACGGGCCCATCCAGGTGCTGAATTTCTCGTACTTCGAGACCGACTTCCGTGGCACATTTCGCACGGCACAATCCATTCGTGACGAGTTCGCCGAACGCGGCTGGGACAAGGTCGTGGCCTTCCAGACACGCAACCCCATGCACCGCGCCCACGAAGAGCTATGCAAGATGGCGTTGGAAGGCACCGGCGCCGACGGTATCCTCATCCATATGCTGCTGGGTAAATTGAAGCCCGGCGATATTCCGGCACGGGTACGCAACGACGCCATCCGTACGATGGTGGACAACTACTTCCCCGAAAACTCGGTGATGATCACCGGTTATGGCTTCGACATGATGTACGCCGGGCCTCGCGAGGCCGTGCTGCACGCCGTGTTTCGCCAGAACGCCGGCTGTGCCTATCTCATCGTCGGCCGTGACCACGCCGGCGTCGGCGATTTCTACGGCGCTTTCGAAGCCCAGACCATCTTCGACGAGAAAGTACCCGCCGATGCCCTGGAGATCGAGATCTTCAAGGCCGACCACACCGCGTTTTCCAAAAAGCTCGGCCGCGTGGTGATGATGTCCGACGCCCCCGATCACACCAAGGACGATTTCGTGATCCTCTCCGGCACCAAGGTGCGCGAGATGCTGGGTAACGGTATCGCCCCGCCGCCGGAATTCTCGCGCCCGGAAGTCGCCGAGATCCTGATGGATTATTACCAGAGCAAGTAAGGCGCGCAGGTCAGGGCAATCAGTTTGCAGCAGCCCGCGTGCTGGCTAAGGCGATGACAGTCTCGGCCGACATCGACGCCTGATATGTCCTCTCACTTGAATCTCATGCATGCAGTTTGAATGGGATAGCCGAAAGGCGAAAGCAAACGCCAGAAAACATAGGGTCACATTCGACGAAGCGGCGACGGTGTTCGGCGATCCGCTGGCCCTGACGTTTGTTGATCCCGATCATTCCAGCGCTGAGGAGCGCTTTCTCACCTTCGGCGTATCGGGTAACGGCAAATTCATCGTGATTTCGCACACTCCTAGAAATACGAACGAGCGCATAATCAGTGCCAGAGCCATGACGCCATCCGAGCGGACTATTTATGAGCAAACATAAGGAAATGCGAGCTGAGTACCGCCAAGAAGATCTGGGTGAAGGCGTTCGCGGCAAGTATTTGACGCGTTTTCAAGAACACTCGAACGTTATCGTTCTCGACGAAGATATCGCGGCGGCGTTTCCCAACTCCCAATCCGTGAACGAAGCACTTCGTGGTTTGTTGCGGCTGGCTCAAAGAACCGACGCCTAACCGCTCGCCGCGACTGAGCGCCCGATGCCGCGCAACATGCCTGAGCCCATGACAACGGCGCTGCGTGTGATTGTCGGTTGTGCCCTGGCCATGGGCATCACCGGCGCCGTCGCCTGGTGGCTGGCTCAGCCGATGCTGTTTCCCAGCCTGGGCCCCACGGTCATGATGCTGGCCCAGCATCCGGGCCAGCATGGCACGGCACCCCGCACCGTCATGCTGGCCCACGGCGCTGCGCTTGTCGCGGGCTGGGTGAGTCTGTGGCTCTTCGGATTGCGACACGCTCCGTCCGTACTGGTGGCGGGCATCACACCGGCACACGTTGCCACAGCGGCCGTCTCGGTCGCGGCGACGGTGGCCGCCACGCGCGGCTTGCGCACGGCGCATCCGCCGGCCGGGGCGACCACGCTGATCGTCAGCCTGGGCCTGTTGCCCACGTTGTTTGATCTGGTGCTGATGTGGGCGGCCATTGCCGTCGCCACCCTGGTCATGAGCCTCTATAACCGGGCGCTTGGCCAGCCGGCCCCGCTCTGGCGGGCCGGCTGAGACATGTCAGGCCGTGGTTGCCCCGCAGTCGCCGTCGGCGACACAGGCCCGGGCCGTTGCCCGGTTTTCCGGCTGCAACGTGGTGTGCGAGATCGAGAAACGCTCGGCCAGTACGGCTTCCAGCTTGGGCAGAATCGCGGTCCATTCGGCGAGCTGCCCGATCTCGACGTGGGCAGCCAGGGCACGCTGACTTGAGGACAGCGTCCAGATATGCAGATCGTGCACCGAGCGCACGCCCTCGATCGCCGAAAGCGCGCGACTGACTTCACCGGCGTTGACATCGCGCGGCACACCTTCCATGAGCACGTGCAGCACGTCACGCAACAGCGGCCAGGCCGATAGCGCGATCAGGCCGCTGACGAACAACGACAGGATCGGGTCGATCGGCGTCCAGCCGGTGATCATGATCACGATGCCGGCCACCATGGCCGCGACCGAGCCGGCCAGATCACCCAGCACGTGCAGCAGGGCACCGCGCACGTTCATGGTCTGCTCGCCGCGCAGCAGAATGAAGCCGATCACGAGATTGACGAGCAGGCCCAGGCCGGCGATGACGAGCACCACGCCGCCCGTCACCGGCGCGGGGTTAAACAACCGCTGAATCGCCGATGCCGCGATCGCGATGACCACCACGATCATCAGAACCGCATTGATCAGCGCGCCCAGCACTTCAGCGCGTTGCAGCCCGAACGAATGGACCCGCGATGCCGGGCGCTGGGCCAGCCAGGCAGCGACCGCGCCGATAGCCAGTGACGAGCTGTCGGTGAACATATGCCCGGCATCGGATATCAGCGCCAACGACCCGGAAAACCAGCCGCCGAACAGTTCGACGACCGCGAAAGCGAGCGTGAAGCACAACGAGAACACCAGCGTCTTGCCGCTGCCGTGATGATGATGCCCACCCAGACCGCCATGATCGTGGCCGCAGTGCCCACCGTGGTCGTGGTCGTGGTCGTGGTCGTGGTCAGCGTGATGATGGGCGTGGTTCGAACTCATGGTCGATCCTCTTCATCGCCGTGGGCGATCATGTCGCGCAACACGCGTTGCACATGCGCATCGGCGGCGACATAAAAGACCTGCTTGCCCCGCCGCTCGGCGCGCAGCAGCCGTGCCCCGCGCAACAGCCGTAGATGATGGCTGGCCAGCGACATGGATATATCGATCTGCTCGGCCAGCGTGGCCACGCTCTGGGGCGCTTCGAGACAACAGACCACCAACGACAGCCGGTTCGGCTCGCCCAGCAGACGAAACATCTCTGCCAGACGCGTCGCGCGGTCGATCTCTAGGGCCGTGATGTCGAGCGTCGGACGCATGCAGACCTCTACAATTGAACGAATATTGTATCGATCAGGCACGCGTTATGGTATTGCCCTGTCGACAACGGGCGGGCAATGAGTCGCCAGCGGTGCTCGTGCCCGATCAGGCCGAGAACACGTCCACGGCCGTGTTCAGCCGGGCCAGCGTTGCCTCGCGGCCCAGCAGTACGAGCGTGTCGTCGATCGAGGGGGAGACCGGCCCGCCGGTCAGCGCGATACGGATCGGCTGGGCGACTTTGCCCATGCCGATCTCTCTGGTCTCGGCCACGCCGCGAACCGCGTCCCCCAGCGTCTCGGCGTCCCATGTGTCCAGCGCGGCCAGACGATCGTGCACATCGGCCAGCACGGCCGGTGTATCGGCCTTGATATGTTTCTTCACCGCCTTGGCCGCGTACTCGTCGGGGGCGGCGAACAGAAACAGACTGCCCTCGGCCATTTCAGTCATCAGCTTGCAGCGGCCCTGCTGCACCGCCGCGATCTGCGCCAGGCGCGGGGCCGGCACGTCGTGGATATCGTGACGGGCCAGATGCCAGGCCAGCTCCCCGGCCAGCGTATCCGGCGCGGCCATCTTGATGTGTTCCTGGTTCACCCAGGTCAGTTTTTCCGGGTCGAACGTCGAGGCCCCGCCCTGCACGTTCTCGATATCGAAGTGCTCGATCATCTCGGCGCGGGTGAAGATCTCTTGATCACCGTGGGCCCAGCCGAGCCGCACCAGGTAATTGAGCAGCGCACTCGGCAAGAAGCCCTGCTCGCGGAACGTCATCACGCCGACCGCGCCGTGGCGCTTGGACAGCCGCTTGCCGTCAGCGCCCAGAATCATCGGCACGTGGGCATAGACCGGCAGATCGCCCTCGTCGCCCACCAGTGCTTTCAGGATATTGATCTGGCGGGGCGTGTTGTTGACATGATCATCGCCGCGAATGACGTGGGTGATGCCCATGTCCATGTCATCGACCACCACACAGAAGTTGTAGGTCGGCGTGCCGTCGGCGCGGGCGATGATCAGATCGTCCAGCTCGCTGTTGGCGATGGTGATATCGCCCTTGACCAGATCCGGGATCACGGTGTGGCCGTCCAGCGGGGTGGCAAACCGGATGACCGGATCACGGCCGGCCGGTATTTCAGGCAAGGTCTTGCCCGGCATGGGTCGCCAGGTACCGTCGTACTTGGGTTTCTCCCCGGCCGCCCGCGCGGCCTCGCGCATCGCCTCGACCTCTTCGGCCGTGGAATAACAGCGATAGGCCTTGCCCTCGGCCAAGAGCTGCTCGATCACCTGGCCGTAGCGATCAAAGCGTTGGGTCTGGTAGGTGGCCGGCCCCTCGGCGGGCAGGTCCAGCCAGTCCATGGCATCGACAATCGCGGCCACGGCTTCGTCGGTCGAGCGTTCCCGATCGGTGTCTTCGATGCGCAGCACGAACGACCCGCCGGTCTTCTGGGCATACAGCCAGGAATAAAGCGCGGTTCGGGCGCCGCCGATATGCAGATACCCGGTCGGGCTGGGGGCAAAACGAGTGACGACGGGCATGCAGACCAACCCTGTATAAACGAAGCGTTTGTGGGCACGCAGTTTAACAATGCTGGCCGCGGTTAGCGTCCTTGTCGCCGGCAAAGAGGGCCACGGCCGGCCGGTCAATACGTGACGGTGACGATCAGCGTGTCGATATACTGGCCCGGCGCGACATCCTGGCGTGCCGGCATACGACCATAGACCGGCACGGTGGCCGTGCTCGGGCCGCCGAGCAAACCACCGCCAGCCGTAAAACCCACCGTGCCCGTATTGCCGGTGCCGTCGCCGAATACACGGCTGCGAGCGGCATCCGTGTACAGGTTGTAGAACAGCCGCTGGCCGCCGTTGACGAGCGTTCGGTTGGTAAAGCTTGTACTGCTACCGGCACTGATGCTTACAACCCCGTTATCGGCGCCAAGCAGTCCACTGCCCGTACAGGTGATACGTACCGAGCCGGTGCTGTCGATCGGCGTACCACTGAGCGCGCTGTAAGTCCCGAAAGCGATCGACTGACTGGTCACCGTCGTACAGTCAGCCATCGCCGAGGCGCTGGTCAGTGCAAGGGCTGCGCCCAGCCCGGCGGCCCATCGGCCCCGGGCCGATCGATGTTTCATACGCGTGCTGGCCAAACGGTGGGCCGGGCCGCCGCACGTCGAATCCCGCGATATCGCGGGTCGTGATCGTGGCGCGCCCCGGGGCTTTGGCGCACGCCCTGCCATACACGTGGCGGGCGCTCGAGGCGGCCGCTCACCTGCGTGTTCAACAGACTCTGAAAAACGACAACAGTGCATGCGCGTCATGGCGCCGGCCTCTCACAGCGAACGATGCCGAGGTCGGGCTGGATCTCGGCATCCTGGGGATAGTTGATCACGAAACGGCACACATCGTCCGGCCCGTCGGTCAGAAATACATTGCGGCCCACGTGCAGATCGCTGACATAAGCAAACCCTTCATAGCCGATCGGATAATGAGCCCCGCCTGCCTCGGCGACGAGTTCGATGCCGGGCATAAGCGGCTCGCCGTCGGGATCCACAGCCACGAACGTGGCGGCCTTGGCGCGCTGAATATCAAAGCGCGTGACCGTGCCACTACGAAAATACGGCACGGCCTCACGCGATAGATCAGGAATCCGTGCATCCAGCGGCAGATCGGCCGGGTCGACGCGAATCGTGTTGGCTTGGTATGGCAACAGCCGCGGCACGAGCAGACGGCCCTTGCCGTTGGTCCGTCCGACCAGCTGGTTCTGGTCATAAATCCGGACGTTGTCGAAATCAGGCACATCCACCAGCGCGAAGCTGTCGTCCAGGCGCCGAGAGGCATACAGCCCGCCGCCGATGGCCGCTATACCGCCGCTGATCTCTGCCTGATAGCTGGTGCGCCCCTCGAATTGCGCCGCGGCAAGCCGGTAGCTGCCGTAATTCGAGCGGGCCGCCACTTCGGCCAGCGAGTTCGACGTATCACCGGAACCGGCCTGTAGTCGATAACCATACCCCGGGCCGATCGGCAACGCCCGTTGCAGCTGGGCAAACCCACCGACACCCGAATCATCCAGCGCGGCGCCCGTGCTGGCGGTCGTGCGCGCGCCCAGCGGCAGGGTAAGCAAGACCTGGCCGGCATAGCCGCGTTCATCGATCGCGCGGGTCTGAAACACGCCTGCGGATAAAAAAGCCGGACCAAGCGGGCGGGTGAAGTTCACATTGAGAATCGTGATCTCGCCCTGCTGGCGAAACTCCCGGCGTATATAGTTGCCCGTCAGGCTGCCCAAACCGCCCAGCGACAGGCCCAGATTGGCACTGACGGTCTGGCGTGCTTCGAAGAACAGCTCGTCCTCTGCCCCCACCGGGCGATACGCCTGGCTGCCCTGTTCGATGGCCGCCCCGTACGACAACCGTCCGAGTTGCTGGTTGATACCAAGGCGGGCCTTCGCGCCGCCACCATTATCGCTGTAGCTACCGGCGATGGCGCCCTGGGCCACAATCGACTCGGCCAGCTTGACCGTGGCCGAAGTGCCCGCGGTCTGTACCCGCGGCTGGGCAGATGAGAACACGGCAAACGTCAGTCGATCCGTGAACCCGTGACGCCAGAGGCCATTGACCAGCGCCTGGCCGTAGTTGTTGCTTTCCAGGGCAAAGTTTTCACGCAGCACCCCGGCCGACAGTGAAAAATCGCTCAGTCCGGGCTTTAGCAACTGGTTGGTGATGAAAAACGGCCGCGTGATCACCGTCTGACGCCCCAGCGCATCGCGCACCTGGAGACGCACCTGCCCGCGTCCGGCGCTAATCGGCAATGCCTGGGTCGAAAACCCGCCGGCCGGCACGTCCTGACTGCCGCGCAGCACGTTGTCGATATAGACATCGACCGTCGACGGCAGGCTGGTCCGCCCGGTAAGCGTCGGCTGCGGGAAGGTCAGAAAATACGGCTGAGTGGCGAAGTTGGTGCCGTACTGCACGCCGGCAAAGCGCACGGCGTTGCCGATGGCATCAGGGCGCGAAATGGTATCGCCAAGGCGAAGACTATTGCCGCTTGCCGGCCTGTCGTACTGCAGGGTGGATTCCAGGCGCAACACGTTGTCGCCAAACGAGGCGTTGCGCACGATGAAATCATTGGTGGCCACACCCCAGGCGCCGAACGTGCCGGTTTCGAAGGCCATGGAGTAATCATCGCCCGGTGTCTCGCCGAACGCCAGCAGATCATAGTTCAGAAACGCTCCCATGCTGCGTGAGGGCGGCGCAGCCGACGGGCTTGAGACGATATTGATCTCGCTGACGGTGCGGATCGAGGCCGCCGGCACGTCGAGTATCAATCGCGACTCGCTCGCCACGATCTGCCAGTGCGCGCCGGCCACCGCCGATAACGGTCGAAACACCTCGCCATCGGCTATCTTCTGTGTGTCGCCGGTGATGTCCAGGCCGTATTCATCGATCAGCGCCTGGCTGGCATAGACGCCCTCGTCGGGCCCGACAAGAAAGAAAGCATCGTCACGGGGCACGCCGTTGAGCGTCAGCGCCATGAGCTCGACGCGATCCTGACTGCCTGACGGCTCGAACAGATCGTTACCCGGCAGATTGGCCAACGCGCTACCGCTGGCCAGGCAGGCGCCCAGGATCAGCGCGCAGGTGGTACGACGCGTGCTCTTTCCTAGGGCCTGTTGCCGTTTCATGCGGATCCGCGGCAAGCGCAAAATACTCACAGCAGCGACCGCGCTTTCAGGACGTCTCGGGGATCAACGCGCAAGCGCGCCAGGCGCGCCAAGCGCGATGAACGATAGCCGGCCGAGCACGGCACGGCACGCACGACCGCTTTACGCCACCTCGACTGCAACGCGATAGCAACGTCGTCTCGCGGGGTGATCGGCGCGAATCAGGAGCCAAGCATGATCTGTTCTTGACGACTGCCGCGATCCGTTTCGGCAGCGATATCGATCGTCTGGCCGGTCGCCGGCAACGGCTTTTGCGTGGTCAGCGACCAAGTTTGGCTCTGGCCCGGCAATACATACATCAAAGAAGGTGCCGAATCGGTCAGACCCAGGGCCTCGCCCCCGGCCGACAGATTGAGCTGAGTGATCTGCAGATGGGCATTGCCGTGGTTTTCAACCGTCAGCTGCAACGCGTTCGATCCGGTGCGCTCGGCATGCCATTCGGCATCGACCGTGGGGGCCGAGGCCGGCAACACGAATATCGGCATATCGATCTGCAATGCCACGCGCAGCCCGGAGCCTTCGCCGAGCTTCGTGGGTGGCACCTCCTTGAGCAACAGCCGATACGCCTGTTCCACGGCGTTGTCATCGGCCGCAGCGCGAACCCCCACCCGCAGCACCTGCATCTGGCCCGGCCCGATAGAGAATACGGCCGGCGTGACGACCAGAGATCGCGTCGGGTCGTACTGGTCGGCCGCGCCCTGCGCCTGAGACCACTTGAACACCCGGGCCTGCATGATCGCGATGCGATCACCCGAGTTGTGCACCTGAACGGTGGCGCTCGTCTCGCCCGGCGCCAGCGCCACACGCACCGGCGCAACATTGAGCGTGGCGGCAGTGGCACTCACGGACAGCCCAAGCAATACCAGACCGCCACACAAACACATCAGTCGACCGACAACCGTCATAGCCTCTCCTGCCCCGGGAATTCGTATCCAGCAATCAATAAGTGATCGTTGCGACGACGGTGTCAGAATAAGCGCCCGGCTGAACATCCTGGCCACCCGGAATCTGGCCATAGACTGTTCTGGCCTGCGGGCTGGCGATCAACACGCCGGTGCCGGTGCCGCTGATCGTCTGCGTGCCGTTCGTACCGTCACCCCAGATCGCCGTACGGCCGGCATCGGTATAGAGCTGGTACTTCAGCAGATTGCCCGCCGGCCCCACCATGCTGCGATTAGCGAACGCCGTGCCGCTGCTACCGGCGTTCGCGCCCGTGTTCAGGCCCACCGTGTACGGCGTGGCCAACGTACAGCGCACGTTGACGGTACTGGTCTGGTTGACCGGGCCGGTCGCAAGCGGGTCGTAGTTACCAAACGCCAGATTGGTCGAGTCAATCGTGCAGTTCGCCAGCACGGTCGCACTGACCTGGAAAGAGCTTGTCTTCGTGGCGGCAAACGCCGGCGCCGCTGCCAACATGAGCAGGGCAACACCCATCGAAGAAACACAAATGGATCGCTGTGACTTGTACATAAGAATGGCCTTTGCCTGTTGTTATGCCGATGAATGAGCGCCATGCGGCTCACCCGCCCCGCGCGCCGGCTGGCGTGCAGGGCGGTATATGAGACAGCCAGCGGACGACGACCAAGAGCGTCGTCATTAACGCTATCTTATAGTGTTTTTTATAAAAAAGCGACTATCAGTCATCGAT
The DNA here is from genome assembly GCF_003788585.1 of Salinisphaera japonica YTM-1. Lineage (GTDB taxonomy): Bacteria > Pseudomonadota > Gammaproteobacteria > Nevskiales > Salinisphaeraceae > Salinisphaera > Salinisphaera japonica. The sequence goes on along the minus strand of NZ_AYKG01000056.1, from coordinate 66,391 downwards.
ACAAATAAATAGCTTACTTATTAAAGGCTTTTTGGATTAATTACCGGCTATATCGCAAAATATTTTTTAATCGAAGCAATAAAAAGTACGCGCTCAAACCTTTAAAAATGAACGATGCCTTAAGAAAACGACCAGGCAACTTGTGATCTAGTGCTCTCGATTTGCCAGTCGTGCATTTACAACCGATCGTTAGCCTTTAAAGATCGCAGCGAGCTCCGGCTCTGGTTGACCGCACCAGGCATCGTGCGGATCATTCACTAGGCTGAATGCCGGACTTCTACCCACGCATGCCACCAAGCGCTGATGTCTCAAACAAACCACTGGCCGCGACGTATCGACAAAACCTGTGGTCCAACGAAGTGCTCCCAAGCATTGTTAGGGGCACTTCTCGCCGTACTCGTGTGCGCGGATTGAACAGTCACGCGGCCGGCGTGGCCAGACACGTCTTCTATTGCCTGCAATGACGTCTGGCCCCACGCGCGCAGGTGGCGACACGCCCGTGGCGGCCCCATGAGCCGGCCGGCACCACGGCAATTCACCGTGCTGGCCAAACGATTGGTCACACCCAATATGTGGCGCCTCACACTGGGTGGCGCGGGCATGGCCGATTTCCCACCGGATCAGGAAACGGCGTATATCAAGCTGCGATTTGCCCAGCCGGGCAGCAGCCGCCCCTTGCTCCGCACCTATACCGTGCGCCAGCAACACGCCGAGGCGATCGATGTCGATGTGGTGCGCCATGCGCATGGCGGCCCGGCGGCTCGCTGGGCGGAGGACACGAGCCCCGGCGACACGATCGAGGCCAGCGGCCCGGGGCCTGTCAAACGTCTGGATCACGACGCCGATTGGTTTCTCTTGACCGGGGACATGACAGCGCTGCCGGCTATCGGGGCCAACATCGAGGCATTGCCTGCCGGAGCCAGCGGCCGGGCGATCATCGAGGTGATCGATACACGGGATCGCCAGGCGCTATCGGCCCCGCGCGGGCTTGCCATCGATTGGTTGATCAACCCAAGCCCCGGCGAGCGCGCTGAGCTGCTGGCCGAGGCCGTGCGCGAGATGATCTGGCAACCGGGCAGACCGTCGGTCTGGGCGGCCTGTGAGTTCCGCGCCATGCAGGCGCTGCGCACGCATTTACGCGACGAGCGCGAAGTCGAGCGAGCCCGGCTCTATATATCCAGCTACTGGCAGCTTGGCCAGAACGAGGCAGGGCATCGCAAGAGCAAGCAGGTCGACGGCTGACGCTGTTTAATGCGCGTGCGCCTGGCGCAGTTGCCGGGCGGCATCAACCATACGCCGCAAGGCCGGCTCGACCTCGGCCCAGCCGCGGGTTTTCAGGCCGTAGTCCGGGTTGACCCAGAGCTTTTCGGGGGCCAGAACCTGGGTGGCTTTTTTCAGCAGCGCGCCCATGTCAGCGGCATCCGGCACGCGCGGGCTGTGAATGTCATAGACCCCGGGCCCGATTTCATTGGGGTAATCGAACACGGCGAACGCATCGAGCAGTGCCATCTGAGAGCGCGCTGTCTCGATTGAAATACAGTCGGCGTCCATCGCGGCGATCGCCTCGATGATGTCGTTGCACTGCGAGTAGCACATATGGGTATGAATCTGGGTCGTATCCGCCACACCCGCGGTTGCCAGACGAAACGCGGCAGTGGCCGCGGCCAGATAATCTGCCCGGTCGCTGCGACGCAGCGGCAACCCTTCACGAATCGCGAGCGCCACTTGGCGCATGGTCTCGGCCCGGGGCTGGTCGTCGCGCACAAAGACCCACTGCACCAGGGTGACCGAGCCGGTGAGCATGCCCTTCATGGGCCGACTCGTGCGCGACTGGGCATATCTTGACCATTTGACGGTCGTGGGCGCCGGGCGTGAGACATCGCCGTAGATAATCGGCGGCTTGACGTGGCGCGTGCCGTAAGACTGCACCCAGCCCAGCTTGGTGAAGGCATAGCCGGCCAGTTGCTCGCCGAAATACTCGACCATATCGTTACGCTCGAACTCGCCGTGCACGAGCGTATCCAGACCAATATCCGCCTGGAGCGCGACCGCATCATCGATCTGGCCGGCCAGAAACGTCTCGTAATCCGGCGCGCTCAGCCGACCGGCCTTGTAACCGGCGCGGGCCCGGCGCACGGCCTGTGTCTGCGGGAACGAGCCGATCGTGGTGGTTGGAAACGACGGCAACGCCAGCTTGTCACGCTGCCGGCGGGCGCGCTCGGAATAAGCGCTGCGACGCGCGTAGTCGCTGGCCGTCAGCCCGGCGAGCCGGCGCTGGACGAGGTGTGGCGGCTCTGCCGCGCTGGCTGGCGCTTGAATACAGCGATCGCCTGGCGCTGGCTACGTGTCGCCTGGGCATGCATGGCATTACCAAGCAGATCCATCTCGGCTGTCGCCGCGACGACATCACCCACCCGCCGCTGGCCGGCTTCGTTGCTCTTGCACAAACACAGCCACAGGCCAAATTTTAGACACGCGAAAGCGCGCCGGCGATAGCTCACCGGCGCGCTTTACGAAACGGTCATGGCCAACGGCCGCGGGCATGCCCACGGCCGCCGACACCGCAGTCTTATTTCTTGGCGCCGCGCATCATGCCGAAGCGACGGTTGAAGCGCTCGACCTTGCCGGTGGTGTCCATGATGTTCTGCTTGCCCGTGTAGAACGGGTGCGTGTCACTGGTCACTTCCAGCTTGATCAGCGGGTATTCGTTGCCGTCTTCCCACTCGATCGTTTCCTTGGACTCGATGGTCGAGCGCGTCAGGAAGGCGAAGTCGCTGCCCATGTCCTTGAAGACGACGGGGCGATAGTTGGGATGAATATCCTGTTTCATGATCGAAGACCGTTACGCGTATGCGAATCGTTTTTAAAAAAACCCGTGCTGTATCCGAGCCCGGCGCCTGTCTTATGCCTCGCGCGTGAGCGCTAGCGACAGCGCTTCGTCACCGATTGTGAAATCGGCCACGACATCGCCGGCCGGCGATGCACTCACGGACACATGGCGTGCGAGTGTCTCTCGCGCAATCAGCTCGGCGTGCGTGTCGATGGCCTGGGCCAGCGTCGTATCCGCGGCATAAACCACCTGGATACGATCAGCCACATGAAATTCGGCCTGTTTGCGCAGCCTCTGAATACGGTTGATGACCTCGCGTGCCAGCCCGCGCTGGATCAGCGAATCGTCAAGTGTACTATCAAGTGCCACCGTGACGCTATCCTCGCGACCAACGAGCCACCCCTCGACGCCTTCGGCCGAAACGATCAGATCGTTTCCGTCGAGCGCTATCGGCGTGCCCTCGACGTCCACGGTGAGCGCACCGTCGCGCATGAAGGTGGCGATCGCGGCATCATCCAAGGCCGCGATCGCGGCGGCGGCCGGCTTCATCTGCTTGCCCAGACGTTTGCCCAGCGTCTTGAAGTTGGCCTTGACGCTTCGTTTGACCAGATCGCCCTCGCCGGCCACGAACTCGATGGCATCGACGTTGACTTCGTCGCGCACGATCGGCGCCACCGCCTCGACATCGGCCCGCGCCACGCCCGGTTCCTCGACGACCAGAATCCGTGCCACAGGCTGGCGCACATTGATGCCGGCCTCGTTACGAAGAGCCAGCGTATTGGCCACGATCGCCCGGGCAAGGCCCATACGGCGTTCCAGATCGGCGTCGGTGATCGTGTCATCGGCCACCGGAAAGTCAGCCAAGTGCACCGAGGCGCGCGCGCCGCTCGAGGCCACGACCTGGCCATAGAGCCAGTCGGCGAAAAATGGGGCGATGGGCGCCATCATGGCGGCTACGTCACGCAGGCAGGTCAGCGTGGTGTGATACGCCGCACGCTTGTCGGCGACCTCGGCCGCGCTCGCATCCCCGCCGGCATCCGCGCGCGCCCCGGCCCAGAAACGTGCCCGCGAGCGCCGGATATACCAGTTGGACAGCGCGTCGATAAAGCGCTCGACAGCGCGGGTGGCCCGCGTCGGGTTGTAAGCATCCAGCGCGGCAGCAGCTTCTGCGGCCGTGGACTGCAGGCGCGAGAGAATCCAGCGATCCAGCTCGGGGCGCTCATTGACGGCGGGTGCCGGCGTATCGGCGGTGAAGCCGTCGATATTAGCGTAGGTGGCAAAGAACGAATAGACGTTTTCCAGCGTGCCGAAGACCTTGGTGCGGGTTTCGCGCAGGGCCCGGTCGGCATACTTGGTGTTATCCCAGGGCTGGGAGCTGGTCAGCATGTACCAGCGGATGACGTCCGCGCCGTGGGTGTCCAGGGCCTCGAACGGATCGACGGTGTTGCCCTTGGACTTGGACATCTTCTCGCCGTTCGCGTCCAGCAGCAGGCCGTTGACGATCACGTTCTTATAGGCCGGCGAGTCTTTGATCAGCGTGCCGATGGCATGCAGCGAATAGAACCAGCCGCGGGTCTGATCCACGCCTTCGCAGATGAAATCCGCGGGGAAATTGGCCTCGAACAGTTCCTTGTTCTCGAACGGGTAATGCCACTGGGCAAACGGCATGGCGCCCGAGTCGAACCACACGTCGATGATCTCGGGCACGCGTCGCATGGTGCCGCCGTTGGCGGCCTGCCAGGTGATGGCATCGACCTGGGGCTTGTGCAGATCCAGCGTGTCATCGCCGGCCACTTGATCGCCGGCGTACTCGCGCAGCTCGGCGATCGAGCCGATGACCACGATATCGTCCGGGTCGGCGTCGTTGACCCAGATCGGTAGCGGCGTGCCCCAGTAGCGATGGCGCGAGAGCGCCCAGTCCACGTTGTTGGCCAGCCAGTCGCCAAAACGCCCGGTGCCGACGTGCGGCGGGTGCCAGTCGATCTGGTCGTTATAGGCGACCAGCCGGTCCTTGTTCTGCTGGGTGGCCACGAACCAGGACTCGACCGGGTAATTCATGAGCGGCGTGCCCTTGCGCCAGTCGTGCGGGTAGTTATGAACCGTCACGTCTTGCGCAAAGAGCTGGCCACGCTCTTTGAGATCACGCGCCAGTGTCTTGTCGGCATCCTTGAACCACTGGCCGCCCACGAGCGGAAAATCGGCTCGGAAATGCCCGTCGTTTTCGACCGGGTTGAAGACCGGCAGGCCGGCTGCGACCGAGACGCGATAATCGTCGCCGCCGAATGCCGGGGCCATGTGCACGATGCCCGTGCCGTCCTCGGTGGAGATGAAATCACCTGCGATGACGCGCCAGGCATCGGCCGCGCCGTCGAGCTCATGCATGAAATCGAACGGCGGGCGATAGCGCGTGCCAATCAATTCCGAGCCCTTGAAGGTCGAGACGATCTCGGCCCCCTCACCCAGGGTCGCCGCGACACAGTCGGCGGCCAGGATATAAGTCGTGTCTTCATGGACCGCCCGGACATAATCAATATCCGGCGCCACGGCCAGCCCGGCATTGGAGGGCACCGTCCAAGGCGTGGTGGTCCAGGCCAGGATCGCGACATCCGGCTCGTCTTCGACAAAAAACTTGACCGTGATCGACGGATCCTGGACTTCCTTGTAGCCCAGGCTGACCTCGTGCGAGGACAGCACGGTGCCCGAGCCCGGCGAATACCAATGGATCTTGTGGCCCTTGTAGAGCAGGCCCTGCTTATGGAGCTGGGCCAGCAGCCACCAGACCGATTCGATGTACTCGTTGGAGAACGTCACATAGGGCGCGTCGAGATCCACCCAATAGCCGATACGCCGGGTGAGCTCATCCCATTGATGCTTGTAGCGCAGCACCGAATCGCGACAGGCCGCGTTGTATTCGGCGATGCCATAGGCCTCGATATCTTCGCGCGATTTCAGACCCAGCTCTTTCTCGACCTCGATCTCCACCGGCAGGCCGTGGGTGTCCCAGCCGGCCTTACGATCCACGCGATAGCCCTGCATCGTCTTGTAACGACAGAAGGCGTCCTTGATCGTACGCCCAAGCACATGATGAATGCCGGGGCGGCCGTTGGCCGTGGGCGGGCCTTCATAAAAAGCAAAATTCGGACCGTCGGCCCGGGCGGCGGTCGAGGCCTCGAACACGCCGGCCTCGTCCCACCAGGCACGGACATCGGCCTCGATGGCCGGCAGGTTCAAGGCTTTGTGCTCGGAAAAACCGCTCATGGCGTCCCTGGGCTGGCGTGAATCGCGTGAAGATGATCGGGCAGGCGCCCTATCATGCAAGCCGCGCACTATAAACCCTGCGCTGGCTCGTATGCATCATCCGCACGAGTCGTCGTCGTGGTGGTGGCCACAACGCCTGGGCGGCACCGGGTCATGCCCGCCGGAATTCAGCGGGTGGCAACGCATGATTCGCCAGATAGCCAGGCCCAGACCCTTGACCGGGCCATGGCGCGACAGCGCTTGTAGGGCATACGCCGAGCAGGTCGGATAAAAACGACACCGCGGCCCCAGCAACGGTGAAATCACGCGCCGATAGAACAGGATCGGCGCGCGCAACACAGCGATCATGCCCTTACGGAACCACCGGTACAGCCTCTGCCCTATGCTCGATCGCATCATGGCCGCAGTCTATAACGGCTGCGTGCCCAGCGCTTCACCGGCTTGACTCAGCGCCGTATCGACCCAACTTCTTCAGTCATAAATCCGAGTGCAGGCCGGTCATGGATCAAAACATCGACAAGCTCAAGACCACCTTCGAACTGCTGCCCGACTGGGAAGAGCGCTATCGCTATATCATCGACTTGGGCCGCAAACTCGAGCCGCTGGATGACGCCGAGCGCAACGAGGCCACCCTGGTACGCGGTTGTATGAGCCAGGTCTGGCTCGTGGCTGACGACGAGGATGCCGACAACAAGCTGCATTTTCGCGGCGACTCCGATGCGCATATCGTGCGCGGGTTGATCGGCGTGTTGTTGATGATCTATTCCGACAAGACACCGCGCCAGATCGCCGATACCGATATTCAACAGGTATTTGCCGATCTCAACCTCGAGCAGCACATCACCATGAACCGCCGCAACGGGCTGTATTCGATGGTCGAAACCATCCAGCGCCACGCCGCGGCTCGCCTGAACGCATCCTCCTGATTCGGGGCCTCGTTCTTTGAAGGCTATCCGCAGATGGACGCAGATTGCGCAGATGGGGGCTTGGCGTGGCAGACGATTTGACGGCTAAATAATAGCTTCCCAGACCCTCTAACCTTCTGAGATGCGATGTTTTGAGCTGTCGAGACCTGCTCGTTTTCTCATGGCGATGTGTTTTCCGGCTTCGTTCTTTCAGGCGATTTGCCGGGTATCTAAGCCGCGCTTGTTGCTAATCAGTCAAGCGTTTTCAACGCCTCTCAGGCCAGAATTGGCAGCGTTTCGTTCTATTTCATCTACGTTCATCTGCATTAATCTGCGGAAAAAAAAAGAATTGGGCTCGGCGCCTAACGGCCCAGCCAGGCAATCTGTGGATAGCCTTGAAAGAACACAGGCACAAAAAAGCCGGGACATGCCCGGCTTTTTCGATTCACGCGGTTTGATGCGCGTTATTTCTTCGGCTGGCTTTTTACCGCGGCGTCCGAGGGCTGCTGGCTCGGGGTTTCGCTGGGCTTGCCGCCGTTGACCTTGGCATCCATGGCGCTACCCAGCTGGCTCGGGCTGGTTTGTTCTTTTTTCGACTCGTCGGTGTTGCCCAAGCTCTGCGGGTTGGACGGGGCGGCCAGCTTTTCACGATCCATGTCGGCCAGGCGCTCTGCACCTTGTGACATGTGCTGGTGCATGTCGCGATAGTCTTCAGCCATGCGCGACATGATAGCGGCTGTCTGTTGGAAATGCTCGCGCACATCGCCGCGGAAGTCGTCGTTTTCTTGTTTCTGCTTGGCGATTTCATCGGAGCGATCGACGCCGCCACCCGTCTTGTTGCCGATGAAATAACCGGCCAGTAGCGCGATGACCGCGCTCACGGCAGCGATGATGATCCAAATGACCGGGGTCATATCATTCTCCTAGGCAGACCGGCGATAGATGCGCCGCTGTGTGTTTCGGCTGGGCACCGAGTCTACCCAATCCGCGGAACAAGCCCAAGAACACCGGCATATCGCAGTAATCACCCCAGCAGTCGGCTGTATTCCTTGAACATGCAACGATCCATGACCACATGCATACCGTGCTCAGCAGCATATTTGGCAGCTTCGTTATGAATGACGCCCTCCTGAAGCCACAGGTTGCGCACTTTCTTCTCGATACACATCTCGACGATTTCCGGAACGTGCTTGGGCTCACGAAACACGGCCACCATATTGACGGCATCGCTGACGTATTTCAGGTCGGCAAACGTCTTGCGCCCAAGAATCTTGCTCTCGAACGGGTTCACCGGAATGATGTCGTAACCGGCCTCGATCATGCCCTTGGCAACGCCGTGCGATGGCCGCTCCGGGTCAGGCGACAGGCCGATCACGGCGATCCGCCGAACCTGCGCCAGAATATCGCGAATGGTTGCGTCATCATCAACAAGCGTCATAACAATTCCAAGTCTGCAGAATGCACTGAGTTTAACATGCAGCCTCTTATCGCCCGGGCTTTGAACGCTACCCGGGCTTAGCTATGCTGCGCGCCATGTGTGATCACCCGGCACCCGACATCATGAGCGAAACCACTGCCGAGCCCCGTATCGAAGATGTAACGTCGGTCTCGGCCGTCGGTATCGATCGCCTGCAGGCACTGCTGGCCGAGTTTTCGCTACGGGTCGAGCCGATCGGCCTGGATCAGCCGATTCCCGGCAGTTTCTGGGGCGACGCCGAGGCCGGGCTCAAGGGCGATACGTTGATCGTGCGCTCTGACACACCGCTGCATTCGGCTCTGCACGAGGCCGGGCACTATGTCTGTATGAGTAGCAAACGCCGCGCGGTACTGGATACCGATGCCGGCGGCACCTACGCCGAGGAGAATGCGGTCTGCTATTGGCAGATCATGGCCTGTGATCGCCTGGCGGGCATATCCCGGGCCGATATGTGTCGTGACATGGATGCCTGGGGGTATACCTTTCGTCTGGGCTCCGCCGCCGCCTGGTTTGAGCGTGATGCTGAAGACGCCCACGGCTTTCTTGTCCGCCATGGCCTACTCGATGCCATGACCGACCGGCTGAACAGCGCGATACGTTGCTAGGGCCTGTTGCCGTTTCATGCGGGCCCGCGCCAAGCGCTGTTTTGCGGCAAGACGAGGCGTAGCCCACGCCGCGCAGTCATTCTGCGCAAGAGGGCTAGAACGCTGTATTGCCGCAAAACAGCGCTTGTCCCTTCGGGTTGGGCCGAAAATCGCGCCCTGCGGCGTTGCAAGCCTTGATCGTGGCACGCCACGATGCGGCGACTCGCGCCTTGCAGGACACGATTTGCGGTCTCCAACGCGGGCTCGCATGAAACGGCAACAGGCCCTAGGGGCTGTATTGCCGACGTGTCGCTCATTTTGTGGGCGCTTGTCCCAAACGGTTGGGCCGCCCATAAAAATTAAAGATGGGTGCCCTGCCCCTGGCGAGTCTTGCAGGACACCATTTGCGGTCTCCAACGCGGCGTTCGCATGAAACGGCAACAGGCCCTGGACGGGCGCCGATCGGCGCCCGTGATTCATCGCTACTTGCCCTTGGCCTGATTGGCCACGGCATCGGCGGCTTTCTCGGCAGCATCGGCATCGCCCAGATAGGCCGATTCCAGAGCGTTCAGCTCGTCGTCAAGCTTGTAGCGCAGCGGAATGCCCGTGGGGATGTTCAAGCCGGTGATCTCGTCGTCGGATACACCGTCGAGATATTTCACCAGCGCACGCAGGCTGTTGCCGTGGGCCGCCACCAGCACGTTATCGCCGGCCTTCAAACGCGGGGCGATGGCGTCGTGCCAGAACGGCAATACACGATCGAGCGTGAGCGCCAGCGATTCCGTACCCGGCAGGGCACGCACGTCGAGCTTGGCATAGCGTGGATCGTGACAGGGATGGCCCGGGTCGTCGCGATCCATTTCCGGCGGCGGTGTGTCGTAGCTGCGACGCCAGACATGCACCTGCTCCTCGCCGTGTTTCTCGGCGGTTTCGGCCTTATCCAGGCCTTGCAGCGCACCGTAGTGGCGCTCGTTCAGGCGCCAATGACGCTCGACCTCGACCCAGGGCTGCTCCATTTCTTCCAGCGCCAGCCACATCGTCTTGATGGCCCGCTGAAGCACCGACGTGAAGGCCACGTCGAAACGAATACCGTCTTCGGCCAGTAGCCGGCCGGCATTACGGGCTTCGTCACGCCCGGTATCGGTAAGATCGACATCCACCCAACCGGTGAAGCGATTCTCGAGATTCCACTGACTCTGTCCGTGGCGCAGGAGGATGAGCTGGCCTGCCATGAGCAATCCTTGTTACGACAAACAAGTTGCGAGATTAACGCAGTCGACCAAACCGCGACACGGATCGCCATCAAACCGGCCGGCGGCCGATCATATCGATCGCTCAGCTGTTTTCGGCGTACTCGATCTCGATATCGTGGCGCATGCCCCATTCCAGGGCGGCGGTGACATCCTTACCCATATAGATATCGATCTTGTTCTTCCACCGCGCGGCCATCTTGTCGCGTACGATATAGACCCCGGGCAAGCCCTTGATCCTGACCTTGGTGCCGTGTGTCAGGCCTTTCTTGATCAGGTCGCGCGAAACAGCGATAGCGTTCATGCCGGGCTTGAGCCTGTCGCCCCAGGCTGCAATGGCCGGGTTGTTGGCAGTTTGCGACGGCAGAGAGTTATAAGCCGAGGCGGCCACGCTCAGACTTTCCCACTCATCGGACTGCGCCTGCGCGATGGACGCTGCAAACAATAGACACGCCGCTATGCAGACGTTTTGTATCATTAGACGTCTCATGATCGCCCCTCGTGCTTCATAAGCCCGTGACCATAACCAGCCAACCTGAACTCTAGCTGTCCGTGGCGTGCTTTTTCACGAAGGCAGCAACGGTATCCAGCTCATCCCCCTTGAAGCGCAGCACCGCGGCCAGCGGGGCGATCAACATGACGTGTGTCACGTCAGGGTAGTATTTTGTCTTGGCATTTCCGCCACTTGCGTTGATTTTTTCGGCCATGTGCCGTGTATTTTTCGGCAAGACGGTTTCATCCGCCAGGCCATGCAGCAACAGCGTCGGCGGCACGCTCGCATCCACGAAATTGATCGGCTGGGTACGCGGCCAGCCCGATTCTGGCGCAAATATGGTCTGTAGCGTGGGATCGATGATCGGCAGAAAATCATACGGCCCCGCCATGCCGATCAGCCCGCGTATGTCCTCGCGTGGCACATCGACCGCCGCCAGATAATCCGGTGCAACGGCCAACATGGCCGCGATATGCGCGCCGGCCGAGTGGCCGGCCAGAAATAGATCCTTACCGTTGCCGCCGTACTCGTCGATATGCGCTCGTGTCCAGGCCACCGCGGCGGCGCCGTCTTCGATAAAGCCCGGAAACGTGACCTGCGGATACAGTCGATAATCCGGGATAACCGCGGTGATCCCACGCGAGGCCAGAGCCTGGCCGACAAAGCGATAGCCGTCCTTGTTGCCTTCCTGCCAGCTGCCGCCGTAGAAAAACACCACCACCGGGCGGCCCGGGGCAGGCTCGCTCGGGCTGTAGATATCCAGGTGTTGACGGGCCAGATCACCGTAGGCGATATCGGCGTGGCGGGTATGGCCCCACGACGGAGTCAGCGTATTGACCCAGAACTGGCCCGAGCAGGCCGTCAGCAGACCGGCCACGAGACTCATCGTGGCCGCCCGGCCGATAACGTATAGACCACGCCGGCTCACGTCATCGTGACGAACTCTTCAGCGCTCGTCGGATGGATGGCCACGGTATCGTCAAAGTCTTTCTTGGTCGCACCCATTTTCACGGCCACGGCAAAGCCCTGGGTCATCTCGTCGGCGCCGTCGCCGATGACGTGCGCACCCACAACCTTTTCTTCGTCGCCCACACAGACCAGCTTCATGTCCGACGGGGTCTTGTCATCCAGCACGCCGTGATAGAGCGCGACGTAGTGGCTGGTATAGATCTTGACGCTATCGTCGCCGAACTGCGCGCGCGCATCGGCTTCGGACAGGCCCACGGTGCCGATCGGCGGATGGGTGAACACCACGGTCGGAATATTGCTGTAATCCAGCTTGCGCTCGGGCATGCCGCCAAACAGCCGGTCAGACAGCCGGCGGCCGGCCGCGATGGCCACGGGGGTAAGCTCGGGCCCGCCGGTCACATCACCCAGCGCGTGCACGCCGGGAAGTGCGGTGTCTTGCCATTCATCGACCGGGACTGTGCCGTCGCCGGCCAGCTCCAGACCGATCTGTTCCAGTGCCAGTGTATCGGTGTTGGGCACGCGTCCGATCGCCCAGATCAGCCGGTCGAAGCCCTTGACGGTGTCGCCGTCCTCAAACTCGACCGCGATATGTCCGCCTTCCTGCTCGTGCAGGGCCACGCTCTGGCGGTTCATCTGGACATCGATCCCAGCCTCACGCATGCGCTCGATGAGCGTGTCACCCAGCATGGCGTCAAAGCCCTTGAGCACGTGTTCCTTGCGCAGCAGCAGGCTGACCCGGGTGCCCAGCCCGTTCAGCATGCAGGCCAGCTCACAGGCGATATACCCCGAGCCGACGATGGCCACGCTGTCCGGCCGGCTCTCCCACTCAAAGAAACCGTCGGAATCCGTGCCGAGCGCGGCGCCGGGAATCTCCGGCCAGCTGGCCTTGCCGCCGGTGGCGATCAGCACGTGCTCGCCGGTCAGCCGGCGATCGCCGACCGTGACTTCACGCTCACCGGCGAAAGACGCCTCACCCACCACCAGCTCGACGTCGTCCTTGTCCAGATTACGGTCGTAGATGCCGTTGAGACGCTCGATATATGTGCGGCGATTGGCCACCAGCCGGGCCCAGTCATGCTCGGCCGAGGGGTGCGTGAAGCCATAGTTGTGGGCATGGGCCGAGGCCTCGGCATAAGCCGCGGCGTGCCACATGACTTTTTTCGGCACACAGCCGACGTTGACGCAGGTGCCGCCGAGACGCCCGCGCTCGATCAGCGCCACGCGCTTGCCATAAGACGCGGCCCGGCGGGCCGTGGCCATACCACCCGAACCGCCGCCGATGACGATCAGATCATAGTGATCGCTCATGAAATATCCTGTGTGTTCGAAACGAACTGTTGGCCCGTATTGTAGGCCGGCCCAACGCGTTCCGGCCACCACGCCGCGATGGGCCCGGCGGGCTTGATCGCCGCGGCTGTTGCCGCATCATCAGGGTATTGCCTGTCGACACGACGTTTGTAATGCCTGATTCGAACAACCCCCTGCTCGCCCTGGCTGCCGCCGGCTCAACGGCCCTGCCGGATTTCGCCAGCCTGTCGCCCGACCACGCCGAGCCGGCGGTTGATCAGCTCATCGACGCGGCCCGCGAGGCCATCGACGCCGCACTGGCCCACGCCGACGAGCCCACCTGGGACACCCTCATCGCCCCGATCGAGGACAGCCAGGACGCTATCGATCGCGCGTTTTCGCCGGTCGCACACATGCATGCGGTGATGGATTCGCCCGAGTGGCGCAATGCCTACCAGGCCTGTGTACCCAAGCTCACCGCGTTTTCCTCGGAGGTGGGCCAGAACACCGCACTCTACCAGGCGGTCGCCAACCTGCATGACAGCGCGGCATTCGCCGAACTCGGCCCGGCCCGTCAACGCGTGATCGAGCACATGCTGCGCGATTTCGAGCTCGCCGGCGTGGCGCTGGCCGGCCCGGCCAAGAAACGTTTTGCCGATATCGCCCAGCGCCGCTCCGAGTTGGCCACGACGTTCCAGCAGAACCTGCTGGATGCGACCCAGGCCTGGCACAAGCACATCACCGACGAGGCCCGGCTGGCCGGCCTACCGGACTCGGCCCGTGATCTGCTGGCCCAGAACGCGGCGCAAAAAGACATGGACGGCTGGCTTGTCACACTCGATGCGCCGAGCCTGATGGCCGTGCTCACCCACGCCGATGATCGCGCGCTGCGCGCCGAGATCCACGAGGCTTTTGCCACGCGCGCCTCGGATGTCGGGCCCAACGCCGGCGAATACGACAACTCGGCGCTCATGGACGAGCTCCTGGCGCTGCGCCAGGAGGGCGCCGAGCTGCTGGGCTTTGCCAACTACGCCGAGCAGTCGCTGGCCAAGAAGATGGCCGACTCCCCCGAGCAGATCGAGACCTTCCTGCTGGATCTGGCCGAGCGCAGCAAGACGCCGGCCCACGCCGAACTGGGTGCCCTGCGAGAACTGGCTGCTGCCGACGGCATCGAGGCGCTGGCCGCCTGGGATATCGGCTATTACGCCGAGAAACTCAAGACCGCGCGCTACGATTACGCCGAGGAAGACCTGAAGCCCTACTTCGCCGCGCCGGCCGTCATCGACGGGCTGTTCAAGGTCTGTGCGCGCCTGTTCGATATCACCGTCACCCCGCGCCACGACGCCGCGACCTGGCATGCAGACGTCACCGTGTATGAAATCCACGACCGGAACGAGACTCTGCGCGGGGTGTTCTATCTCGACCCGTACGCCCGCGAAGGCAAGCGCGGCGGGGCCTGGATGCACCCGTTCCAGAGCCGGCGCGTGGATACAGCCGGCACCCAGACACCGCTGGCGTTTCTGACCTGCAACTTCTCGCCGCCGGTCGGCGACAAGCCGGCCCTTTTGACCCACGGCGAGGTCACGACACTGTTTCATGAGTTCGGCCACGGGCTGCATCACATGCTCACCCAGGTCGATGAAGCCAGCATCGCCGGCATCTCCGGCGTGGAATGGGATGCGGTCGAGCTGCCCAGCCAGTTCATGGAAAACTGGTGCTGGCATCGTGAATCACTCGATCTGTTCGCCGCGCATCATCAAACCGGCGAGGCGTTGCCCCAGGCATTGTTCGACAAGCTCTATGCGGCGCGTAACCACATGGCCGGCTGGCAGATGCTGCGCCAGGTCGAAATCTCGTTGTTCGATCTGCGCCTGCACAAGGACTTTGCCCCGGACGAGGGCCGCGGCGTGATGGACACCCTGGCCGCCGTACGCGCCGAGGTCGCCCCCATCGAACAGCCGGCCTACAACCGCTTCCCGCACTCGTTCATGCATATATTCGCTGGCGGCTATGCCGCAGGCTATTACAGCTACAAATGGGCCGAAGTGCTCTCGGCCGATGCGTTCGCGGCTTTCGAGGAAACCAGCCTGTTCGACGCCGCCACCGGTGCCCGCTTCAAGACCGAAGTGCTCGAGCGCGGCGCCACCCGAAGTGCCACCGACAACTTCGTGGCCTTCCGCGGCCGCGAACCGGCCATCGATGCCCTGCTGCGCCACAGCGGCCTGGCCGACGACCAACGCGCGGCTTGATTCATAACACCCGCCAATGAACGCGAATAAATGCAAATGAATACAGGCGGTTATCCGCAGATGGCCGCAGATTAGCGCAGATAAAGACGAGAACTTTTATGGCTGTACGTGCTCCGAAAGTCATATTCACTTCGGTAGTTCGCACTCCCCATAAATCATCTTTTCAATCGGCGTAAATCTGCGTTCATCTGCGGATTGTCTTTCTTCTATTCGCGCTCATTCTCGTTCATTCGCGGACAGATTTTTGTTTTCCAGCGAGACGTTTATCCAGCAGGCCCGTTATCCGCAAATCTAAGCTGCTTATTGAAAACGTCCGCCAATGAACGCGAATAAATGCAAATCAATACGGGCATGTTACCCGCAGATGGCCGCAGATGGCCGCAGATGGCCGCAGATAAAGACGAGAACTTTATGGCTGTACGCGCTCAGAGAGTCTTTTCACTCCGGTAGTTCGCACTACCCATAACTCATCTTTTCAATCGGCGTAAATCGGCGCCCATCTGCGGATTGTCTTTCTTTTATTTGCGCTTATTGGCATTTATTCGCGGATTTCTTTCTTCAAGGAACCCAACTTTCAACGCCCGGACAAACGCTCGTCGAACAATGCCCGCAGGCGCTCGACGCGGCGGCGGTTCACGCCCATGTCGTAGTAGCCCACGCGGGAGGTCGATTTAACATCTATTTTCTGTTCGCTGTTGCGGAATAGAAAATAGACGTCGTCGGTGAAGCCCAGGCGCGTGGAGAACGTGGCATAGATATATCGATCCTCGTCGGTCTTGATCGCCGTGCGGGGCTGCTCGCGGATCAGGCCGATCAGTTGATAACGCGCGGTGCGGGCATCGGTGGCGTAGGCAAACGGCTCGATGTAGTGGCTGTCGTCGGGGGCGGCCTGTGACGAGACACAGTGCGGCGCGCCGTCGCAGGGCGTGAACGTGTTGTCGTCGGTCATCGTCGTCTCCGGGGGCGGCGCGCTGGCGCAGCCGGCCAGCCACAGGCTGGGTACAATAAGGCTCAAACAAAGCATGGCACGGGTTCGCATGACGGGCAGGCCAGAGCTTGAAATACCAGACTTATCAGACTACACGGACAGGCCGGTGATGGCTTGTCATCGACCGAGAAGAACAGCTCATGCAGATCGCCACCTGGAACGTCAACTCGCTCAATGTCCGCCTGCCGCACATCCAGGCCTGGCTGGAAAAGACGCCTGTGGACGTACTGGCGCTGCAGGAAACCAAGCTCACCGATGACAAGTTTCCGATCGACGATCTGCGCGAGGCCGGTTATCACGCCGTCTTCAACGGGCAGAAGACCTATAACGGCGTCGCCCTCCTGTCCAAGGCTGCCCCGCAAGACGTGGTGCATGCCCTGCCCGGCTTCGAGGACGATGCCAAGCGCGTCATCGCGGCCACTGTCGACGGCGTGCGGGTCATCGGCGTTTATTGCCCCAACGGCAAGGATATCGACAATCCCAGCTATACCTACAAGCTCGAGTGGTTTGGCGCCCTCGCCCGGTGGCTGGCCGATGAGTTGAGTCGTCACGACAAGCTGGTGCTCACCGGCGATTTCAATATCGCCCCCAGGCCCCAGGACACCTACGACGCCGACAAGTGGGAAGGCCGTATTCTGTGCTCCGAACCGGAGCGCGCGGCGTTGCAGACGCTGCTGGATGCGGGGCTGGCCGATCTATGGCCGCTGTTCGAGGCCGACAAGGAAGGCCGACACTGTTTCACCTGGTGGGATTATCGTAACGGCGGCTGGGCGCGTAACGCCGGCCTGCGCATCGATCATGTTCTGGCCACGCCGGCCCTGCGCGAGGTCTGCACCGGCTGCAAGGCACATGTGGGCGAGCGCGGGCGCAAACGCCCCTCCGATCATGTCCCGGTGGTCGCCGATTTCGATCTGGGCTGAGCGGCTTTTGTCGGGCAACCCCGGGCATGCCGCTTGAAACACTGATTTAATCGACCTGTCTCGTTCATCGGCGGATTGTCTTGTCTAAAACCCGCTTTCCCGAATGAACACGCCCGCGGCGTTACGGAATATGCTCCCGGCGATGCTTTCGGCCGGCCCCTGAACGCGCACCTCGCCGCGGATCTGCCACTCCGGGGCCGGCGTGGCCTCGTTCGGGGCGAGCGTTACACGGTATTGCCCGCCTTCGAGCGTGGGCCGATCCTCGCGGGCACCGCGATCGCCCGGGTCGTTGACCGTGGCCAGACTGCCGCCGTAGCGATCGGCCAGGATCGGATAGGCCAGTTGTTCATTGGCTGCATCGTCGACGCCGAGCACGTGTAGATCAAGCGCGTTGTGGATGCCGTCATCCGGGATGAAACGCGCCGGCGCGTCCGCCTGAATACGACGCAGCTGGCCTTCTTTGACATAGGCATAGACCCGCGCACCGCCCGCGGCCACGAGTTGAGCCAGTGCTTGACGCGGGTTGATCCATTCGCCGGCGTGCAGCGGCATACGATCGGTTACACGCCCGGCGAACGGGGCCGTGATCACGAGTGCACCCTGACGTTTCTTGAAACCGGCGATCTGGGCGTCCAGTTCGGCGCGCTGGCGCTCGAGCACGCCGCTGGCTGCCAGATCCTCGGGCGAGCCGGCGCGGCGTTCCAGTCGGGTCTCGATCACGCGGATCCGTTCCCGATTTTCGGCGATCTTTTCTTCAAGATCCGGATTATCCAGCACGAACAGGGTCTGGCCTTTCTCGACCACATCGCCGGCGCGCACCGCCACCGATTGGATACGCGCCGGCTCCGGGGCATGGATTTCCGTGTGATCGGCCGCCACCAACACGGCCGGCAGGCCGATCGTGCCGTGCCAGGGGATGAACAGCAGCCCCAGCAGCACCAGCAACACCAGGCCGCTGCGGATCAGCGAGCGATTGATCGGCCATTTGTAGCCCCACACCGCTTTGAGCTCGTTGACGATCGGTCGCACGATGAAATACCCGATTTCGATACAGAACAACACGATGCCCAGCGCCTTGAAGGCAAAGTGATAGACCAGCAGCGCGATGCCAAGAAACAGCACCAGCCGATACAGCCAGCAGCCGATGGCATAAAGCACCAGCAGGCGACGCCGGCGCGGGGCAAAGGCCTCCGGCGGTGCCTCGCCGAAGCCGAACACGGCCTCGCGCAGGCGCCAGCGGGTGAGCGCGAAGGCGCGAGGCTGCAGATTGCGAATACCCCACAGATCCGCCAGTACGTGATAGCCGTCAAAACGCATGAACGGCGACAGATTGACCAGCACCGTGGCGATCCAGCTGGTGGTGGCCAGAAAGAACGCGGACTGACGCAGCCCGCCATCGGGCAGCATGCCCCAGGCGAACGTAGCCACGAGCGCGATCACGAGCTCGGTACAGACCCCGGCCAGTGACACCTTGAGGCGGTCAGCGTTCTTGACCAGTCGCCAGGTATCGGTGGCATCGGTATAGAGCATGGGCACCATGACCAGAAACGCCACGCCCATCGACGGCACACGACAGCCGAAATGCTTGGCCACAAAGGCATGGCCCAGCTCGTGGATCGACTTGACGGCCACCAGGGCCAAGCCGTACCAGACCAGCCCTTCCCACGAGAGGAAATGCACGAACGTGGACGTGAACTCGTCCCATTGCCGGCCGGCCAGATAGAACCCCAGCAGGCCGATGATCACCAGCGCCCAGCGCATGGGCCGGGCAATCAGTTGGCGGGCCTGGGGCAGCCAGCGCACCAGAAACGCATCGGGGCGCACCAGCGGTATCCGAAAGAACAGATAGCGGTGCATGACCCAGGCATACCAGGTCGTGCGCCCGCGCTCGGCCTGATCGACCAGGCGCTCGGTATCCTGTGGCGTGCCGGCGGCCGTGAGGTTCGAGGCCGCCATGAAGCGGGCCATGCCGGCCACTTCATCAGCCTTCATGGGCACGCCGTCGCGCGTGATCTCGGCCGCAATATCGCCAGCCGTGGCCCCGGCGCGCCAGTGGCGTATCAGGCGCAGCCCCTGCACGTGCAGATGAAAATACTGGTTGCGAAGTGGATCGAACAACGTCCACATCGGCGAGCCGTCGGTATCCGGCGCCGCCGGCGCCAGGCGTAGATCGGCACGCAGGGCCGGCAGCACCAGCGCCGCGTCGTCGTCCTCGTCTTTTTCAATCGTCGTGGCAGGGCGTGTCGTCATAAGATAAGTCGGCGCACCGGCGGCCAAGCCGCGGCAAGACAAGGCATCGCGCGTGCAGCGTGGTTATTCCACGTAAGCGAGCGATAACGCAGGATTGCCGGGGCTTGGCCACCGGCCCATTCGGGTTGCCCGCGCCGGACGCGCCATGCCGCGTTACGGACCTTGACCGTGGCTAGCCACGGTCGGCGGCCCGCGCCTTGCCTGACGCGCCCGGCGCGGGCAATGCGACGGCATATCTTATGACGACACGCCCTAGTCACCGCCGACGATCAATAACCGATGGTCTGACGCAGTGCGGCGATCGGCCGGCGCAGCAGGTAATACACCAGCGGCACCCGCGAGCCGCTGATCTTGGCGGTGCCGCGCAGCCCGATCCGCAGCCAGTCGCGCTCGCCGGTCAGGCGCGCGGTCACGTGATAGACCAGCTTGTCGTGTGCGTCGACTTCCGGCTTGTAGGACACCCGCACGATCCGCCCGGCGACGGGCGACAGCGGGTGCGAATCCAGAAACAGCTTCATCGGTGCGTCTTCGGAGAGCAGCAGCGCATCATCAACCGACAGATCGATACGGACTTCGCGCCGGGCCGGATCAGCCAGCTGCATGATCCGCTCGCCGGTCTGGACCGGGCGCCCGGCCCAGTCGTCGGGATCACTGTAGATCGCGATACCCGCACGCTCGGCCTTTAGCACGATCCGGTCAAGCTGTTGCTTGGCATAGGCTTTCTGAACTTCGCGCAGGCCCACTTCAGCCCGGCGCGTGGCAAGCTCGGCGCGCGACTGGGCATCGTTGAACGCCTCCTGCTCGGCCTGTTCGAGCTGGGCATTGGCCACCTCGAGCTGTTCGCTGGCGACCTCATACTGGTTGCGTGTCTCGATATCGTCGAGTGCGACCAGCGATTGCCCGGCCTTGACCCGTTCGTTGGGCGCAACCAGCACTTTCTCGACCACGCCGTCCAGCGGGGCGGCCACGATATCCGGGTCGCGTGCCACGATCTCGGCCGGCGCCAACGCCGACAAGCGTACGGGCAGCAGCAGAATCAGGACGACGAGTGCCGCCAGGGCCAGCCAGTAACGTCGTTTCGACAAGCGCTCCCAGAGACTGCGCCGACGGGTGTTGGGCGACAGTGCGGCCAAGGCATGCCCATAGACTTCGGCCATGTGCTCGGCCAGCGATGTCGCCCCGCCGTCCAGCGGCTGTTCGGCGGCCAGCCACAGCCAGGCCTCGGGCGCGCGACCCGGCGCCCCCAAGGGCACGACGTGGACATGTGCCGGGCTGACGTCGCCCCAGACGCCGCGTTCCCAGTCGCCCAGGGCGTCGCCGTTCAGATCAAAAGCGGTGTCATCGGCCGGCTTCTGCTGGGCAAAGGCCCGCTCGACCCACTGCGCGAACAGGCCATTGCGATCCACGCTGGCCACATCGGACACGGCCGTGATCTTCCAGCCGGTCGCCCCCGGTTCGATCAGCGCAGCATGCGCGTAGCCGAACACCCGCCGGCTCTCGTTGACGATGACAAACCGCAGCGTGGTCAGATCGGTCGCGCTACGGGCGCGATGCTCGACGTCGAACAGCGCCGACAGACGATTGGTATCGACGCCGGGGCCCTCAGCCACGGCGCACGCTCGCTGCCTGCAAGGCTATCAAGACGCCGAGGCGTCGGGTTTGGGTGTGGTGTCTGGTTGTTTCTTCTTCGAGCCCGCGTTGTCCGGGGCGCCTGGAAACTCGGCGCGCGCGGTCATACCCGGGCGCAGATCGGCCGTCTTGTCCAGGCGAGCCCAGATCGGGATGGTATGGCTGACCGGATCCACCGCCGCGCCGATACGCACGACATGCGCGGTGACCGGCGTCCCCGTTTCCGACACCGACAGATTCACGGCGTCATCTTTTTTCAGCCACGACAACCAGTTGGCCGGCACGATGACCCGCGCATTGAGCTCTTGGCCGACGACGGTCATCAGCTTGTCCTGTGGCTTGATGCTCTGGCCGAGGCTGGCCTCCAGACCGTTGACCCGTCCGGCAAACGGCGCGTTGATGCTGCAACGCGCCACGTTGGCCCGTGCAGCGCGTAGCTCCGCGGCCGATTCGTTGACGCCCAGGCGCGCGAGATCCACCTCGAGCTTGCCGGCCGATTGGAGCTGCGCCAATTTCTCCTGGTTATCGCGCTTGGCCTGCGCGCTGGCCAGCTTGGCCGCCACGCGATCACGCTCGGCGGCATACGAGGTGCAATCGATCGAAACCAGCGTGGCCCCTTTGTTAAACGATTCGCCCTCGCGATAACCGATCTTGTCGATCCGGCCCGATACCTCACTGGAAATCGTGGTGCTGTAGAGCGCCTCGATCTGGGCCCGCTGGGCCGCTGATGCCGTGTTGCCAAGGCCCATGCCGAGCCCGGCCACAGCACACAGCACGACCGTTGCCTGCGATGTCTTGAATGTCATAGACGGATGCCTCTAAGCCAGACGGCGGAAATTGGTCAACGATTGCCAGTGCGCATGCACGATCTCCAGCAGACCGTTACGTGTCCATTGGCCGAGTTCTGCATCGGTCAAGGCCATCAGCCGCTCGTGATCGACGATCTGCAATCCGCCGATCCGGTTGGCGTGCCTGGCCTTCGTAAAGACATCCAGGCTGCGTTCAACCAGCACGTCCGCGCCGGCCAGGCCAGAGACCAAACCGGCCACCGACACGCTTGCCCGCCGGTAGCGCTCCAGATAATCCAGCGCCTGATCCATGGCCGGGCCACGGGTCACGCCATCGTCAGCATTCTCGCCGGCCGCCACGAACAACGGCTGGCCAGCATCGGCGCTGAAATGCGGTGCCCCGCGATCAATCATCACGACCAGACGCTGGGCATCGTCGGCTGTCGCCGAGCCGTCGGCCGGATCATCATCGGCCTGGCGGGCAAAGGTGAACGGATAACGCCGTAACCAGGCCGGTACATAACGCGCCTGCCAGCGCCCGTCGCTGCCGACAAAGACATTGTTATTTTCTGACAGGCTCATCAGGGCGACCGGCTGAATATCGTCACCCGCCCGCGTGAACACGATGGGGAAATGCTTGGCCGCCTCGGTGATCTCCTCGGCCACCAACGGCACCTGCGCCGTGGCCGCGGCAAAACGATAATCGTTTTGCCCCGCCAGCTTGAGATCCCGATGCGCCGTGGCGCTCAGGGTCTCAAGCCGGCGATAGGTGATCGCACTGGGCCCGCGTTCGACCGTGGTATCGATAGACGTCGTCGACAAATCCGGCACCGGCTCAGGAACTGCCAAAGTTGGTCTGCAGCACGAACGAGTCGCTGGCCGAGACCCCTTCGCCATTGATGGCGGTGACGGTGATCGGCGTATTACGGATCGGCGCGCCCGTGGCGGCTGAGAAGGTGCGGCTGTTTTCGTCAAAACGCAACCAGCTCGGCAGCGCCCCGTTCTCGCTCGTGGCCTGATAGGTCACATCGCCACCGACGGTGAACGTATCGTCGGCGAAGGTGAAGCTGGGCTGCGTGGTGCCATCGCGTGTCGTCAATACCGGGCCCTGGTTAGCGATCGGTTTGATGACCACGCCGATATAACCCGCCTGCCAGGCCGCCCGTCGACGCGAGATCGCGGCGGCCAGCTCATCCGGCGTATCGCCCGCATCCTTGGGATACGGATCCAGCCCGATGCTTTGATAGATCCGGGCGAAGGCGTTCTGCAGGCTGGCATAGGCCAGATCACGTCGCAGCTCGGCGACCAGCGAGTTCAGCTGTTCCTTGATCGCGGTCAGTTGACCGGTGGAGCCGGCCTGCGACTGGTTATAGACCAGATCGGAGATGCTGCGCGACACGCGCAGATAACTGGTCGACGTGGACAGTTGCTCGCGCGCCGAGCGGTATTCGAGTGCGGCCAGATGCACCTGGGTCAGCACGGCGAGTGCGGTGGCCAGACGCTGTTGATCCGCGACCTCCACGCTGGTCTTGGCCGCGTCGTATTTGGCTTTGGTCTCGAAGATATTGAGCAGGTCATAGCTGATCGAGGCGCCGGCGCTGGCCCAGTCGTTGTAGCGCAGGAAGTCGTTGCTGTCCTGTTGATAGCCGGCCGACAGGCTCAAATCGGGAAACATCTGCAACAAGGCAGCACGCACGTCATCGCGGGCAATACGCTTGCGATAACTGGCCGACAGGATTTCCGGACGCTGCAGCAGGGCCGTGTTTTCCATCGTGTCAATATCAAACACGGCGTTGGGCGCTTCGAGCTCGTCGGCCTCGTAGCTTGCCAGCTGATAGACCGTATCCGGCGGCAGGCCCATCAGCTGCGCCAGTTTCTCGCGCGAGCCGATCAGTTCTTCGCGCAGGCTCTGCAACGCCCGTTTGACGTCCAGCAGGCTGCGCTCGTAGGAGTAATTGGTCAGTGGATCGGAAATACGCTGACGCGTGATTTCGCGGCTGTTGGCCACGGCCCCGTTGACCTTGTCCATCAGCGGGCCCACACGATCCAGCAGTGCGGTGGCCGACACGGCTTTCCAGTAGGCCGTGCGGGTCTCGTGTGCCAGGTTCTGGACCGCCTTGCGTTCTTCCTCGACCGTTACAAGATACTGGTTGGCCTGCTGCTTGGCACGCACATAAGACAACCCGAAATCCAGGATCGACCAGGTGAAGTCAACGCCGTAGGTGGTGCGGTTTTTCTCCTGGCCCACGCTGAAGATATCGTTGCCCAGCTCACGCCGCGGCGAACCATCGATGAACGGCACGCTCTGGGTCGCGGCGAACTCACTGCGCGTGGTGTAACCGGCCGATGCGGTCAGGCTCGGCAGCATCTGGAAATTCGCCGTGGTGAGCTGATTGCGCGCCAGTGCCGCCTTCATGCTGGCCACGTGTCGATCCCGGTTATAGAGGATCGCGCGCGCCACGGCGTCTTCCTGGCTCAGCGGCGTATCGATCGCCGGCTGGCCCGAGCGCAGCACCGCCATATCCGCACGTGCCTGATCGGCCAACTCGTCGCGTGTCAACGGATCGGGGCTAACGGCACAGCCTGTCGTGACCACGGCCAAGCTGACCACCCCCAGCCACTGTCTTGAACGTTGTGTGAAACGCATGTTTTCTCCCTGATACAGCCGGTCGCCCATGTAACGGTCTTTAAACCGATGCTTTAGTTATTGAACTTCAATGCCGCCGCCAGTCGTGCGCCACGACTGTCCGCGCTGCGGTCCCCACTGGCCGATAGCGCCCGGTCGGCCTCATCCGACAACGAACGCCACCCCTGCGCCGCCGACTTGCCCGACTCGTCGACACGAACATCGAGATCGAGCACGCGCATGCCCCCGTCCTGATCGACCGCGACGATACGCACGTGCAGCTCATTCTGACCGATTGGCAGGTGACCGGATAGATCGGCCGAATCACGATCAAAGAGGAGCCAGCTCGGCAAAGCGCCGCCGTCGACCAGACGGGCCGTGTATTCGACGGCGTTGGCGGCCTCCGGATCCTGAATATCAATGAACACGTTGCGACCGTTCAAGCGAACATCGACCACTTGCATCGGGTTGCCACGGTCTTCCTCCAGGCGCGTTCGCGTCGCGTCCTGGCCCGGAATCAACGTGATTTCGCTGCGGCGATACAGATCAGGACGTTCGGCCAGTGCCCGATCACCGGCACCGGCAATCGCTCGGCCCATGGCATCGACCCAGACCTCACGGGTTCGGGTATCGCCCTGGTCGTCGATGGCGATCACGGTCAGCTGTGCCTGGCTCATGCCGGTCGGCAGCAGGCCCGAGATCTCGCCGGTATCAGCGTTGATCGTGAGCGTGCCCGGCAGCGTACTGCCGTCGGTCTGGGTCGCCTGATAATGAATCTTCGGCGTGGCGAAATTCACGTCGAACACGCTGCCAAAGCCGTCGAGATCCAGATCATCACGCAGCCGGGTGGCCACGCCGAACTCGAAATCGGCCGTTGAGTCGGGCTCGAGCTCGTTGAGCCCGTTACCCACGAACCCGCCGATCGGCAGTGTCCCCAGGCCGATGCCACCGGGCGCGATCAACACCGGCCCGCTCGGGCCGTTGTCGTAGATCACCGCCGGTGAAAGCACGCGTACGCCGTAGTCCGCGGTGACCGTGCGCCCGTTGGCATCAGTGGCCACGATCGTGACCGTGAACGGGCCGAGCGCGACCGGATTGCCCCGGATGACACCCGTAACCGGGTCGATGGTCAGACCTTGCGGCAGCCCGGCAGCACTGTAGCTCAGCGGCCCGGTCAGCCCGATATCGTTGAACGCGCCGGTAATGTCCTTGCGATAGTTATCACCGAACTGCACCGTATCGTCGGTCAGCTCACCCGACTCGAAGACGCCCTCGACCACGATGGTGAGTTCGGTCGTGTCGGTGCCGCCCTGGCCGTCGGCGACCTGATAGGTCACCGTCGTGGTGCGGGTCTGGCCGCCGATCAGATCGTCGAAATCGCCGTTCGGATCAAAGCGGTACTGGCCGTCGGCCCCGATGACGAACACGCCACCGTTGCTGCCGGCCACGGCACGGCCGATATTCGCCGCGCGGCCATCGACCGCACCGACGCGCAGCCGATCATTGTCCGGCCTACCGTCGCGATCGTTACCCAGCACGTTGCCGCTCGTGGCGGTGTTCTCGTCGGTGCGGCCCCGATCAGGCTGGGCCACCGGATCCACGTTGCGGGCGGTGATCACGAACTGATCGGTCACGGTGTTGCCGTTGGCGTCAGTAGCTGTGACCACGATCGTATAGGGCCCGTTCGCGCTGGCATCAGCGCCCAGCGCGCCGCTGATCACGCCGGTGTCGCCGTCGATCATCAGGCCGTCCGGCAGACCGTCGGCGCGGTAGCTCAGCGTGTCGCTGTCGATATCGGCAAACGCGTTGGCCGTGGCAATCGATACCTGTTCGCCGTCCGAGACGATGCGATCATCGATCGGCATGACCACCGTCGGGGCATCGGCCACGCCGTTGATCGTGACCGTTAGCGTCGCCGTAGAGAAACCGCCCTGGCCGTCGCTGATCTGATAAACGACCGAACTGGTCGCGGCCTCGCCGGCGTTCAACGTATCGAAATCGCCGTTCGGCTCAAACCGATAACGGCCGTCGGCGCCGATGACGAACACGCCACCGTTGCTGCCGGCCACGCCTTGACCCAAGGCATCGCCATCGCCGTTGACCCGCACGACCTGCAGCGCGTCGTTATCCGGTGCGCCGTCGCGATCGTTACCCAGCACGTTGCCGCTCGTGGCCGTGTTCTCGTCGGTTGTCGCCGTATCGGCCGTCGCTACGGGGGTGATATTGCGTGGTGTGATCACGAACTGATCGGTCACGGTGTTGCCGTTGGCGTCAGTGGCCGTAACGACAATCGTATATGGCCCGTTCGCACTGGCATCCGCGCCCAGAGCGCCGCTGATCACGCCGGTTTCACCGTCGATCATCAAGCCGTCTGGCAGACCGTCGGCGGCGTAGCTCAAGGGCCCGCCTTCACGATCAGCGAACGCATCGCCTGCCGCGATGACGACCGATTGCCCGTCGCCAGCCGATTGATCCGGCGTCGGGCGCACCACGGTCGGGGCCTGATCCACGCCGGTGATCTGTATGACAAGACGCGCTTCGGCGGTGCCGCCGTCGTCGTCGTTGATCGTATAGACCACGGTCGTGGTGGCGGTCTCACCGGCGGCCAGAGTGTCGAAGTCGCCGTTTGGATCGAAGCGATAGCTGCCGTCCGCAGCGATCATGAACCGGCCACCATTGGTACCGGCCACCGTTTGACCGATGTTGTCGGCCGAGCCGGACACGCTCCGAAGCACGATACCGTCGCCGTCGGGATCGATATCGTTGGCCAGCACGCCGTCGTCGGCGCCAACTGTCAACGTATCGTCGGCCGAGGTGGCGTTCGTATCGTCGTTTGCGATCGGCGGCTCGTTGATCACCGTCCATGTGAAGCTCTGGCTGGCCATGCCGCCATTGCCGTCACTGACCGTGATCGTGACCTGATACGGCCCGCCGTTGGAGGCGTTGTTGGCCAGCGTGCCGGTGATCAGCCCGGTTTCGGTATCGATGGCCAGCCCGGGCGGGAGGTTGTCGGCCGCATAGGTCAGGGTGTCGCCGTCGATATCGAAGAACGCCCCACCAAGCCCCAGAACGATGGATTGGCCATCGCGCGCGGTCTGCGGCGCCAGCGGCTGATCGCCGATCGCCGGCGCATCGTTGGCACCTTCGAGCACGATTGCCAATGTCTGGGTGGCCGTGCCGCCCTGGCCGTCGCTGACCTGATAAGTAACCGAGGTCGTGGCGGTCTCGCCGGCTGCCAGCGCATCGAAATCCGTGCCCGGATCGAAGGTGTAGCTGCCGTCGGCATTGATCACGAACGTGCCGCCCGCGTTGCCGGCAATCGCATCACCAACGTTACCGGCTGCGCCGTTGACCGCGCCCACGCGCAAGGTGTCGCGATCATTGCCGCCGTCGCGATCGTTGGCCAGGACGTTGCCGCTGGCAGGCGTGTTCTCACCCGTGCGGGTTGTATCGGCTACCGCGATCGGAGCGCGGTTGGCCGCGCTCAGCGTGAAGCGATCGATCGCAGTATTGCCGTTGCCATCGGTAGCCGTGACCACGATGGCATACGGCCCGCCGACCGAGGCATCAGACCCCAGCTGCCCCGTGATCAGCCCGGTTTCGGGATCGATCATCAGGCCGTCGGGCAAGCCATCCGCGGCGAACGTCAGATTGGCACCGTCCGGGCTTGTGAAGGCGTTGCCTGCGGCAATCGCCACGCGCTGGCCGTCATCCGCGGACTGGGCCGGTGTCGGGTTGGCAACCACCGGGCCGTCGTCCACGCCGGTCACGGTGATCGTGAGCGTGGCTGTGTCAAAGCCACCCTGACCGTCGGCGACCTGATAGGTCACCGATGTCGTGGCGCGCTCGCCCGCGGCCAGACCGTTGAAGTCACCGGCCGGATCGAAAATGAACCCGCCGTCGGCATCAATCGTGAACCGACCGCCGGCACTGCCGGCCACGGCCTGACCCACGTCGTCGCCGTTGCCGGCGACCTGGGCGACACGCAAGGTGTCGCGGTCAGCGTCGCGATCATTGGCCAACACATTGCCGGTGGACAGCGTGTTCTGATCGACCGTGGCGTTATCGGCCACGGCCACCGGCGCCGCGTTGGGTGCCGTGATCGTGAACTGATCGCTGACCGTGGCACCGCCCGGGTCCCGTGCGGTCACGGTCACCGTATACGGCCCGGCATTTTGATCCGGCCCGATCGTACCCGTAATGCGGCCGGTGTCCGGGTCGATCTCCAGCCCGGCCGGCAGACCGTCGGCGCTATAAGACAAAGGCCCGCCTTCGGCATCGACAAACGCATCACCGGCGGTGATGACGATGTCCTGCCCACGCGAGACCGTCTGATCCGGCGTGGGCCCGGCCACGACCGGCGCATCATTGGCGCCTGCGACCACGACGGTCAGGGTCGCTGTATCGGCACCGCCCTGGCCATCGCTGACCTGATACGTGATCTGGGTGGTGGCGCTCTGACCATCCGCCAGCGCATCGAAGTCCGTACCCGGATCGAAGCGGTACTGGCCGTCGGCACCGATCGTGAAACGACCGCCTGCACTGCCGGCGACCGCCGTGCCCACGGCATCAGCTCGCCCATCGACCTGAGAGACCGCCAGCGGATCGCGATCGGCCCCGCCGTCGACGTCGTTTTTCAGCACGTTGCCACTGGCCACCGTGTTCTCACCGGTCGAGACACGATCGGCCGCGGCGACCGGGGCCACGTTCGTGGCCGTCAGCGTGAACGGGCTCGAGATACGCGCACCGGCGCCGTCGGTGGCCGTAACGGTCACGCGATACGGCCCGGCCTGAGAGGCATCGGCGCCCAGGCTACCGGTAATGGTGCCGGTCTCGGCATCGATGGTCAGCCCGGCCGGCAGGCCGGTGGCGCTGTAGCTCAGCCGATCGCCGGTATCGGCATCGGCGAACGCTTGCCCGGCCGCGATAACCACGGCGTTGCCGTCAGCGACCCGACGATCGTCAAGCGCTTCGACAACGCGCGGTGCATCGTTGACGCCGGTAACGGTGACGACGACACGAGCCGTGGCCACGCCGCCCTGACCGTCGGAGACTTGATATGTGATGGCGGTACTGGCCGTGCGGCCTGGCGCCAGCGCATCGAAGTCGTTGCCCGGCGTGAACGTCAGGCTGCCGTCGCTTGCGATGGCGAACTGGCCGCCGTTGCTGCCGGCAACCGCCACACCAACGTTGTCGGCCGAGCCGGCCACCTGGTCGACGAACAACGTATCGGTATCGGCCAGGCCGTCGCGGTCGTTGTCCAGCACGTTGGCCTGGGCCAGACGATCGGCGCTTGCAGACACCGCGTCATCGGCGGCGACCGGCACACGATTGTTCACCGTCAGGCGGATATCGGTCGAAACCTGGCCGCCCTGGCGATCGGTCGCGGTAAGCGTCACGACATAGGGCCCGTCAGCCGAGGCATCACTGGCCAACCGGCCCGAGATACGCCCGGTGGCCGGATCGAGCATCAGGCCTTCAGGCAGACCGGTGGCGGCATAGGACAGCACATCCCCCTGGTCGGCATCAGCGAATCGCTCGCTGACCGACAGATTGATGCGATCGCCGTCGAAGACCGGCGCCGGATCGGCTCGGTTCACGACGGTGGGCGCGTCGTTGACGCCGGTGACCGTGACCACCAGGTTGGCCGTGGCGCTACCGCCCTGGCCGTCTGTGATGCGATAGCTGATACGCGTATCGGCCTGCTGGCCGGCCGCCAGACCGGTGAAGGCACCGTTCGGATCAAAGCGCCAGCTGCCGTCGGCAGCCACCGTGAACCGGCCGCCGTTACTGCCGGCCACGCTCTGGCCGACATCATCAGCCTGACCGCCTACGCGATCCACGCGCAGGGCATCGTTGTCCGGCGCGGCGTCGCGATCGTTGGCCAGAACGCTGCCGGCACCGGCGTTACGAGCGTCAATCGTGGCCCGGTCATCGACGGCTACCGGTGCCAGGTTGACCACGCGCCAGGTGAATTGGCTGGTGACCGACGCGCCGGCGGCGTCTGTTGCCGTCACGCTGACCTGGTACGGCGCCCTCAGTGATGCATCGGCCGTCAGGCGCCCTTGGATCACGCCGGTATTGGCGTCGATCGATAGCCCCGGCGGCAGATTGTCGGCCTGGTAGGTCAGGCGATCGCCGATATCGGCATCGTTGAAATTGGCCGCTGTATCCAGGCGAATCGTCTGGCCGTCGGTATCGCTACGATCAGCCAGATCACGCGCCACGGCGGGCGCATCGTTCACGCCGGTGACCGTGACCGCAAGCGTGGCCGTATCGGTGCCGCCCTGGCCGTCGGCCACGCGATAGGTGATCGACGTGGTCGCCGTGGCACCGGCCGCCAGGCGATCGAAATCGCCGTTGGCGGTAAACGAATAGTTGCCGTCGGCCCCCAGCGTGAACAGGCCACCCTGACTGCCGCGAACAGCCGCATCAACGCCATCGGCACGGCCACGGACACGATCGACGCGCAACGTGTCGTCGTCGAAGGCGCCGTCGGCATCGTTGGTCAGCACGTTGCCCGTGGTCTCAGCGCCCGCCGTATTGGTCGCCGTATCGTCCACGGCCACCGGGGCCGGGTTGGTCACGCTGAGCGCGAACTGCGACTGGGCTGAGGCGCCCTGGCCGTCGGTCGCCGTCACCACGATGGTATAAGGCGCGCCGGCCGATGCATCGGCGGCCAGACGACCCGTGATTCGGCCGGTATCAGCATCGATGGCCAGCCCGGCTGGCAAGCCGGTCGCGCTGTAGCTCAGCCGATCACTGCGATCGGCATCGGCGAACGTGCCGGCCGTGGCGAGCGCCACGGTATCGCCGTCGCGCGCGGCCTGCGGCGCAAGCGGGGTGACGACGGTGGGCGCGTTGTTCTGGCCGTCGACGGTGATGGTCAGGCGTGTCGTGTCCTGCCCACCGACATCGTTGGCGGTCTGGTAGGTGATTGAGGTCGTCGCCGTCTGATCCGCGGCCAGGCCAATGAAATCCTGGCCCGGATCAAAGCGATAGCTACCGTCGGCATTGATGACGAAGATACCGCCGTTGGTGCCGGCCAACTCGGTGCCGACCTGGCTGGTGCCGGCGACACCCACGACCGTGCGGCCATCGCCGTTGGGATCGCGATCGTTGGCCAGCACGCCGGGGGCTGCGATATCGATCGCCGCGCCTTCTGTGGTGCGGTTCGTATCATCGATGGCCACCGTGGGACGCTCGCCCACGCTAATTGTCACCTGGCTGGTTATCGTGGCGCCGCGCGTATCGGTCGCGGTGACGGCCACGGTATAAGGGCCACGGTTACTGGCATCGGCCGCGAGTTGACCGGTGATCAGCCCGGTATCGGGGTCGATTGCCAGACCGATGGGCAAGCCGTCGGCTTGATACGACAGGCGATCGCCGTTGTCGACGTCGCGGAAGATGCCGCTCGTCGGGATCGAGACCCGTTCGCCGTTGTTGGCGTTGATATCCGCCAGCGGGGCGACAACGATCGGCGCATCGTTCACGCCGGTCACGGTGACCGACAACGTGGTGGCCTGTGTCGAGCCCTGGCCATCGCTCGTGGTGTAGCGGATCGACGTCGTGGCCGTCTGGCCCGCCGCGAGGCTGGCGAAATCGCCGTTCGGATCGAATACATAGCTGCCGTCGGCGGCGATCGTGAATCGCCCGCCGTTGGCCGCGACCACGGATTGACCCACGGCCTCAGCGCGACCGTTGACGGCCGCGACCGACAGGCGATCTCCGTCGCCGTCGCGATCGTTGGCCAGTACGCCGTTAGCGGCGTTGACCGATAGCGTGCGATCCGCGGTGGCCGCGGCCGTGTCGGCCACGGCACTGACCGGCCGGTTGAACGCCGTCAGCATGAAGCGACTGTCGATGCTCTGGCCGAAGTTGTCGGTGGCCGTCACGGTGACCGTGTAGGGCCCGTTGGCAGCCGCGTCGCGAGCCAGCGTTCCGGTAATCAAACCGGTACCGGAATCGATCGTCAGCCCGCTCGGCAGGCCCGTGGCCGCAAAACGCAGCGTATCGCCGCGATCCGCGTCGGCAAAAGCGCCGGCGGTGGCAATCGCGACCGATGCGCCCTCGGCCTCACGCCGATCGACCAGCGGCGTCACCACGTTGGGCGCGTCGTTCACGCCCGTGACCGCCACGCTCAAGGTGGCGGTATCGGTGCCGTCGGCCGCACCGGAGACACGATACGTGATGCTCGTGATCGCTTGCTCGCCCTGGGCCAGGCGATCGAAATCGGCCCCCGGCTCGAAGCGATAGCTGCCGTCGGCCATGAGCGTGAAGACGCCGCCCTGGCTACCGACAACACGTTGGCCGACACGATCGGGCCCGCCGTTGACCGCCACCACCGAGAGCGTATCGCCGTCCGGGTTGATGTCGTTGGCCAGCACGCCGTTGGCGGCATTGACGACGAGCGGCGTGTTTTCGCCGGTCGTGCCGCGATCATCGATGGCAACACTTGCCTGATCGTTCACGCGAATGACGAACGTATCGGTGACCTGATTCCCGCCCTGATCGGTGGCGGTGATCGTGACCGAGTACGGCGCGTTATCAGAGGCGTTAGCGCCGAGCTGACCGGTGATGCGCCCGGTGTCGGCATCAATCATCAGGCCGTCAGGCAGACCGTCAGCGGTGTAGGTCAGCACAGCGTTGGCATCGGGGTCCGCAAACGCGCCGGCAGTCTCGATCTGGACCGAGGTACCGTCGTTGGCGGATACGTCAGCAATCGGCGCGACCACCGTCGGGGCATCGTCGACGCCCATCACGGTGACCACGAGCGTCGTGGTGGCCGTGCCGCCCTGGCCATCGCTAACCTGATAGCTGACCTGGGTGCTGGCGGACTGGCCGGCCGCGAGGCCGGCGAAGTCGTTGCCCGGCTCAAAGCGATAATCGCCGTTGGCCATGATCGTGAACTGACCGCCGACGCTACCAGCAAGACGGTTGCCCACATTGTCGGCACGACCGCCCACGCCGATCACCGTCAGCGCATCGGTATCCGGTGCACCATCACGGTCGTTGGCCAGCACGTTACCTGTGGCCGGGGCCTGGGCACCGGTGGTCGCATTATCGCTGACCGCGACCGGCGCGATGTTGGTGGCGTCCAACGTGAAGCGCGCCGTCGTGGCCGCCCCCTGGCCATCGGTGGCCGTGACCACGATGGTGAACGGACCCTGCTGCGAGGCGTCGCCAGCCAGCCGGCCGCTGATCAGGCCGGTATCGGCATCGATCGCCAGCCCGGCCGGCAGATTGTCGGCGCTATAGACCAGAACATCGCCGCGATCGGCATCGGCGAACACATCCGCCGTGCCGATCGCCACGGTCTGGCCGTCACGCGCGGCGACGTCGTCGATCGCACCGATCGTGGTCGGCGCATTATTGACGCCCTGCACCGTGATCACGAGCGTGGCCGTGGCGCCGTCGCCGCCGGCGCCCACCTGATACGTGATCTGGGTGGTGGCACTCTGGTCGGCCGCCAGGTTATCGAAGGCACCGTTCGGATCGAACGCGTAGCTGCCGTCGGCGTTGACGATGAACGTGCCGCCCTGGCTGCCGGTAACAGCCATGCCGACATTGCCGGGCCGGCCGTTGACCGCGCCCACGACCGGGTTCGGCGTATCGTCGTCGCGGTCGTTGGCCAGCACGCCGTTGGCGGCATCACGCTGGACGGCGGTGTTCTCGTCGGTCGTTGCCGTGTCGTCGATCGCCGTGGCGGGATTGTCGACCACGCGATAATCGAAGGCCGTGCTCACGCTGGCACCCGCGCCGTCGGTAACGGTCACGATCACCTGATACGGCATATCGCGGGCAGCGTCCGGGCCGACCGTACCGCTGATCACGCCGGTGTCGGCATCCAGACTCAGCCCCGGCGGGAGTCCGTCGGCGGTGAAGCTCAGGCGGTCACCGTTGTCGATATCGTTGAAGGCATCGGCCAGCGATACCTGCACCGGCGCATTGACGTTGGCCGTGATCGGCGCGATGCCGGTCGTCGTCGGTACGTCGTTGGCACCGGTGAGCGTCACGCTGAGCGTGGCCGGCGTGTCCCCGCCGACCGGCAGATAGGTCACCGAGGTGGATGCCGTCTGGCCGGGGGCCAGGGCATCGAAATCTGTACCCGGATCAAAGCTGTAGCTGCCGTCAGCACTGATGACGAACGTGCCGCCATTATTGCCGGCCACGCTCAAGCCGACATTGTCGGCCTGGCCGTTGACCTGACCGACCGTGAGCGGCGTGCCGTCAACGTCGCGATCGTTGGCCAGCACGCCGTTATCCGCATCGGCAGAAACGGGTGTGTTCTCGCCTGTGGTCAAGCTGTCGTCAACCGCCTGTACCGGCGTGTCGTTGACCGTGAAATCAAACGATGTGGTGGCCGTGGCACCGCTGCGATCCGTGGCCGTCACCGCGATGGTAATCGGCCCGTCAACGTTGTTGCCCGCGCCCAGCGTGCCGCTGATGACGCCGGTATCGGCATCGATCGACAGCCCGGCCGGCAGGTTGTCGGCGGTATAGGTCAGCCGATCGTTGTCATCGGCATCGGCGAAGGCATCGGCCGTGGCCAGCGAAACCGTATCGCCCACGCCGGCAGCGGCATCGCCGATCGTGGCGACCACGCGCGGCGCATCATTGGTGCCGGTCACGGTGACCGTCAGCGTGGCCGTGGTCGTACCGCCGTTGTCGTCGGCGATACCGTAGGTGACCGACGTGGTGGCCGTCTGGCCGGCGCCGAGCGCATCAAAGGCATTGGCCGTGGTGAAGGTATAGCTGCCGTCGGCGCCGATCGTGAACAGGCCGCCGCGCGTACCGGCAACACTGGCGCCCACGGCATTTGCCTGGCCGTTGACCTGAACCACCGACAGCCCGTCGCCGTCGGGATCGATATCGTTGGCCAGCACGCCGTTGGCCGCGTTGCGCGACAGGGTGGCGTTTTCCGAGACCGTGGCCGAGTCATCAGCCGCGATCGATGGCTGATCGGCGACGTTCAGCGCAAATTGTGTGCTGACCGTGGCGCCCAGCCGGTCGGTGGCCGACACGGTGATGGTGTACGGGCCGTTATCGGAGGCATCGGCGGCCAGCTGGCCGGTGATACGGCCG
Source organism: Salinisphaera japonica YTM-1 (assembly GCF_003788585.1). Lineage (GTDB taxonomy): Bacteria > Pseudomonadota > Gammaproteobacteria > Nevskiales > Salinisphaeraceae > Salinisphaera > Salinisphaera japonica. Next base: position 30,803 of record NZ_AYKG01000056.1, on the reverse strand, counting down.
GTGGCAGTATCGATGGCAAGCCCCATCGGCAGGCCGTTGGCCGTGAAGGTCAGGTTGTCGCCGGTATCGATATCAGCAAACGCGTTACCGGCCGCAATCGCGACCTGATCCCGATCGCGGGCGTTCTGATCTTCGACCGGCATGACCGTCGGCGCGTCGTTGACGCCCTGCACCGTGACGGTGAGATCGCTCTGACGGGTGCCGCCCTGGCCGTCGGAGACCGTATAGGACACCGAGGTGATCGCGCTCTGGCCGGCGGCCAAGGTGTCAAAGGCACCGTTGGGGTCAAAGGTATAGCTGCCGTCAGCGTTGATACGGAACAGCCCGCCCTGATCACCGGCGACACTGCGCCCCAGCGCGTTGGCCTCGCCGTTGATCTGGGAGACCACGAGCCTGTCGCCGTCGGCATCACGATCGTTGGCGAGCACGCCGGCGCCCGGCGCGCTGGCCAGGGCCTGATCGGCCGGCGTACTGGCGGTGTCCGCGGCCGCGACCGGCACGGTGTTGTTGGCACTCAGAGTGAAACGATCCGTGACGGCCGCCCCTTGATCGTCGGTTGCGGTAACCGTGATCACATAAGGCCCGCGCACCGAGGCATCGCTGGCCAAGCGGCCCGTGATGAGCCCGGAATCGGCATCGATCATCAGGCCGTCCGGCAGGCCGTCGGCCATGAAGGTCAGCACGGAATCCGGATCGGCGAACGCCGCGCCGGCCGCAATGGCCACGGTCGAGCCATCATCGGCCGACTGGCTGGCCGTCGAGGCGATGACCTGCGGCGCATCGTTGGCGCCCATGATCGTGACCACGAGATTGGCGCTTGAAAAACCGCCCTGGCCGTCGCTGATGCGGTATTCGAGGGTGGTGGTTGCCGATTCCCCGGCCCCGAGCCCGGCAAAGGCATCCTGTGGATCGAAGGTATAGCTGCCATCGTCGCGCAGGACGAATACACCGCCGTTGCTGCCCATGACAGGCGTGCCGATGGCGTTGGCGTCGTTGTTGACGGCCACGATCTGCAAGGCATCACGATCGAGCCCGCCGTCGCGGTCGTTGGCCAGTACGCCCTGGGCGGCCGGCACGTCCAGACCGGCGCGTTCGCCGGTGGTGGCACTATCGCCCACAGCGATGGGGGCCGCGTTGACAGCCGTCAGGGTGAAGCGCGTGGTCGCGCTGGCACCGCTCTGATCGGTTGCCGTGATATCAATCGGATACGGGCTGCCGACCGAGGCGTCACTTGCCAGCGCGCCGGTGATGCGCCCGGTATCGGCATCGATGGCCAGCCCGTTGGGCAGGCCGTCGGCGCGATAGGTCAGCCGATCGCCGTTGTCGGGATCAACGAACGCGGTCGCTGTTTCCAGCGTCACGCTCTGCCCGTCGCCGGCCGGCGTGGGCGCCAGATCGCGCACGACCTGCGGTGCATCGTTAACGCCGTTCACGGTGACGATCAAGGCTGCCGTATCAAACGCGCCCTGGCCATCGGATACACGATACGTCACCTGGGTGACGGCCTGCTCGCCGACCGCCAGGTTGGTGAAATCATCGCCCGGCAGGAACTGATAGCTGCCATCCGCGGCGATGCGGAACGTCCCGCCGTTGCTGGCCGCCACGTCCTGGCCCACGCCGGCCGGGTCGTTATTGACCGCGCTCACAACGAGCCTGTCGCCATCGGTCGCACCGTCGCGATCGTTGGCCAGCACATTGCCCGTGGCTGTAATGCCAGCCTCGTCGATGACCGTATCGTCCACGGCCTCCGGGGCGACGTTCAGGCTGGTCAGCATGAACGTGCTCGTCGTGGCCACGCCGGCACGATCGGTCGCGGTGACCTGCACCTGAACCGGCGCCCGCTCAGAGGCATCGAAGGCCAGGCTGCCGGTAATGAGCCCGGTATCGGCATCGATGACCAGACCCTGCGGCAGGCCTTGGGCGCTGTAGGTCAGCGTGTCGCCGTTGTCGGCATCGGCAAACGAGCCGGCGGTGGCAATGGCCACGCTGGCACCATCGTTGGCCGTGATGTCGGCCAGCGGCGAGACCGTGGTCGGCCCCTGATTGATGCCCACGACCGTGACCGTGATCGTCGCGGTGTCCAGACCGCCCTGACCGTCACCGACCTGATAGGTGATCTGGGTCGAGCGGGTCTCACCCGCGGCCAGATCCACGAAGTCGTTGCCGGGCACGAAGACATAACTGCCGTCGGCGTCGATGGTGAATCGGCCACCGCGATCGCCGGTGACCGACTGGCCGACGTTATCGGCATCGCCGGCCACGCGGGCGACATTCAGGGCATCGTTGTCCGGCGCGCCGTCAACGTCGTTGATCAGCACGTTGCCGGTCTGGCGCACGCCGTCGTTACCGCGCGCCATGTCGTCGGTGGCCATCGGGGCCACGTTGTCAAAGGCCCAGGCAAAACGAGAGCTCGTACTCTGGCCGGCACCGTCGGTGGCCGTGACCACCACGGTGTACGGGCCGTTGACCGACGCATCGCTGGCCGCCTGGCCAGTGATGATGCCGGTATTGGCATCGATGGCCAGGCCCTCGGGCAGGCCGTCGGCGCTGTAGGACAGCGCATCGCCGGCGTCCGGATCAGCAAAGGCGCCCGCCGTTGACAGCGCGACGCTCGCACCATCGTTGGAACGCGTATCGGCCAACGGAGTGACGATGACCGGGCCATCGTTGACTCCGGTGACGGTGACGATCAAACGTCCGGTGTCCGTACCGCCCTGATTGTCGGTGACGACATAATCGATGGCCGTGCCACGGGTCTGGCCGGCAGCCAGGTTCTTGAAATCCTGACCGGCATCGAAGCTGTAGCTGCCATCGGCACGCAGCGTGAACGACCCACCCTGAGTGCCACGTACGGCCATGCCCAGGTTGTCGGCGCTACCGGCCACCTGAGCCACACGCAGCATGTCGTCGTCCGGCGCACCGTCAAGATCATTGGCCAGCACGTCGCCCGTGATCGGATCGCCGCCGGCGGTGATCGCGCCACGGTCATCCGCGGCTACCGGGGCCAGATTGTCGATGGTCCAGGTGAACGTCTGGCTTGCGCTGGCGTTCTGGCTGTCGGTGGCGGTCAACGTGACGGTGTAAGGGCCGTTCTGTGAGGCATCACTGGCCAGGCGGCCGGTGATACGGCCGGTGGCCGGATCGATGGCCACGCCGTCGGGCAGGCCGTCGGCGCTGTAGGTCAGCGTGTCGTTGTCGTCGACATCGGCGAACAGGCCCGCGGTGTCGATCGTGACGCGATCGCCGTCGTCGTTGCGTTGATCGCCCGCCGCCTGGGCCACGGTGGGCGCGTCGTTCACGCCGTCGACGGTGATCGTCAGCGTGGCCTGGGCCAAGCCGCCGCGACCGTCATCCACCTGATAAGTGATCGAGGTCGTGGCGGTATCGCCGATCTCCAGATTTTCGAAATCGGCGTCGGGCGAGAAGCTGTAGCTGCCGTCGGCGTTGATGACAAATACGCCGCCGTCGCTGCCGGCCACGGTCTGGCCCACGCGCTCGGCAGAACCGGCCACGCCGGCCACCGTGGTGGCACGGGCATCGTTGGCCAGCACGCCCGGGGCTGCCACCGACAAATCGGTGTTCTCGTCGGTTCGACCCTGATCAGCCACCGCGTCGGCCGGACGCGCGATCACGCTCAGCGTGAACTGGTCGCTGACGCTCGCGCCACTTCGATCGGTGCCGGTGACGGTCACGACATAGCTGCCGTTATTCATCATCGAGGCATCGTCGGCCAGGGTGCCGGCGATTAGGCCGGTCTCGGGATCGATCATCAAACCGTCGGGCAGGCCGTCGGCGCTGTAGGTCAGCCGGTCGCCGGTATCCACATCACGGAACGTGCCGCTCACCGCAATGACGATGTCCTGATTGTCCGATGCGTTCTGAGCGGCGATGGGCCTGACCAGCGTCGGCGCATCGTTGGTGCCGGTGACCTGCACGGCCAGCGTGGCCTGTGCCGTACCACCCTGACCGTCGGAGACGGTATAACGCACCGACGTCGTCGCACTCTGGCCCGCGGCCAGGGCATCGAAATCCATGCCCGGATCAAAGATATAGCTGCCGTCGGCGTTGATGACGAACGAGCCGCCTTGATCACCGGCCACACCGGCCCCGACGCGATCGGCATTGCCGCCGACCTCGGCGACGTTAATCGCGTCGAAGTCGGCCGTGCCGTCTGCATCATTGGCCAGCACGCCGTCGTCGGCGTTGACACTCAGTACGTCGTTCTGTGCGGTCGTTGCCGTGTCGTCGCCGGCCTGCGGGGCCACGTTGAAGGCATTGAGCGTGAAGCGCGCCTCGGCCGGTACGCCGCTGGCATCCGTTGCCACCACGATGATCTCGTAGGGGGCGTTCTGCGACGCATCCGAGTCCAGACGCCCGGAGATGATGCCCGTGGCGGCATCGATGGCCAGCCCGTCGGGCAGGTTATCAGCGCTGTAGGTCAGACGATCGCCGGCATCGATATCTTTGAACGCGTCAGCGGTGGCGATGACCAGCGTGTCACCGTCGCGGGTATCGATATCGGCCAGCGGATCCACGACCTGCGGCGCATCGTTGGTGCCCTGCACCGTGACCGAGAGCGTCGCCGTGCCACCGGGCGCGCCGTTGCCGGCCACCTGGTAGGTCACCGCACTGGTGGCCTGATCGCCCGCGGCCAGGCGATCGAAATCGGTGCCCGGCTCGAAGCGATAACTACCGTCGGCGGCCACGATGAACACGCCGCCGTTATCGCCGGCGATACGTGCACCGACGTTGCCCGCCTGTCCGTTGACCGCAGCCACGGACAGCGCATCCCCGTCGGGATCACGGTCGTTGGCGAGCACGCCGTTGGCCGCATCGCGTACGAGCACCACGTCCTCACCGGTGCTGGCGGTATCACTATTGGCCACCGCCGCCTGGTCGTTGGCCAACAGGCTGAACACCGATGAGACCGCGGCCCCGTTCCGGTCGGTCGCGGTCACGGTGATGCGATACGGGCCGTTGTTCGAGGCATCAGACGCCAGACGGCCGGTGATCAGACCGGTCTGGGCATCGATGGCAAGCCCGGCCGGCAGACCGTCGGCGCTATAAGACAGCACATCGCCGCGATCGGGATCGGTGAACGCGTTGGCCGTGGGAATCGTGACCCGTGCGCCGTCGTTGGCGGAGACGTCGCCCAGCGGGGCAGACACCACCGGCGCATCGTTGGCGCCGGTGACCGTGATTGCCAGACTGGCCGAGGCGTTGCCGCCCTGGCCGTCGCTGATCTGATAGGTCACGCGGGTGACCGCGGTCTGGCCGTCGGCCAGGTAAGCGAAGTCATCGCCGGCCGTGAAGGTATAGCTACCGTCGGCATTGACCGTAAACTGGCCGCCGTTATCACCGGCGATAGCCTGGCCGACGCTGTCATCGTCGCCGCCCGCGGCGACAACGCGCAGCGGATCGGCATCCGGCGCGCCGTCGCGATCGTTGGCCAGCACATCGCCGGCCACCGCGCCTTCGGCCGCTGCCTGAGCCATATCGTCGGCTGCGATCGGCGCGATATTGGCCACCGACAGATCGAACGCGCTGGCCACCGAAGCGCCGGCCGGATCGGTCGCGGTCACGGTGATGGTGTAGGGCCCGTCGACCGAGGCATCAGCGGCCAGCTGGCCGAAGATACGCCCGGTGTCGGTATCGATCGAGATACCCGGCGGCAGACCATCGGCGCTGTAGGTCAAACGATCGCCATTGTCCACGTCGGCGAATGCACCGGCCGTGGTGATGTCGATAGCCGCGCCGTCACTGGCCTGACTGTCGCCCAGGGGCGTAACGACACGCGGGGCGTCGTTGGTACCCATGACCGTGACGGTCAACGTGGCGGTATTGGTCTCACCGTCGACGTCGCCCACGCGATACGTGATGTTCGTGGTGCGGGTCGCGCCTTCGGCCAGCATGTCGAAATCATCGCCCGGCTCGAAGCTGTAACTGCCGTCGGCGTTGATGATGAACGCGCCTCCGTCCGATCCGGCGACGCTCTGGCCGACATTATCGGCCTGCCCGGCCACAGCACCCACGACCAGCATCGGCGTGTCGTTGTCGCTGTCGTTGGCCAATACGCCATTGTCGGCGTTCCGGCTGATGGCCGTGTTTTCGCTCGTGGCGGCGGCATCGTCCACGGCCACAGCCGGGTCGTTGATGACGGTGAGCGTGAACCGCGTGGCCGCACTGGCGCCAGCCGGGTCCGTGGCGGTGATCTGAATATCGTAGGGGCCACGGGCCGCGGCGCCGTCGGCGATACGCCCGGTGATCAGGCCGGTATCGGCGTCAATGCTCAACCCGCCCGGCAGGCCCATCGCCTGATACGACAAGGCGTCGTTGGTATCGACATCAGCGAAACCGCCGGCAGTCGGGATCGTGACCTGCTGGTTGTCGTTCGCGGTCATTGGCGACAGGCCGAGCGCGGTCGGCGCGTCGTTCACGCCGTCGACCACGACGGTCAACGTGGCGGTATCAGCGCCGCCGTCGGTGCGATAGCTGATCGAGCTGGTCGCGCTCTCGCCAGCCGCCAGGCTCTGGAAATCCATGCCCGGATCGAAACGATAGCTGCCGTCGTTATTGATGACGAACACGCCGCCGTTGCTGCCGGGCACATCCTGGCCGACGTTGTCGGGCGAACCGGCGACTTGATCCACGGCCAGCACGTCGCCGTCAGGATCGATATCGTTGGCCAGCACGCCGTTGACGGGCTGGCGCACGAGTGCGGTGTCTTCGTCGGTGCGCGCGGCGTCATCGACCGGCTCGGCGGGCACATCGGCCACACGAACCGTGAACATCACCGTGGCCTGGCGCCCGGCGGCATCAGTGGCCGTGACCGCGACCTGGTAGGGGCCGTTGTCAGAGGCATCAGCGGCCAATCGGCCCTGAATCAGGCCGGTATCGCGATCGATGACCAGATTATCCGGCAGATTGTCAGCCGAATAGGTCAGCGTGTCGCCCAGATCCGGATCGTTGAAGGCATCGGCGGTATCAATAGTAACCGTGCTGCCGTCGGTGGTATCGACGTCGTCCGGCGTGTTCACGACCACCGGCGCATCGTTCATGCCAGAGACCGTGATCGTCAGGCGCGCGGAGGCATCGTTGCCGTCCAGGCCGTAGATGATCGACGTGGTGGCGGTATCACCGGCCGCCAGGTTCACGAAATCGTCGCCCGGCGAGAAGACATAGCTGCCATCGGCGTTGACGGTGAAGACACCACCGTTACTGCCGGCAACCCCCATGCCCAGCGCGTCGGCATCACCGGTGACCGAAACCACGGCCAGGTCATCGCCGTCGGGATCCTGATCGTTGGCCAGCACGCCGTTATCGGCATCCACCGAAAGATCGGTGTTCTGGTCGGTCGAGGCCGCATCGTCGGCGGCCACCGAGGCGCGGTCGGCTACCGAGAAGATAAAGCGCTGCGTGGCGCTGGCCCCGGCATCGTCGGTGGCCGTCACACTCACGGCATACGGGCCGTTGTCCGAGGCATCGGGGGCAAGCTGGCCCGAGATGATGCCGGTTTCAACATTGATCATCAGCCCCGGCGGCAGGCCGTCGGCGCTGTAGGCCAGCGTATCGCCGCGATCCACGTCGGCAAAGCCGCCGGCCGTGTTGATCGAGACCTGATTGCCGTCGCTTGCGCTCTGGTCAGGCAGTTGGCCCCGGGCGATCGGCGCATCGTTGATGCCGGTCACGGTGACGCTGACCATGCTGTCGGCGGTCGCGCCCTGGCTGTCGGAGACCGTATAGTTGACACGCGTCGTGGCCGTCTGGCCGGCGGCCAGCGAGGCGAAATCATCACCCGGATCAAACACATAGCTGCCGTCGGCGGCCAATGTGAAACGCCCGCCCTGGCTGCCGGCCACCGCGGTGGTGACACCGTCGCTGCGGCCGGCCACGGCCACCACGCGCAAGGTATCGCCGTTGTCGACATCGCGATCATTGGCCAGCACGCCGCGGCCGGCCTCGATGACAAGCCGCGTGTTCTGGTCGGTAGCCGCGCCGTCGGCGACCGCAACCGGGCCGTCGTTGGTACCCAGTACCGTGACGACGAGCCGTGCGGTATCGAAACCGCCCTGGCCGTCAGAGACCCGATACGTCACGGATGTGGCTCGGGTATCACCGGCGGCCAGATCATTGAACGCGCCGTTGGTGGCAAAACGATAGCTGCCATCGGCCGCGATCGTGAACAGACCGCCGTTGGCGCCTGCAATCGCCTGGCCCACGTTGTCGGCCTGATCGGTCACCTGATCGACGGTCAGCACATCGCCGTCGGGATCCACATCGTTGGCCAGCACGCCGTTGGCCGCGGCAACCACGAGATCGGCGTCTTCGTTGACGCGGCCCGTGTCACCGGCGGCATCCGGCGCCGGGTTGGCCACGTTGAGGGTGAACACATCGTCGACCGTGGCGCCCGCTTCGTCGGTGGCGGTCACGGTGATGCGATACGGCGCGTTGACCGAGGCATCGGCGGCCAGGGTGCCGCTGATGATGCCGGTGTCGCGATTGATGGTCAGGCCTGCCGGCAGGTTGTCGACCGTATAGGTCAATACATCGCCGTTGTCACGATCGATGATGCCGGGCGTGATGCGCACGCTGGCGCCGTCCGTGCCCTGCTGATCGCCCACGGGGGAAACAACCACGGGCGCATCGTTCACGCCGGTCACGCCAACGCTTAGCGTCGCCGTATCAAAGCCGCCCTGGCCGTCGCTGATGCGATAGCTGATGGCGGTATCCAGACGCTCGCCGGCGGCCAGGCCGCGGAAGTCATCGCCCGCGGTAAAGCTATAGCTGCCGTCGGCGCGCACGATGAACGTACCGCCGTTGCTGCCCGCGATCTCGCGGGCCACGTTATCGCCGGTGTCGTTGACGGCCACGACCGTGAGCGGATCGTTATCCGGGGCGCCGTCGAAGTCGTTATCCAGGACGTTGCCGGTCGTGGCACCGCCGGCCTGAACCTGAGCGGCATCCTCGCCCGCCACGGGTGCGACGTTGTCGATCTGCCAGACAAAGCTCTGGCTGAGTGAGCCGCCGTTGTCGTCGGTCGCGGTCACCGTGACCTGATACGGCGCGTTGGCCGAGGCATCGTTGTCCAGGCGGCCGGTGATCAGGCCGGTCGCGGTGTCGAACATCAGACCCGGCGGCAGGTTGTCGACGCGATAGGTCAGCGTGTCGCCACGATCGGGATCGACGAAGGCCGCGCCGGTGTCCAGCGACACCTCGGCGCCGTCGGCGTCCTGGCGCATCATCAAGCCGTCGCCGTTGATCACCGGCGCATCGTTGGCGCCGGTGACGGTTACGGTCAGAAACGCGGTATCGCTGGCGCCATCGGCATCGCGAACCTGGTAAGCCACTTGCGTGGTGCGCGTAGCACCCGCAGCCAGATCGTTGAAAGCCCCGTTGGTATCAAAGCGATAGCTGCCATCGCGCTCGATGACAAACAGCCCGCCGTTACTGCCGGTCACGCTCTGGCCAACCGCATTGGCCTGGCCGCCGACGGCGTCCACCTGGAGTCGGTCATCGTCGGGGTCGATATCGTTGGCCAGAACGCCCTGATCGGCGTCGACCGACAGACGCGCGTTTTCGCCCACCGTATTGGCATCCGCGCCAGCCTGGGGCGCGGGGTTGATGACCTGCCAGACGAATTGCGTGGTCGCGCTCGCGCCGGCCTCGTCCGTGGCGGTGACCGACACGCGATACGGCGCGGCCACCGAGGCCGAGCGATCGAGCGTGCCGCTGATCACGCCGGTCGCGGCGTCAATGGCAAGCCCAAACGGCAGATCGCTGGCCGTGTAGGTCAACATATCGCCGTCGTCGACATCGTTGAACGTGCCCGCGGTGTCCAGGCTGACCGTATTGCCGTCGAGATCTTGCTGGTCACCGATCGGCATGCCATCGGCTGTGGGCGCATCGTTGACGCCGGTCACTTCGACCGACAGCCGCGCGCTCGTGGTGCTGCCCTGACCGTCGGAGACCTGATAGGTCACCGACGTGGTGGCCGTCTGGCCGGCAGCCAAGGTGTCGAAGGCACCGTTGGTATCAAAGGTATAGCTGCCGTCGGCGTTGACGATGAACATACCGCCTTGGTCGCCGGCCACGCGGGTGCCCGGCTGATCCATCTCGTCGACGGTGACCACGCGCAGCGGGTCGTTATCCGGGCCGGTGTCCTGATCGTTGCTCAGCACATTGCCCGAGGCCGTGCCGTTCTGGTCGGTCATGGCCCTATCATCGTTGGCGATGACCGGCCGATTGGCCGCAGCCACCGTCAGCGTCTGGCTGACGGCTTCGCCGGACGGATCCGTCGCGGTGATGACAACCGAGTAGCGCCCGTCACCGTTGGGCCCGCCCTGTGAGGCATCACTGGTCAGGCGGCCCGCGATGACGCCGGTGGCCGCGTCGATGGCCAGCCCGTCAGGCAAACCGAGGGCCGTATAACGCAAGGTATCGTTATCCGGATCAGCAAACGCATCGGCGGTGGCGATCGATACCGTTTCGCCGTCGCTCACCTCCTGGCGCGCCAGATCGGCGACGACGTTCGGCGTATCGTTAACGCCGGTGACTTCGACGGTGAGCCGGGCCGTGACAGTACTGCCCTGACCGTCGCTGACCTGATAGGCCACCGTGGTGCTGGCCGTTTCACCGGCCGCCAAGCCCGTGAAGGCGCCGTTGGTATCAAAGATATAACTGCCGTCGGCGTCGATGGTGAACAGGCCACCGTTGTCGCCGGCCACGGCCATGGCGATACCGTCGGCGTCGCCATTGACCGCCACGACGCTCAAGGGATCGTTATCCGGGCCTGTGTCGGCGTCGTTTGCGAGTACGTTGCCGCTCGTGGTGTCGTTCTGGGCGACCTGCCCGCTATCGTCGTTGGCGACCACCGGCCGGTTGGCAACACTCAGAACAAAGCTTTCGTCATGTGTCGCGCCACTTGGATCGGTGGCGGTGACGGTCACGCTGTAGGTGCCGTCGTTATCCGGGCCCTGCTGCGAGGCGTTGCTGGCCAGCTGACCGGTGATACGACCGGTCTGTGCATCGATCATCAAACCGTCCGGCAAGCCGGCAACGCTGTAGGTCAGCTGATCGCCGTCAGGATCGACGAAGGCCCCGTCAGTGGCGATCGATACGCTGGCGCCGTCGGTCTTGTCCTGACGCGGCAAGGGCACGTTGCCGGCTATCGGTGCATCGTTGGCACCGGTGACCGTGACCACGATCGTGGCCGTGGCCGTGCTGCCCTGATCGTCGGTGATCTGGTAATCAATCGTGGTGACAGCGGTTTCGTTCGCGGCCAACGCCACGAACGCATCCCGGGCATCGAAGGTATAGCTGCCGTCGGCGTTGACGACGAACACACCGCCATTGCTGCCGGTGATCGTCTGGCCGACGTTGTCCGGCTGGCCGGCCACGCGGGCCACGCGTAGCGGATCCATGTCGTTGGCGCCGTCGATATCGTTGTCCAGGACGTTGCCGCTGAACATGCCGGCCTGGCCCACGTCCACCATCTCGTCGCGGGCGGTGACCGGCACATTGGCCACGTCCAGCGTGAAGGCTTCGGTATGCATGGCGCCGGACGGATCGGTCGCGGTGACATCGATCGTGTAGCGCCCGTCGTTACCGGGCCCGTTTTGAGAGGCATCGCTGGCCAGCGTGCCGCGGATCACACCGGTATCGGTATCGATCGACAGCCCGGCCGGTAGACCGGCCGCGGTGTAGGTCAAGCTATCACCGTCCGGGTCGACGAAGCCGTCTGCCGTGGCGATGATCACGGTATCGCCGTCCAGGGCATCCTGCGGCGCCAGCGGCACGTTATCGCCGATGGGCATGTCATTGACGCCGGTAACGGTGATGCTCAGACGTGCCGTGTCCGTGCCGCCGCCGTTATTGGTGACCTCATAGACCACGGATGTGGTATCCGTTTCGCCCATCTGCAAACGATCAAAGGCATCGTTGGGCTCGAAGCGATACGTGCCGTCGGCAAAGACCGTGAACAGCCCGCCGTTGGTGCCGGCGATCGCCATGCCGACGTTGTCGGCCGAGCCGTTGACCTGGCTGACCGTCTGCGCGGTGTCGCCGTCGTTGGCGAGCACGCTCGTGCTCTGTTCCCGAGTGATGACGGTGTTCTGATCCGTCGTATCGGTATCGGCCCGGGCCGTGATCGGCAGGTCATTGACCGTAAGCACGAAGGCATCGCTGGCCATGGCACCCGCGCGATCGGTCGCCGTGACGCGGATATTGAACGGGCCACGCGCCGAGGCATCGGCGGCCAGCTGGCCACTGATTTCGCCGGTCTCGGCGTCGATCATCAAGCCATCCGGCAACCCCTCGGCCGTGAAGGTGAGCGTGTCGCCCGTATCCACATCGGCGAAGGAATCCGCGGTGGGAATCGTGATCGTTTCTGTATTGCTGGCCGATAGATCGTCCAGCGCGCGCGCGACCGTCGGCGCGTCGTTGGTGCCGGTGACGGTGACGGTGAGTTGGGCGGTATCGCTTCCACCCTGGCCGTCGCTGATGCGATAGCCCACACGGCTCGTCGCACTCTGGCCCACGGCCAGCGCATCGAAATCCGTACCCGGGTCGAAGGTATAGCTGCCATCGGCGTTGATGGTGAACACGCCGCCGGCACTACCGGCCACGCCGCGACCCACGGCCTCGGCCTGGCCGTTGACACGGTCCACGGTCAACGGATCGGTATCACCCGCCCCATCACGGTCGTTGACCAACACGCTACCGGCGACGTCGGCGTTTTCGCTCGTCGTGGCGGTGTCGTCGACGGCCACCGGTACCGGGTTGGTCACAACATAATTGAAGCTATCGCTGACCTGTGCGCCGTTGTTATCGGTCGCGGTGACCGTGACGGCATACTGACCGCCGTTGACCTGGCTGGCACTACGATCCAGCGTGCCGGAAATCAGGCCGGTGGCCGCATCAATGCTCAAACCGGCAGGCAGGCCGGCGACGCTGTAGCTCAGCACATCGCCCCGATCCACGTCAGCAAAGGCCCCGGCCGTGGCCAGACGCACCCCATCGCCATCGCGAGCGCTCTGATCGGCCACGGGCTGAACGACCGTCGGCGCATCGTTGGTGCCTGTAACGGTCACCGTCAGCGTGGCGGTCGAGGTGCTGCCCTGACCGTCGCTGATCTGGTAAGTCACGGACGTATCGCGAGAGGCGCCCACAGCCAGATCATTGAACGCGCCGTTGGGGTCGAAGCTGTAACTGCCGTCCGCGCGGATCGTGAACAAGCCGGCGTTGGTTCCGGCGACGGCCTGGCCGACGCGCCCGGCCTGATCGGCCACGCGAACCACGGTCAGCGGGTCGCCGTCGAGATCCCGGTCGTTGGCCAGCACGCCGCTGGCAGCGTTGCGCGAAAACGCGACGTCCTCGGGCGTACTCGCGCTGTCATCGTTGGCCGTCGCTGCCAGGTTGGCGATCGCCCAGGTGAACGAACTCGTGACGGATTGCCCCGCCGGATCCGTGGCGGTAACGGTGACGTTATACGGCGCGCGTACCGAGGCATCGCTGGCCAGCCGGCCGCTGATGACGCCGGTCGCCGCGTCGATCATCACGCCGTCGGGCAGACCCGTGGCGCTGTAGCTCAGGCGGTCGTTGGTATCCACATCACGGAATGCACCCGCCGTGGTCAGCGTGACCATCTGGCCGTCGTTGTTCGAGGCGTCGGGCAACGGGGCCTCGACAATCGGCGCATCGTTGGCGCCGGTCACGGTGACGGTCAGGGTGGCCATCGAGGTCGAGCCCTGATCATCGCTGACCTGGTAGCTCACCGACGTCGTACGGGTTTCGCCGACAGCCAGCGCCTCGAAATCCATGCCTGGATCAAAGCGATAGCTGCCGTCGGCGTTGATGGTGAACTGCCCGCCGTTGGCCCCGCGAACCGCGTTGCCGACGTTGTCGGCCGCAGCGTTGACCTGGGCGACGCGCAGCGGGTCACCGTCAAGATCACGATCGTTGGCCAGCACGCCATTGCCCGCGTTCACGGTCAGCACGGTGTTCTCACCGGTCATGCCCGTGTCGTCGTTGGCCGTTGCAGCCAGGTTATTGATGCGCCACGTGAAACTTGACTGGGCGGTGGCGGTGCCGTCACTAGCCGTGATGGTCACGGTGTAAGGGCTGTTGACCGAGGCATCGTTGGCCAGGCGACCGGTGATGCGGCCCGTGGCCGAATCAAAGGCCAGGCCGGCCGGCAGCCCCGTGGCGGTGTAGGTCAGCCGGTCATTGGTATCGACATCGGTAAAGGCGCCTGCGGTATCAATGGAGATGCTTTGGCTGTCGTTGCTGGCCACATTGGTCAACGGGTTGACCACGGTCGGCGCATCATTGGCGCCGGTGACCGTAATCGTCAGGCGCGCGATCGAGGTGCCGCCCTGACCGTCGCTGATCCGGTAGTTGATCGCGGTGGTCGCGGTCTGATCGGCCGCCAGATAGTCGAAGGCCGTACCCGGCTCGAAGCGATAGCTGCCATCAGCGTTGATGATGAACGAGCCACCGGCGCTGCCGGGCGCGGCGTTGCCGACACTGGCCGCACTCCCGGCGACCTGATCGACCGTCAACGGATCGGTATCATTGGCACCGTCACGGTCGTTGGCACGCACCGAGCCGGTGACCGGCATGTTCTCGCCGATCGTGTTCGTGTCATCGGTCGCGATCGGTGCCGGATTGGTGATGGTATAGACGAAGCTGCTGGAGACCGAGGCGCCCGCGCCGTCGGTCGCCGTCAGGCTCACCGTGTACGTGCCGCCGTTGGTCTGGCTGGCACTGCGATCAAGGGTGCCCGTGATCTGGCCAGTGGCCGGATCCAGGCGCAGGCCAGCCGGCAGGCCAGTCGCGCTGTAGGTTAGCGTGTCGCCGTTGTCTGGATCACTAAAATTGACGGCAACCCAGATCGATACCGTATCACCGTCGCGCCCGGCTTGATTGACAGGCGTATTGACCACCGTCGGCCGGTCATTGGTACCGGTCACGGTCACGACAAGCGTGGTGTCGGCAAAGCCGTTCTGACCGTCGGAGACGCGATAGGTGACCTGGGTCTGGGCGGTTCGCCCGGCGGCCAAGCCCACGAAAGACGCGCCCGGATTGAACGTATAGCTGCCGTCGCTGTTGATACTGAACGTACCGCCAGCACTGCCAGCGACCGTCGCGCCGACGTTATTGGCCGCACCGGCCACCTGGCTGACGGTGAGCGGATCGGTATCGCCAGCGCCGTCACGATCGTTGACCAGCACGTTGCCCATCGTGAGCGTCGTGTTCTGATCGGTGCCCGCGGTATCGGCCACGGCAACCGGCGCCACGTTGGCGATGTTCCACGTGAAGCTGGCCGTGCCCGTGGCACCGCTGGGGTCACGTGCCGTGACGACCACGCTGTACGCGCCGCCCATGACCTGACTGGCATCGCGCGCCAACGTGCCGCTGATCACGCCGGTCGTGGCGTTGATCGATAGCCCCTTGGGCAGATTCGTGGCGCTGTAGGTCAATACGTCGCCATCGGCGTCGGTGAAGGCACCGGCGGTGTTGGCGGTGACGCTTTCGCCATCGTTGTTGGTGCGGTTGGCCAGGGGTACCGCGACCGTGGGCGCATCGTTGACCGGGCTGACCGTGATATCCAGCGTCGAGGTGGCCCGTCCGGCAATGCCGGCCGCGATCGTATAGCTGACCTGGGGCACCGCACCGTTGTAATTGGCCGCCGGCACAAAGCGATACGAGCCATCGGCCCGAATTGTGAGCGTGCCGATACCGTCCAGCGTGGTCGTGCCGCCATTATTGGCATCAACGGTGATCGTGCGTCCGGCCACGGTGTAGTCGGTGACGGTCAGCGGGCGATTTGCCACGCGTTGATCGTTGGCCAGCAGACCGTTAGCCGCGGCCACGTCCAGCGTCGTGTCCTCGGGCGTGGTGTTGCGATCGGCCACAGCCACGGGCGCGACGTTATCGCGAAAATCAAGGTCGGCAACGAGTGGCGTCGCATCATTGGTCGTGCGACCCGCCATGGCCTCGTTGGCGTTGGTGTCACGATCGGAATCGGGCAGACCAAAGCGGGTGTAGTCGCCGTCTGCACCGCCGTTGTCGCCGAGGATATCGTCGTCGTTGACATCGAAACCGGACACGGTGTCGAAGGTGTCATCCAGGCCGTCGTAATCGCTGTCGGTGCCGGATAGCTGTGTATTGGCGTGCCCGGCCTCATTGATATCCAGGC
Organism: Salinisphaera japonica YTM-1; assembly: GCF_003788585.1. Classification (GTDB taxonomy): domain Bacteria; phylum Pseudomonadota; class Gammaproteobacteria; order Nevskiales; family Salinisphaeraceae; genus Salinisphaera; species Salinisphaera japonica. The sequence goes on along the minus strand of NZ_AYKG01000056.1, from coordinate 14,605 downwards.
GCCCATCGTTGTCGGAATCGGTATCGATATAATCGGCACGGCCATCGCCGTCGGTGTCGACCGGCGTCAGGCCGTTCGGGCCATAGTTGTCGTCCAGACCGTCGCGGTTGGCGTCAATGAACGCCGGCGTGCCACCAACACCGGAGGGCGCGATATAACCCGCCGTGGTCTGGGCCTCGACGTTGTCGGTGATGCCATCGTTGTCGGAATCGATGTCCTGATAGTCCGGGCGACCGTCACCGTCGGTATCGCGGGCTGGCGGGCGCGCTTGAATGATGAAGCCCGCGCCGTCATCGAACCCGCCGTTCGAGCGCAACGTGAACGAAGTGATCATGCCGTTGAGACGCAGCGATCCCGCGGCTGTGCCGTCGGCGTCGTTCAACGAGGAAGCCGCCGTCCAGCTCGATGCCGCCGCAGTGCCCGCGCCGCCGTCGAGCACGGTCGTTGGCGAAACACGGAAATCATTGGTGCCCGCTAACGATGTCCAGGTTAATCCGTTAAGCAGCGTCAATGTCTGCGATTGCTGGGTACCGCCGGACAACGCACCGATCCGATCGATATTCAGAATCGGGTTGTTGACCTGTACCGAGTTGCCACTGCCATCGACGAAGGTAAACGTAATGGTATCGCCATCACTAAAAACGCTGGACAGGCCCGGATTACCGGACAAGGCAGAATTCCAGAACCCGGTGCCGTTTGGATTGAAGGCCTGGTTAGCGAAATTATCGGTGCCGGAGCCGGTGGCACGGATCATCAGCCCATTGCCCAGGTCGAAAGTCGCGCTCGTACCGTTGAGCGTCCAACTGCCGCTCTGCGTCAGGCCACCGAACCCTTCGCGCGTGTCGATGATGCCGTCGTTGTCGTCATCGATATCGGCGGCGTTCGGGATGCCGTCGTTATCGAGATCGTCCTCACGGAAATCCAGATCGCGGACGCCGGCCACCGCGTCATTGCTCGTTCGACCCACAACGGCTTCGTTGGCGTTGGTATCCCGATCGGTATCGGGCAGTGCGAAGCGCGTGTAATCGCCGTCGGCCCCGCCGTTGTCACCGACGATATCGTCATCGTTGACGTCGTAGCCGGTCACGGCATCAAAGGCATCATCCAGACCGTCGCCATCAGCATCCTGGCCTGAACGCGTGGTCGTTACGTGGCCTGCCTCGGTGATGTCCAGTCGACCATCGTTGTCGGAATCGGTGTCGATGAAATCAGCCGTGCCATCACGATCGGTATCGACCGGCGCGAGACCGTTCGGGCCGTAGTTATCGTCCAGGCCGTCGCCGTTGGCATCCCGAAAAGCCGACGTGCCACCCATGCCAGAGGGTGCCCGGTAGCCGGCGGTGGTCTGGGCTTCGACGTTATCGGTGATGCCATCGTTATCGGAGTCGATATCCAGATAATCCGGCAATCCCGCGCCGTCGGAGTCGCGTGCGACCGGACGAGCTTCCAGAATGAACGACAACGCGTCTTCGAAATCTCTCTGAATCAGTGTTCCGAGGCGACCCGAGCTGACCAAGGAGAACGAGCTGATAGCGCCATCAAGTCGTAATGAGCCCGCAGCGGTGCCGTTCGCGTCCATCCGTGTGGATTGCGATGTCCAGCCGGAAGCCGCATTAGAGCCGGCACCACTGTCGCGCGCGGTGGTGTTGTTGACGCCGAAATCCTGTGTTCCGGCAATACGTGTCCAAGACAGGCCGTTTTGCAGGGTAAGCGTTTGCGACAGCTGGTCTGTCCCCGGCAATATACTACCGATGAGGCCTTCATCTTCTAGCGCCCCGATTCGGTCGATATGTAGCACCGGATTACGTACTGCAACCAAGTTGCCGGAGGCGTCTTCGAAACGGAATGTGATTCTATCGCCATCGGTGAAGGTGCTGGTTAACCCAGGATCCCCGGCCAGATCGCCACTCCAGAACCCTTGTCCGTTCGGATTAAAACTTGTGTTACTGAATGCGCTTGCGCCTTGGCTTGTGGCACGAACGATAACGCCATTGCCCAGATTCATCGTGGCGCTGTTGCCGTTGATGGTCCAGGTGCCGGTCTGTGCGGCCGGTGCGTAACCCTCGTTGACGTCCAGGATGCCGTCGTTGTCGTCGTCGACATCGATATCGTTGACGACGCCGTCGCGGTCGTTGTCGATCTTGACCGTAACCGTGGCAGTGGACTCGAAACCCTGGCTGTCGCGAATCGTATAGGTGAAGGAATCGGTCCCGTTGAAACCGTTGAGCGGAGAATAAACCAAACGCCCATCGGTGCCCCGAATAATGATGCCGCCGCTATTCGTGCTGGTCTGAAAGTCGGAGATCGTGGTCGTGCCACTGCCCCGCGTGTCGTTGGCCAACGGATCGACGGTCACAGCACGGTTCTGGCTCGTCGAGACGGTATCGTTCTGCGCAGCCGGCAAGACCGAGGTCTGGGCGTTACGGAAGTTGATGTTTTCGAACAGCAGCGAGGTCTGGCGCTCGGTGGTGCCGTCCACGCCGGCGCGATAGACAAAGCCGGTGACGTCGGTGTAGCCCGCCGAGACGATATATCGCGTGTTATCGCGCGAAGTCGGCGACACGCTCGGCCCGCCACCGCGGAAATCGACATTGCTGGTTCGCCGGTCGACGTTGGCAGTAACGAACGTGTCGCTTTCCCGCGTGAACGAGGACGCGCCGCGGAACTGAATCGTCTCCGCAGTGGAATCCACGTCCAAGGCGCTCGCGGTATAGCTGACCACCCGCGAATTGTTGGTGCCAGCGTCTACGAAACGAAATGAGAACTGAGCGAATCCGTTGGCGCCATTGCCTTGAATGGTCGGCGAGAAAGCTTCTGAGACGCCGTTCTGGTTAGCGTCGATCGCCGTGATCTGAGCGTTCGAGAGCGTTTCGATCGTAACCAGCGCATCGACACCGCTGGCCACGTTGGCAAAACGATATACCGCGCCGACTTGACGATCGGTACCACTGACAAGTGTCGGCGTAGTGGTGAAACTCAGATTAATAGGATCAGCCAGACGCCCGGCCCAATCGGTACCGTCGAGCGTGGCGGCTTCGATATCGCCGATATGGGTTTCCAGCGTCCAGTCGCCGTCCAGCGCCGCCGCGCCCGTGTCGTCGCTGGAGGCGGCTACGTCAGCGCCCGTGGCGCTTGCCAGGGCCTGGGCTGCCGCGATGCCCTCGGCGTTGCCGGTGAAGTCACAGCCATAGATCAAAAGATCGCCGCTGTCCGACAGGCGCGTGCCCAACTCGGCCAACCCGTCGGCGTATTCGCCGCGGATCGAATCCGTGTTGATACGTGAACTGCCCAGACTGAACTGGCCTGCTTCGCCGTGGGACAGGATATGGATGGCCTGAATATCCTGACGGCCGGCGGTGGCCTCCAGCATCTGCGTGATGCCGTCGCGATCGCCGTCGAGATAGACGATCTCGGCGCGGCTGTCCAAGGACGCGACCAGCGCCTCGTGGCCCTGCACGTTACGATCGACGAAGACGAGATTCTGACCGGCACGATCACCGATCGCGGCGTTGATGGCGGCGATCTCACCGGTGTCGCCCGACGCATCGACCGATCTATCGGATAAGGCCAGCGTGGTATCGCCATCGGCGAGCGAGAGATTAGCCGGGTCACGAGCCGCGATCGACTCTCCGGCTCGATCAAACACCGACACGGCCGAGCCGTTGAGCAGACCATTCTGTGCCGCCGACAGATCGGCGAGCGTGCTTTGCCCTATCTTGGCTTCACTACCCTGACCGTCAGCCACCACGAAGACCGCATCATAAGGCGGCTGTTCGGAGAGTGTGGCCTCGATATCGGCCACGCCGGCGCTGCGATGATCGACCACGAACACATCGACGTTGTCACTGGTTCGTGCGTCTTCGAACAGTGCCTTGGTAGTCGCGTCGGCATCCGACAACGCTTTTGAATCGACGAAGACAGCCGCCGACTCTGCTTCACCATTAGCACGTGCCTGCGCACTGGCCTCGAGCGCCTTGGCCAACGGCGAGCGCGTTGCTACATGGCTGACCTGTTCCGGGGCCAGCTGATCCGGCGTCTGTGCGTCGCTGGTCGATTTGTCCGCTGCATGCGATTGATCCGTGGCTGTTTGAAGCGCTTCACCGGCGGCTGCACCGTCGTACAGCAGGCGTGGCTCCAACGCACGAATGAACGGAGAGCGTGGCAGATCGTATTTTTTCATAGCCCAGTCAACCCAGCACTTGGTGCGGTTTCGGCCTTGAAGCCGTTAGAGAAGACGTCTTGGCATGCGCCTTCGCTCTCAAAAGTGCACTCGATAGCAGAAGCAGAAAATCCGTATTCGCTAAAATATTCGATATACAGAAAACTTGTGGCCGACTGCACGAATCGCCGCAATTTTTCTGCTTTTCTACTTCACATATCGTGTATAACACACGCCCAGGAAAAGCCGATGGCCGGGCGCGATTGTTTTTATTTAACGAATAAAGATAGAAAAATATATCGCTTGCAAAACAATCGCTTAAAAGAAGAAACGATGGTTTTCATCAAAACCACGACCGATCGTTAGTTTTTTGCCGAACAGCTGTTAATAGCGGGCCGACGCCGTGGTTCAACCAACGGAAGCCGGACGAGACGGTATCTGATTCAATCTCTTGGATCGTGTTTGTCTCGATTCCGGCTTGTCACAGCTAGTTTTCAACAGCGTATCGATACACAACAGTCCAAGAGATGAACCGGGCTAATACGCATAGCGGGATGAGTGCGCCACGGCCTCGTTGATCCGTTCGAGCGTCTTGATCACCGCGATCGCCGAGCGCCCGCTCGAGCGCGATGTCTCGCGGCGTTTCATGCAATCGATGAAATGCGCAAGCTCCAGCGCCAGGGGCTGGCCATCGCCGCGATGCACGATCTCACTGCCTTCATCGTGATTTTGCAGCTGATCGTCGATCCATCGTCGATGCAGGGTGACACTCTGCTCGATCTCGTCATAGACGAGCATGCCCGCCGAGCCACGTAGGACCGTACGACGGGCTGTTTCGGGCCACAGCCAGGAGGTGTGCAGGTTGCCCCGCACGCCGTGGGCGAACTCGAGATGTACATGCACCTCGTCCTCGACCGCCAGGCCCAGCATGCGATGGCCGGTCGCCCGAACTCGGTCGGGGGCCGTGCCTGTGAGATAGAGCATCACGGCCATGTCGTGGACGCCGATATCCCAGATCACGTTCTCTGCGCTGCGCGCGCGGCCGAGGTTCAGCCGTTCGTGACGAATCGAGAACAACGTCCCCAGCTTGCCGGCCTCGATATATTCCTTCATCCAGGCGATTGCCGGCTGGTAGAGCAGTAGATGACCGACCATCAGGACCCGCGCCTCGCGCTCGGCCAGATCAGACAGCTCTTGTGCCTGGGCCGATGTCGGCGTCATCGGCTTTTCGACAAACACGTCCTTGCCGGCCGCCAGCGCGGCAGCCGCGATTTCGTAGTGCGTTGCCGTGGGTGTGGCGATGGCCACACCGTCACAGTCCGAAGCCAGGGCGGCGCGCCAGTCCGCGAACAGTGATAAATCCGGATGCTCGCTGGCGTAAGCGTTCAGGCGCTCGTTATTGCTCTCGACGATGCCGGACAACACGCCCAGCGCTTCGAGATTGCGAATGACGTTACGGCCCCAGGCGCCGGCACCGATGGCAACGATCTTCATCGTAGGCTTGTCCGATCATCTCAATGTGACCGGTTATCTTAGGGCCTGTTGCCGTTTCATACGAGACCGAGCCCGAAACCGAACCGGGGCCGCCTGTCGTGTTATTCCACGGTCACCGATTTGGCCAGATTACGCGGCTGATCCACGTCCGTGCCCTTGGCCACGGCCACGTGATAAGCCAGAAGCTGCAGCGGCACGGTATAGGCGATCGGCGCGATCGCCTCTGCGATATGCGGCATGTCGATCACGGTCAGCCCCTCGCCGGATTTCAGGCCCGAATTCTCGTCGGCGAAGACGAACAACCGCCCTCCGCGGGCGCGAACCTCTTGCAGGTTGGACTTGACCTTTTCCAGCCAGTCGTCGGTCGGGGCAATGGCGACCACCGGCATGTCGTCGTCGACCAGTGCCAGCGGGCCATGCTTGAGCTCGCCGGCGGCATAGGCCTCGGCGTGGAGATACGAGATCTCCTTGAGCTTGAGCGCGCCTTCCATCGCGATCGGATACATCGGCCCGCGCCCCAGAAACAGGGCGTGATGCTTGTCCACGAAGGCTTCGGCCAGCTCGGCGATCGTGTCGTCGAGCGCGAGCACCGCCTCGATCGCCGAGCCCATCGACTGCAATGCCTGGGCCACATGTACCGCCGACGCATTGGGGCGTGCCAGCATGCCCGAGAGCATGGCCAGGCAGACCAGCTGGGTGGTGAATGCCTTGGTCGAGGCAACGCCGATCTCCGGCCCGGCGCGGGTCATCAGGATGAGATCGGATTCGCGGGTCAGCGAGGTCTCGGGCTTGTTGCAGATCGCCAGTGTGGCCAGATAACCGGCGCCGCTGGGCAACGCTTTGGCATAGCGCAATGCCGCCAGCGTATCGGCTGTCTCCCCCGACTGCGACAAGGTTACAAACAGGCAGTTCTTGGGCACCACCGGGCTGCGATACCGAAACTCGCTGGCCAGCTCGACGTTGCAGGGAATCCTGGCACGCGACTCGATCCAGTAACGCGCCACGCAGCCGGCGTGATAACTCGTGCCACAGGCCACGATATGCACCGATTCCACCTCGGCGAGCAGCGCCTCGGCCTGGGGGCCGATGGCTGCGGCCAGCGGGCCGTCATCGCCCAGCCGGCCTTGCCAGGTTTCGGTCAGAACACGGGTCTGCTCATAGATTTCCTTGAGCATGAAATGGCGATAGCCACCTTTTTCCGTGGCTTCCAGCGATAGCTCGGATTCCTGTACCGGGCGCTCGATGGGCTGGCCGTTGAAATCGGTCAACGCAAAATGCTTGGGCTGCACGATCGCGATATCGCCATCTTCGAGATAGACGAAACGCCGTGTGACCGGCAACAGTGCGGCCAGATCCGAGGCCACGAAATGCTCGCCGATCCCCACGCCCAGCACCAGCGGCGAGCCACGCCGGGTCGCCACCAGCGTATCCGGATCGTCGATACTGACCACGGCCAGCGCGTAGGCCCCGTGCAACCGATCCACCGCCGCCCGGACAGCACCGGCCAGATCGGCCGCGGTGCGCCGATAGAAATCGATCAGATGCGCCACGACCTCGGTATCGGTTTCCGAGGTGAAGCTATAACCGGCCGCCACCAGCTCATCGCGCAGCGCCTCGTGATTCTCGATGATGCCGTTGTGCACCACGGCAACACGCTCACTCGAGGCATGCGGATGCGCATTGGCCTCAGTCACCCCGCCATGCGTGGCCCAGCGGGTGTGGGCAATGCCGAGCCGGCCCGGCAGGCCGTCGCCGGGCGTCTCGGCCTGGGCGTCGGCGAGTGCATCGGCCAGCGCGGCCACCTTGCCCACGGCACGCTGTCGCCGTAGCGCCCCATCATCGACCAGCGCCATGCCGGCCGAGTCGTAGCCACGATATTCGAGCCGTCTCAGGCCCTCGAGAAGAATGGCCGATACGTCACGCTGCGCACTTGCCCCAACGATGCCGCACATAGAATTGCCCCGGTGATAAGTTGATTATTTGGTTGTCTTTTTCGACGGCCGCTGCCAGCCGGCCACGGTGCTCTGTCGTACCCGCGATAGCGTCAAGGCATCGGCCGGTGCGTTGCGTGTCACGGTCGAGCCGGCACCGATGGTGGCGTCACGGCCGATCGTGACCGGGGCGACGAGCTGGCAGTCCGAGCCGACGAACGCCCCGTCCTCGATGATCGTCTCGTGCTTGGACAGTCCATCGTAATTACAGGTGATGACACCGGCCCCGATATTGACGTCGCGGCCGATACGAGCATCGCCGACATAGCTTAAATGGTTGATCTTGCTGGCTTCGCCCAAGCGTGTCTTCTTGGTTTCGACGAAGTTGCCGATCTTGGCCCGGTCGGCGACCACGGTATCCGGACGCAGCCGGGCGAACGGGCCGATGGCACAGCGTGCGCCAATCGTCGCGCCCTCGACCACGCTGTGGGATTCGATGCGTGTATCGTTTTCGATCCGACAGTTCTTGAGCACGACATGCGGGCCGACATAGACGTTATCCCCCAGGATCACTCGGCCCTCGACAACCACATCGACGTCGATTTCGGTATCGCGCCCGGCCCGCAGCACGCCACGCAGATCGAACCGTGCCGGATCGCGTAGCGTCAACCCGGTAGCCATCAGCGCATCGGCCTGACGACGCTGGAACAGGCGCTCGGCGCGTGATAGATCCAGCTTGTTGTTGATGCCCTGGGTCTCGGCCTCGCTGGCAGCCTGGCCGGCGGTGACCGGCACGCCGTCGGCCGCGGCCAGCGCGATACAGTCGGTCAGGTAATACTCGCCCTGGTCGTTGTCGTCGGTCAGCCGTGATAGCCAGTCGCGTAGGGCTGCAGCGCCGGCACACAGAAGCCCGGTATTGGTTTCATGAATATGCCGCTCGGCGCTATCGGCATCGCGTTCCTCGACGATACGCTGCACGCGATTGTCGTCATCGCGCACGATACGGCCATAACCGGTGGGATCAGCCAGCACCACCGTCAGCAAGGCCAAGGCACCGTTGTCAGCAGCCGAGACCAGATGATTCAGTGTGTTCGCCCGCACCAGAGGCACGTCGCCGTAAAGCACCAGCACCCGAGCATCGTCCGGGATATCGCCGATGGCCTGGGCCACGGCGTGCCCGGTACCCAGCTGTTCGGCCTGTTGTACCCAGCGTACCGGCATATCCGCCAACGCCTGCTGCACGCGCTCCCCGCCGTGTCCGTAAACCACGTGGATGGCCGCCGGCTCCAGCGCCTGGGCCGTCTCGACCACGTGGCGCAGTAACGGCCGGTCACCCAGCGGCTGTAACACCTTGGGCAGAGCCGAATTCATGCGTTTGCCCTGGCCGGCGGCCAGAATCACGATATGCAGCGACATAACAGCGTTGTCTTTAGGCGAATGGCGCGACTATACCGATGCGCTCGCCCGGGTGTCAGGGCACAAGGCCGCGGCGGCCCAATCCGGCCATGTCGGCAAACACCAGAGCGCGCTGTGCAGGGCACGCATCTGTCCCGGATCGGCCAGCAGCGCGGCCTGTTCGCCTGTATCCAGGCCGGCTGGGCCCTCGGCGAGCAGCCGCTCGCCAAGCTCGTGGCGATAGCTTGCAAGCTCATCGCTCAGCCGGCGCGGCTGGCCAAGCAGTGCCACGTGCAAGGCATTGAGCCGCGGATCGATCACCAGGGCGGCCATGCTCGGCTCCGGGCCAGCCTCATCCCCTAGCTCGACCACACGCCTGAGTTCGGCCGGCGGGGCGTTTTCTTCGGGAATACGCTGCAGGCCGTGACGTGACATAGCCTGACCGAGATATACGCTCGAGGTCAGAACCGTCACCACCGGCGCGATCAGGAGCGGGATCAAAATTGGCAGCAGCCAGGGAAAAAAGCCCGGCGTATAGATATAGAGCACCGCGCCCCAGGCCACGGCCAGCACCATGCCCGGCAAATGAAACCGGGTCGCGGCCCACCAGGGCACGGTGGCATCCTCGCGCTGCTGGTTGTTCCACTTGACCTGCCTGCCGATCAGCGTGGTGGCCACGAAGACCGTATGCGCCAACATGCGAATCGGCGCCAGCAACGAGGTCAGGATGATCTCGATCAGCGTCGAGCCGATCAGATTACCCACGCCGCCAAAGGCCTTGTGTTCACCACGGGCGATGATCATGCCCATGCCCACAATCTTGGGCAGAAACAGCACCACGAGCGTGGCGTAAAACAACGTCAGCGCCCAGATCGGCTGCCAGACCGGCCAGGCGGGAAACAGCGCCCCGGGCGAGGGGAAATAATCCGGCGTGGTCACGGCTTCCATCACCGCTTCGAAAGAAGACAGAACCAGAAACACGAACCAAATCGCTGCCGAGGTATAGGCCATCACGCCGTTGGCAAACAGCGCACGATGCGCCGGGGCCAGATTGTCGGAGAACAACAGGCGCAGATGCTGGATATTGCCCTGGCACCAGCGTCGATCACGCCCGAGCTCATCGATCAGACTGGGCGGGACCTCCTCATAACTGCCCGGCAGGTCGTAGGCGACATACACGCCCCAGCCGGCCCGTCGCATGAGCGCGGCCTCGACGAAATCATGTGACAGGATCTCGCCGGACAACGCGCCACGGCCGGGCAGGCGCGGCAAAGCACAATGATCCATGAAGGGCGCGATGCGAATGATCGCGTTATGCCCCCAGTAATGGGCGTTGTCGAGATGCCAGTAATGCAATCCGGCCGCGAACATGCGTCCGTAAACGCGCGTGGCGAACTGTTGCACACGTGCCAGAACGCTTACGCGGTTAACGGCCGTTGGTGGCGTCTGAATCAGGCCTACGCTCGGGTTGGCCTGCATCCGATCGACCATCGCGGTCAACGTGCTTCCGATCATGATCGAGTCGGCATCCAGCACGATCATGTAACGATAGTGCCCGCCCCAGCGACGACAGAAATCGGCCAGATTGCCGCTCTTGCGCTTGACCCGCGCACGCCGGCGCCGATAGAACAGCCGGTCGAACGCGCCGAGCCGGTCACAGGTTTGGGCCCAGACCTTCTGCTCGGCGGCGATCGTATCGGGTTTGACCGAGTCGCTCAGCACGAAGATATCGAACTCGTCCAGCCGGCCGGTCGCCGCCAGTGACTCGATGATCGCCTGTAGACCGGCAAACGTGCGTGTTACGTCTTCTTCGTAGATCGGCATCACGATTGCGGTTCGTGCCGCCGACATGTCCTGATCGCATGCTGCCCCCGGCGCGTCGCTGATCCGATACTTATCGCCCTGCCAGAGCACGAAAAAGCCGGCCATCGCTGTCCAGAAGCCAACCAGAATCCAGGCAAACAGCAGCCCGGCGAGCCCCAGGATGACGACTTCCAGAGGCGTACCGCCCTGATGCGGCAGCACGGTCAACATATAGAACGTCGCCCCGGCCGCCGGCAGAGCGACCAGAAAGAACAGCACCAGCTGACGCCAGCGCACGACGCCGCGCAGCCGGCTGGGCACCGCCCGTGGCAGGCGCAGACGCCGATCCAGGCCGGGCAATAGCCGGGAAATGAAACGCCAGGGCCGCCGATCCATGGCCGCTGGCGACATCGAGCGCCGCGCCATGCCCGGCATTGAGCCGCCGCGCAACCCGGCGTTGCCCGTATCCGCAGCCCGCCGCGCGGCCAGGTCCGGGTAGGCGGCCTCGATCCGGCCGATCAGCTCGGCCTCGGCCGGGTCGTCCATACCGTGATGATCGCCGGCGAGCGCATCATGCAACGCAGCCATGGCGGCATCCGGCGTATCGGGGTTCTTGGCAGCGACCGTGTCTCGCAGCGCAATGCGGCGCGATGTGTGATCCGTGAGCGCGGCGAGATAAGCCTCGACACGGCGCATGGGCGCGCGCTGTTCGGCGGTCTCTACGCTCACGGATTGGCCAGCCGATAGTTCCAGGTTTCAGTCAAGCCACCGCCGTTGGCATCGGCCAGATAGGCTCGCAGATCGAGCGGGGATTCGAGCGCCTTCGTCGGCACCAGAAAACTCAGACGCCAACCATTCGTGTGCGGATTACGCACCGCCCGGATATTGTTGATCGTCACATCGCGCGCGGCGTTGACGCGTGCCTTGACCGAGTTCGCGTCGGTGAGCTTGGTCAACGAGCCGCCGACGAAATCGATCGCGATCTTGACCTGATTCTTCTGCTGCCCGGGAACCACCGCGGCCATGCCGATCCGACTCGCCGCGACATGCCCTAACGATTGCGGCGCGATCGGGGCATCCGACCAGCTCACGTCATAAGCGTAGTGCAGGCGCTGGCCGGCTTTGACGGGCTCGCTGGGCACCCAGTACAGATCGATATTGTCGTTGACCTCGGAGTCGGACGGGATCTCCACCAGTTCCAAATGGCCCTTGCCCCAGTCGCCCTTGGGACGTACCCAGGCGTTCGGGCGTTTTTCGTAGCCGTAGTCCATGTCCTGATAGTTGGCGAAATCGCGATCCCGCTGTACCAGGCCGAACCCACGCACATCGTTGGCATCGTACTGGTTCATCCAGAGCTTCTGCGGATTGATCAGAGGCCGCCAGAGCCATTCGCCGTTGGCTGCGGAAATCAGCATGCCGTCAGAGTCGTGGGCTTCCGGGCGATAATCATCCAGGCGAGTCAGGCTGTTCTCCCCCCAAGTGAACATGCTGGTCAGCGGGGCGATGCCCAGCTTGTCGATTGCCTTGCGGGTGAACAGCGTTGCCTCGACGGCGGTGACCGTCTTTTTGCCGGGGGTGATCACGAACTTGTAGGCCCCGGCCACGCTCGGTGAGTCCAGCAGCGCATAAACCGTCGTGCTCTTGGCACCTGAGGCCGGCTCCACCAGCCAGAAGCGCGTGAAATTCGGAAACTCTTCGCCTTTCTGGGTATTGCCTGTATCGATGGCCAGGCCACGCGCCGACAGGCCATAGCGCGTATCGGCAGCCAGCGCACGGAAATAAGAGGCCCCGAGAAACGAGACCAGTTCGTCCTGTTTATCCGCGTCGTTCAGTGGATACGTCAGCTTGAAACCGGCAAACCCGGCATCGGCCGGCATCTTCTTGGCAACGGCCGGCGACGGATAGCTGAATGCGTGCTTGTCGAAGTCGACCGAGCGCACGGTCTTGTCATCGTTGATGGTGTAGATCTTGACTGCGTGCTCGTAGAACGAGCCCGGCGGATAGAACAGCGTCTTGAAATCGGTTTTTTGATCGGCCCATAGCGCGCGATCCGTCTTGTAACCGATACGCGTGTAGTCGTTCGGCGAAAGCTTGTTCAACGCCTCCCCCACCGGCGGCGGCGCTTTGTAATCTTTTTTCGCGCGCTGCCGGGCCAGGGATACGAGCGCGGCGTAATCGATCACTTGTTGATAGGGCGTCGTTTTCTGCGGCGCGCTTTCAGCGCTCTTGGCTTTGTTGGCCGCACCCGACTTGGCCGGATCGCTGGCGGCCTGGGCCGTCATCGCCCCGCCCGCCTGTGCCATGACGAGCACAAGCCCCGTGTGCATGACGGCACGACCAACCGTCGAACGATAGTAACGAGCCAGACGCATGCGCTTTTCCTTGTTCGAACAAATTCACGACGCGCCCATTGCCCCGCGGGCACGCCGTATCAAGCCATATGCCGCGCTATCTGACGACAGACGGCATGAGCAGACCATGAACACGGCCGCACATCGGCCATCGCTGGATCAAAACCGATCGATCAGAGAACGCAGTGGTGAGAATATTTGACCGGAATCTTTCGTAAAGTTCAGTGACAAGCGCACATCACCGCCGGCGTGGGTCGCCGGCACCCAGCCGGCCGAGGCATAGTCCATGTTGATGGCGAACTGATCAGCGATGCCCGGAAACACGAGTCCAACACCAGCCAGGCCCGCATAGTCACTATCGCGGCTCTGGGTGCCGCCAAGCGCGAACCTCGGACGCAGGCGTGCAGCCACACCGGCGATCGCCAGACGCCGATCGAACGACAACGACCACAGGCCGCCCTCGACAGGCCGATTCTGTGGATTGACGACATCGCCTTGATACCAGCCCATGGCGGTATTCACATGCCAAGCGCGCCAGTATTGTGTTCGGCTGGCCACACGTAGCGAGACCGGGCGATGATCGGCCGACCGTTTGCTACCGAACTGCGCGCTCAGCGCCCAGGGCCGGCCGGTGCCGGCCTGAGCATAGCGCCCGCTGATGGTAAACGTGTCCACGAGGCCGCTTTCGGTCGTGCGGTCGTGCACGCGCAACGTGTTGTGCACGCGCCAACCCGAGTCGCCATCGTAATGGCTTTCCAGCTCGACACCCCGGCCAACGCTGGCAAGCGGGCTGCCCCAGGTATCAAAACCCGAGCTGGCCGAAAAATAACCCAGGTGGTAGCCGCCGGCCGCGTAATCTTCGCTTACGCCGTAGCGGCTGGCCCGTCCCGACAGGCTGGCCCCGGCCGGCCCGGAACCATCGACTTCCGCCGTCATGAACGACAGATCAGGCACGAACGCGCCGCCGCCGAGATCAAAATTGCTGGTGGCCTGCAGCAGCGTCTGCCCGCCTACGGCCGCACCTCGGCTTGAGGTGTGCATCCCGCTAAAACGCAAGTCGAGCGGGCTGGCCGATGAGGCCGCCTGCCATTCGAGACCGCTGGTGAGATAACGCCGCGTTGCACTGCTGGAATCATCGACGCCGAAAAAAGCCTGCGCGTGGCCCAACGGCAGCGCCCCGGCTGCCAGATCGAGGTTTTGACGATGGCCGTGCACAAGCCGGCGCATCGCCGAGGTGTCGAAGACTGGAAATGTCTCCGCGCCGTCGTTGCCGGATGACTGGGCCAGTGCCGAATCAGTTCCCAGACCCGCCGCGACGAGCCAGCCCACGACAACAAGACGCAGATAAGGAATCGACATGATACGAGCATCATCACTGCACACCAGCCACAGAATCTTGTGCCCGCTGCGTGATTTGTCAAACCCATTACCGATCCTGCGGGTCAAATACCCGCGGGGATCGCTTGGTAACC
>NZ_AYKG01000055.1 GCF_003788585.1 Salinisphaera japonica YTM-1 | reverse complement strand
GATTTCGAACACCCAGAAAAACCATCTAAATAGTCGGTCTCGCTGGCCTCGTAACGCTTTGGTTGGCCTCGCCGTTGCCGGCGTTTGGGGCCTCGCTGCGTTGCGAGAGATGCGTATTCTAGGGATTCAATCTCACGGGTCAACAGGTTTCTGTGAAAAAGTTGGCCGTGGTTTCGAAAGCCCGTCATGCCGGGCTTTCCACGTCCCGGTCTACGCAGGCTGTAGAACAACCCGCGCAATTCGTCGCTTGCCGACCTGCAACAAGAGCTCTTGCCCGGCGACGTAGGACACGGATTTGTCGGTCACTACCGCCTCGTCCACACGGACCGCGCCCTGTTTGATCAGGCGCATGCCCTCGCCATTGCTCTGGGTCAGCCCACAGGCGACGAGCAATGCAGCGATCTGCATGCCAGCGTCATCGACGGCGATCGGCGTGACCGCAATATCTTCGGGCACGATCTTGTTGGAAAACCGGGCAACGAACGCGTCGTATGCCTGGCTTGCGGCTGCATCCTCGTGAAATCGGGCCACGATCTCCCGGGCCAGGCGGTGCTTGTAGGTCATCGGATTCTCACCGTTGGCGACCTGAGCCTTGTAGTCGGCCACGGTATCGATCGGCTCGAACGACAGCAGCTCGTAGTAACGCCACATGAGATCGTCGGATATCGACATCAACTTGCCGTACTGCTCGTTCGGCGCTTCGTCGATGCCCACGTAATTGTCCAACGACTTGGACATCTTGTTCACGCCGTCCAAACCCTCCAGCAGTGGCATGGTCAGCACGGCCTGTGGTGCCTGTCCCTGGGCCTGCTGAAGGTGGCGCCCCATGAGCAGGTTGAACTTCTGATCCGTGCCGCCGAGTTCCAGATCCGCATTCAGCGCCACGGAGTCGTAGCCCTGGAGCAGCGGATAGAGGAACTCGTGAATCGCGATCGGCTGGTTGGACTGATAGCGCTTGCTGAAATCATCGCGCTCAAGCATGCGAGCCACGGTATGAGACGAGGCCAGACGAATGAGATCGGCGGCCGAGAATTCATTCAGCCAGGATGAATTCAGCACGACACGCGTGCGCGCGGGATCAAGAACCTTGTAGATCTGAGCCTCATAAGTCCGCGCATTCGCCTCGACCTGCTCTTCGGTCAATGGTTTGCGGGTGACGTTCTTGCCGGTGGGGTCCCCGATACGCCCGGTGAAATCACCAATGAGAAAGACGATGTCGTGGCCCATGTCCTGCAGCCAGCGCATCTTGTTGAGCAAAACGGTATGCCCAAGATGCAGATCGGGCGCCGTGGGATCAAAACCGGCCTTGACGATCAGCGGCGTGCCGTTGACCGCGGCGTTTTCGAAACGCGCCCGAAACTCTGCCTCCGGGATGATCTCGTCCGTGCCGCGCTTGATTTCGGCCCAGGATTGTTCGCTCAACGCTTGCTCCGTGATCGCCGGGTGTTTTGATGGAAACATCAGGCCGGCTTGAAGATATCAATTTGGATCGCCCGCACGCGCGTGCGAGCCGGGAATGCTACCGAATCCGGCAGCCGGCATCCATGCGCGTGCGACTAGCAATGCTGGTTGCGAGCGCGTAAGTGGCTTGATGATTACAGCGCTTGCTGCGCCCCGCCCCGGATCAATACCCCAGGCCCCGGCTTTCCAGACCAACGCGCCGGGCATCAAAAAAGTTGCCAAACCGTTGACACTATGCTCATTTATGGCGTCAACAGCGGGACGCGACAGGGGGCGTTGCGCATCTCGAACCAACAGGACGACGGTGTCTATGGGCAGACTGGTCGATCAGGATTACTTGTGGCTGCGCGAATCAGCGCCGCGCGCACAGCCCGGCCGGCTGCGTCGCTGTCTGCCGTTTGGCCTTATCCCTCTGGCCGCGGCCGGTGTCTGGTACGGCTTCTATACGTCGCCGGACGATAACAAGCAGGCCGATAACACCGCGCCCACCTCTTATGTCGATGATACCGGCCCAGGGCTCGTACCCGCTGTGGCACAGGGCCCGAGCGCTGCCAGCGTGCGACCGGTCAACCTGATTCAACCCTTGTCTCAAGCGCCCGGGGCACCGACAGTCCGGCGCGCGATCGCCGATACGCTGACCATGGCCCCGGCGAGTGATCTCATCGGCGATGCGGCGCATCCGGGCTGGCGTTCGGTAGATATCGAGCAAGGCGACACGTTGTCGCTGGCCTTCGAGCGGGCCGGGCTGTCTTATATGGATTCGCTGCGCATCGCGCACATGCCTGAGCTCGGCCCCTATTTCACGCGCGGCCTGCGGGCCGGCGCGCATCTTCAAGTCGAGGCCGATACCGCCGGGCGCGTACAGAACCTGGTCTACCCGATCGACGCAGCGCGCACGATCACGCTCACCCGCAACGGCGACGCATTCACCGGGGACCTTGCGCGCAAGGCGCTGGAGCATCGCCGTGCCTATGCCCGTGGCGTGATACGACACTCGTTCTACAAGGACGCCGTCGCGGCCGGCCTGTCACGCGAGCAGATCGCCCAGCTGAACAAGGTCTTGTCCTTCGATATCGATTTCGGCCGGGACATCCAGGCCGGTGATCGTTTCGTCGTGGCCTACGACGAGCTGTATCGCGATGGTCAACGCGTGGGAACCGGCCCGCTTCTGGCGTCTGCCCTGAAAGGCCGTACCCACGATGTTCGCGCGATTCGGTATACCGACCCAAGCGGCCACAGCGAGTACTATCGGCCTGACGGCAAGCCCATGCAGCGGTCTTTCGTTCGTGCCCCGGTCGATTTCACGCGTATCAGCTCGCCGTTCAATCTCAAGCGTCGCCACCCGGTACTACACCGGCTTCGGCGGCACGAGGGCACTGATTTTGCAGCACCTCAGGGCGCGCCGATTCGTGCCACCGGCTCGGGCCGCGTGACCTTTCGTGGGCGCAACGGCGGCTATGGCAACATGGTTGAGCTGCGCCACGATCGACACGTCACCATGCGTTTTGCTCATATGTCGCGCTTTGCCCGTGGCCTGTCGGTCGGCGACAAGATCAAGGAAGGCCAAGTCATCGGCTATGTCGGCATGACCGGCCTGGCGACCGGGCCGCACGTGCATTATGAATTCCGCGTGGATGGCAAACCGCGCAACCCGCAGACCGTAAAACTGCCCGGCGAGCCGCCGTTGACCGGTAGCGCCCTGGCGCAGTTCAAAAAGACGGCCACCCCGCTTGTCGCCGCGCTCGATGCCCCGAGCCGCGATATTCAACTGGCCGATGCCGCCGAGCGCTAGGTGTCGTCACGAGATGAGCCTGTTTCGGGCGACCGCTATATCGGGCTGATCAGCGGCACCAGCGTGGATGCCATGGATGCCGTACTGGTCGATTTCACCCCGAGCGGGCCGGGTTTGTGCGTTTTGGCAACCTACAGCGCCCCCCCGCCGCCGGGCCTGCGTGACGCGCTGCTGGCGGCCAACGCTGGCGATCACCGGCTCTCGTTTGTTGAGTACGGCCGGCTCGATCAAGCCGTGGCGCGCTGGGCCTCGGCGGCAGCGCATGCCGTGTGTGACCGAGCCGATGTTTCGCTTGAAAGCGTGGATGCCATCGGCAGCCACGGCCAGACGGTCTGGCACGCGCCGGACGATACGCTGGGCTTCAGCCTGCAAATCGGCCACGGCGCGCGTATCGCCGCTGATACCGGCACGATCGTCGTATCTGATTTTCGCAGCATGGATCTGGCACTCGGCGGCCAGGGCGCGCCGTTGGTCTGTGCCTGTCACGGCGCCCTGTTCGGTCTGCCCGATCAGGCCCGCGCCGTGGTCAACATCGGCGGCATCGCCAACATCACCCTATTGCCCGCCGGTGCGGACACAGACGTGATGCGTATCAGCGGGTTCGATACCGGTCCCGGCAATGGCCTGATGGACGAATGGATACACCGCCATCGCGGCCTGTCTTATGACGCCGACGGCGATTGGGCAGCGGCCGGGCGCATCGATGACACCCTGCTCCAGCAGCTGCTGACCGATGCCTACTTCGCGCGTGCAGCACCCAAGAGCACCGGGCGTGATCTGTTCGGCCTGGCCTGGCTGGAGCAGCATCTGGCGGCTCTCGATCATCGGATAGCTGCTGTGGACGTACAGGCCACCCTGGCCGAGCTGACCGCACGCACGATCGCGGACGGGCTACGAACGATGACGCCCGTTTCCGACACGGTCTATCTCTGCGGCGGCGGCGCCCATAACCGACATCTAATGCAGCGCCTGGCCGTACACGTCGCGCCGGCGCGGGTCGCGACGACCGATGATCTCGGCGTCGAAGGCGACTGGGTCGAGGCGATCGCATTCGCCTGGCTGGCCCGTGAACGCCTGGCCAACCGGCCGGGCAACGCCCCGCGCGTAACCGGCGCCTCGCGACCCGGCCTGCTCGGTGCGATACACGCCTAGGGGCTGTTGCCGTTTCGTACGAGCGCCGCGTTGGCGCCCAAAATTTGGCTAGGCAAGGCGCGAGCCGCGGCTCTGGCGTGCCACGATCAAGGTGAGCAACGCCGCATAGCCAAATTTTGGGCCCAACCCTTCGGGACAAGCGCTGTTTTGCGGCAATCCAGCGTTCTAGCACGCTAGCGCAGAACGACTGCGCGGCGCGTGCTCCGCCTCGTCTTGCCGCAAAACAGCGCTTGGCGCGGACTCGTACGAAACGGCAACAGCCCCTAGACTGACGGCCTTGTTGATCGTGTCCGAAAATCGGTCATCGCTGTCCAGCGGATTATCCTGTCCGCAAATAAACGCGAATAAGCGCAAATAAGACAGAAGGCAAGATACTTCTAACGCCGGCGAACAAGCCTGTTGGCGTTCGGGTTACGGATCATGAACTGCGCCGCGCGTTCGCGCGGGCG
>NZ_AYKG01000054.1 GCF_003788585.1 Salinisphaera japonica YTM-1 | reverse complement strand
TATCAGCCTCAGATCGCTCGGTGAGCCGCTTGGTTTCAGTCGGGCGAGATGGTATCTAGCGTCGCTCGAATCCTGCTCGTTGGCGCCACGAGTGCAAGCGGCGTAAGCGGCTAGATGAGGATAAGTTTGTTCATTCAAGCGGGTGCATTATCCGCGACGATCAAAACAGCCATGCAGTGCCGATCATAAGTTCATGCAAACCGTAAGACGCGCGGAGCGCTCTCAAAGAACGAAGCCGGAAACAGCAGCGGCGCCCAGAAGCATCGAGGAAGCGGAACCAATCCGCCATCGGCGGTCATCGGCGTCCATCTGCGAATAAAAAACTAGCCTAACGACTCGAAAACCGTAGCGCCCGCATATCGAAACGACTCAAAAGCAAACCGCCAAGAATCTGCGCAACCTGTGAAATCTGCGGATAGTTTTAAAAGAACGAAGCTTCGAAAACTAGTGGCGCCCCACGGCCGAAACGACTCAATCCTCGTCCGCCATCTGCGTTTATCGGCGCCCATCGGCGGATTGCCTGAGGAACGAGGCCCCATAAGAGAAAAGCCCCGCTCGGCAGAGCAGGGCTTTATGCATGAACGGCAACGAAGCGGCTGTGTCAGCCGGCGCCGAGCATGGTGCGCATTTCCAGGTGATGGAACATCCACATGGTCAGCACGATGGCGATGAAGAACAGCGGAATCGTGGCGACGGCCGACACGGTGTGCCAGATCATGGTCTTCGACAAGTCCAGCTTGAACAACAGATACAGCTGGGCACAGACCGCGATCAACGCCAGAATGCCGATCCAGATCAGCGTGGCGAGCTGGCTCATGCCGTCATCCAGGGTGATGACACATGCCACGACCATGAGCGCCATGCCGATGAAAAACGCCAGCCCGTACTTGAACATGCTGGCCGAGCGAACCTCGGGATGATCGAGCGGATCGTATTCATGGGCAGACATCAGCTCACTCCCATCAGATAGACGAAGACATAGACGCAGACCCAGATCACGGCCTGAAAGAACCAGAAGATACGCAGGTTGATGAAACGCCCCACCGAGCCTTCGGTGAAGCCTTCACGCGCAATCTGGATCGTCAGTGCGGCCATCCAGATCAGGCCGAAGAAGACGTGGGCGGCGTGTACCCAGATGATGGTCCAGAAATCCGAGAGAAACGCGCTGGCCTGTGGCGTGGCGCCCTCGCTGGCAAGGCTGGCGAACTCGGCTGTTTCGTCGAGCAGGAAGAACACGCCCATCGCCAGCGAAACCAGCATCCAGCGCACGGTGCCGGCCTTGTCGCCGCGCGCGAGCGCGACGCTCGCCATGCCGAAAACCAGCACGCTGGCGAACAACACCAACGTGGGCAGCAGGGCGGTGACCGGGTCGATGACCTGGTCGGCCGTGATATTGCTGGTGCCGTAGGCCTCCAGATAGACGCCGTGGGCTGCGAACAGCCCGGCGAAAATCATGGCGTCGCTCATCATGTAGAGCCAGAAACCCAGAGAACGCAGGCTGATCGAATCGTGATGATCAGGCTTGTCCGAGAAGAGCTGAATATGGCTCGTGTCGGTCACTTTGTTGGCATCAAGAGACATTTTTCGTACTCCTCAAGCGTTATGCGCGTGGCCGTCACGAACCGGGCCATCTTCGAGCTCGCCGGTCTGTCGCACGCTTTCCTGGGCCTCGGTATCCATGTTCGACAACGTCTCGTTCTCCATCGCCTCGACCTCGGCCGCGGGGATGTTGTAGTCGATGTCCTTCTGGAACATGCGGAAAACCAGCGTGGCCGTGATGCCGATGATGGAGGCCACGAACAGCCACTCGATGCGCCAGACCCCGGCGAAGCCAAACGCCATGGTGAAGAACGCCAGTACCACCGGTACCGCGCTGTTCTTGGGCATGTGCACGTCGTTGTACTTTTCAGCCCTGAGCGTGGTGATGCCATGCTCACGGCGCCATGCCCATTCGTCGTTGGAGTGCACGATCGGCGAGGCCGCGAAGTTGTAGAACGGCGGCGGGCAGGGCGTCAGCCATTCCAGGCTGCGCGAGGTTTCCCACGCGTCCGAGGTGCGCACGGCGTTCTGCTTGCGATCACGAATCGAGATATACATCTGCAGCACGAAAGCAGCCACCGAGGCGACATACAGCGCGATGCCGATGACTTCCATGGCCAGCAGCGGCCACCAGCTCGGATGGGCGATGTAATCCAGCCGACGCGTCATGCCCAGAAAGCCCAGCGCATACATCGGCACGAACACGAAGACCGAGCCGGCCCAGAACAGCCAGAAGAAGATCCGGCCCAGGCGGTCGTCCAGATAGAAGCCGAAGGCTTTGGGCCACCAGAACGTCACCGCCCCGAAGATCGCGAACGCGATGATCAGGAACATGTTGTGGAAGTGAGCAACCACGAACACGCTGTTATGCGAGACATAGTTGATCGCCGGGATGGCCAGCATCATGCCGGTCATGCCGCCGCCGATGAGCATCAGCACGGCGGCCAACGCCCATAGCATCGGCGCTTCCAGACGCACGCGGCCCTTGTACATGGTGAAGGCCCAGTTGAAGACCTTCACCCCGGTGGGGATGCCCACCAGCATGGTGGCGATGGAGAAGAAGGTGTTGACCTGTGGCCCGGCGCCCATGATGAAGAAATGGTGCAGCCAGACCAGCCAGGACACGCCCGCGATACCCATCGTGGCCACGATCATGCTGGTGTGGTTGAACAGCGGCTTTTCCGAGAACGTCGGGATGATTTCCGACAGGAACCCGAACGCCGGCAGCACCACGAAATACACCTCCGGATGGCCCCAGAGCCAGAACAGGTTGGTGTACATCATGAAGTTGCCACCGCCATCGGCGGTGAAGAAATGCGTGCCGATGTAACGATCCAGCGTGAGCAGGAACAGGGCAACCGTCAGCAGCGGGAACGAGGTCAGGCCGATGATATTGGTGGCCAGCGTCGTCCACGAGAAGATCGGCATGCGCATCATGGTCATGCCCGGCGCGCGCATCTTCAGGATGGTAGCGATCAGGTTGAGCGCACCCACCGTCGAGCCGATGGCGGATATCTGAATGATCCATATCCAGTAATCAACCCCGACCCCCGGCGAGTAGTCGAGTTGTGTCAGCGGTGTCAGGCCCACCCAGCCGGCATGCGAGAACGAGCCGACGAACAGGGACACCATGCACAGCGCGGCGGCAACGGTGGTCAGCCACAGGCCCACCGCGTTCAAGAACGGATAGGCCATGTCCCGGGCGCCGATCTGGATCGGCACGATCAGGTTCATGAAGCCCACGAGAATCGGCGTGACCGCCAGCAGGATCATGATGGTGCCGTGCACCGTGAAGATCTCGCTGATATGAAACGGCGTGAGATACCCGTGTACCGCGCCCAGAAAGCCGGGCGAATCCGGGCCCACGGCCATGGCTTGGTGGGTACGGATCATCGCGGCTTCGAAAAAGCCACGGAACAGCATCACCAGGCCCACGATGATGTACATGATGCCGATCTTCTTGTGATCGACAGTGGTCAGCCAGTCTTTCCAGAGCCAGCCCCACAGTTTGAAATAAGTCAAAAGCCCGACGATCCCGATACCGCCTATCACGACCAGGCCCGCGGCGAAGATAAGCCACGGATTGTCGTAGTGCAGATCCAGAATCATGGGCAGGCGTCCGAACAACGCGTTCGATGGCCCTTGTACGTCCATAAACATAATGTTGCTGCCCTTATCGATCGGGAGTGTTCTGCGGCGCGTCGGCGGTGGTGCCATCCGGATTGGCCTGGGCATCACCGGTGCCGAACTTACGTTCGAACTCGGCCGAGGTCATGTCTTCGGAAAAACGTGCCGGCCAGGTGTACTTCAACGTCCCGTCGTTGACGGCATGAATGACGTGTGTGAACAGGTCATTGTCGATATCGCTATAAAGCGACCACTGATTGCCGGTATTGATCGTCGGCTTCGCAAACTGCTTGAACTGCTTCCATTCCATGCGGTTGCCCGACAGCCGCGCCCGTCGCACCCATTGATCGAACACGTCCGGCGGTACCGACAGCATCTTGTAGTTCATCCAGGAGAAGCCGGGGCCCGAGAACTCGGTCGAGAAACCTTGATACGTGCCCGGGCGCTCCACCAGGAAATGCTGCTTGGTGCGCATGCCCGGCATCATGTAGATCTGGTTGACGACCTTGAGCACGTAAAAATCGTTGGTCACCGATACCGAGGTCAGCTCCAGCGCAATCTTGCGATTGGTCGGCACCACCAGGCGATTGCTCATGGCGATGTGTTGATCCGGGTAGATGAACAACCATTGCCAATCGGTGGCGATCACCTGGATATGCAGCGGCGCCTGGCCGTTGTCATCGATCTCGTTGAGCACTTCCGGGTTGTACGGGGCGACATCACGGGCGCCGTGATAGCTGAAATAAGACAGCACCACGACCACGAGCAGGGGAATGCCCCAGACGATCACCTCGATCGGGATCGAGTGATTATAGGTCGGGTCATATTCACCCGAGCCGCCGCGTCGATAGCGCCAGAACGTCCAGATCACCAGCGCGGTGGCCGGCACGATCACGACGGAAAGCAGCAACACGTCAACAACGAGATAGAAGATCGATGCCCGAGCGATCGGCCCGTTCGGATGCAAGAACCAGAACGGATCCTGGACCGGACTCTGGCTACAACCTGCCAGAACGATCAGTACGCCAAGCCCCAGACAGAGCTTTGTAGCGTGCGCGAGATTACCTTTATTCATGGACACGACATTCCACGGTTGGTCGAAGCCGAGCACAGGCGTGTCGGCATTCCGGGCGCGGTGGCACGATCCGCCGAACCGACCGGTTGGTCGGAGCGGATATCGGCATTGCTACCGCGCCGTTATTCATACGCCGATAAGACATTGGTCGGATGCGTAAGCCGGTGTTAATAGTGCAATAGATCGCCCATGACGTCCATTGCAGGACAAGGCGTTGGCCGGGCTCTGGGTGCGGCGTTCGGTCGCATCAGCCGGCGCTGACGGTGGGCTTTCCCACGACCGTTCAACGCCGAGCGCC
>NZ_AYKG01000053.1 GCF_003788585.1 Salinisphaera japonica YTM-1 | reverse complement strand
TGGGCTGGGGTTTTTCGATTAGAGCCTGGCGGTGACCTACTCTCACATGGGGAGACCCCACACTACCATCGGCGCAGAGTAGTTTCACTTCCGAGTTCGAAATGGGTTCGGGTGGTTCCTACTCGCTATGGCCGCCAGGCAAACGGGTTAACAATCTGGATGCAATCGAACACTGCGTTGTATGAGGGTCAAAAGCGCTTGAGCGTTATATGACCAAGCCACACGGGCAATTAGTACCAGTAAGCTCAATACATTGCTGTACTTACACACCTGGCCTATCAACGTCCTCGTCTTGGACGGCCCTTTAGAGTCCTCTAGGGACTAGCGAGATCTCATCTTGAGGTGGGCTTCGCGCTTAGATGCTTTCAGCGCTTATCCCTTCCGTACGTAGCTACCCTGCAATGCCACGGGCGTGACAACAGGAACACCAGAGGTACGTCCATCCCGGTCCTCTCGTACTAAGGACAGATCCTCTCAAATCTCGAACGCCTACGGCAGATAGGGACCGAACTGTCTCACGACGTTCTAAACCCAGCTCGCGTACCACTTTAAATGGCGAACAGCCATACCCTTGGGACCTGCTTCAGCCCCAGGATGTGATGAGCCGACATCGAGGTGCCAAACTCCTCCGTCGATGTGGACTCTTGGGAGGAATCAGCCTGTTATCCCCGGCGTACCTTTTATCCGTTGAGCGATGGCCCTTCCATACAGAACCACCGGATCACTAAGACCTACTTTCGTACCTGCTCGACCCGTCGGTCTTACAGTCAAGCACCCTTTTGCCTTTGCACTCGTTGCGCGATTTCCGACCGCGCTGAGGGTACCTTTGCACTCCTCCGTTACTCTTTGGGAGGAGACCGCCCCAGTCAAACTACCTACCATACACTGTCCCTGATCCCGATAAGGGACCGAGGTTAGAACCTCAAATATTTCAGGGCGGTATTTCAAGGGTGGCTCCACGCTGGCTAGCGCCAACGCTTCAAAGCCTCCCGCCTATCCTACACAAAAATATTCAAAATCCAGTGTAAAGCTATAGTAAAGGTGCACGGGGTCTTTCCGTCTTGCCGCAGGAACACTGCATCTTCACAGCAATTTCGATTTCACTGAGTCTCGGGTGGAGACAGTGTGGCCATCGTTACGCCATTCGTGCAGGTCAGAACTTACCTGACAAGGAATTTCGCTACCTTAGGACCGTTATAGTTACGGCCGCCGTTTACCGGGGCTTCGATCAAGAGCTTCGCCTAAGCTAACCCCATCACTTAACCTTCCGGCACCGGGCAGGCGTCACACCCTATACATCCACTTACGTGTTAGCAGAGTGCTGTGTTTTTAGTAAACAGTCGCAGCCACCTGGTCTCTGCGGCCCCGTTCAGCTACGCCCGTAAAGGGTTTGACTTACTGGGGGCGCACCTTCTCCCGAAGTTACGGTGCCATTTTGCCGAGTTCCTTCACCCGAGTTGTCTCATACGCCTTAGGATTCTCACCTTATCCACCTGTGTTGGTTTGGGGTACGGTCTGCATAACCTGAAGCTTAGAGGTTTTTCCTGGAAGTTTGGCATCAATTGCTTCTCGCCCTTAGGCGATCGTCATCGCGTCTCGACATTACGCATCCGGATTTGCCTGGACACGCTGTCTACATGCTTAAACCGGGATAACCATCACCCGGCCAACCTAGCCTACTTCGTCACCCCATCGCAGTTATGCGAGGTACGGGAATATTAACCCGTTTTCCATCGACTACGCCTTTCGGCCTCGCCTTAGGTGCCGACTCACCCTGCGCCGAATAGCGTTGCGCAGGAAACCTTGGATTTTCGGCGGGCAGGTTTTTCACCTGCCTTATCGTTACTCACGTCAGCATTCGCACTTCCGATACCTCCAGCATGCCTCACGGCACACCTTCACGGCCTACGGAACGCTCCTCTACCACTTGCACAATGTGCAAGTCCGCAGCTTCGGTGCATGGCTTTAGCCCCGTTATATCTTCCGCGCAGGCCGACTAGATCAGTGAGCTATTACGCTTTCTTTAAAGGATGGCTGCTTCTAAGCCAACCTCCTGACTGTCTTTGCCTTCCCACATCGTTTGCCACTTAGCCATGACTTGGGGACCTTAGCTGGCGGTCTGGGTTGTTTCCCTTTCCACTACGGAAGTTAGCTCTCGCAGTGTGTCTCCCGTGCTCATACTTGCTGGTATTCGGAGTTTGCCTCGATTTGGTAAAGCCTTATGGCCCCCCTAGTCGAAACAGTGCTCTACCCCCAGCAGTAATACACGAGGCGCTACCTAAATAGCTTTCGAGGAGAACCAGCTATCTCCGAGCTTGATTAGCCTTTCACTCCGATCCACAGCTCATCCCCTAATTTTTCAACATTAGTGGGTTCGCGCCTCCAGTCGGTGTTACCCGACCTTCACACTGGCCATGGATAGATCGCTCGGTTTCGGGTCTACTGCCAGCAACTAATCGCCCTATTAAGACTCGGTTTCCCTGCGCTTCCCCTAGACGGTTAAGCTTGCTACTGACAAGTAAGTCGCTGACCCATTATACAAAAGGTACGCCATCACTCGACGAATCGAGCTCTGACTGCTTGTACGCACACGGTTTCAGGTTCTATTTCACTCCCCTCACCGGGGTTCTTTTCGCCTTTCCCTCACGGTACTTGTTCACTATCGGTCGACAGAGAGTATTTAGCCTTGGAGGATGGTCCCCCCATATTCAAGCAAGGTTACACGTGCCCCGCTCTACTCGTTTTCACTCTAATCGCGTTTTCGTGTACGGGGCTTTCACCCTCTATGGCGTGCCATTCCTGGACACTTCCACTAACACGATAAGAGCTTAAGGGCTGTTCCCGTTTCGCTCGCCGCTACTCAGGGAATCTCAATTGATTTCTTTTCCTCCGGGTACTTAGATGTTTCAGTTCCCCGGGTTAGCCTCTCATGACTATGTATTCATCATGAGATACACGTCGAAACGTGTGGGTTTCCCCATTCAGAGATCTCCGAGTCAATGTCTGTTTGCCGACTCATCGAAGCTTATCGCAGGCTACTACGTCTTTCATCGCCTTCTGTCGCCAAGGCATCCACCATGTGCGCTTGGTCACTTGGTCATATAACCTCAAGCGCTCTCGCGCTCAAAGTCTTATGAGCAACTCATACATTCTGTTAAGAATGCAGTGTTCGATTGCACCAGATTGTTAAAGAGCGGTGATACAAAATCACAACAAACGATAACTCGTTTATTGTGATTTCGATGATGGTGGAGCTGGTCGGAATCGAACCGACGACCTCCTGCTTGCAAAGCAGGTGCTCTCCCAATTGAGCTACAGCCCCGTAGTAGATCGAGGCCCCATAATTTTGGGTTGATCAAGGCGCTTGAATACGATGCGTGCGTCAGCACGTGAGTGTTCAAGCAACGCCGAGCAACGCAAAATTGGTGGGTCTGGGAAGATTTGAACTTCCGACCTCACCCTTATCAGGGGTGCGCTCTAACCAACTGAGCTACAGACCCAAGCTCGATGACCGACCGAAGCCGGTTAACCGCTTTCATTGTAAGTGACTTGTGTGGGCACTCCCATGGGACAGCAATAGCTATCTCTAAAGGAGGTGATCCAGCCGCAGGTTCCCCTACGGCTACCTTGTTACGACTTCACCCCAGTCATCGACCACACCGTGGTGACCGTCCTCTCCGAAGAGTTAGACTAGCCACTTCTGGTGCAGCCGACTTCCATGGTGTGACGGGCGGTGTGTACAAGGCCCGGGAACGTATTCACCGCAGCATTGCTGATCTGCGATTACTAGCGATTCCGACTTCACGCAGTCGAGTTGCAGACTGCGATCCGGACTGGGACAAGCTTTATGGGATTGGCACCCTCTCGCGAGTTCGCATACCCTTTGTACTTGCCATTGTAGCACGTGTGTAGCCCTGCCCATAAGGGCCATGATGACTTGACGTCGTCCCCACCTTCCTCCGGTTTGTCACCGGCAGTCTCCTTAGAGTGCCCAACTTAATGCTGGCAACTAAGGATAGGGGTTGCGCTCGTTGCGGGACTTAACCCAACATCTCACGACACGAGCTGACGACAGCCATGCAGCACCTGTCACTGTGTTCTCGAAAGCACCCTCTCGTCTCCAAGAGGTTCACAGGATGTCAAGGGCAGGTAAGGTTCTTCGCGTTGCATCGAATTAAACCACATGCTCCACCGCTTGTGCGGGCCCCCGTCAATTCCTTTGAGTTTCAACCTTGCGGCCGTACTCCCCAGGCGGAGAACTTAACGCGTTAGCTGCGACACTGAACGACTATGTCATCCAACGTCTAGTTCTCAGCGTTTACGGCGTGGACTACCAGGGTATCTAATCCTGTTTGCTACCCACGCTTTCGAGCCTCAGCGTCAATATTGGCCCAGAAGACTGCCTTCGCCATTGGTGTTCCTCCACATATCTACGCATTTCACCGCTACACGTGGAATTCCGTCTTCCTCTACCATATTCTAGTCACGCAGTTTCGGATGCAATTCCCAGGTTGAGCCCGGGGCTTTCACACCCGACACACGCGACCGCCTGCACTCGCTTTACGCCCAGTAATTCCGATTAACGCTTGCACCCTCCGTATTACCGCGGCTGCTGGCACGGAGTTAGCCGGTGCTTATTCTGCAGGTACCGTCAATACGCTCGGGGTATTAACCCGGCGCTTTTCTTTCCTGCTTAAAGTGCTTTACAACCCTAAGGCCTTCTTCACACACGCGGCATGGCTGGATCAGGCTTTCGCCCATTGTCCAATATTCCCCACTGCTGCCTCCCGTAGGAGTCCGGGCCGTGTCTCAGTCCCGGTGTGGCTGACCATCCTCTCAGACCAGCTACTGATCGTCGCCTTGGTACGCCGTTACCGCACCAACTAGCTAATCAGACGTAGACTCATCTAATAGCGCGAAGTCCGAAGATCCTCCGCTTTGCTCCGTAGAGATTATGCAGTATTAGCCTGAGTTTCCCCAGGTTATCCTCCACTAAAAGGCAGATATCTACGCATTACTCACCCGTCCGCCGCTCGACGCCCATCCGAAGATGTCGTTTCCGCTCGACTTGCATGTGTTAGGCCTGCCGCCAGCGTTCAATCTGAGCCAGGATCAAACTCTCCAGTTTAAATACTTACTATCTAACTGGTGCGTGATATTTCAATCACGCGAGCATCAATCCCAAGCTATGCTGCTTGGATGCTCTGTTTGGGTAATGGCTTATTGCCACCCCACAGGAGCACCCACACAAGTCACTTACAAGTTGTTAAAGATCGGCGACTGTCCGGCTCGGTTAAGAGCTTTAAGTCGTTGCGAGAGCGCATATAATACGTCGTTTTGCCGGGCCGTCAACACTTGATTTGAAATAATTTTCAAACCGTTTTTGACGTGACTGACGTTTCCGCTTCTCGGCCGTACAGTCTATCCGAAACCATTATCAGGCCGCAAGGCCTTTTCGATATCGATTTCGAACACCCAGAAAAACCATCTAAATAGTCGGTCTCGCTGGCCTCGTAACGCTTTG
>NZ_AYKG01000052.1 GCF_003788585.1 Salinisphaera japonica YTM-1 | reverse complement strand
CGGCATGGCCAGATTTTGGGCCCAACCCTTCGGGACAAGCGCCCTAGAATTTACGACACGTTGGCAATCCAGCGTTCTAGCCCTCTTGCGCAGAGCGACACGCTAAGTGGGCTACGCCTCGTCTTGCCACAAAACAGCACTTGGCGCGGACTCGTACGAAACAGCAACAGGCCCTAGACTGTGGCCTCGGTTCTCTCTGGTCTGTGCGCCCGTGCCCGGTATCTGGCTGACGCGTTTCATCGCCTTCGATCGTTTTGCCGACACCATTCGCGTGTTGGTGGCGTTGTCGGCGGTTATGGGCTATACCGCGCTCACCGGCCACGATGACCAGCTCATCCCGTTAATGCTGGGCGTCATCGCCTCCGGTATTGCCGAAACCGATGACTCCTGGCGGCGCCGTGCCCGGGCGTTATTGCTCACGCTGACATGTTTTTCCGTCGCCGCGCTGCTGGTGGAGCTGTTGGTCACGCGCCACGCGCTGTTCGCGCTGGCCCTGGGCGTGGGCAGCTTCGCGTTGGTCATGCTGGGGGCGGCCAGCGTGCGTTTTGCCACGATCGGGCGGGCCACGCTGCTGCTGGCGATCTATACGATGATCGGTGTGTCGCAGCATACCGGCCCGCCGCGTGCGTTCTGGGTCGAGCCGGCCCTGCTGGTGGCCGGGGCCGCGGGTTACGGCGTGCTGGCACTGGTCTGGCAGGCGGTGTTCGTGCATCGGCCGGTGCGCCAGTCCCTGGCACGCCTGTACGATGCGCTGGCGGCGTATCTGGCGGCCAAGGCCCGGCTGTTCGAGCCCTCCGGCGACGTGGATGTCGCCGCGCGCCGCGCCGATCTGGCCCATGACAACGCCCGCGTGGTGGCGGCGCTCAACGACACGCGGCTGGCGCTGATCGACCGGCTGTCCGGTCGGCGCTCGCGCTCGGCCATGCAGGACAACCTGCAGTTCTATCTGGCGGCCCAGGATATCCACGAGCGGGCCAGCTCGGCGCATTATCCGTATCAGCGCCTGCGCGATGCGTTTTTTCATAGCGACGTGATGTTTCGCTGCCAACGCCTGCTGGAGGCCATTGGCCGCGGCCTGTCGGCACGGGCCGAAACGCTTCGCTACGACACGACCTCGGCCGCCGATACGCGTATGCGACAGCGTAGCGACGAGTTGGGCGCTGCGTTAGCTTATCGCGAGGCCAACGGCCCGGCCGGGGAGGCGGATGCCCGAGCGGCCGTGGCCGATATCGCGGTCAATCTCGATGCGCTGATCGACCGCGTCGCCGACGATGGCCCGGCGCGCCATGAGGCCGACACGGCCGAACTGGCCGACCCGCAGCCGGACTCGGTGGCCGAGGCCGGGCGGCGCATCATGGCGGCCATGACCCCGGCTTCGGCCCGGTTTCGTCATGCCCTGCGGCTGTCCATCGCGCTGCTGGCCGGCTACGGGCTGCTGCTCGCGATTCACCCGGCCCAGGGCTACTGGATCCTGCTGACCACGCTGCTGGTCTGCCAGCCCGACTACGCCGCCACACGACGCCGCCTGGGCCAGCGTATCGGCGGCACGCTCGCCGGGCTGGTCATCGGCTGGGTGCTGCTCCAGCTGTTCGCGATGCAAGAGATTCAGTTCGGGCTGATCGTGATCGCTGGCACGGTATTCTTTGCCACCCGGTTTCGGCGGTATTTCGTGGCGGCTGCGGCCATCAGCGTGTTGGTCCTGCTGGCGTTCGAACAGGTCGGCAGCGGCTATGATCTGATCGTGCCGCGCCTGGTCGATACGCTGATCGGCGGCGGCCTGGCGGCACTGGCCATGTTCTTTGTCTGGCCGGACTGGCGCGAGCGCGAGCTGCATCATCGTCTGGCTGATGCCCTGGCCGCCCATGCGGCCTATCTACGCGCGCTGTTCGCCCAGTATCGCGACGCCGGCCGCGCCGATGACCTGGCCTATCGCGTGGCCCGGCGGGCCGCCCACAACGCCGATGCAGCGCTGGCCGGCCACGTGGCCACGGCCCTGGCTGATCCGCACGGCGATCGGGCCGACAACCGCGAAGCGCTTGAGATGCTGGCCGCCTCACAGACCGTGATCGGGCATCTATCGGCGCTGGGGGCGCATCGCGTGCGGCTGGCCGAAAGTCAGGCTGCGCGAACGACGCTGGCCACCAGCGTGGCGCATATCGCCGATGCCTGGGAGCACATGGGCAACGCGCTCGTCCGGGGCGATACAATCAGCGGCAACACGCGCGAGGCCGCGCTGTGCTACGACGCCCTGGCCGAGCTGGGCGGCGACGTCGATCCGGCCACGCGGCGGGCCGCTCATCTCCTACAGCTTTTGTTTGACGAGCTGGCCGTGCTGCGGGCGATCGCGACCCGGCTCATCGCATGACGATACGCGCGATGCTATCGCTTGGTATCGCGCGCCTTGATCCGGCTTTTTTCCTGAATCTCGTCGCGCAGCAGATGGATGAAGGCTGTTTCCATGCCGCCGGCCCGGCACCAGGCCGCCAGCTTGTTGCCCACCAGGCCGCGGTAATAGGTCACGACGCCGCCGACGAAAAACAACAGGCTGCCGGTCACGAACTGGGCCGCAGCAAACCGGGTGATGGTGGTATCGGCCGGATCGGCCAGCTGCCACAGATACGGAATGGAGGCCACGGTGAACAACGCCGAGCCGATCAGAAACAGCGCCACGGTCACGTTGAACAGCTGCATATACAGCAACGACGGCGCTTCAACGACCTGCAACACGTTGACCAGCCCGCCCACGATGAACGCGATCGAGCCGATAATGAAACAGACGGCCCCCGCGGCAATCCATTCCAGGCTCGGCAGAAAACACAGCGAGCCGGCGACAAACGCCAGCGTGCCTAATACATAACTCCAGGCCGCGATCCGCTCGATGGTGTCGGCACCGGTATGCGTGGGATGTGCCCGCCAGTATTGATGCACTTCCAGGAGATCGTGGCCCGTGACCAGCAGATAAAGCAGCGAGCCCGCGAAGAACAGCCAGTCGCCTACCGCAATATAGGCGGCCAGGCTCGGAAAGAAAAAGACACTGCCGGCCACAAAGCACAACCCGCCCAGCTTGTAGCTGTAAGCGTTGATCGTCTGCCAGACGTGGTTGCCCGTGTCGCGGGTATCGGTAGATCCCGGACGGGCCAGACGGGGCCGGTGCGTGACGAGATGGGGCATATCGACTGCTTTGTCGTGAGTGCTCTGATCTAGGATAGCGAACCCCGAAAGCGCGTAATATCGCGGCGCAGGCCATGCGCCATTGGCGCATGTATGCCGCTGGCGTATATGCTATCCAGCGATGGTTATCGCCGAAACATCGATTTTCACCCAGTGCATCACGCAGATTCTGGATGATGATGCTTATTCCAAGCTGCAGCATTATTTGGCGATGTACCCGGATGCGGGCGCTTTAATCCAGAACACAGGTGGAATCAGAAAGGTCCGTTGGGCATTACCGAATACCGGTAAAAGCGGCGGTATCCGTGTGATCTATTTCTGGCGTCGTTCGCACGATCAAATCATCATGCTTTTGGCCTACAAGAAATCCAGGCAAGAAAACCTGACCGATGACCAGAAGAAAACGTTGAAGCAAATAGTCTCTACTTGGTGAGCGGTATGGATAACAATCTTTTTGCGCAGCTTCTCGACAGCGTTCAAGAAGCCGATGAGATCGTGAAGGGCGAGCGTACGCCTGCGCGCGAACACGTCATTAACACATTCGAGATCAAGGCGATCCGCGAATCAGCGAAGTTATCGCAGGAAAAATTTGCGAACCTGATTCACGTCAGCAAAGGGACGCTGGTCAACTGGGAGCAGGGCAGGCGCAAGCCAAGCGGGCCGGCCGCCGTATTGCTGCTTGCAATACAACAGGATCCGAGCGGCGTTATTGCGGCTATTCAGAAAAGCGGGGAGTAACCGGGGGGCGCCTGCGGCGCAAAGATAAAACCCGGTCGAGGCAATAGCCGTAAGCCGCCAAGTTATTGGCGCTCCCTACGAGACTCGAACTCGTGTTTTCGCCGTGAGAGGGCGACGTCCTGGACCGCTAGACGAAGGGAGCTGCGGCAAGCGCGAGATGATAAGGCCAAGCGGGCCCAAGCTCAATAGAAGATTCCGTCCAGGCCGTCGGTCGCCAGGCGAAAGACGATGACGCCGCCATAGACCAGGCCGATGGCGATCAGGATGAGCGTGACGGTCTTGGGACCTTGTTGTTCGGGTTCGGGCTCGCCGCGCATGCGACGACGAAAGCGCTGATAGCGGGCACGTAAACCGAAGAAGATCAGGGCCAGCAGGCCGCCCCAGAACAACAGTTTCAGCATCACTCAGAACCCGAACGACGGGTTCATCAGGCGCTGGACGAACACGCCGGCCAGGCGCGGCTCGATGGCCAGCGCAAAGACCACGCCGAAGCCCGCACCCCAAAGATGCGCGCTGTGGTTGATGTGGTCATGCCCGAGGCGCCCGGCGTACAGGCCATAGGCCAGAAAGGCCGCGGCATAGAGGATCGCCGGCACAGGAATGAAAAAGACATAGATCGTGGTCCAGGGCGCCATCAGGATGAAGGCGAACAGCACCGCCGACACGGCCCCCGACGCGCCCAGGCTGCGATAGCGCGTGTCGTTCCAGTGGTTGATGGTGCTGGGTATGACCGACACCACGGCCGCGCCCAGATAGAACAATACGAACCCCGCGATACCGATATAGCGTTCAACAAAGGGCTCCACCGCGCGCCCGAAAAAAAACAGCGTGATCATGTTGAAAGCCAGATGTGCGCCGTCGGCGTGCACGAAGGCATTGGTTACCAGCCGGTCGTACTGACCACGCGCCACGCCCGGCGGCCACAGCAGCAGGCGCTCGGTCAACGACTGGTTGGAAAAACAGGTGATCGAGACCGCACAGGTCACGGCGATCAGAATGACGGTGATCAACATCGGGTTTCATGCCGTAAAGGAAAAGACAGCCGGGGTTGGCCCGGCCGGGCCGCGTGGGCTCGGCGATCAGTCCGGGCGTTCGATCGTCAGCGCGTGATGATCGAAGGCCAGGTGCCCGGCAATGGCGGCCACGGCATCGATGGGCCGGGCATAGCACCAGGCCGCATCGTCGAGCTGTTCGCCGTCGATATGCACGTGATAGTAGGTGGCATCGCCCTTGTACGGGCAGTGGGTCATGGTGTCAGAGACCACCAGCATATCGGTGGCCACAGCGTCCATCGGGATATACAGCCGCTCGGGGTAGCCGGTTTCGGCCAGTACCCGCGCAGCGGTGGTCTTGGCGATCTGATGCTCGCCCCAGAACACCTGCGACGTGCCGGCGGCGTCGTGTATCGCGATACGGTCAGTGTCGGACATGGCGTTTGTCTGCCGAGACAGTCGTCGAACGATACCGGCCAGCCTAACCGGATTGCGCGTGGTCGTCGCCTGTTGTGCGTCGACGACGGTCCGGCGCACCATCGGGTGATCCACTGTTTTCTATCTCGCGAGCGCTCATCTTGGATTTTTTCTATAACGACCCCGATGCCGTGGTCGACGATACGCTGGCCGGCCTGGCCCGTATCGCACCGATTGCCCTGACCGCGCGCGATTCGGCGTTTCGTATCGCGATCGATCGTGAGCGCGACCCCGCTTGTGTCGCCGTCATCTCCGGCGGCGGGGCCGGCCACGAGCCCGCCCATGCCGGCTTCGTGGGCCAGGGCATGCTTACGGCAGCCGTCGCCGGCGATCTGTTCACCTCGCCGAGCGTGGAAGCCGTGCTGGCCGCCATTCGAGCCACGACCGGGCCGGCCGGGGCCCTGCTCATCATCAAGAACTACACCGGCGACCGGCTCAACTTCGGCCTGGCCGCCGAGCGCGCCCGCGGCGAAGGGTATGCGGTGGAGACCGTGATCGTGGCCGACGATATCTCGTTGCCCGATAGTGTGGCCGCTCGGGGGCTGGCCGGTACCGTGCTGGTGCACAAGATCGCCGGCCATGCGGCGGCCAGCGGCGCCGAACTGGCCGAGGTGCATCGCCAGGCCGAAGCCGCAGCCGTTTCGATGGCCTCCATCGGCCTCGCGTTATCCAGCGCGACCTTGCCGGGCACCACGCGTGAGGCCCGCCCGCCCGAGCTGGGCCTGGGAATTCATAACGAGCCGGGTGTGCGTGAAGTAGCCCCGGCTGATGCCCGCGAGGCCGTCGCCCTGGCGCTTGCGCCGCTGCTCGACAAAACAGGCGATGCCGGCCTGGCGGGGCAGCCCTGTGCGGTGCTGGTCAACAACATGGGCGGCTGCTCGACCCAGGAGATGCATGTGCTGCTCAACGAGGTCATCGCCCAGGCGCCGGACGGGCTGATCGAGACCGCTGTCGTGCCTGCGCCCTTGATGAGCTCGATGAACATGCACGGTTTCTCGATCACGCTGCTGGCACTCGATGACACCCGGCGCACGGCCCTGGCCGCGCCTGTCGCGGCGATCGGCTGGCCGGGCGCGTGTGATGTGCAGGCCATCGAAGGCGCCACCCTGAATCAGCCGGCCGATTCAGCAGATGCGGCGGGTGCCCAGGATGCGTCGATGGCAGCACGCATGGCCGCCGTCTGTCAGGCGGTTGTTGCCGACAGAAAGCGCCTGGATGATCTGGATGCCGCGGCCGGCGACGGCGACACCGGCACCGCATTCGCGCGCGGCGCAAACGCCGTGACGAGCGCATTGGACGGCGAGCGGCTGTCGACCGGTGAACCGGCCCGCATGGCACGTGAGATCGGCGATATTCTGGCGCGCGACATGGGCGGCTCATCCGGTGTGCTGCTTTCGATACTGGCGACCGCGACCGGCAACGCCCTGGCTGATGGCGAGGATCTGGCCGCCGCACTGGCCGCCGGCGTGGCACGCATGCAGCACCACGGTGGGGCGGCCCGCGGCGATCGGACGCTGCTGGATGCGCTCTGCCCGGCACTCGACGTTTTGGCCGACACCGGTCTGTCGACACACGGCTGGCAGCAGGCCGCGGCGGCCGCACGCGCTGGCGCCGAGGCCACTGCCGATATGCGCCAGGCGGGTGCCGGGCGTGCCGCCTATGTCCGCGCCGATGCTCTGGCCGGACATGTCGATCCCGGAGCAGAGGCCATGGTCACGATCATCACGGCCGTGGCGGATGGGTTCGGCCAGCAATGAGCTCGGGCTAAACTACCGGTTTTCAGACAAGCGGGCCGAGGGCCTGTTACCGTTTCATACGGGC
>NZ_AYKG01000051.1 GCF_003788585.1 Salinisphaera japonica YTM-1 | reverse complement strand
GCGTGCCGGCCTCTGCTTGTTTCAGGATCGCCAGGATCTGGCTGTCGGTGTAGCGGGATTTCTTCACGGGAACCTCTTCGGTTCAGGGTACGAGAAAATTCCACTTCTGACCCGCGTTAATTCTTGGGAAGATTACCTGTCGACTACATTTAAGGGCCGAATCCGACGCCCGTTGAACAGCTCGTCAGATACGAAATCCATGCCCCAGGCCTCGTGCGGCGCTTCGACTGTAGACCGTGATTCCCGGTGCATAGCCGCCACCCGTCGTCTCGCTCGCTTGCGCCGCAGATTCAGCTCTTCTTCGCAGTAAATCCGATACGTTTTCTTGTGATTGATGATCCAGCCTTCGCGGCGCATCAGCACCTGAATACGCGGCATTCCATACCGTAGCCGTGTCTCAGCGATCTCCTTGATCCGAGCCCGCTCGGCGCGATCGTCTCGCGGATGCGCCTTGTAGTATTACGACGAACTGGACATCAGCAGCATCGCTGTTGAGCGTCGCGTGCTCACCCGATACGCCTTGATCAGCCAGTCTGCCAGTTCGTGGCGCCGGGCTGCCTTCAGGGCTTTTTTCGCAGCACCTCCTGGAGCATTTTTTTATCCAGGCTCAGATCGGCGATGAGCTTCTTCAAGCGGTTGTTCTCTTCCTCGAGCTGCTTGAGCCGGTGCACTTCGCTCACGCTCAGCCCCCGTACTTCTTCTTCCAGTTGTAGAGCGTGGCCTGCTAGATGCCCATCTTGCGACAGACCTCTTCAGCACGTGTCCCGGTCTCGGTCTGCTTGACCGCCAACGCGATCTGCTCGTCGGTGTACTTCGACTTCTCCATGGTCCATTTCCTCCGCCTTTCAGCGTGATCGAAATGGCCGGATTTCTCTAGTTCTGTTCGCCGCGCTTTTCAGGGACAAGGTCACCTATGAGGGGGGGGGCGTTTGAGCCGGCTGACGGTACAAAGTTAATGTTTTTGCATTCACTTCGCGATCGCTGAAGCGTTCGACGGCGATTCGCCTCGACTCGGCACCCATTCGCTGGCGCTCTTGCGGTGTGGCGTCGAGTATCTTCGCGAGCGCCACGACGATCGGGGCAATTTTCTTTGGCGGTACGAGATGGCCATTGACTCCCGGGTCAGCAATCCCATGGCAACCGGGGATATCGGTGGTTACGATAATGCAGCCGCTGGCGGCCGCTTCGAGTAGCGCCTTGGGAGTGCCTTCGCGATAGGTCGGTAGCACCACGATATCGCTATCAGCAAAAAGTGCGGCCATATCCTCGTGTTGCCCAAGAAATATATGGCTGCCTTCGCTCTGCAGCTTTTCGACTTCTGCGTCGCTTAACGAGCTGGGATTGCCAGGATAGGGCGCCCCGGCGATCTGGCTTTCGAATGTTCGGCCGGATTTACGCAGGCGGGCCGTTGCGGCGAGGTACTCGCGTATACCTTTCTCTGCGATTAGGCGACCACAAAAAAGCAATTTTACATGCGACTGTGATCGACGCCCCGGGCGAGGTTTGAAGCGTTCGCAATCCACGCCTGAGCCGCGGATAACGGCTGTATGCTCGTTATCAACAATTTTGTAGGCCACGAATTCGTCACGATCGGCATCATTCTGAAACACGAGTTGGGTCCGCGAGCGTTTGATCGCTCGGCGCAGCGCGATCAGCACGGGTGTCTTGAGCAGCCAAGTACGCCAGCTTCGAGTGGTGAACAGATGGCCCATGCCGGTCACCGCACCGATCGTCTGCACCTCGCCGCGCGGCGCCGCCAAGCTGCCGTATAGAACGCACTTGAGCGTGAACAGATGGAATACCTGCGGGCGAACTCTATGCGCGAGCCGCCGCAATGCG
Organism: Salinisphaera japonica YTM-1; assembly: GCF_003788585.1. GTDB lineage: Bacteria > Pseudomonadota > Gammaproteobacteria > Nevskiales > Salinisphaeraceae > Salinisphaera > Salinisphaera japonica. The sequence goes on along the minus strand of NZ_AYKG01000051.1, from coordinate 5,493 downwards.
CGCATTGCGTTAAGCTCTTGTGTCGGTTTGAATCCAATTGTATCGAAGGGGATATGATGGGTAACGAAGCCCTCCTCTTCGAGGGCCTTGGCGTACGCGCGTTTCGGGCAGGCTAGTAGCACATTCCAGCCGGCCGCATGAGCGGCATGTAGCAGGTTAAGCCGGAAGTTGAACAGATACCAGTCTGTATTGGCGACGAACAATACCGTAGGCCGCTGGTCGGATGCGCTTGGCGGAGTCGAGCTTGTTGTCATACTCGGCTCGCCGACCTAGCGCCACTGCTCGGATGCAGGCAAAGGCGCTGCCTGTTATAGCCGTTGTTCCGAATGGATTCGGCCCACTCAGGACTGTCCAAAATCCACTGTACTGTACGTCGCAGGCCGCTTTCGAGTCTTTCTGGGGTATGCCGGCTCAAGATATAGGTCATTTTAGTGGTGTCAATGGCATAGCGCTGGTCATGGCCTTTACGGTCTTCGACGAACGTGATGAGCTGTTGGCGTGGGCCGATTTTAGCGTCGGGGGGCCAGTTCCTCGAGCGTGGCGCATAGCGTGTTTACCAGTTCGATATTGGTTACTTCGTTCTGGCCACCGATGTTGTACCGCTCGCCAGTTTGGCCGTATTCGAACGCACGTATCAAAGCGTTTGCGTGATCCTCGACATAAAGCCGGTCACGTGTGTTCAGGCCGTCGCCGTAGACGGGCAGGCTACGACTGTGCAGCGCGTTGAGCACCATCAATGGAATGAGCTTTTCCGGGAACTGCCAGGGGCCGTAGTTGTTGGAACTGTTCGTGAGTAAGACCGGCAGCCCGTAGGTCTGATGCCAGGCGCACACGAGGTGATCTGAGCCGGCCTTGCTGGCCGAATAAGACGAAGTCGGGGCGCTAGACGTTGTGTCGGTAAACAACCCTTCGGCGCCCAGCGATCCCTACACTTCATCTGTTGATACATAATGGAAGCGAAACCGGTCTTTCTTAGTTCTGCTGAGGCTATCATAGTAAGCTTGCGATGCGTCTAGCAGATTGAACGTCCCGACAATGTTGGTCTTAATGAAATTTGCAGGTTCGTCGATCGATCGGTCTACGTGGGATTCGGCCGCTAGGTGGATTACGCCACCTGGGCGATGTGTTTCAAACACGCGGTTGAACGCCGTGGTATTTCGGATATCGAGATGTTCGAACGCATAGCGTGGGCTTTTCGAGACGTTTTCGAGTGCTTCTAGATTAGCTGCGTAGGCCAGGGCATCGAGATTTACGACTTCTTGTTCCGTTTCTGCGATCAAGTGGCGTATGAGAGTGAGCCGATGAAGCCGGCGCCGCCGGTCACGAGTATTTTCATTGCATGATTACCGTTTGTTCCGGAACCGGGCCCAGTCTATGGCCGAAATGTCCAGGTATTAAGCTGTGATATTACCGACTTTTAGTGTTCGCTAGCAGCCGCAAACAGATCAGTAATATGTGCTGGGCGTAGTGGCGGTATGCGATTAATATGCACGCCGGCGATCGCGCACAGTGGGCTATTCTGCCAAAGCCGCGATCGCTTCAAATCAGTTACAGGGTTTAGAGGCTCGGATTTGAGCCCACCAAGTTCTTTAGAGGTATTACATGGCAGCGATGGATCAATTCGACGGCCCGGCGTCTATCGCCGTAATCGGTTTAGGTTATGTCGGGTTGCCGCTCGCGGTGGCGTTTGGTCGTCATTACGACACGCTCGGATTTGATATTGACGCGCGGCGCATCGAACAGTTATCCGACGGCCATGATTTTACGCGGGAAGTGAGCGAGAAAGACCTCCAAGATTCTTCTGTACGGTTTTCAGCCGACGAGCAGGCCCTGGCCGCTTCGAATATCTATGTGGTGACGGTGCCCACACCGGTCACCGATGCCAAGGTGCCGGATTTCGAGCCGTTGATGGCGGCCTCCCGTACCATTGGGCCGTATCTGAAAGCCGGCGATATCGTTGTTTATGAATCCACGGTATACCCGGGCGCGACTGAAGAGCGCTGCGTGCCGGTTTTGGCTTCGCTCTCTGGACTGGTATTCAACGAGGGGTTCTTCGTGGGCTATAGCCCCGAGCGGGCGAACCCCGGGGACGCTGCTCACGGGTTGGCGAATATTACTAAGGTGGTGTCCGGCTCGACCGATGCGGTGGCGGAACATCTGGTGGCGTTATACGGCACGATCGTGCCGGCCGGTATCCATCGCGCGCCGAGCATCGCGGTCGCGGAAGCCGCGAAAGTGATCGAGAACGTACAACGCGATATCAACGTGGCGTTGGTGAACGAGCTGTCCAAGATTTTCACCCGTCTTGGCATCGATACCGAAGAGGTGTTGAAGGCCGCAGGCACCAAGTGGAATTTTTTGCCGTTTCGGCCTGGCCTGGTAGGTGGGCATTGTATTGGCGTGGATCCTTACTATTTAACTTATAAGGCCCAGGCCGCGGGCTATCATCCCGAGATGATTCTGGCCGGGCGCCGTATCAACGACGGCATGGGACGCTACATCACCCATGAGGTCATCCGGCTCATGCTTCGGAGTAAGATCCAAGTACACGGTGCGCGCGTGCTGGTGATGGGCATCACCTTTAAGGAGAATTGCCCGGATATTCGCAACACGCGCGTGGTGGATATAGTGCACGAACTCACAGAAATGGACGTGGTTGTCGATGTCTACGATCCTTGGGCGGATGCAGCCAAGGTCGAGCATGAATATGGCTTGCGCACTGTCGAGTCGCCTGAGGCAGGAACTTATGACGCTGCTGTGGTCGCCGTTGCTCATCGTGAGTTTCAGCAGATGGGAGCCGCCGCGATTCGTGGACTCTGTAAGTCTGACCATATCGTTTACGACGTGAAGTACGCGTTTCCTGTGACCGAGACGGACGGGCGGCTTTAAGCCAGGGCGCTGGGTTCGTGGTTTGCGTCCGCTATACTGTGCGGCGCGCAGCCATGGCTTGCTGCGGCTAATTCATTAGGCAATAGTGTTTATGAAGGTACTTGTCACTGGCGCTGCCGGCTTTATCGGCTCGCATGTCGCGCATTTGTTGTTGGATCGGGGGGAGACGGTTGTCGGCATCGATAATCTGGATCCGTATTACGACCCATCGCTCAAGCAGGCACGTTTGGATCGGCTGATTGCGCGTGATGGGTTCGAATCCGTCCATTTGAATATTGCCGACCGCGAAGCTATGCCGGCGTTGTTCGAAGCGCATCAGTTTGATGGCGTGGTGCACTTGGCGGCTCAGGCGGGTGTGCGGCATTCGCTGACGCATCCGCACGATTATATTGATAGCAACGTCACCGGCACGTTGAACGTGCTTGAGGGCTGTCGGCATACGAAGGTTGGGCATCTGGTGTATGCGTCGACCAGTTCGGCGTATGGCCTGTCGACGGATATGCCGTTCTCGCCGCAGGGTTCGGCTGATCATCCGGCAGCGATCTACGCAGCCTCCAAGCGCGCGACCGAGTTGATGGCTCACTCTTATTCGCACCTGTACGGGTTACCAACTACCGGGCTGCGTTTCTTTACCGTGTACGGCCCATGGGGCCGGCCCGACATGGCGTTGTTTCTATTCACGCGCAAGATGCTGGCAGGTGAACCTATTCCGGTATTTAATCACGGCCAGCACCGCCGTGATTTTACCTACGTGGACGATATCGCCGAAGGCGTGGTGCGGATTCTCTACACGCCCGCCGAGCCTGATGCGACATGGTCTAGCGATGCGCCGACATTGGGCACTAGCTGTGCGCCTTGGCGTATTTACAATATTGGTAACGGCAATCCGGTGCCGTTGATGGATTATATCCATCGGCTAGAAGAATGCCTGGGTGTTGAGGCCAAGAAAGATATGCTGCCTCTGCAGCCCGGAGACATTGAGGCCACTAGCGCCGATGTAAGCGGCCTGTTCGAGGCAGTAGGCTATCGACCGCAGACGAATGTGTCCGAGGGCGTTGCACGATTCGTGGACTGGTATCGGGATTACTACGGCGTATAACCGGAGTGTTCGGCCGTTGCGCGCTTGTTTGAGGTCGCAGCGCACCGCTCTCTCATTGACCTGATGGGTTGCACGGTTGTCTGCCTGTGTCTTCCGGCCTTTCGGTGATTGGCATGTGTCTACTTCGTGTAGAGCGGGCCCGCCAGAGGATTAGGCATTCGCGCGTCGAGTCGTCATAGTCGTTGGTAGCGAGCGGAGCCGGGCGCGGAATAATTCTTGATGTTGTAAGGGCTTTTGCCGTTTGTCATATTCTTTTCATATGCAATGTGTAAGTAACTGCATAATATTGAAATAACTTATTTGAGGGATCTTGAATGGGCCTTTTTTTACCGGCCTTTATTGCTTTTGCGCTGTGTAGCGCGCTGATTTTGATGCTTTGGCCACTCTGTCTTAGCACTGGGCATGTTGACCACCCCGGGGGACGTAAAAAACACGATTTTTCGACGCCGTTGAGTGGGGGCATCGCGATTTCGGTGTCGATACTGGTTGGCGGTTTATTTTGGGTGCCGAGTCTTGAGTTTGCCGGCTTCACCGTGGGCGTAGGCACCTTGTTGTTGCTGGGGGCGCTGGATGACCGACGGCACGTCTCTGCATTGGTTCGTCTCGCGCTACAGACGTTGGCCGTGGTGGTTGGTATGTGTCTGTTGGGCGATGTGCAGATCGAGCAGCTGGGTAACCTTGGCGGCTGGGGCCGGATAGCCCTCGATCAGTGGTCGGTTGCCTTCACGATCTTTGGTGCTGTAGGCGTCATCAACGCCGTCAACATGATTGATGGCATGGACGGTCTAGCCGGCGGTTTTGCCGCGGTTTTGATGGCGGTTTTGCTTGGTGTGGGGGCTCTCACGCAGTCCGGGGCGACTGTTCTGTTATGGCTGTCGCTTGGCAGCGTGCTGGGGTTTTTAGTATTTAATTTGCGTATGCCCTGGCAAAAGCGGGCGCGGGTGTTTCTGGGTGATGCCGGTAGCCTGGTTTTGGGTTTTATTCTGGTGTGGTTTGCTGTCGACGCGTCGCAGCCACCCGATGCCATCATTCACCCGATCGCGGTGGTGTGGCTGTTCGGGTTGCCGCTTTGCGATACCGTCTATCTGATGACCAGCCGGCTGCTAAAGCGTCAGAGCCCGTTTACTGCCGATCGCTTCCATTATCATCATCTGTTACAGCGCCGCGGCCTGACGCCCGGCTATGCGCTTTATGCGTGGCTGTTTACCGCAGCCTGCTTTATGGCGGTTGGAGTGCTCGGTAGCCTGTTCGGCGTGGCCGATTATTGGCTGTTTTACGGCTTTCTACTGGCCTTTGGTCTTTATAGCATGTCGGTTACCACGCTCTGGAAAAAGGTGCCGGTCCGACGACTCAAACAGAAGGTCAAGGCGCGCGCTAGCTCCTGAGCGCGTGGCTGGGGCCATAGTCGATTTTAGAGCTTGAAGCGAGCGGTAATCCTCCCAAGAATTAGCGCGGGTCATAAGTGGAATTTTCTCGTACCCTGAACCGAGGAGGTTCCCGTGAAA
>NZ_AYKG01000050.1 GCF_003788585.1 Salinisphaera japonica YTM-1 | reverse complement strand
TTACGGACCTTGACCGTGGCGGGCCACGCTCGGCGGCCCGCGCCTTGCCTGACACGCCCGGTGCGGGCAATGCGACGGCATATCTTATGACGACACGCCCTAGTTACGCTCGCCGAGCTGCCAGTAATCGATCGCACGACGTACACAGAAGACCTCGATATCGGCGTCTTCGACGGCGCGCAGCAGGCTATCCGCCTCGCCGCCGTCGAGCACGAACATCAGCTCCTGGGGCTCGTCGGTGGCCTCGAAGAAATGCGCTGAATGGGCATGGCCGTTGACGCCGACGCCGCCGGCGTCATCGCGCAGCGTATGACGCGTGATGTCTTGTGCGTGGGCCAGTGCCACGATCTTGTCGAGAACCGGCTCGCCCTCGTGACGACGCGAGCGCGGCGCGATGAAGATGACTTCGAATCCTTTCATGTCGTGATTGCCTTTGGTTAGGAAGTGGCGCCCGTGAGGTGTCGCAGGCCGACAAAGCTGGCCATGCCAAGCGCCACCATCGCCAACGAGCCGGCTACATGGGTCGCGATGCCGACAAACGCCCAAACGAGCCGCCCGTCCTGTAACTGGGCATAGATCTCGCTGGAAAACGTCGAGAACGTCGTCAGCGCGCCCAGAAACCCGGTCACGATCAGCAACCGCCAGAACGACGACAGCTGCGGCAACGCTGAAAACGCGGCAATCGCGATGCCGATCAGAAATGCGCCCAGAAGATTGGCGGCCAGCGTGCCGGGCGGCATCTGTGGCAACAGATGATTCAGCCCCAGCCCCAGGCCCCAGCGCAGATTCGCGCCCAGCGCGGCCCCCAGGGCGATCGCCAGAATCGACAGGCTTACCGGCATCGTCTTGTCCTCTTCGTATTCGGCGCCGCTTTCGGATTCCGTGGTCTGGCCCGACGAATGTGAGCGGCTCGGCTCATACACCGCCGATTCGTCCGGGCGCTTGTCATCGCAGCTGGGCATGGCGGCCTCGCGTGATTGTTTTAGAGCGCAATATAACGTGCATAACCCGTAGCCGGCCCAGCGGTCGTGGCTCAACCGGCAATCAGCGCTGCCCCGGCCAACGACAACCCGCTGATCCAGACAGCGACCAACGCGCCGAGCGCCAACGGGCGCCAGCCCATGCGCACCACGGCGGCGAGCCGCGTGGTCAGCCCCATGGCGACCATCGCGGCCGAGAGCAATGCCGCATCCGCCCCGGTGAACAGGCTGTGCACACCGGGCGGCAGATCGATCACGGAATTGAGCACGACGACCGCCACGAAGGCCAGCACGAACAAGGGAAACGGCGAGCGCCTGGCCGGCACATCGCTGCTGCCTTGGCGGCTGCGCTGTTTCACCCAGACCGCCAGCAAGCCACAAACCGGGGCCAGCAGGGCCACCCGCGAGAGCTTGTACAGGCTGGCATCCACGCCTGCCTGGTCGTTGAACGCAAAGCCGGCGGCCACGGCCTGGGCGACCTCGTGAATCGAGCTGCCCGCCCAGGCCGCATAGACCGGCTCGGACAGCGACAGCGCGCCGGCGATCGTCGGGTAGGCAAACATGGCGATCGTGCCGAAGACGGTGACCATGGCGATCGCACAGGCCACATCCGCCTGGCGCCCGCGGATCACACCGTCAACGGCCACCACGGCCGAGGCGCCGCAGATGCCTGTGCCACTGCCTACCAGCAGCGACAGCGTATCCGGCAGCTTCAGCGCGCGGCCGATGACAAGCGCCAACGTGATCGTACTGGCCACCGCGGCGACCACCAGTGCCAGACCGCCCGCGCCAACGGACAACATGTCCTGCAACACGAGCCGAAAACCCAACAGGATGATGCCGGCACGCAAGAGATAATGCAGCGTCCAGCCGATGCCGGGCTCAAGCATGCTCGGCAAGGGCACGAGCAGGCGTAGTGCCACACCCAGCAGAATACCGACCGTGAGCGCGGACAAGGGCACAACCGCGTTGAGCGCCGGCCAGGCCGCCACGCCGTAGGAGACCGCGGCCAATACGATACAGAGCAAGAGTCCGGGCAGTATGTCCAGCGCCCGATCGCCGCGCGTACTCGCGGCGGCGCGTGCGTTGGTTGGAGTCTGAGTCGCCGGTTCCGGCGTGGTCGTCTGTTCGGTCATCGTCTATCCCGTGGCGAGCGATGAACGAGACCTTGCGCTCACGACAGCACATATAAAATCGAATCATTTCGATATGATCGTTCGGCAAAACCGAACAAAAGAGACTTCATGCGTTTTACGCTTCGCCAACTCGAGATATTCGCAGCCGTCATGGCCACGGGACAGATCCGCGCCGCGGCCGAGCGGCTGTATCTCAGCCAGGCCGCTGTCAGCCAGGCCATGGTCGAGCTGGCCGAGGCGCTGGCGCTCACCCTGTTTCGCCGCGATGGGCGCACACTCCGCCCCACCCGTGCCGCCTATCGCCTGGCCGAGCTGTCCGCCGGCCCGAGGGCCGCGCTGGGTGCCCTGCCGGCGCAGTTACACGGCACCGCCGAGGCCAAACTGGCCGGGCCGGTGCATATCGCGGCCTCAAGCACGATCGCCCGCTATCTGCTGCCCGAGCGGCTGGCCGCTCTGGCCGCACATCATCCCGACCTGCGACTGAGCCAGAGCTCGGGCAACACGACTCAGGTGGCTGCTCGCGTGGCGCGTGGCGAGGCCGATCTGGGCTTCATCGAGGGCCCGGCGGACCGCGAGGATCTGCGCGCCGCCCACTGGCAGACTGACCGCTTGGTGGTAATCGGCGCACCGGGTATGCCCCGGCAGTGGCCTCTGGCCGATCTGCATGGGGCGCGCTGGGTCATGCGTGAGCCCGGCTCGGGCACGCGACGGGTCTTTGAACAGCGCCTGGCCCTGGCCGGGCTGGCCGTGCCGGAGGCGCATCTCGTGCTTGACGATGCCGGCGCCCAGGTACGCGCCGTGGCTGCCGGTGCGGGCCTGGCCTGTGTCAGCCGGGCGGCCTCGCGTTCGGCCGTGGCCGCCGGCGATATCGTGACCGTGGCACTTGGCGATCTGGTCTTCGAACGCCCGCTTTGGGTGATTCGCGCTACCCATGACGGCACGGATGCCCTCGTGGATCGCCTGATCGACACGCTGGCCGGGCCGATATCCGTGGCAGCCCAGGCGCCGGTCAGCCTACGTTCAACCGAATGACCTAACTTGGTGCGTTAATTCCAATTTTCACGAAAGGAGCATTAATTGATGCCTATCAAACATACCGCCATGACCAGCCTCGCCGCTGTCTCGCTGATCGCCGCCAGCTCGGCTGCGTTGGCTGCCAATGACATGAGCAGCAACAACACGATGAGCCAGGACAAGGGCGCGACCCAGTCGATGCAGAGCGAGGCCCAGAACAAGGCGCAGGGCCTGTACTCCACGGCCCAGCTGATGGACGCCTCGGTTTATGCCGAAGATGACGCCAAGAAATCGGTTGGCGAAATCAGCGACGTGCTGCTGGACAACAGCATGGGTATCAAGTCGTTCGTGATCGAAACCCAGGGCCGCATGGGCCTGGGCGGCGGCAAGAGCTATGTCGTTGATCCCAGCGATCTCAAGGTCGAGACCCTGAACTCGGATCACGCCAGCAAGCCCAACTACAAGATCAGCCTGGATCTGACCAAGAAAGAGCTGACGCAAAAGCCGACGTACAGCGATTCCTGGTGGTCCAACGCCCAGACACAGGCAAGCGGCGCCTGGCAGGAAACCAAGCAGAGCGCCAAGAGCGCCTGGACCGAGCTGAAGGCCACGACCTCCAACATCGTCAACGGTGGCCAGGACAAGGCGGAAAACGCCGCGGATGCCACGACAGACACCGCCGACGACGCAGCTGACGCCACGAAGAACGGCGCCGATAACGCGGCCGACAGCGCCAGCAATGCCGCTAACGAGGCGACCGACAACAACTAAGTCGATCGCTCGCCGTTAAAACACGCTGTGATGAAAAGAGGGCCTGCGGGCCCTTTTTTCTTGCCCGATTGACGGCGCAATCTAGGGCCTGTTGGCTCGATCGTTCACGCGAGCACGGCGTAGCGGCTATAGTGCCGACACGTCATATCGTCATGTTTCGTCAACGAGTCACTCTATGAGCGCAGCTCCCAACAAGAACCGATCCAGCCTGTTCGGTGTTCTGTTCGTGCCCGTGCTGGCTATCGTCGGGCTGATCGTCATCGCGATCCTCGTCATGAAGTTCACCGGCAACGACAGCCAGCCGGCGGGTAACGACGGCCCGACCACGGTGGATGCCAGCGCCATGGATCAGCTGCGCGACAAGTACGACGCGCTGGCCGAGGCCCAGGGCCCGGCAGACGCGTCCGTCGTCATTCGTGAGTTCGGCGATTATCAGTGCCCGGCCTGTGCCCGGTTCGAAGACACCGCACAGCGCCTGCGCGAGGAATACGCCGATGCCAGCGACGTGCGCTTCCTGTTCTTCGACTTTCCGTTGCCCATGCACCAGCACGCCCAGGCTGCGGCCGTGGCCGCGCGGTGTGCCGCGCGCCAGGATCAGTTCTGGGCCTATCACAACAAGCTCTACGGCACACAGGATGACTGGTCACGCCGTAACGACCCGTCCTCGGCGTTTCTGGACATGGGTCTGGAGCTGGGCCTGGACACCCAGGCCCTCAAGGCCTGCATGACCCGCGAGGCACCGCTGGCTGATATCAACGCCGAGCGGGATGCCGGCCAGGCGGTGTCGCTACGCGCCACGCCGACCGTCATGGTCGGCGACACGATGTTCGTGGGGGCGGCCTCTTACGACAAGATCAAGCAGGCCATCGAGGCTGCGCGCAACGCCGGTTGATCCGCCGGCCCGGGTCAATCGGCCCGGGTTAGCCCGTCCCAGGGCGTGTCGTCATGAGATAAGCCGGCGCACCGGCGGCCAAGCCGCGGCAAGACAAGGCATCGCGTGTGCAGCGTGGTTATTCCACGTAAACGAGCGATAACGCCGTATTGCCGCGGCTTGGCCACCGGCCCATTCGGGTTGCTCGCGCCGGACGCGCCATGCGGCGTTACGAGCCTTGACCGTGGCTGGCCACGCTCGGCGGCCCGCGCCTTGCCTGACACGCCCGGCGCGGGCAATGCGACGGCATATCTCATGACGACACGCCCTAGTCAATCGGGCCTGGCCTGCTCGATTTCGGCCAGCGTGGCCTCGATGGCCGCGCGGATTTCGGGATCATGCCGGTGGGCCTCGGCGTCCTTGGCCAGATGCCCGAACCAGCGCGCCAGGGTTTTCTGGCGCGCCGAGGCCAGCCCTTGTACCAGGCCGTCCTTGCCGGAACCGCCGGGCCCGGCCAGCCCGTCTTGATCCCGCACGGCATGGGTCAGGTCAATGATCGCGCGATAGCGCAGCAGCACCAGATCGAGCAGGATCCAGGCAAAATTGGCGCTCTTGGGCGGGCCGACGGTCAGCGCCCGCCCGCCGAGCGTGGCCCGGCGGCCCACGGATAGATTCAGGCTCGGCAGGGCATCCCCCTTGAACCAGGCCAGCGCCCCGCCGACGCCGCCGCCGAACAGCGCGCCCAGGCCCAGGGTGTGCCCGGCCGTGGCGATATCCACCCAGCCGCCCCCGGCCGCGCCCGTGGCAGCGCCGGCAAAAGTCAGCTGACGACGATCCAGACCGAACCGCTGCCATGTCTCGGCCTCGGTCAGATCGATATCCTCGGCCAGCACGGCCTGTGTGCGGGCCTTGGTATGGCGATGTCGATACAACGCCAGCAGCCGATCGGTGGTCTCGCGCTCAAGCTCGGCAATCGCGGCGAAATAGCGTTTGTGGGCCTCGGCGAGCGCGTCGCGGCGTGCGGCCTCGGGCGTGGCGTCGTCGACATAGCTCGTGCGCTCGGTGTGGGTCAGCGCGCGTGCCATGAAATCCATGATCAGCTCTGCCGCGTCTTCACGGCGCTGGGCCCACTCGGTATCCAGGCGGTCCAATGTGGCGCCGAGATGCGCCTGATCGCGCTCGTCGATCTGGTTGAGCGCGGCCAGAAGTTCACGCCGCGCCTTGAAGCGTGCGGCAAAGGCATTGAACGTGCGCACCAGATTGAACGCCTTGCCCAGCTCGGCGCGCCAGGCCGCGTCGTGTGACGCGGCCTTGTCTGTCTTGGGATTAAGCACGGCAAGCCGGGGGCCGGCCGACAGCCGCAGGATCTCGATCTCGGCGATGAAGGCATCGTGCAGCCGCACGCCCGGATCGACCACGTAGATCACGCCCGCGCCCTCGAGAATCGGGGCCAGCAAAACACACTCGTCCACGAAAGTATCGGTGTCGCGGTAGCGCTCGACAAAGCGTTTCAGATCAGCCGGCCCCGGCCCGCGTTCGGGATGTTCGGCCAGCGCCCGAATCGCGCGCAGCGCCTCGATCGGCTGCTGAAAGCCGGGTGTGTCGATAAAGCGCAGGCGCTCGGCCCCGTCCAGAATCAACGACAGACGCTGACAGCGGGTGGTCTCGCCCGGCTCGTTGGAGATCCGGATGATCGCGTCGTCGTCTTCTTCGAGCAGCGTGGCCAGCACGGCGGATTTGCCCATGTTGACCTTGCCCACAACAGCAAAGGTCGGCGCGTCCGGGGCAAGCCAGGGGGTGTGGGTGCTGTCCTCAGGCCGTGGGGTCATAGGCCGCGATCTCGGTCGCTGGATCTCGCAGATCGTCGATTAATGCCTCCCAGTGTTGCATGTAGTCCGGTGCCGGCGCGCCCGGCGCGCCGTCGTCTTCGCCCACGACCAGCCAGACGATCGGCACGTCCGGGCCCACGGCCATGCGAACCCGTTGCTGCAGACGCTTGACCTGTTTGGGCGATAACAGCCAGTCCGCGGCCAGAAGAATCACCTGCGCCGGGTGCTCGGCCAGCGCGTCATCGGCCGCGGCCTCCGCGGCATCATCCAGCACCGACACGCGATAGGTGGGCCCGGGCGCGACCCGCAGCCGGCGCAGCATATAGCCACGCACGGCCGTGCCCTCGATACCGTGGCCGCCCACGTCCAGCACCAGGGCCCGGTCAGCATTGGCCGGCGCCGTCGCCCCACGGCTCACACCGGCCAGTTGACGCCAGATGCCGCGATGGCGCGGGGCTTGAAAATCCAGCCCGGCCAGCGCGCGGCGCTCACGCCAGGCGAAAAACGCCACCAGCAGCAGACGCGGCGCGATGCCCCACACCAGCAGGGTCGTCAACAAGAACCGCCACCACGGCCCGCTCTGGGCCATTGCCGCCTGTGTGCTGCCGGCTGCCACGCGGCTGGCTGCGATCAGCGCATCGCTGGGCACCGCGGCCGGCCAGAATGCCCGCCACGGCCAGGCCAGGCCGTTCACCGCGGCATGAATGATGAACGCGTTGTCGACCGTGGCTTGCCAATAGAATCGCACGTCATAAAGCAACAGCGCGGCCACGAACGCCACCACGGCACCCAGGACGTAGCCCAGCCCGCCGTACTGCGACAGCATCGCGGCACGGGCGGTCACGGCGATACGCGCCGGGCGGCTATCGGCCAGTGCCTGGCGCCACGAGGCCGCCACATCGGGCAGCCGCCGTGTCATCGGCGCCAACACCATGCGGATCAGAAACGGCGGTCGGGTCCGAGACCAGGCCACCAAACGGCCCAGCGTGAAGATCAGAAAGCCCAGCCACGGCACGATCAACGTCAGCCCGATGAATATGACCACATGCACGCGCTGATCGCTGCCCAGACACAGCCCCCACACCAGAAGCGCGCCCAGCATCGCCATGACCCCGAACACGCCCCAGCGCGCGACCGCCAGAAACGAATACCAGGCCTGGCTGGGCCAGGCCTCGGCCGAGCGCGCACGGCGTATCTCGAGCCAATAGCGTAGGCCCACAGCACGACGACGCGATTCCGGCAGCGCCGCGAGCTCTGGCGCGATCTCCTGTTGAAACAGGGTTCTATCGCGCTCGCTGATCGATTGATCCCCTTGCGCGAACAGGGTTTCGAAATCGATGAGATCACCCAGACGCCAACGCGCGCCCGATAAAGACAGGCCTTGCATGCAACAGACAGAACAAAAGCGATACGGCACAAAGTGCCAGCTATTTCGCGCCGCGCAATCACACCTTTGGCCACTGAACCGACCGAGCTATTGCTCAACCCTATGAAATAGCTTGGTATTCAAGAAACCGGCTATCCCGAACTCGATCAAAATGCCGCCACGGTGTTAGGCTGGACACAATCTCTTACCACTGATCGATTCTATGTCCGTGGTACTCGACACCTACAAGCGACCGCTTCGCGATCTGCGTATCTCGTTGACCGATCGCTGTAATTTTCGTTGCACCTATTGCATGCCGCGGCATCTGTTCGGTGCCGATCATCTGTTCCTGCCCAAGCGCGAACTGCTGGATTTCGACGAGATCGAGCGCCTGGCGCGCCTGGCCGCGGGTCTGGGTGTGAACAAACTGCGCCTGACCGGCGGCGAGCCCTTGCTGCGGCGTGATCTGGATGTGCTCATCGCGCGTCTGGCCGCCATCGAGGGCATCGACGATATCTGTCTGACCACCAACGGCTCCTTGCTTACCCGCAAGCGCGCCGACGAGCTGAGAGCCGCCGGGCTGAACCGTGTCACGCTGAGTCTGGATGCGATCGACGACGAACGCTTCAAGGCAATCAACGACGTCGGTTTTCCGGCCTCGAAAGTGGTCACCGCCATCGACAACGCCACGGCCGCGGGCCTGGGCCCGGTCAAGGTCAACTGCGTGATCCAGCGCGGCGTCAACGAAGACCAGATTCTGCCGATGGTCGAGGCCTTTCGGCATACGTCCACCGTGTTGCGCTTCATCGAATACATGGATGTGGGCACCTCCAACGGCTGGCGTCTGGATGAAGTCGTCACCGCCCGCGAGATCGTGGAAACGGTGCGCACCCGCTATCCCATCAGCCGCCAGCCGGCCACCGCCCCCGGCGAGACGGCCAATCGCTGGCACTTCGATGACGGCGCGGGCGAGATCGGCATCATCGCCAGCGTGTCCCAGCCGTTCTGCGGCGGCTGCACGCGGGCGCGTCTATCGGCAATCGGCGAGCTCTATACCTGCCTGTTCGGCGTCCACGGGCGCGACCTGCGCACGCCGCTACGGGCTGGGGCCACCGACGACCAACTCTCGGCCATGCTGGCCGGCATCTGGAACGCCCGAGATGATCGCTACTCCGAGCAGCGCGGCGAAGAAACCGCCAACCGGCGCGGCGATGCCGATGGCAAGGTGGAGATGTCGTATATCGGTGGCTAGGGCGTGTCGTCATGAGATAAGTCGGCGCACCGGCGGCCAAGCCGCGGCAAGACAAGGCATCGCGAGTGCAGCGTGGTTATTCCACGTAAAGGAGCCCCTAAAAATCGACTATGGCGCCGGATTGCAGCGGCTTGGCCGCCGGCCCTCCGGGTTGCCCGCGCCGGACGCGCCAC
>NZ_AYKG01000049.1 GCF_003788585.1 Salinisphaera japonica YTM-1 | reverse complement strand
CGAGTCGCCGCATCGTGGCGTGCCACGATCAAGACTCGCAACGCCGCAGGGCGCCCATCTTTAATTTTTTATGGGCGGCCCAACCCTTCGGGATAAGCGCTGTTTTGCGGCAATACAGCGTTCTAGCCCACTAGCGCAGAGTGACTGCGCGGCGCGGGCTACGCCTCATCTTGCCGCAAAACAGCGCTTGGCGCGGGCTCGCATGAAACGGCAACAGGCCCTATTCGGCCTGCTTCGAGTCGCCTGTCTTGCCGAAGTATTTCTCGTAGATGGCCTGGTAGGTGCCGTTGTCTTTGACCACGGCCAGCGCCTTGTTGAACCGGGCCGCCAGATCCTTCTGGTTACGCCGGAAGGCGATGCCGAAGCCGGTGCCGAAATACTTCTTCGGCTCGGTGAGCACCGGGCCGGCATGCTTGTAGGCATCGGATTCGTCGAGCAGCGTGCTCTGGCCGGTGGGGAAATCCAGGAACGCGGCATCCAGACGCCCGGCGGACATGTCCACCGCGATATCGTCGGCGTTGGCATAGCGCTTGATCGTGGCGCTGTCGCCGAACTTATCGGTAACGTACTGATCCTGGACCGTGCCGCGCTGGACGGCGATCCGCTTGCCGGCCAGATCATCGCCGTCGAACTCCGCCAGATCGGTATCGACCGGCACGAACCAGCCCGAGGGCACCACGATATAAGGCGCGGAGAAGCGCAGCACGCGCTTGCGCTGATCGGTGATGGTCATCGAGGACATGATGGCGTCGTACTTGCGCGCCATCAGCCCCGGGATGATGCCGTTCCAAGACTGCTGTACCCAGGAACAATCCAACCCGGCCTCGGCACACAGCGCGTTGCCCAGCTCGATATCGAAACCGGTGAGCGAGCCATCCGGCGTGGTGTATTCCATGGGCTTGTAGGGCACGTTGGTCGCGATGCGGATCTGGTCCTGGGCCACGGCCGTGTTGGCCATGAGCGCGCTGGCTGCCACCACGGCACCGAGCGTCAGGGCGATGAAACGTTTATGCATGAAACTATTCCCGAGTCGTGCGTGAAACCACGAAACCAGAACGCAAGAACTACGCCGGCTTCAAATGTCGCAGCATACGCGTTTCCAGCACCTTGAAGCCGCCCTGGAGCACGAAGCTGAGCAACATATAGACCAGGGCGACGAAAATGAACGCCGGAAACGGCGAGTAGAACCGGGCATAGACATAATAGGCCGCGCCCGTGAGATCGGTGATGGTCACCGCCGAGGCGATCGCGCTGGCATGCAGCATGAAGATCACCTCGTTGCCATAAGCCGGCAGCGCCCGACGAAAGGCACTCGGCAAGACGACACGCCGATAGGCCGTGGCCGCGGACATGCCGTAGGCACGGGCGGCTTCAAGCTCGCCCTGCGGGGTGGCACGAATCGCCCCGACGAAGATTTCGGTGGTATAGGCCGCCGTGTTCAGGGTGAACGCCAGAAGCGCCGGATAGACCGGGTCGTTGATGAAGAACGCGAACGCGCTGTCCTGTACCCCGTCGATGAAGGCAAAGCCGTAATACGCGATATACAGCTGGATGAGCAGCGGCGTGCCCCGAAAGACATAATTGAACAGCCAGATGGGCACATTCAACCAGACGCGCCGGCTGGCCCGGCCCACGGCCAGGGGCACGGCCAGAAACAGCCCCACCACCAACGAGATGAAGACCAGCTGCACGGTATTGACCAGGCCGTCCCAGTACTGGGCCAGCGTGTTGGGCGTGAAGATCAGGTTATCGCTTAGAAACGGCGCAACCTGGGTAAGCCATTGTTCCATCAGGTGGCCTGCGAAAAGCCGACGTCGAAACGCCGTTTCAGGCCGGTGACCACGAGCTCCGAGACGGCCGTGATCGCCAGATAGCCCAGCCCGACAGGCAGCATGAACAAGAAAGGCTGATGGGTGGCCTTGGTGGCCTGATCGGCCACGTAGACCATGTCCGACAGGCCGATGATCGACACCAGCGCGGTGGATTTCAAAAGCACGAGCCAGTTGTTGTTAATACCCGGCAGGGCGTGGCGCATCATCAAGGGAAACCGCACCCGCCGAAACGCAAGCCACGGGCTCATGCCGTAGGCCCGCGCGGCCTCCATCTGGCCGGCGTCCACGGCGAGAAATGCGCCGCGAAAGGTTTCGGACATATAAGCGCCATAAATCACGCCCAGCGTGACCACGCCGGCGGCAAACGCGTTGACGTTGATGAACATATCGGTGCCCAGCCACGCATTCAGGCCATCGGTGGCCATGTTCATGCCGATCTGGCCGCCGTAGAACAACAGCATCATCATCACCAGATCGGGCACCCCGCGAATGAGCGTGGTGTAGACCGTGGCCACGCTTTTCAGCGTCATCGAGCGCGACGATTTGGCGCTGGCCACCATCAGACCGATCACGAGAGCCGCGATCAACGACAGCACGGCCAGTTCCGCAGTCAGCCAGGCGCCTTCAAGCAGGCGCGGGCCATATCCCTGAAAATCGAACATCACAGCCGCGCCATCTAGAACCGCGGGGCCAGAAACTGCTGCAGCCGCGGCGAGTTGGGCTTTTTAAGCACATCAGCCGGGGCGCCGGCCTCCTCGATACGCCCCTCGTGCAGATAGATCACCTGCGACGACACATCGCGGGCGAAATCCATCTCGTGGGTGACGACCACCATGGTTCGGCCTTCATCGGCCAGCTCGCGCATCACGGCCAGCACGTCGCCGACCAGCTCCGGATCGAGCGCCGAGGTGGGCTCATCGAACAGCAACACCTCGGGATCAACTGCCAATGCCCGGGCGATCGCGCCGCGTTGTTGTTGCCCGCCGGACAGCTGGGCCGGGAAATAATCGGCACGATCAGCCAGCCCCACCCGCTCGAGCAGCGCCATGCCGCGCTCGCGCGCTTGCCGCCGCGGCACGCCCAGCACATGGATCGGGGCTTCGATGACGTTGCCGATCAGGCTCATGTGGGCCCAGAGATTGAAGCCCTGAAACACCATGGCCAGACGCGAGCGGATCCGCTCGACCTGTTTCCAGCTCGCCGGCTCGCGTGTTTTGTTGTGCTGCTTGAAGGCAACCGGCTCGCCGTGGACGATGATATCGCCGGCGTCGGGGACTTCCAGCAGGTTCATGCAGCGCAGAAACGTGCTTTTGCCGGAGCCCGAGGCCCCGATCAGCGTGATCACATCGCCTTCGTGGGCTTCCAGCGACAGGCCGTTCAGAACAGACACGTCCTTGAACGACTTGTGCAGATCACGCACGACGAGCGGAATTTCAGAATCGGCCATACGCGTCGCCGCCCGCACCTGTTCGACCAAACAAGACAGGATAGCAGCCGCGCGAGCCCGATAACCACATCGGCGCGACCCGACCTGCCATGAATCGCCGGCGCGATCAGCCGCCGACGATCGCCCGCCAGATACCCAAGCCCGCGACGGCCGCCGCCGCGGCGCCGACCACGATCGAAACCGTGGGCTTGTTCTTCGACTTGCCGGCGGCCCCGGGCGTTGTCGTGACATCGGAGAGCCAGCGCTGCATAAGATGCTGATTGCGCCGGTTGGCCTTGTAATAGATATCAAAGATATCGCCCAGCAATGGGATCGAGCCCAACACGAAATCGATGCCGACATTGCCCGCCATGCGCACCAGAAGCGTTTTCGGCGCGCCCAGGCGCAGCGCTTCACCGACCGTCAGGCTCGACAGGGCCAAGCCCGCGAAATCGCCCGCCACGGGCAACAATCCCAGGATGCCGTCGATGCCGATACGCTTGCCGATAATCGGAATACGAAACGCATCGTCCAGCCAATAGGCCAGTTTTTCCATACGCGCGAGGCTGGCCTGGCGTTTGGCCGTGAGATCATCGACACGAGATTCGGACATGGCAATCTGGACGGTAAGAGACAGTGTCGTGGAGTATACGAAAAACAACTGAACCCGAGGGCCTGTTGCCGTGTCGCATAACATCTCGGCAGGCACCGGGGAGCGCCGCACCATGAAGAAACTGTTGCTTGTGATCGCCGTGGCCGTCATCGCGTGGCTGGTCTATGCCTTGGCCTGGCCCACGCGGTTCGCCCCCGTGGCCTGGCAGCCCGTGCCCGCCGATACGTCCGCGGCCAAACCGGCCTCGCTGGCCCACGTGACCCGCCTGGCCGAGACGGCGGGCACCGGCCCGGAAACCGTGATTACGGGCCCGAACGATGCGCTGTATGCCGGCTATGCCGACGGCACCGTGCATCGTCTGGCGCGCGACGCCAACACTCGGATCACCCAGGACACGGTGATCGCCGATACCCACGGGCGCCCGCTCGGTCTGGCCTTTGCCCCGCCGGGCACGCCCGCCGCCCGTGCCGGCACGCTGTATATCGCCGATGCCGACAAGGGCCTTGTCGCCGTCGACGAGGCGCCCACACGCACCGCGGCGGCCAACGGCCTGCGGCTGCTGACCGATACCGCAAACGGCACGCCGTTTCGATTCACCGATGATGTCGTGGTCGCCGACGATGGACGCCTCTATTTCACCGATGCTTCGAGCCGCTGGCCACAGCCTGATTATCGCACCGTGATTCTCGAACACGCCGGCGATGCGCGCCTGATGGTCTATGACCCGGCAACCGATACCACCCGCGTGCTGCTCGACGGCCTGCAGTTCGCCAACGGGATCACCCTGTCCCGGGATCCACGGTATCTGCTGATCAACGAAACCAGCGCGTATCGCGTGCGCCGCTATTGGCTGCGCGGCGAGCGCGCCGGCACGAACGATATCTTCATCGACGGCCTGCCCGGCTTTCCCGACGGCATCAGCTACGCGCCGGGGGCAGATGTGTACTGGATCGCCCTGTTCGCCCCGCGCAACGCCCTGCTGGATTTCGCCGCCGACAAGCCGGTTCTGCGCCGGCTGACCTGGCATCTGCCGGCCGCCCTGCAACCCAGGGCCGCGCACGAGAGCCATATACTGGCCGTCGACGACCAGGGCCGGATCGTGGCAAATCTGATCGACAAGGCCGACAGCGCTTATGCACCGATCACCAGCGTCGAACAGGTGGGCGATACGTTGATCCTCGGCAGCCTGGAACGCGCCGCAATCGGCCGGCTGGCCGCCCCGACGTTGCCATGAGCGCCCACGATCGTTCGCTTGCCGCAGCACTGGCCGATCTGCGTGCCATCAAGCAACAGATCGCGGCCCATCCGGCCCCCGGTTTTGCCGAGCGCTTTGCCGAGCTGCGGGCCTGGCAGTCCGAGCGGGTGGCGGCGTTTCATGCCGAGCGCGCCGCGCGTCACGACGGGCATGCCCTGCTGGTCTTTCTGACCCGGCGCTTCTATGTCGAGGCCGATTGGTCCGAGCTGATCTCGCGGCCCGAGCGTATGGCAGGCGCGGTGGACAAGATCGTGGCCCAGGACCGGCCGCTGGTCATCGCCATCGAGCTGCAAACCGCAGCCGAGCGTCTGGATATGGCCATGACCGAGACACTGATCGCCCAGGACTGGCCGCTGAGTGCTCGCAGCTATATCCGCGCGTTTCGTCGGGTCGATGCCCGCGATATCCGCATGCAGCAGATGGCCTGGCTGGAAGAGCTTCTCGATTGGGTTGCCGGGTATGCCGATAATCGAGCCACCGCCTGGGCATTCAAGCTGGCTCGCAAGCCGGCCCACACGCTGGGCCTGGGCCGGACTTATGATTTCCTGGCCGAAGGCTTTTCGGCCATGCGCACCCCGCCCGATCTCCGTGCCGGCGTGCACGACGTCATCGCCGCCCAACGCGCCCGGCTGGCGCGCCTGCTTGGCGAGCGCGATACGTTTTAAAACGCCCGCGGCACGAGAGGGTTTCTCTTTGTCCCGTCCGCGAATGGACGCAAACAAGCGCGAATGAATACAGACGGTTATCCGCAGATTACGCAGATTTCACAGATTGAAAACCGCTAAATCACTGGGCCGGCGAGGGGCGATGACGCATCACCCACCGCGCCTGTAAGCCAACTCGCATCATCGACGTCATATACCGATTGTCTTCTTTCTATTTGCGCTTATACGCGTTCATTTGCAGAGCAAGACTTTTCCGGGCGGTGATCAGCACTCGTCACCTGTCGCGCCCGTAAGCCAATCTGCGTCATCTGCGAAATCTGCGGATTGTCTTTCTTTTATTCGCGCTTATTAGCGTTCATTCGCGGACGATTTTCTTCGCGAACGCTATTCAGAGCATGCCGACGTGCAGCTTGGCCGCGTCGCTCATCATTTCCATGGTCCACGGCGGGTCGAACACCATTTCGACGTTCACACGCGCCACGGTGGGCACCATGCGGACCTTGGCCTTGACGTCGTCGACCAGGATATCGCCCATGCCGCAGCCCGGCGCGGTCAGCGTCATGTCGATTTCGATAACGCGCTTGTCCGGATCGCTGTGATCAAACTCGCAGCGATAGATCAGCCCCAGATCCACGAGGTTGATCGGAATCTCGGGGTCGAACACCGTCTCCATCTGTTCCCAGACCAGCTTTTCGACGTCTTCTGCCGTCGCATCGTCGGGCAGGTGCAGCGGCTCGGGCGGCTCCTGGCCAATCGCGTCGGCGTTGTCACCGGCGATACGAATCAGGTTGCCGGCGATATAGACCGTGAAGGATCCACCGAGCGCCTGGGTGATGTTGCCGTGGGTTCCCACGGGGATTTCAACCGTGTCACCGGCCGGAATCAGCACGGCCTCGCAGTCGCGGGTGAAGGTAACCGGTTCATTGTGTGGCATCTGCATGACAAACCTCGCCTTGGCCGACAACAATCATGAGGCCGATCAGTTTACATACAAGAGACAGGCCCGACGCGAAGGCGCATCGCAGCCGGCCGCAAATCGTCAATGCGGGGTTGCACGAACACGCCAATCTGCTCTAGCTTCAATTACGAATGATTCTCAATTACAAATCATTCGATCGTTTCATGCCGACCGCCGCGCCGGTGTGTCGTCGCTGCTATTGGAGACCCGTCATGTGTCAATCCGCCTCGAAATACATCGTCGTCGGCCAGGCGCCGGCGTGTGGCCAGCCGGCCTCGGCCTGTCGTACATGCGGCCTGGCCGCTCTGGGCCAAAGACTGGCCCAGCAGACCCGGCCGCGGCTTGGTTTCACGGATCTGGAAGAGGATGAAGCCCTGCTCGTCTGGCTGTGTCGGCGCTGGTATCAGGGCATGCGCGATCGCGCACAGATCGAGGCCGAGCTTGCCGCCGACATGTCACGGGATGCATATGCGGCCGTGCTGTTGTATCTGTTCGCGCTGCTGGCCGAGCTGCCCGACCCCGAGACACAGACCGAGCCCGGCTGGCCGTTACTCAGCGCTCACGAGATGCGTCTGCTCGATCTGCTGGGCCATCGCCGGCCCGTTGCCTCGGTGCCCGGGCTGAGCTGTTGTCTCAATGCCCTGCACGCGGCCGGTATCCGTATCCGGCCGTGCCAGCATATCGTTGCCTCCGGGCAGGATTATCTGACCGCGCGTATCGATTACGGGCATCCGATGGCGCGAATGGCGTGATCCGGTTGGCGAGCGGCTCGATCTGCGAGTAGCCTTTATGCCTGATTGACGTATCGCGGTGATGTGCCATGCATCCGCCGCTTGCCAGACACGAGCTGTTCCGATGAAGAAATCGCTATTACTGGTTGCCCACGGCAGTCGTCGCGCACAGTCCAACGACGAGGTGCGGGCCCTGACCGAGCGTGTACGCATGAGCTCGTCGAGCGAGTTCACGGATATCGAATGCGCGTTTTTGGAGCTTTCCCCGCCGACGATTCCAGACGGCCTGGAGCAGCTCATCGCCCGCGGGGCGGATCATATTACGGTGCTGCCTTATTTTCTGGCCGCCGGGCGGCATGTGGCCGAGGATATTCCCGAGGAAGTGGGTGTCACGCGCGGCGCGCATCCGGATGTGGTCATCGAGATCGCGCCGTATCTGGGCACCTCGGAGGCCATGCCGCAGCTGTTGCTCAACATGCTGGCCGACAGCACCACGGCCGCGCTTTGAAGACCCGTTCGTCGTGAGCTCGACCGCGGCCGTTCGTTTTCATCCCGTGCGTGCGGCAATCATTGTGGCCGCACTCGTGGTACTGACCTCGCTGACCGGCTCGGTCGCACGGCCCGGCGCGTGGTATCACGCGCTCAGCCATCCGACCGGCACACCACCCGATCTGTTGTTCCCGATCGCCTGGACGATTCTCTATATCGTCATGGCCGTGGCGGCCTGGCGGGTCTGGCGAGCCGAGGGCTTTGGCCGCGGCATGGCGCTGTTCATCGTCCAGCTTGCGCTCAACGCGCTATGGATGCCGGTGGCCTTTGGTGCGCAGTGGCTGGCGGGCGCGCTGGTCGTCGTACTTGCCCTGTGGGCGGCCGTGGCGGCACTGGCGGTGGTTTTTTTCCGCGCCGATCGTATCGCCGGCTGGCTGGTGGCCCCTTATCTGGCATGGGTCAGCTAGGCCAGCTATCTGACCGCCGGCCTGGTCTGGCTGAACTAAAGGCCGGGGCAGACCGACCGACAGCACGGGCGCCCAAACTCGCGTAAGGCCGGCTTTAACAGACCGGATCGGGGCTGGTGTGTGCTTGCTACCCTATAGGGTCAATCGATTCTTCTGCCGATGGTGGCGATGACACAACAGCGCGACTACATCACGCGTGAAGGCTGGCAGGCGCTGGCCGACGAGCTGGATTATCTCTGGCGCGAGAAACGCCCGCACGTCGTGCGCTGCCTGGCGGATGCCGCCGCCGAGGGCGATCGCTCGGAGAACGCCGAATACATCTATCGCAAGAAAGAGCTGCGCGAGATCGATCGCCGGGTGCGCTATCTCGGCCGCCGCGTCGACGAGCTGACGGCCGTGGCCCGGCGCAGCGATAACCCCGGCAAGATCTTCTTCGGTGCCTGGGTGGACGTGATCGACGAGACCGATACCGCGCACCGGTACCGTATCGTCGGTGCCGACGAGACCGACGGCCCCAGCGGGGCGATCAGCCTGCATTCACCGGTCGCCCGCGCCCTGCTGGGCCGCACGGTCGGCGATATCGTCATGGTTACGCTGCCGGCCGGTGAGCGCGAGCTCGAGATTCAGGCGATCGAGTATTAGGGCGAGGCGCGGGCCGTGGAGCGCGGCGTAGCAAATAAAGGCGCGGACAAAGCCAAAGTATGACGGAGGGCCGGCGAGCCGTAGAAGGCCAGCCGGCCCACACCCGATCTCTCGTGTCCGGCTTAACTGGCCGCCGACCCCAGACCGATCATGTCGCCGGCCATCGGCCGCGCCACCAACTCCGAATCTGCGTCATCTGCGGATACGAGAAACAGGCTCACCGGGCCGGCTTGTCCTCAAGCTGTGTACCGCGCATATCGTTCCAGCGCAGCGCCCCGGGGGCCGTGGTTTCCATCGTGTCGTGGTCATCGTCCTGGTCCGGCCGCACACGTACGGTCGCGGTCAGGCCGACCGATAGCGGCAGGGTCGCCGGGCGTTTGTCGAAGACGATGGTCACCGGCACGCGCTGGGCCAGGCGAACCCACTGAAACACCGGATTCACGTTTGGCAGGTTGCGCTCGCCGGGGGCGAAGTTATCGATGGCGATACCCCGCCCGATGCTGGCCACATGGCCATTCAGATGGGTGTCGCCCGCCATGAGCTCGATATCGACCGGATCCCCCACCGCCAGGTTGGCCAGCTTGGTTTCCTCGAAATAGCCGATCACGCGGAAGGTTTCGACGTCCACGATGGTCAAGGCCGAGGTGCCCTCGGTGGCGTAGTCGCCCTCGTCAAGCTGTAGATGCGTGACATAGCCGGTGGCCGGCGCGGTCACCGTGGCCCAGTCCAGATCCTGCTGGGCCTGGGCCAGCTGGGCCTGGTACTGGGCCACGGCGGCGACCGCCTCCTGGGCATTCGACTGGGCCTGTTGCAGGTCCTGGGTCGACACACCGCCCGGGGGCAGCCGTTCCAGACGTCTCGCGTTGGCCCGGGCATAGGCACGCCGGGCACGCGCGGATTCGAGATTGGCCCGAGCCTCTTGGATACGGTGCTGAAAACGAATCGGTTGGATCTTGAACAACAGATCCCCGGCATGGACATAACTATCGTCGGCGACCGCGACCCGGGTCACGGTGCCCGAAACCTCGGGCGCGATATTGATCACATCCGCCTGAACCCGCGCATCGCGCGTCCAGGGCGCATAGACATAGTGCTGCCAGGCAAACCACGCCAGCACCCCGGCAATAGCCACCACCACGAGCGTGGCGATCACGCGCGCCGTGGTCTTGAGAATCGTTTTCTTATCGGCCATGACGGTCTCGTCGTTTCAAAAACGTGAGGGTTCGTGGCCCGCTCATGGCCCGAACAACAACAGCGTGGACAACAGAATGACGAACACCCCCGCCCCGGCCAGGGCCGGGTGCCAGAACAATCGATAGGCGTGCAAGCGCTGCAGTACCCAGCGCAGTGCCAGATACAACACGGCCGCGGCGGTCAGAAATCCCAGAAATATCGGGAGATAGATCCCGCCGATCGCGATCACGTTAGGTAGCACGCGATGTCTCCCCCAGGGCGATATGGCGCTCGTCGGTATTCTCGCGCGCCAGGGCATAGTCGGCCAGTGCGGCCGAGACCAGTTCCGCGGATACCGCAGCGCGAATGCCATGGCGCCGGCGCTGGGTGGGCGTGAATGCCAGCGCCTCTTGCAGCAGGCGAAGTGCGAGATCGTTGATATCGGCCTGGCGCTCGAAGACAGCCTCGATGCCGGGATAGCCGTGCTCGAACAGCGACTCCAGCGCCTTGAGCTCGTTGTGGATCGCCTGGCGGGTGGCCTTGGCAAACCCGGCGCGATCAGCCAGCACCAGCAACGAGCGTGCCTCCAGGCCCATATTGACCGCCGCGAACGCCGCCTGCCGCGCCGAGACATGGAACTCGCCCTCATCAGCGGCCACGGGCAGCTTGATCAACCGGTCGTAGATCCGGGTCTCGAAACGCT
Organism: Salinisphaera japonica YTM-1; assembly: GCF_003788585.1. Classification (GTDB taxonomy): domain Bacteria; phylum Pseudomonadota; class Gammaproteobacteria; order Nevskiales; family Salinisphaeraceae; genus Salinisphaera; species Salinisphaera japonica. Next base: position 2,341 of record NZ_AYKG01000049.1, on the reverse strand, counting down.
CCCGCGGCTCGGTGAAGCCACGCGCCAGCTCGCCGAAAATACCGGCCAGCCGGTTCTTGAGCACGTCCCGATTGTTGACCGGCAGCACGAGCGCGAACGCGGTCAGCGCCAGAATCACCGCCAGTTCGGCGCCCAGGAAACTTTCGAAGAACGACACGAACGTCTGGCGCCCACTGTTGGCCGGCTGGACAAACAGCGCAAACTGCACCAGCCCCACACGCCCGATGAGTGCCGTGTCCGGGTTGATCATGGCCAGACCGGCCACGAAGACACAGGGGGCCAGCACCAGCATGAGCATGGGAAAGCCCGTGGCGTGCGGCAGAAACACGAAATTGACGAAAAACGCAGCCACACCCGCGATCAGCCCGCCGATACCGAAATTACGCGCGCCTGCCGTGGGGTTGTCGGTCAGCGCGAACAGCGTGGTGAGCACCGACAACAGCACCATCGTGCCGGACAGCGCCTGCTCGTCATGCGTCACCCAGATGATCGCACCGGCAGACATGGCGGCGGTCGCACGGATCGTGACCTTGACCGATTCGCCCACCGTGCGCGCGATCGAGAACTCGCTGCGCCGGGTGCTCGTGCGGCGACCGGTGCCGCGCTCGGCGATCAACAGGCCGTGCTTGACGACCGCGGCCCGCAGCCGGTTGGCCAGATCCAGCGCTCGGCTGATCACCACCCAATCGATCAGCGAGCGCGTGGCGCTGGCCCGGCTGCCGCCGGCACGGGCCTGACTCAGCACCGCATCATAGGCCTTGTCGAACGCGCCGGTGATGTCATCGGTGCGGCTGGGATCATGCGCCAGCAGGGCCGCGGCATCGTCGAGATGCTTGAGCGGCGCCCGGTCGGCCCGCGAGCCCACGCGCGCCAGATAGACCTGCAGGCTGGCCATGGCCGAGACGATGGATACCAGCTCGTAGTCCAGACGACGCGCCAGCTGATCGTATTCGGCAAAACCCGGCGCATCGAAGCGCGCGTACTGACGGGTCTGTTCCAGCGTCAGCGTCTTTTCGACCAACCCGTGCAGCTGCGGGTGCGGCGTACGGGGATCAGCGTCGTCTGCGTCAAGCTCGCCCGGCGCCCGATCGAGCACGCGATACTGCCGGCCGATGGCTTTCAGGGCCTCAACGCGAGCCTGGAAATACTTCTTGGCGGTCACGCTGGGGGCCAGCAAGACCGACACCAGCGCGGCCACCACCGCGGCCAGACCGGTTTCGGCCGAGCGCGCCACGGCGACCGAAAACACATCAGACGGGTCGCTGGCCATGGCTCGCACGACGATGATCACCGTCACATAGCCGGCCAGCACGAACCCGTAGGACATATTGTTCTGGAACAGGCTGGCACAGAACACCATGGTCGCCACCCAGACGATCATGCCGATCGAAACCAGGGTGAAACTCTGAGCGAACAGCGCCACGAGCAGAATCGAGACCACCGCGGCCACGAAGGTGCCGGTCAGGCGGGCAAAGCCGCGTACCACCAGAAAGCCGGGCAACGGCTGGATCAGGATGGCAACGTTGATGAACGCCCAGTAGGCGTTATCCAGCTCCAGCCAGAAAGCCAGCCACAGCGATAACGCCACCGATATCACACAGCGGATACCGAACGAGATCGCCTCGGCGCTGGGTGCGAAAAGCCATGCCATGCGTGCCATATGCAATCATTATCGCCTGCCCGACGCTCGTCGGCCAGCGCTGTAAACGGCTACGGCGCGAGCGCCGGGGCCAGCACCTCGAAAATAGCGGCCAGATGCGCATCACACCGACGGGTATCGAAAATCTCGCTGGGGGCCAGGTCGTTGCACAAGGACACCAGTCCGTGGACGCTCGACCACACCAGCAGAACACGACTGTAAGTCGCCCCGGGCGCGAGATGGCCGCTGGCCTGCCCGGCCTCGATGGCCTGATAGAGCGTGGCGAAGGCTGCATCGGCGGCCGCGGTGAGCGCCGGGTTGTCCTCGGGGACAAAGGCCTGGGCAAACATCAGCCGATAGAGCGTGGGGTTGGCCTGGCCGATCTCGGCATAACGACGCATGACCGCGATCAGCGCGGCCAGATCAATCACCGAATGCTGCGCCAGAACCGCCTCGGCCGCTCCCACCAGCTGCCGAAAGCCGTGTTCGGCACAGGCCGCCAACAGCGCGCGCTTGTCGGCGAAATGCCGATAGGGCGCGCTGCGCGAGACACCGATCTGTTGTGCCACGGCGCGCAACGTGACCGCCTCGATCCCCTCATGGCGGATCAAATCCAGGGCCGCAGCAATACAGGCATTGCCCAGATCGCCGTGGTGGTAACGCGTGGATGCGCTTTGATTCATGGCGCAAAGCTAGGGCCTT
>NZ_AYKG01000048.1 GCF_003788585.1 Salinisphaera japonica YTM-1 | reverse complement strand
CGTCTTGCCGCAAAACAGCGCTTGGCGCGGGCCCGCATGAAACGGCAACAGGCCCTAAGGCCGGGCCAATGGCCACGATTGTTTTTGTCTTGCCTGATTCGCATCCCGATTGCCCCAGAGCTATGACGCGCACGGTAGAATGCGCGCATGTCACTGCTCACCGTGGGCCTGAATCACAATACCGCCGCCCTGTCGATTCGCGAAGCAGTGGCGTTCCCGGCCGATCAGTTTGCCAGTGCCCTGGATGATTTTCTGCGTCTGCCTCAAATCCGGGAAGGGGCGATTCTGTCGACCTGTAATCGCACCGAACTCTACGCGATTATCGACGACGGGCTGACAACGGACGATGACGCCGGTCTGCGCGCGTGGTTGGCCGCCCAGCGCGGGCTTGATCTGGCAACGCTTCAGGATTGTTTCTATATCCACCGCGGGCGCGAGGTGGTGCGCCACAGCCTGTGCGTGGCCGCCGGGCTGGACTCGATGATCCTCGGCGAGCCACAGATTCTGGGCCAGATGAAAGACGCCTATCGCACCGCCCAGGCGGCCCGCGGCACGGGCACACTGCTCACCCGGCTGTTCGAGCACAGCTTCACCGTGGCCAAGAGCGTGCGCAGCCAGACCGAGATCGGCGCCAGCCCGGTATCGGTGGCCTATGCCGGTGTCTCGTTGGCGCGCCAGATCTTCACTGATGTTTCTGAATCCTGTGCGCTGATGATCGGCGCGGGCGACACCATCGAGCTGACCGCGCGCTATCTGGCCGAGATCGGCGTCTCGCGCATGATCTTTGCCAATCGCAGCCTGGACAAGGCCCAGGAGCTGGCCACGCGCTATCACGGCTATGCGCTGTCGCTGGCCGATGTGCCCACGCACCTCGCCGAGGCCGATCTGTTGATCGCCTCCACCGCCGCGCCCAGCCATATCGTGACCGCGGATCAAATCAAGAAGGCGCTGCGCAAGCGTCGTCGCAAACCGATGTTCGCTCTCGATCTGGCCGTGCCGCGCGATATCGAGCCCAGCGCGGCCAAGTTCGAGGATCTGTATCTGTATACGGTCGATGATCTGCAAAGCGTGATCGACGACAACAAGCGGTCGCGCCAGGCAGCGGCCGAAGCCGCGCATGCCATCATCGACGCGCGGATCGATCAATATCTGGAATGGGTCGACGCACGCCAGGCGACCGCCACGATCCGCGAAATACGCGCCGGCGCCGAGGCCAAACGCGATCAAGCCATCGCCCGGGCCCGCCGACGTCTGGCCCGCGGTGAGGATGCCGATGCGGTGATGGCCGACATGGCGCGTATCCTGACCAACAAACTCATGCACGAGCCGACGGCCACGCTTCGCAAAGCGGTCGGCGCCCGCCAACAACGCCTGCTCGGCCCGGCCCGAGAGCTGTTCGAGCTGGGCGACGAGGCCGACGACACGCCGTCTGCGCCCGGCCCGGACAACCCCCGCGAGACCCGATGAAAGATTCTCTACGCGCCAAACTCGATGAGCTGATCGAACGCCACGAAGACCTGGCTTATTCGATGTCGGATCCCGAGGTCATCAACGACCAGGACAAGTTCCGACGTATGTCCCAGGAATACGCCCAGCTCGAGTCGTTGGCCCAGGATTATCGGGCCTGGCGCGATCTCACCGGCGAGGTCGAGGGTCTGGAAGACATGGAAAACGGCGACGACGCCGAGCTGGCGGAGATGGCCGAAGCCGAGCTGGCGGACGCCCGCCCGAAGATCGTGGCTCTGGAAGAAGCGCTGCGCCGTCATCTGATCCCCAGGGATCCCAACGACAACGCCAACCTGTATCTGGAAATCCGAGCCGGCACCGGCGGCGACGAGGCGGCCCTGTTCGCGGGCGATCTGTTGCGCATGTATACCGCCTATGCCGAAAAACAGGGCTGGAAGGTCGAACTGCTCTCCGCCTCGGCCGGCGAGCACGGCGGCTACAAGGAGGTCATCTCGCGGGTGATCGGCACCGGGGCATTCTCTCAGCTGAAGTTCGAATCCGGCGCGCATCGCGTCCAGCGCGTACCGGCCACCGAGTCCCAGGGCCGGATCCATACCTCGGCCTGTACCGTGGCCGTGCTGCCGGAAATGGATGCAGTCTCCGAGATCAAGATCGATCCCAGCGACCTGCGCGTGGACACGTTCCGCTCATCCGGTGCCGGCGGCCAGCACGTCAACACCACCGATTCGGCGATTCGTATCACCCACCTGCCGACCGGCGTGGTGGTCGAATGCCAGCAAGAGCGCTCCCAGCACAAGAACCGTGCCCAGGCCATGAGCCTGCTCCAGACCAAACTGATGACGGCCGAGCAGGACAAACAGGCCAATGAACAGGCCGCCGCGCGCAAGCGCCTGGTCGGCAGCGGCGATCGCTCGGAGCGGATTCGGACCTACAACTATCCGCAGGGGCGCGTGACCGACCACCGCATCAATCTCACGCTCTACAAACTGGAACAGATCGTCCAGGGCGATCTCGATGACATCGTGCAAGCGCTGACCAGCGAGCATCAGGCCGACCTGCTGGCCGAGATGGGCGCGGCCTAGGGCGTGTCGTCATGAGATATGCCGTCGCATTGCCCGCGCCGGGCGTGTCAGGCAAGGCGCGGGCCGCCGAGCGTGGCCCGCCACGGTCAAGGTTCGTAACGCGGCATGGCGCGTCCGGCGCGAGCAACCCCGTAGGGGCCGGTGGCCAAGCCCCGGCAATCCTGCGCCATAGTCGATTTTTAGGGGCTCGTTTACGTGGAATAACCACGCTGCCCTCGCGATGCCTTGTCTTGCCGCGGCTTGGCCGCCGGTGCGCCGGCTTATCTTATGACGACACGCCCTAGGGCCTTGGCCGATCACGCGATAACCCTGGCCGAGTGGCGTCGCGCCGCGACCGGACGCCTGGCCCGCGACAACGCGGCCGACAACGCCGAGGCCGAGGTCCGGTGGCTGGTCGAACACGTGCTCGGCCTGACCACGACACAGCTCATTCTGGCCGAGCCCAACACGCTGGCCGCTGGCGATCACGAGCGCCTGGAGGCGGTTTTGGCGCGTCGCCTGTCCGGCGTACCGCTGGCCCAGATCATCGGCCGGGCCGATTTCGGCCCGCTGGAACTCCGGGTGACGCCGGACGTGCTGATTCCGCGCGCCGATACCGAGGTACTCGTGGAAACGGTTCTAGCGGCGTTTGGCGCCGAGCGCGATCGAGACGTGATCGATCTGGGCACCGGCAGCGGCGCGATCGCCTTGATGCTCGCCGAGGCGCGCCCGGCCTGGCAGATCACCGCGACCGATCGCAGCCCGGCCGCACTGGCCGTGGCCCGCGACAACGCCGCCGCGCTGGGTCTCGGCCACGTCACCTTCATCGAGTCGGACTGGTTCGCGAGTCTGGGTGATCAACGCTTTGACGTCGTCGTGGCCAATCCGCCGTATATCGACGCCGAAGACGCGCATCTGGCAGCACTCACCCACGAGCCGCGCCAGGCTCTGGTCGCCGCCGACCACGGTCTGGCTGACCTGGCCGCCATCGCCGCCGCCGCCCCGCGCCATCTGCGCCCCGGCGGCGGGCTGTTCGTCGAACACGGCCACGACCAGGGCGAGCCTGTGCGGGCCCTGCTCGTCGCGGCCGGCTTTTCAAGCGTGGCAACCCGGCCCGACCACGCCGGTCGCGATCGTGTGACCGGTGGGCTGCTCAATCGCGGCCACGAATAAAAGCAAGTTTTTTATCCGCCGATGGACGCCGATTGAACGCAGACGAAAGACAGCTCGTTCTCAGCGCCGAGCGTGGTTGTGTCGCGGGTAGCCCGCAGTGCGAGACACGAGGGCGGGTTGAGCAACCGACGGCGGCGATCTTTTATGCCGCTGTGACCTCAACAACTTCGCTGCTCGAATGCGGGACAGGAAACGACTCACCCTCCTGTTTCAAACCGTCGAGATGAAACTCGATGGCTTCATGAATCAACCCCATGACTTCGTCCCGCGTTTCTCCCGCGGCGATGCAGCCGGGCAAATCCGGCACGTAAGCGCCCCAGCTTTCAGGGCCCTGTTCAACAACAACCATGTATTTCATGTGGGCCACCTACTTCTTGAGACCGGCTTGCTTGAGGATATTACTCGCCGTGCCCGGCGGCACGTCGACGCTCGGCTTACCTGCAATCGTGACAATACCGATTTTAGCCGGGTGCCTGAACTGTCGATGACTGCCTTTCATGCGAACCTGTTGCCAGCCGTCGGCTTCTACCCGCTTTATCAGCTCTGCGACCTCCATGAACCCGGTCCGGCGATCACCGCAGCCGGGAAATGACGGCCTCGGTGAAGGACGATGTGCTGCCCTCGCCGCCCAGATCAGGCGTGGTGCGATCGCCTTCGGCAATGGCGGCGCGTACGGCCTCGCGTATTTGCGTGGCCCGCTCGGGCTGGTCGATATGATCGAGCATGAGAGCGGCCGCCAGGATCACGGACGTGGGGTTGGCGATGCCCTGGCCGGCGATATCCGGCGCGCTGCCGTGCACGGCCTCGAACATCGCGCATTTGTCGCCGATGTTGGCGCCGGGCGCCAGGCCCAGGCCGCCGATCAGCCCGGCACAGAGATCCGACAGGATATCGCCGAACAGATTGGTGGTGACGATGACGTCGAAGTTCTTCGGCTCCATGACAAGCTTCATGGCACAGGCATCGACGATCAGCTCTTCGTGCTCGAGATCATCGTACTGCTCGGCCAGCTCGCGGCCCACTTCGAGAAACAGCCCCGAGGTGGATTTCATGATGTTGGCCTTGTGCGCCAGCGTGACTTTCTTGCGCCCACGCGCGCGTGCCATCTCGAAGGCGAACTTGAGGATGCGCTCGCACTGTTCACGGGTGATGACCGACAAGGCCTCGGCGCGCTGGCCGTCGTCAGAGACGGTCTGGCCTTCACCGGAGTACATGCCGCCCTTGTTTTCACGAACCGTGATGATGTCAAGATCGTCGTAGCGCGATTTCGTGCCCGGCAGGCTGATCGTGGGCCGCACGTTGGCATACAGGTCGAAATGCTTGCGCATGGCCACGTTGACCGAGCGATAGCCGCCGCCGGACGGCGTGGTCACCGGGCCTTTCAAGACCAGACCGGTACGCTCGATCGAGGCCAGCGCGTCATCGGGTAGCGGATCATCGGCACCGCCGTCGAGTGCGGCCTTGCCCACGGCAACTTCCTCGATGTCGAACGTCGCACCCACGGCGTCGAGCACCGACAGGGCCGCGTCGACGATATCGGGACCGATTCCATCACCTTTAATAACGGTCAGGGGCCTTTGCGCCATATGATCCTTGCCTTGACGGCGAGCGAACGCCTGTCGTATGAGCTTTATGGCATCCTATCAGTTGTCGAATCACGGCATTGTTTCAACCAGCGGATCCCCTATGCGAGGCCTGTTACACGCACTGCTCATCGCAACAATCACAGCGTGGGCCGCAGGCCAGGCCGCGCTCGCCAGCCCCCAGACGCCGGCCGATCTGGTGGTCGTGATGAAATCAGAGCGGGTGCTGTATCTGTACCAGGGCGGGCGTATCGTGGGGCAGTATCCGGTCGCCCTCGGCGCATCACCTTTGGGCACGAAACAGATGGTGGGCGATAACAAGACGCCGATCGGGGCTTATACCCTGGATTGGCGCAACCCCAACAGTGATTTCCATCGCTCGTTGCATATCAGCTACCCGGATAGTCAAGACCGCGCACAGGCCGCGGTTCTCGGCGTGCCGCCCGGCTCGAACATCATGATTCACGGCCAGCCGGGCTATGATAATCGCCTGCGTACCGGCGACTGGACCGACGGCTGTATCGCGGTCTCGGATACAGCCATCGACGATATCTGGTCACGCGTGGCCGACGGCACGCCGATCCATATCTATCCGTGAGCCGGTAAGCCAGATGCCGAGTTCGCCGCCGCATGCCGCGGCCGCATCGCACCAGCGCCGGTTGCCGGCCGACAAGGAAAAAGAGCTGGCCGCCGCGCGTCGTCAGGAATGGGCCACATGGGGGCTGCGCCTGACCGTGATCGCCGCACTCTACGGCGTGGTGGGCAACAGTCAGGCGTTATCGGCCATCTGGTTCAAAAGCCTGTGGGCGCTCTGGCCCCCGCTGGCGTTTCTCGCCGCCTCGGCGCTTGAGCGGCGCCCGCCGAGCCGGCGGTTTCCGTTCGGTTTTTATCGCGCGGTGAGCATCGGCTTTTTGACCTCGGCGTTGTCGCTGGTGGCCATGGGCGCTTATCTGATCGTCTCCGGCCTGCAATCAAACGTCTTGGATGATCCTGACAAACTGGCCACGATCAGCGCGATGCCGGCCTGGTGGCAATGGCCCGGCTGGTGGGTGGTCGCAGCTCTGGCCTACAGCATGGCCGTGCCACTGGTCATTGGCCGCCGGCGCAAGGCCCATGCCATCAACCTGCACGACAAGGGCCTCTATGCCGATGCCTCGATGGGCCAGGTGAACTGGATGGCCGCAGCCACGGCGATCTGCGGCGTTCTGGGTATCGGTCTGGGCGCGGCGTGGCTGGATATCGCGGCCACCTTGCTCATCGGTGTGGCCGTGTTCGGCCAGGGGCTGCGTCATCTGTATACCGCGATCTGTGATCTGATGGACGAGGTGCCGCGCGAGCTGGGCAGCCATCGCATCACGCCGCTGGTGGCCAAAATCCACCGCCAGATACAGGCCGAGCCCTGGGTCGAGACGGTTCGCGTTCGTCTGCGCGAGGAGGGTCGCATGCTGACCGGCATTGCGCTCATTTGTCCGGACGAAAGCCGTGCCCGGCTCGTCGATATGGAAGCGCTGCGAGACACGATCACCGATCTCGACTGGCGCCTGCTGGATTTTCAACTGGTGCCGGTCTCGCGGGCGGACTTCGAGCGGGAATGCAGCGCCCGATGAGCCGGGCCGTGCCGGCCCTTCGCCTGCCCCGCGAGCTGGCAGCGGGTTTGATCACGCGTGCGACGGGCGCGGCCGGCCACGAGATATGCGGCCTGCTGACCGGGGCCGAGGCCGTCCGGGCAGGCCATGATCTGACGATCGCCAACCGGGCCACGCGCGCCGCCGATCGTTTTCAGATGGATATCGGCCAGCAGATCGAGGCCTTCCGGGCGACCCGTCGTGCCGGGCATGTCATCGTTGCTATCTATCACTCGCACCCGATCGGCGAGGCCGTGCCTTCGGGGCATGATCGCCGCGGCCATGGCTACCCGGCCATTCCCGCGATCATCGTCGCGCCCGGCGCTGAGGCCGATGTTATCCGGGCTTGGTGGCTCGAACCCGGCTCGGCCGCGGAATGCCCGCTCATCATCGAGCCGGCCGAAGGCGCTGCTTTTTTGTAGAATCGCGTCCTGTTCTTCTGATTAAGACCCGCGATGCGTTTATCCCGTCTGGCCCTGGCCACCACCAAGGAAACCCCGGCCGATGCCGAGATCGTCTCGCACCAGCTGATGCTGCGTGCCGGCATGATCCGTCGGCTGGGGGCCGGGCTGTATACGTGGTCGCCGCTGGGCATGCGGGTACTGCGCAAGGTCGAGGCGATCATCCGGGCCGAGATGGCCGCCATCGACGCGCTGGAGATTCTCATGCCGGCGGTACAACCCGCCGAGCTGTGGCAGGAATCCGGGCGCTGGCAGGCCATGGGCCCGCTCATGCTGCGCATGACCGATCGGGCCGAGCGTGAGTACTGCTTCGGGCCGACGCACGAAGAAGTCGTCACCGATTACATCAAACGCGACGTGCGCAGCTACAAGCAGCTGCCGCTGACGGTCTATCAGATCCAGACCAAGTTCCGAGACGAGATCCGGCCGCGCTTCGGCCTGATGCGCGCGCGTGAGTTCATCATGAAGGACGCCTACTCTTTCCATATGGACGATGCCGGCCTGGACCATGAATACCAGGCCATGCGCGGAGCCTACGCGAAGATTCTCGATCGCATGGGGCTGGATTATCGCGTGGTGGCCGCGGATTCGGGGGCCATCGGCGGGGCCAAGTCCGAAGAGTTTCATGTGCTGGCCCACTCGGGCGAGGACGAGCTGGCCGTGGCCAGCGAAGGCGGCTATGCCGCCAATATCGAGGCCGCGGTCACCCGGGCCGGCGACGGCCCCCGCGGCGCACCCGGCGCCGCGCTGAAAAAGATCGACACCCCCGGCGTGACCACGATCGCCGGCCTGGCCGAGCACTTGAAGGTGCCCGAAAGCGCCACCGCCAAGGCGATCGTGGTGATGGGCGAGTCGGGTGATCCCGTACTGCTCATGCTGCGCGGTGATCACATGCTCAACGCCATCAAGGCCGAACAGCTGCCCGGTATCGCCACGCCCCTGACCATGGCCGATGAAGCCACCATCCGTGAGCATTTCGGTGCCGGGCCCGGCTCGCTCGGCCCGGTCAACGCCACGGTTGAGGTCATCGCCGATCACGCGCTGGCCAACGTGGCCGACATGGTCGTGGGGGCCAACTACGACGGCGCCCACTTCACCGGCTTCAACTGGGGCCGCGACCACCCCGAACCGCGGTTTGCCGATCTGCGCAATATCGTGGCCGGTGATACCAGCCCCGACGGCCAGGGCACGATCGATATTCTGCGCGGTATCGAGGTCGGCCATGTCTTCCAGCTGGGCGACAAATACAGCCGTGCCCTGAACCTGACCGTGCTCAACGAATCCGGCGCCGAGGTCGTGCCACAGATGGGCTGCTACGGCTTTGGCGTCTCGCGCGTGGTGGCCGCGGCCATCGAGCAATGCCACGACGACGCCGGCATCGTCTGGCCCGCGGCGATCGCCCCGTTCGAGTTGGTGATCGTGCCGATCAAGGCCGATAAATCACAGGCCGTGCGCGATGCCTGCGAGACACTGTATTCCGAGCTGAAAGCCGCCGGCGTGGACGTGGCCTACGATGATCGCGGCCTGCGGCCCGGCCCGATGTTCGCCGACGCCGAGCTGATCGGCATCCCGCATCGGATCGTGGTCTCGGACCGGGGCCTGGAGGCCGGTCGGCTCGAATACAAGGGCCGCGCGGATACCGAGAACAGCGACGTGGCCCATGATATCGACGCCATCCGGGACAAGATCGGTCACCGTTAGCCCCATGCGGCGCGCCGGCGTGGTACTGGCCTGCCTGCTCGTCTGGGGCACGGCGTGGCCGGCGGCCCGCGCCCCGGCTACGCTGAACCCGGCCATGCGGGCCACCCTGGCCCGCGCGGTCGCGGCCAGCCCCGGCTTCGACAACCGCTTCGCCGCCGAGGTCTGGCTGGTGGATATGTCGCGCCGATTGGCGCATTTCGTGCCGGACGTGACCCGGCGCCTGGCATTATTGCGAGACGTGCACGCCGCCGCCAGCGAGGCCGGCGTGTCCCCGGAGGTGGTGCTGGCCGTGATCGAGGTCGAATCGCACTTCAAGCGTTTCGCGCTGTCTTCAGCCGGTGCCCGCGGGTTGATGCAGGTCATGCCGTTCTGGCGCGACGAAATCGGCACGGCTGACGACAACCTGTTCGCAAGAGCCACCAACCTGCGCTACGGCTGCGCGATTCTGGCGGTCTATCTAGCGCGTGAACACGGCCGGCTCGCCCCGGCCCTGGCGCGCTATAACGGCAGCACGGGCCGCACGATCTATTCTGATCGTGTCCTGGCCGCGCTACGCCGTCACTGGCGTATCGACTGAGCTAGACCGTATCCAGCGCCTGCTTGACGAACGGAATGGTCAGCCGACGCTGGGCGGCCAACGAGGCCCGGTCCAGCGTATCCAGCGTGGCCATCAGCGTGGGCACGTCGCTGTCGGCATGCTTGAGGATCCAGCGCGCGGTGGGCTCGGGCAGCGTCATCCCGCGCTGGGCACCCCGCTCGACCAACAGCGCAATCTTGTCGTCGTCATCCAGCGCGCGACAACACACCGCCCCGCCCCAGGCCAGGCGCGTGGCCAGATCGGGCAGTGCCAGGCCCAGCTCGCGCGGCAGGCGCGAGCCCGCGGCCACCAGGCGGCTACCGCGGGCACGCAGCGCGTCGGACAGCCCCACCAGGGCGATCTCGGCCTCGCGCTGGCCGGCGATGACGTCAATATCATCGATACAGACACAGTCCATCTCGGCTAGATTCTCGATCAGCGGCTGCAGTCGCTGGCGCACCTGGCCCAGCGGCAGATAACAGCTGCGTTTACCGGCATCACCGACCGCGCGACAGGCGGCCTGTAACAGGTGCGTCTTGCCGCTGGCCTCGGGCCCGGCCAGGTACAGGCGCTCGGCACGGCCGGCGATGATCTGGGCGATCGAGGCTCGCGCCTCGGCGTTGACGTCGCCCACGAACGCCTCGAGCGTGGCCGAAGCCGGCAGCTGAACACCGAGCACGAGCTGGACGGTCATAGGCAAGCAAGCCCAATAAGAAAAACGAAAACACAGCGCAGAAGACGATCAGCATGCCGGGCCGGACCGGCCGCCACAACCGAGCCGGCCCGGCCGAAACAGTCAATCCTGCAGATACAGCTGGCTATCGCGCCACTGGCGCCCGCCGTAGCGCACCAGCACGGCCAGTACCGCAGCCGTCGGCAGCGCCAGCAATACGCCGATAAAGCCAAACAGCTGGCCGCCGGCCAACACCGCAAAGATCACCCAGACCGGATGCAGCCCGATGGCATCGCCCAGCAATAGCGGCTGAAGTACGACCTGCTCCATCACCTGGCCGATGCCGAAGACCAGAAAGACCCACAGCACCTGTACCGGGTCCCCGGTCTGAACCAGCATGGCCAGCGAGGCAAACGATACGCCGGACAACACGCCGACATAGGGCACGAAGCTCACGATACCGGCGCCCAGGCCGATGACCAGGGCCAGATCCAGCCCGGCCAGCCACAGCCCGACGATATAGATCGTGCCCAATACCAGCATGACCAGGCCCTGGCCCCGCAAAAAATGGCCCAGCACCTCGTCGGTCTCGCGGGCCAGCCCGGTGGCCGTGTCGACATACCGCCGAGGCAGCTGGTCACGAATGAAGCCGGTCATCCGGTCCCAGTCGCGCAACAGATAGAACATGATCACCGGGATCAAGAGCAGGTTGACGGCCCAAGAGAACAACGCGGTGCCCGAGGTCAGGGCCTTCTTGAGCACCGTGGTGGCCACGCCACTGGCCGAGCCCCAGTTGTTGGTCACAAGATTCTGTATGGAGCGCGCATCGATGCCGCCGACGCCCGGTGCCACCCGTTGAATCCAGGGATTGAGCGTGCGCTGGACCCAGTCCAGGTAGCGCGGCACGTTGCGCAGCAGCGTCTCGAACTGTGCCTGGAGCACGGGCAGCACCAGAAACACCGTCAGCGTCGTGGTCAGGATCATGACCAGAAACACGATGATCACGCCCAGCGTGCGGCCCAGTTTCAAACGCTCCAACCGGTCCACGATCGGGTCACAGACATAAGCCAGGCCGGCCCCCAGCACGAACGGCAAGAGCATGCCGTGCAGCAGGACGATGATCGCCACGAAACCGGCGATTGCAATAGCAGCAAGCGTGCGACCGCGCATAGTTTCAGGTCCGATCGGTCGTGAACCGCGCCCGATCCACGAAAAGATAGCGAATCGGTACAATAGCACGCACATACCGGCGTCCTGCCGATCCGATTCTTCCAAGCAACAGGCCAGCCTCACGTGAGCGAGCGTTCTACATCATCGGGCGATGCGCCCGGCCTGACCTATGCCGATGCCGGCGTGGATATCGATGCCGGCAACCGCCTGGTCGATGCCATCCGCGGCCCGGTCGAAGCCACGCGCCGGCCCGAAGTCATCGGCACCCTGGGCGGTTTTGGCGGCCTGTTCGAGCTACCCGTCGATCGCTACAGGCGCCCCGTGCTGGTCTCGGGCACCGACGGCGTGGGCACCAAGCTGCGCCTGGCTATCGACCATGACCGCTACGACGGTATCGGTATCGATCTGGTGGCCATGTGTGTCAATGACGTGCTGGTCACCGGCGCCGAGCCCCTGTTCTTTCTGGATTACTACGCCACGGCCCATCTGGATCCGGCCGTGGCCACGCCTGTGATTCAGAGTATCGCCGAGGGGTGTCGCCAGGCCGGTGCAGCCCTGGTGGGCGGTGAGACCGCCGAAATGCCGGGCATGTATCGCGAGGGTGATTTCGATCTGGCGGGCTTCTCGGTCGGCGTGGTCGAGTACGACAAACGCATCGATGGCAGCGCCTGTGGCGTGGGCGACGTCGTACTCGGCCTGGCCGCCAGCGGGCCGCATGCCAACGGCTATTCGCTCGTGCGGCGTATTCTGGATCACGCCGGTATCGATCCCGCAGCCGAAACCCTGGGCGAGGCCAGCCTACTGGATGCCCTGATGGCACCCACGCGCATCTATGTCCAGGCCATCCACGCGCTGCTGGGCGCCTGTGACGTCCACGCCATGGCCCATATCACCGGCGGCGGCCTGGCCGAGAACTTCGCGCGTGTGCTGCCCGACGGGATCGGTGCGCAGCTGGATCAGCAGGCCTGGCGCCGGCCGCCCGTCTTCGACTGGCTGGCCGCGGCCGGCCAGGTGGCCGACGGCGAAATGGCGCGCACCTTCAATAACGGCATCGGGTTCTGTGTCGTGGTGCCGGCTGATCAGGCCGGTAAAGCCATCGAGACGCTGACCGCAGCCGGCGAGACGGTATATACCCTGGGTGCGCTCTACGCGCGTGACGAAGAACATCCGGCCGTCGTGTTTTCTTCATGAGCGATATGCCAGCCCAAAAACCGCGGATCGTCGTACTGATCTCGGGGCGCGGCCGTAATCTCGAGGCCATTCATCAGGCTATCGAGCGTGGCGAGCTGAACGCCAAGATCGTGCTTGTGGCCAGCAACAAGACTCGAGCCCCGGGCCTGGGCTATGCCCGCCTGGCCGGACTGCCCACGGTCGCGATTGCACCGCGCGCATTCGCCGATCGGGAAAGCTACGACACCGCCCTGGCCCGACGCGTGGCTGCAGCCCGGCCCGACTGGGTGGTGCTGGCCGGCTTCATGCGGGTGTTGAGTGATGCATTCATCGCCCCGTTTGCCGGGCGGATCGTGAATATCCATCCGTCGCTGCTACCCAAGTACAAGGGCCTGCACACACACGCCCGCGCGCTTGCCGCCGGCGATACCCACCACGGGGCCAGCGTGCATCTGGTTATACCCGCGCTCGACGAAGGTCCGGTCGTGCGCCAGGGGCGCATCCGCATCACGGCCGACGATACGGAACAAACACTGGCCGATCGCGTGCTTGACCGGATCGAGCGCCCGTTGTATGCCGCCGCCCTGGCCGACCTGTTCGAGGCCCGGGTCACGGCCGGGGACGACGGCGCGCTGTATCGCGACGGCAATCGCCAGGACACCCCGCCTGTACAGGACTACGATTGATGCGCCGGCTGATTATCGCCCTCACCGCCGGTCTGGCGCTGACGGCCAGTGCACCGGTCATGGCGGCGCCGAGCCAGCCCACCTCAGCAGGACTGGCCAGCGCCACCACGCCGTTCACCGCCCGCTTCACGGTCAACAAGGCCGGGCTTGCCCTCGGAGATACCCGGTTTTCGCTGCGCGCGGCCGACGCGCCTCATTGTTTTATCTATCGCGGCCAAGCCAACCCCAACGCCTTCGTCAAACTCTTTCTCGGGGATATCGACGAGAGTTCGCGGTTCTGTCTGGTCGATGGCCGGGTGCGGCCCATGCGGTTCTCCCACGCCGAGGACGGCGAGCCGCGCAAGAGCTATACGCTGGTCTTCGACTGGTCGGCGGGCAAGATCCGGTATACCGATAAGGCCGGGCGCAAGCGCGTATTCGATACCCGGCCCGGCGTACAGGATCCGCTGTCACTACAGATCGCGGCCCGGGCCTGGGTGGCGGGCCTGGCTCGGCCGGCGCGCGCCGATAAAAGCTTCCCGCTGGCCGACGATGACGGCATCAAGATGTTTGCGCTGACGACCGCGCCGGCCGGCACGGTCAAGACCGCCGGGCGCAGCTACGACACACAGAAAGTCAGCCGTACAGACAGCGCTGATCACACGCTGGAACTCTGGCTGGCACCGGCCGCGCGTTATATCCCGGTGAAGGTCACGACCGGCAAGGACGGCAAAGTCTTTACCATGAGTGCTGACCGGATCACTGTCGACAACTGACAAGGGCGTGTCGTCATGAGATATGACGTCGCATTGCTCGCGCCGGGCGTGTCAGGCAAGGCG
>NZ_AYKG01000047.1 GCF_003788585.1 Salinisphaera japonica YTM-1 | reverse complement strand
GCCATTCGTGAAGGCGGCCGCACCGTTGGTGCGGGCGTCGTGACCAAGATCACGGTTTAACAGGCCGGTCGATCCTGAAAAGCCCGCAGCGACGAGATCGCTGCGGGCTTTTTCGGCTCAGTAAATCATAAAACCCGTCTGATTCAGCAAGTTTTCGATCCGCGACGCTGTCGCAGGGCGAAAACTTTGGTATACTTTGTCGCGCAGTTGCCAAATGTGCGATTTGTGATACCATCCGCGGTCTTCTCGCGGAGTAGTTAGTTTTCAAAAGCGTCTAGGTCAGTAGCTCAATTGGCAGAGCAGCGGTCTCCAAAACCGCAGGTTGGGGGTTCGAGTCCCTCCTGGCCTGCCATTTAAGACGCACGGTTTCGCACAAGATCGAGTAGTCGATGGCAACTTCAGAACAACGCTCATCGAGCGCGCTGGACACGGCGCTGCTCTGGCTCGCCATCCTGGTGCTCTTTGTCAGCATCGCCGGCTACTATTACTTCACGGCCTATTCCGATCTGGTTCGCGTGCTGGGCATGCTGGCTGGTGCCGGTGTTGCGGCCGCGATCGCTTTCCAGTCACAGATCGGCAAGACCGCCTGGTCCTATGTTCAGGGGTCACGTACCGAGCTGCGGCGTGTGGTCTGGCCGACCCGTCGTGAAACCGTGCAGACCACGTTGCTCGTGGTCGTCTTCGTACTCATCCTGGCTGCCTTCATCTGGGCGCTGGATGTGGTTCTCGCCTACGCGGTGACACTGCTGACAGGACGCGCGTAAGCGCGACATATTTATGGCGAAGCACTGGTACGTCGTTCAGGCCTTTTCCCAGTACGAAAAGAAGGTCCGGGACTCGCTCAAGGATTATGTCGCCCGTCATGAGATGGAAGACTTCTTCGGCGAGATTCTGGTGCCGACCGAAGAAGTGGTCGAAGTGCGTGACGGTCAGCGCCGCACCACCGAGCGCAAGTTCTTCCCGGGCTATGTACTGGTCAACATGGAGTTGACCGACGACACATGGCACCTGGTCAAGAGCGTGCCGCGCGTGCTGGGCTTCATCGGCGGTACGGCTGATCGCCCGGCGCCGATTTCGGACAAGGAAGCTGACCAGATCCTCAACCGCGTTGAGGAGTCGGTGGACAAGCCGCGGCCGAAGACGGTTTTCGAGCCGGGCCAGGAAGTGCGGGTCATCGATGGGCCGTTCTCGGATTTCAATGGCGTGGTCGAGGAAGTCAACTACGACAAGAATCGTCTACGCGTGGCTGTGACTATTTTCGGCCGGGCCACCCCGGTCGATCTCGAATTCGATCAGGTCGAAAAGACATGATTACACGGCGTTGCCCGTGCCAATACGTTGGCGGGCGACGCCGCATAACAGGGAGCCTGGTTTGCACGCCGGGCGTCATCACCTGACAGGAGTGTCCAATGGCAAAGAAAGTTACAGGCTATATCAAGCTGCAGATCGCAGCCGGCAAGGCCAACCCGAGCCCGCCCGTGGGCCCGGCGCTGGGTCAGCACGGCGTGAACATCATGGAGTTCTGCAAGGCGTTCAACGCCGCCACGCAGGAAATCGAGCCGGGGCTGCCGACGCCGGTCGTCATCACCGTGTTCTCGGATCGCAGCTTCTCGTTCGTCACGAAGACACCGCCGGCGGCGATTCTTCTGAAGAAGGCGGCCAACATCAAGTCCGGCGCAGCTGACCCGCTGCGCGACAAGGCGGGCACGGTCACGCGTGAGCAGGTCGAGCAGATCGCCGAGCAGAAATGGCCCGATCTCAACGCGGCCGACATGGAAGCGGCCGTGCGTATCATTTCCGGTAGTGCCCGCTCGATGGGCATCAAGGTGGAGGGCTAAGCCATGGCGAAGATCTCGAAGCGCAAGGCGGCCATCCGCGATCAGATCGATCCGGTCAAGGTGTACCCGGTCGACGAGGCACTGGAGCTGCTGAAAAAGCTGTCCAACGCCAAGTTCACGGAAACGGTCGAAGTCTCGGTCAACCTGGGTGTTAATGCCCGTAAGTCTGACCAGAACGTTCGTGGCTCGACTGTCATGCCCAACGGCACCGGTAAAAGTGTGCGTGTGGCTGTGTTCACGCAGGGCGCCAACGCCGATGCGGCCAAGGAAGCCGGGGCCGATATCGTCGGTCTGAACGATCTGGCCGAGCAGGTTCAGGCCGGTGAGATCAATTTCGACATGGTCGTGGCCACGCCCGACGCCATGCCGGTGGTCGGTCGCCTGGGCCAGATCCTGGGCCCGAAAGGCCTGATGCCCAACCCGAAGACGGGCACCGTGACCACGGATGTGACCACCGCGGTCAAGAACGCCAAGGCGGGTCAGGTGCAATACCGTACGGACAAGGCGGGCATCATTCATGCCGCCATCGGCAAGGTGGATTTCGATAATCAGGCACTGGTCGAAAACCTCACCGCGCTGATCCAGGACCTGAAGCGGGCCAAGCCGGCCAACGCCAAGGGTCAGTATTTCCGCAAGGTCTCGCTCTCGACCACGATGGGCCCCGGCCTGACCGTGGACCACTCGGGCGTGTCGGCCTAGCAATTCATCGGACAGACGCGTGTAGCGTTTGCCCGATTCATCGTTCTTTGTAGCGCAGCCCGCTCCGTCGATGGCTGCGTCGTCAAAGACCGCGAGGCGGGCCGTGGTTCACGGCTCTTAAAGACGAAAACCATTCGTCAGCCTGCGCAGATGACGTGTGTCGCAACGGTCTTTGACTCAAGCGGCAGTCGTCGAATGGGTCCACGAGACGTGGATTCGAACCACCGCTGATACAACGTTGTGTCAGCACGTGAAGGAGTGACAACTATGGCCATGAGTTTTCAAGCCAAGCAGGCCATGGTGGCAGAAGTCAGCGACGTGGCGAACCGCGCGCAATCGGCAGTGCTTGCCGAGTACCGCGGTCTCACGGCCGGCCAGATGGATCGTCTTCGCAACGATGCCCGCAACGGCGGCGCATACATGAAGGTGATCAAGAACAATCTGGCCAAGCTGGCACTGAAAGGCACCGAGTACGAGTGCATGTCCGAGGCCTTCCAGGGCCCGGTCATCCTGGGCTTCTCTTTGGAAGACCCGGGCTCGGCGGCTCGTGTGATGTCGGACTTTGCGAAGTCCCACGATGCCTTGAAGGTCACGGCGCTCTCGTTCAACGGGCAATTGCTGCCCGGTGAGCAGTTGGATCGCCTGGCCAAGCTGCCGACTCGCGATGAGGCACTGAGCCAGTTGATGCGTGTCATGAAGGCACCTGTCGACAAGCTGGCCCGGACCACGCGCGAACCGGTGGCACAGACTGCCCGTGCCATGGCAGCAGTCCGCGATCAGAAGCAGGCTGCTTGATAATCGCTTGTAGCGACTCGTTTATTGAATCGGATCAGTTGATCCCAACGTATAGTTAAGGAGCTAGACAATGGCTGCTACGAAGGAAGAAGTACTCGAAGCGATCTCCGAAATGTCCGTCATGGACGTCGTCGAGCTCGTCGAAATGATGGAAGAGAAGTTCGGCGTGTCCGCGGCTGCCCCGGTGGCCATGGCCGCTGGCGGCGGCGGTGGTGAAGCCGCTGCTGAAGAAGAGCAGACCGAATTCGACGTCGTCATGACCAGCTTCGGCGACAACAAGGTTGGCGCCATTAAGGCGGTCCGCCAGATCACCGGCCTTGGCTTGAAGGAAGCCAAGGAAATGGTCGAAGGCGTTCCGGCTACGCTGAAGGAAGGCGTCGAGAAGGAAGAAGCCGATAAGATGAAGAAGGATCTTGAAGACGCCGGTGCAACCGTCGAACTCAAGTAAGCCTTCGCGTCTTTGACGCAGGGAAAAACGTAACGAGTTGATCAAAAAGATAACTTGAAGCGTCAGCGGATTTGGCTGGTAGCGCGTGTCGCTGCCGGCCTTTTCCCGTTACCGGTGTTTACGAAAATCTGCAGTGTGCTTCGCCTGACGACAGGCGGATCAGACAGGAGCTTTTCGAAGTTCGCGCGAATTCGCCGTGAGAATGCCCCACTCGCGGTCCGTCCAACCAAGAGGGTTGAGTGACATGGCCTACTCGTTTACCGAGAAAAAACGAATCCGGAAGGATTTCGCGAAACAGCCTTCAGTGCTGGAGATGCCGTTTCTCCTCGCCACCCAGATCGACTCCTATCGCAGTTTCCTGCAACAAGGCCTGGATGCCGACAAGCGCGCCGATGCCGGCCTGCATGCCGCGTTCAGTTCTGTCTTCCCGATGGCCAGTCATTCCGGCAGCGCTGCGCTGGAGTACGTCAGCTATCGCCTGGGTAACCCGGTCTTCGACGAGAAAGAGTGTCGTGTCCGCGGGATGATCTATTCGGCCCCGTTGCGGGTGACCGTGCGCCTGATCATCTACGACAAGGACAGCAAGGCCAATCCGAAGCCGGTCAAGGATATCAAGGAGCAGGAAGTCTACATGGGCGAAATGCCGCTCATGACAGGCACCGGCACCTTCATCATCAACGGTACCGAACGGGTCATCGTCAACCAGCTGCACCGCAGTCCGGGCGTGTTCTTTGATCACGACCGCGGCAAGACACACAGCTCGGGCAAGTATCTGTACTCGGCCCGCGTGATCCCGTATCGCGGCTCCTGGTTGGATTTCGAGTTCGACCCCAAAGACAACGTCTATGTCCGTATCGATCGTCGCCGCAAGTTGCCGGCCACGATTCTGCTGCGGGCGCTGGGTTACGACACCGAGCAGATGCTCGAGATCTTCCACGAAACCAACATGTTCCATCTGTCCGACAAGGGCGTGGAAATGGAATTGGTGCCGGAGCGCCTGCGCGGCGAAACCGCGACCTTTGATATCAAGGCCGGCGGTGAGGTTATCGTCGAAGAAGGCCGTCGGATCACGGTCCGTCATATCAAGAAGCTCGAGGAAGCCGGCGTCAACAAGCTGGAAGTCCCCTCGGACTACTTGATCGGCAAGATCTTGTCGCGCGCGATCATCGATACCGACACCGGCGAAGAGCTGGCTGCGGCCAACAGCGAGATCACCGAAGAGCTGGTCGATGCCTTCCGCATGGCCGGCATCAAGGACGTGCCCACGCTGTACGTCAACGATCTCGACCACGGCCCGTATATCTCCACGACGCTGGCCCAGGATCCGTCCACCACGCCGCTGGAGGCGCTGGTCGAGATCTATCGCATGATGCGTCCGGGCGAGCCGCCGACCAAGGACGCCGCAGAAAACCTGTTCCAGAACCTGTTCTTCTCCGAAGACCGCTATGACCTGTCCGCGGTCGGGCGCATGAAGTTCAATCGTCGTCTGGGCCGCGAAGAAGCCGAAGGTGCCTCGATCCTGTCCAACGAGGACATCGTCGACGTGCTGCGCGAGCTGCTGTCGATTCGTAACGGCATCGGCCAGACCGACGATATCGACCACCTGGGCAACCGTCGTGTGCGCTCGGTGGGCGAGATGGCCGAGAACGCCTTCCGTACCGGGCTGGTGCGCGTCGAGCGCGCGGTGCGCGAGCGGTTGTCGATCGCCGAATCCGAGGGCCTGATGCCCCAGGATCTGATCAACGCCAAGCCGGTGGCTGCCGCGATCAAGGAATTCTTCGGCTCCTCGCAGCTGTCGCAGTTCATGGACCAGAACAACCCGTTGTCCGAGGTCACGCACAAGCGTCGTGTCTCGGCGCTCGGGCCGGGTGGTCTGACGCGTGAACGTGCGGGCTTCGAGGTGCGTGACGTACATCCCACGCACTATGGCCGTATCTGCCCGATCGAGACGCCAGAAGGCCCGAACATCGGCCTGATCAACTCCTTGTCGGTGTATTCGCGCACCAACAAGTACGGTTTCCTGGAAACACCGTATCGCAAGGTCGAGAACGGCGTGGCCAGCCAAGAGATCGAGTATCTCTCGGCTATCGAGGAAGGCCGCTATGTCATCGCCCAGGCCAACGCCAAGGTCGATGAGGACGGCACCTTCACCGATGATCTGGTGTCCTGCCGTTACCAGGGCGAGTTCACGCCGTCGGCGCCTGATCGTGTCCAGTACATGGACGTCTCGCCGAAGCAGATTCTGTCGGTGGCGGCCTCGCTCGTGCCCTTCATTGAGCATGACGACGCCAACCGTGCCCTGATGGGCGCCAACATGCAGCGCCAGGCCGTGCCGTGCCTGCGGGCCGACAAGCCGTTGGTCGGTACCGGCATTGAGCGCAAGGTGGCCGTGGACTCCGGTAACGCCGTGACCGCGCGTCGTGGCGGTGTCGTCGACAAGGTCGATGCCTCGCGTGTCGTGGTGCGTGTGCACGACACTGAAACCGGCGCCGACGAATCCGGCGTCGATATCTACAACATGGTCAAGTACACGCGTTCGAACCAGAACACGTGTCTGAACCAGAAGCCGCTGGTCTCGCCGGGCGATATCATCGCGCGTGGCGACGTGCTGGCCGATGGCCCGTCCACGGACATGGGCGAGCTGGCCCTGGGGCAGAACCTGCTGGTGGCTTTCATGCCCTGGCACGGTTACAACTTCGAGGACTCGATCCTCATCTCGGAGCGCGTGGTCGAAGAAGACCGCTTCACCTCGGTGCACATCGAGGAGATGACCTGTGTCGCGCGTGAGACGAAGCTCGGGCCGGAGGAGATCACTTCCGATATCCCGAACGTCAACGAGTCGGCCCTGTCCAAGCTCGATGAATCCGGTATTGCCTATATCGGCGCCGAGGTGAAGTCAGGCGATATTCTGGTCGGCAAGGTCACGCCCAAGGGCGAGACCCAGCTCACGCCGGAAGAAAAGCTCCTGCGGGCGATCTTCGGCGAGAAGGCCTCCGACGTGAAGGACTCCTCGCAGCGCGTGCCGCCGGGCATGGACGGGACCGTGATCGATATCCGGGTCTTCACCCGCGACGGCGTGGAAAAAGACGCCCGCGCGTTGTCCATCGAAGAAGACGAGATGGACGAAGTCCGGGCCAACCTGGCTGACCAGCAGCGTATCTTCGAGGATGATCTCTTCGATCGTCTGCGCAGTATGCTGCTGGGCAAGGTTGCCGACGGCGGCCCGAACAAGCTGGGCGCCGGCAGCAAGGTCACTGCGGCCTATCTGGACGATCTGGATCGTGGCAAGTGGTTTGATATCCGCCTGCAGAATGAAGACGCCCAGTCACAGCTGGAATCGGCTGCCGGGCGGTTGAAGGACCAGAAGGCTGACTTCGAGCGTCAGCTGGCCTCGAAGAAAGAGAAGATCACGCAGGGCGATGAGCTTGCCCCGGGTGTTCTCAAGATGGTCAAGGTTTACATGGCCGTGAAGCGTCGCGTGCAGCCGGGCGACAAGATGGCCGGGCGTCACGGCAACAAGGGCGTGATCTCGCAGATCGTGCCGGTCGAGGACATGCCGTATCTGGAAGACGGCACACCGGCCGATATCGTGCTCAACCCGTTGGGCGTGCCGTCACGCATGAACGTGGGCCAGGTGCTGGAAACCCATCTGGGCTGGGCGGCGCGCGGCATCGGTCTGCGCGTCGGCGAAATGCTGGAGCAGCAGAAAGCCATCGGCGACATCCGTGAATTCCTGAAGAAAGCCTATTTCGTGCAGGACGGCACGCAGGAAGACGTCGACCAGCTCACCGATGACGAAATGCTGACGATGGCCCGTAATCTGGTCGGCGGCATGCCGACGGCCACACCGGTCTTCGACGGTGCCGATGAAAGTGAGATTCGCGAGCTGTTGAAGCTGGCGGGTTTGCCGGAGTCCGGCCAGGCCGAGCTGATCGACGGGCGTACCGGCGAGACGTTCGACCGCCCGGTCACCGTGGGCTATATGTACATGCTCAAGTTGAACCACCTCGTGGACGACAAGATGCATGCCCGCTCGACCGGTCCGTATTCCCTGGTCACCCAGCAGCCGTTGGGCGGCAAGGCGCAGTTCGGCGGTCAGCGTTTCGGCGAGATGGAGGTCTGGGCGCTCCAGGCTTATGGCGCGGCCTACACGCTGCAGGAAATGCTCACGGTCAAGTCCGACGACGTGGCCGGTCGTACCCGCATGTACAAGAACATCGTCGACGGCGATCACAAGATGCATGCCGGTATGCCCGAGTCGTTCAACGTGCTGACCAAGGAGATCCGGGCGCTCGGTCTCAACATCGAACTCGAGGAAGACGATTAGTGAGAGTCGCTCGTGACAGCCGGCGTGTGCGTCGGCTGTCGGCACGGCCTGATGCGCCGTGCGCGTTGCACGCGATATCTCACGATCCGGAGTAGAACATGAAAGATCTGCTGAACCTGTTCAAGAGTCAGGACGACGTCGAAGAGTTCGACGCCATTCGTATCGGCCTGGCATCGCCCGAGACCATCCGGTCATGGTCCTTCGGCGAGGTCAAGAAGCCCGAAACCATCAACTACCGTACGTTCAAGCCCGAGCGTGACGGTCTGTTCTGTGCCCGCATCTTCGGTCCGGTCAAGGACTACGAATGTCTGTGCGGCAAGTACAAGCGGATGAAGCACCGCGGTGTCATCTGTGAAAAATGCGGCGTGGAAGTCACCCAAACCAAGGTGCGTCGCGAGCGCATGGGCCATATCGAACTGGCCGCGCCCGTCGCGCATATCTGGTTCCTGAAGAGCCTGCCGTCCCGTATTGGCCTGTTGCTCGACATGCCGCTGCGTGCCATCGAGCGCGTGCTGTATTTCGAAGCTTATGTCGTGACCGACCCGGGCATGACCCCGCTCGAGCCGTACCAGCTGCTTTCGGAAGAAGAGTATCTGGACACGGTCGAGCAGTACGGGGATGAATTCGCGGCCAAGATGGGCGCCGAAGCCGTGCTGGATATCCTTCGTAACATGGATATGGGCGCCGAAGCCGTGCGCATGCGTGAAGAACTGGCGGCGACCGGCTCGGCCACCAAGATCAAGCGCCTCGGCAAGCGTTTGAAGCTGCTCGAGTATTTCCAGAATTCGGGTAACAAGGCCGAGTGGATGGTGCTGCGCGTACTGCCGGTGCTGCCGCCGGATCTGCGTCCACTGGTGCCGCTGGACGGCGGTCGTTTCGCGACCTCGGATCTGAACGATCTGTATCGGCGTGTGATCAACCGCAACAACCGTCTGAGCCGCCTGCTCGATCTCAATGCCCCTGACATCATCGTGCGTAACGAAAAACGCATGCTGCAGGAGTCGGTGGATGCGTTGATCGACAACGGTCGTCGCGGCCGGGCCATCACGGGCTCCAACCGGCGCCCGCTGAAGTCGCTGGCCGACATGATCAAGGGTAAGCAGGGCCGGTTCCGTCAGAACCTGCTCGGCAAGCGTGTGGACTACTCGGGCCGTTCGGTCATCGTGGTCGGCCCGACGCTCAAGCTGCACCAGTGCGGTCTGCCCAAGAAGATGGCGTTGGAGCTGTTCAAGCCGTTCATCTATTCGCGCCTGCAGCATCTGGAGTATGCCTCCACGATCAAGGCGGCCAAGAAGATGGTCGAGCGTGAGGAGCCGGAAGTCTGGGACATGCTCGAGGACGTGATCCGCGAGCACCCGGTCATGCTCAACCGTGCACCCACGCTGCACCGTCTGGGTATCCAGGCGTTCGAGCCGGTGCTTATCGAGGGTAAGGCCATCCAGCTGCATCCGCTGGTTTGTACCGCCTTCAACGCGGACTTCGACGGCGACCAGATGGCCGTGCATGTTCCGCTTTCCATCGAGGCACAGATGGAAGCTCGCGTGCTGATGATGTCGACCAACAACGTGTTGTCGCCAGCATCGGGCGCGCCGATCATCGTGCCGACACAAGACGTTGTGCTGGGTCTCTATTGGATGACGCGTTCGCGCGTGAACCAGCTCGGCGAAGGCATGATCTTCTCTGATCCGGCCGAGGTGCATCGTGCCTACGACGCCAAGCAGGTTCATCTGCAGGCGTTGATCAAGGTGCGTATCGACGATGTCGAGATGGATGAAGACGGTAACACCACGCCGCTCACCCACGTGGTCGACACGACCGTCGGCCGTGCGATGCTCTACGATATCCTGCCGGCCGGCCTGCCGTTCGCCTTGTTGAACCAGGAGCTTGGCAAGAAGAACGTCAGTGAGGTCATCAACCAGTCGTATCGCAGCGTCGGTACCAAGGCCACCGTGGTCTTCGCCGATCAGCTGATGTACACGGGTTTCCGCATGTCGACCAAGGCGGGCGTTTCAATCGCCGTGGGTGACATGGTCATTCCGGAAGAAAAGACCGAGCAGTTGGAGCGTGCCGAGGTTGAGGTCAAGGAGATCGAGGAGCAGTACACCTCCGGTCTCGTGACCCAGGGCGAACGCTACAACAAGGTCATCGATATCTGGTCGCGTGCCAACGAGCAGATCGCTGGTGCCATGATGAACAAGCTGGGCCTGGATGAGGTCGTCGATGGCGACGGTAATCCGGTAGACCAGACTTCGTTCAACTCGATCTTCATGATGGCGGATTCGGGCGCACGTGGTAGTGCGGCCCAGATCCGTCAGCTGGCTGGCATGCGTGGCCTGATGGCCAAGCCGGACGGCTCGATTATCGAGACGCCGATCACCGCCAACTTCCGTGAGGGTCTGAACGTACTTCAGTACTTCATCTCCACCCACGGCGCGCGTAAGGGTCTGGCCGATACAGCTCTCAAAACTGCCAACTCGGGTTATCTGACCCGGCGTCTGGTGGACGTATCCCAGGACGTGGTCATCACCGACCACGACTGTGGTACTGAGGTCGGTATTCCGATGTACCCGATCGTCGAGGGCGGCGACGTGGTCGAGCCCCTGCGCGAGCGGGTGCTGGGCCGTGTGCTGGCTGCTGACGTGATCGATCCGGCCAACAACGAGACCCTGATCGACGCCGGTACGCTGCTTACCGAAAGCCTGGTCGACAAGCTGGAAACCAACTCGATCGATATGGTGCGGGTACGCAGCCCGATCACCTGTGAGGCTGCCTTTGGTGTCTGTGCTCAGTGCTACGGACGCGATCTGGCCCGCGGCGAGCAGGTATCGATCGGTGAATCGGTTGGCGTGATCGCGGCTCAGTCGATCGGCGAGCCCGGCACGCAGCTGACCATGCGGACCTTCCACGTTGGTGGTGCGGCCTCGCGTGCGGCGTCGGCCGATGGCGTGGAGACCAAGACCGACGGTACCGTCAAGCTGCACAACATCAAGACCGTGAAGCACGCCGAGGGCGGGCATCTGGTCGCGGTGTCGCGTTCGGGCGAGATCGGTGTCGTGGACGAGAACTTCCGCGAGAAGGAACGCTACAAGATCCCCTACGGCGCACGGCTGCACGTGGGCGAGGGCGATGAGGTCGAGGCCGGTAAGCGTCTGGCCGATTGGGATCCGCATACCCATCCGGTGATCTCGGAAGTGGCCGGCAAGGTCAAGTTCGAGGACTTCATCGAAGGCGTGACGGTCCAGCGCGAGATCGACGAAATCACTGGCGTATCCACGCTGGTGGTCACCGAGCCGAAATCGCGTGGTCAGGGCAACCGCGACCTACGTCCGGTGATCAAGCTGTTGGACGCCGATGGCTCCGAGTTGAACTTCCCGGGCACCGAGATCCCCGCGGCCTACAGTCTGCCGCCCAAGGCCATCGTGGTCGTCGAGGACGGCAACGAAGTGGTCGTGGGTGACGTGACGGCACGTATCCCGCAGGAATCGTCCAAGACGCGTGACATCACCGGTGGTCTGCCGCGTGTGGCGGATCTGTTCGAGGCGCGCAAGCCCAAGGTGCCGGCCATCCTGGCCGAGGCTGCAGGCACGGTGCGCTTTGGTGAGGCCACCAAGGGCAAGCAACGTCTCAAGATCGTCGATGGCGACGGCTACGAGACCGAGTTGCTGATTCCCAAGTGGCGTCAAATCAACGTGTTCGAAGGCGAGCACGTCGAAACCGGCGAAATCATTTCGGACGGCGAGCCGATGCCGCACGATATCCTGCGTCTGCAGGGTATTCCCAAGTTGTCGGATTACCTGGTCAAGGAAATCCAGGACGTCTATCGACTGCAGGGCGTGCGCATCAACGACAAGCACATCGAGGTGATCGTTCGCCAGATGTTGCGTCGTGTCGAAATCGTGGATGCTGGCGACACCAAGTTTCTGCAGGGCGAGCAGCTCGAGTATCAGACGGTGCTCGACGAAAACCGTCGGGTCGAGTCCAAGGGCGATGTGCCCGCGACCTTTGATCGCCTGCTGCTGGGTATCACCAAGGCCAGTCTGTCGACCGAATCCTTCATCTCGGCGGCATCGTTCCAGGAAACCACGCGCGTGCTCACCGAAGCTGCCGTGCGGGGTGCCCGAGACGATCTGCGCGGCCTGAAGGAAAACGTCATCGTCGGCCGGCTGATCCCGGCCGGGACCGGCTTGGCATATCACGAGCAGCGGCGTCGCGAGCGCATGGGCCCGCTGGATCTGGCCGGCGCCTTGCCGCCGACCCAGGGCGAGGCTGCAGAAGAAGCAGTCGCCGAGGCCGAAGAGGTCGAAGCGGATGCCGCTGACGCCATGGATCGTACCGATCCGGGCGAGCACGGGGCAGACGACACCACGATCTAGGCGGAGTCGAGGTGGCAGAGCAGGACGCGTTGACACGCGTCCTGCTCTGTTTTAGTATCCGCCGTCCTTTATCGGCAGCCCGAAATCGTTCGAGCTGCCTTAGTTTTTTAGAATCGAGCAGGGTGACGACGTGTCTACGGTCAACCAACTGGTCCGCAAGGGCCGCAAGGACAAGCGTCAGAAGAACGACGTGCCGGCGCTCCAGGGCTGCCCGCAACGTCGTGGCGTCTGCACGCGTGTTTATACAACCACGCCGAAGAAGCCGAACTCCGCGCTGCGTAAAGTGGCCCGTGTTCGTCTGACCAACGGTTATGAAGTCGCCAGCTATATCGGCGGTGAGGGCCATAACCTGCAGGAGCACTCGGTCGTGCTGATTCGCGGCGGTCGAGTCAAGGACTTGCCCGGTGTGCGTTATCACACGGTACGTGGCGCGCTGGATGCCTCGGGCGTCGAGGCACGTCGCCAGGGTCGTTCCAAGTACGGCGCCAAGAAGCCGAAGTCCTAAGGCGCTTCGCCCTCAGTCTTCATCGAATAGGAATATCAGGCTATGTCCCGTCGTGCTTCCGCTCCGCGTCGCGAGATCCTTCCCGATCCGCGTTATCACAGTGAACTGCTCGCCAAATTCATGAACATGATCATGGAGGACGGCAAGAAGTCCAAGGCCGAGATGATCGTCTACGGCGCGCTGTCCCAGATCTCCACGAAAAAAGGCACCGACGAGCCGTTGGAAGTGCTGGAAGAAGCACTGGACAACATCCGTCCGGCGGTCGAGGTCAAATCCCGTCGTGTGGGTGGTGCCACCTATCAGGTGCCGGTCGAGGTTCGTGCCGTGCGGCGGACGACACTGGCCATGCGCTGGGTGATCGATGCCTCGCGCAAACGCGGTGAAAACACCATGGCGCGTCGCTTGGCCGGCGAGCTGATCGATGCTTCAGAGCATCGTGGCGCTGCTGTCAAGAAGCGTGAAGACACGCACCGGATGGCCGACGCCAACAAGGCGTTCTCGCACTTCCGTTGGTAAGCCGCGCGATTCCCGCGCGCTTCATTTCGTAAAGATCAAGAGAACTTCATGGCCCGTAAGCATCCTCTCGAGCGCTATCGCAATATCGGCATCATGGCGCATATCGATGCCGGCAAGACCACGACCACCGAGCGTGTGCTGTTCTATACCGGTATCTCCCACAAGATGGGCGAAGTGCATGACGGCGCGGCCGTGATGGACTGGATGTCGCAGGAGCAGGAACGCGGCATCACGATTACATCGGCTGCCACCACCTGCTTCTGGCAGGGCATGGAGCAGCAGTATCCCGACCAGTATCGTGTGAACATTATCGATACGCCCGGTCACGTGGATTTCACGATTGAAGTCGAGCGTTCCCTGCGTGTTCTGGACGGTGCAGTCTGTGTGCTGGACGCCAACGCCGGCGTCGAGCCGCAGACAGAAACCGTCTGGCGTCAGGCCGACAAGTACCATGTGCCGCGCATCACGTTCGTCAACAAGATGGACAAGCTCGGTGCGGACTACTGGCGCTGCATCGAGATGATGAAGCAGCGTCTGGCCACCTATCCGGTGACGATCCAGTTGCCGATCGGCGCTGAGGACGAGTTCGAAGGCATTGTCGATCTCATGCGCATGCAGGCGATTTACTGGAACCAGGAAGACGCCGGTCGTACCTTCACCGCCAAGGATATTCCCGAGCATCTGCAAGCCGATGCCGAGAAGTATCGCGAAGAGATGATCGAGGCTGCGGCAGAAGCCGACGAAGAGATGATGGAAGCTTATCTCGAGGCCGGCGACCTGACCAATGACCAGATCAAGGCAGGCCTGCGCAAGCGTGTGATCAATAACGAAATCACGCTCTGCATGTGTGGCACGGCCTTCAAGAACAAGGGCGTCCAGGCCATGCTGGATGCGGTGATCGATTACCTGCCGTCGCCGACGGAAGTTCCGGCCATCAAGGGCCAGGATGCCAACGATCCCGACGTGCAGATCGAGCGCAATGCAACGGACGAAGAGCCGTTTGCCGCGCTCGTGTTCAAGATCGCGACCGACCCGTTCGTAGGCTCGTTGTCGTTCATCCGAGTCTATTCGGGTGTGCTGCAGTCGGGTGACGCGGTGTACAACCCGATCGAGAACAAGAAAGAGCGTGTCGGTCGCATCCTCCAGATGCACTCCAATACGCGTGAAGAGATCAAGGAAGTCCGTGCCGGCGATATCGCCGCCGTGGTGGGTCTCAAGAACGTGACGACCGGTTACACGCTGTGTTCCCCGGATTCCAAGGTCATCCTCGAGCGCATGGAGTTCCCGGAGCCGGTGATCGCCGTGGCCGTGGAGCCGAAGTCCAAGGCTGACCAGGAAAAGATGGGTGTGGCCCTGTCGAAGCTGGCACAGGAAGATCCGTCCTTCCGTGTGCGTACCGACGAGGAAACCGCGCAGACCATCATCTCCGGCATGGGCGAGCTGCATCTCGAGATCATCGTTGATCGCATGAAGCGCGAGTTCGGGGTCGAGGCCAACGTGGGTGCGCCTCAGGTGGCGTATCGCGAAACCATTCGCGCCGAGGTTGAGCAGGAAGGCAAGTTCGTTCGTCAGTCGGGCGGTCGCGGCCAGTACGGCCACGTCTATCTGCGGATTACGCCGCAGGAAGCGGCCGGCGACGGCTACGAGTTCGTCAACGCCATCGTTGGCGGTGCGGTGCCAAAGGAATACATCAACGCCGTCGACAAGGGTATTCAGGAAGCCATGACCAACGGTGTGGTCGCCGGTTACCCGATGGTCGATGTGAAGGTAACGTTGTACGACGGCTCGTATCACGACGTCGACTCCAACGAATCGGCGTTCAAGATCGCCGGCTCCATGGCACTCAAGGACGGCAGCCGTAAGGCCAAGCCGGTCCTGCTTGAGCCCATGATGGATGTTGAGGTGGTCACGCCGGAAGATTACATGGGTGACGTGATGGGCGATTTGAATCGTCGTCGCGGCAACCTCAAGGGCATGGAAGACATCCCGACGGGCAAGCATATTTCTGCATCCGTGCCGTTGTCCGAAATGTTCGGCTATGCGACCGATCTGCGCTCGATGAGCCAGGGTCGTGCCACGTACACGATGCAATTCGACAACTATGCGGAAGCGCCGAAGAACATCGTCGAAGCGCTGACCAAGAATCAAACGCAAAAGGCATAAGAGGTAGTTCGCTGTGTCCAAATCAAAATTCGAGCGTAGCAAGCCGCACGTCAACGTCGGCACGATTGGTCACGTGGACCATGGCAAGACCACGCTGACGGCCGCGTTGCCCGTGGTATCGAACCGTCTGTTCGGTTCCACCCTGTCGGCGTTTGACGCCATCGACAAGGCGCCGGAAGAGAAAGCGCGTGGTATCACCATCTCCACCTCGCACGTCGAGTACGAGAGTGAGGCACGCCACTACGCCCACGTGGACTGCCCGGGCCACGCCGACTACGTCAAGAACATGATCACCG
>NZ_AYKG01000046.1 GCF_003788585.1 Salinisphaera japonica YTM-1 | reverse complement strand
GCGCCACGACCCGCGGCTCGCGCCTTGCCTGGCCAGATTTTGGGCACCAACGCGGCGCTCGCATGAAACGGCAACAGGCCCTAGGCAGCCTTTTGCTTCAACGATTCCATATCGATGACGAAGCGATAACGCACGTCACCGGCCTTCATGCGGTCGAAGGCGTCGTTGATGGTGTCGATGTTGATCATCTCGACATCGCATGTGATGTCGTTCTTGGCACAGAAATCCAGCACTTCCTGGGTCTCCGGCATGCCGCCGATCAACGAGCCGCCGACCACGCGACGCTTGAAGATCAGGTTCATGCCGGTCACCGGCGGCTCGATGGGGTCCATCACGCCGACGAGGATATGCGTGCCGTCGTAGCGCAGGCAGTTCAGGTACGGGTTCAGGTCGTGGGCGACCGGGACCGTATCCAGCATGAAGTCGAAGGTTTCGGCCACGGCGGCCATCTGGTCTTCATCGGTGGAGACCACGACATGATCGGCGCCGTTGGATTTGGCTTCTTCCACCTTGGACTGGCTACGCGTGAACAGCGTGACCTCGGCGCCCATGGCCTGGGCGAGTTTCACCCCCATGTGGCCCAGACCGCCCATGCCGATCACGCCGACCTTGTGCCCGGCCTTCACGCCGTAGTGCTTGAGCGGGCTGTAGGTGGTGATACCGGCACACAGCAAGGGGGCTGCGGATTTCAGGTCGATACCGTCGGGCATCTTGACCACGAAGCGCTCGGACACGACCACGAAGTTGGAGTAGCCGCCCTGGGTCATCGTGGCGTCGTGGCGGTCTTCGCTGCCGTAGGTCATGGTGAAGCCGTTCAGGCAATACTGCTCCAGCCCGTCGTTACAGGCTTCGCACTCGCGGCAGGAGTCGACCATGCAGCCAACGCCGACCAGGTCGCCCTCGGCATAGTTCTTGACCTCGGCGCCTACCGCGGTCACGCGGCCCACGATTTCGTGGCCCGGCACGATCGGGAATTCGGTGAAGCCCCAATCGTTCTTGGCGAAGTGCAGATCCGAATGACAGACGCCGCAGTAGAGAATCTCGATCGAGACATCATCGGGGCGCGGATCACGACGCTCGAACTGCCAGTGTTCGAGCGGCTTGTCGGCGGCGTGGGCGGCATAAGAATGGGTTTGCGTGGGCATGACAACTCCTTGGCGTCAGGCAAATAATCACCGCCGGCCGATAATTTTGGCCGGCCTGTTTCTGGACAGTTAGATGGGGCCAACGCCGTGCCATGCCATGACGAATCGTCGACGGCTTTTGTCGAATCCTCCATAATGATGCGCAAACGTTACCTTGTACGCTTTATTTCATGCCCGATTCTCTGGATGAGCGAGCGGCACGCCGCGGGCAGCTGGCCGGTCTGATTCAGGCCCACTGTGGTCGTACCGGCTTCAACGATACGCCCGTGGATGGCCTGCGCCTGATTTATGCCGACTGTCATCGCCCGCGCGAGCCGGTGTGCTATGAGCCAGGGCTGGTGTTCATCGCCCAGGGACACAAGACCGGCTATCTCGATGATCGCGTGATCGAGTACGGCCCGGGCCAGTACCTGGTGCAGGCCATGCCGGTGCCGTTCGAGTGTGAAACACACGTTGATACGGCCGAGCCGCTGCTGGGCGCGGCGGTGCGTATCGATGCCGACATGCTGGCCGAGCTGGTGGCGGGCATGTCATTGCCCGAAAAGACGGCTGCAACCCAGGGGCTGCCGATGGCCGCGGTATCGGTCACGCCGGCCATCGAGCATGCGCTGGCACGGCTGCTGGATTGTCTGACCGATCCGGCGGCGGCCCGCGTGCTGGCGGCCTCGCGCCGGCGCGAGGTGATATTCGAAGCGCTTCGTGGCCCACAAGGCCATCTGCTTCGCCAGCTCATGTCCGAGCAGGGCGCGTATGCGCGCATCGGCCGGGCCATCACGCGGTTGCGGGCCGATTATGCCGCGCCGTTATCCGTGGCCGATCTGGCCGCGATCGCGCACATGAGCGTGTCGAGCTTTCATGCCCACTTCAAGCGCGTGACGCAGCTCTCGCCCGTGCAGTATCAAAAACGCATGCGCCTATTGCGCGCGCGCGAGCTGCTTGTGGCCCACGCCGGCTCGGTCGGCCACGTGGCTCAGGCCGTGGGCTATCAGAGTGCTTCGCAGTTCTCGCGCGAGTACAAGCGCTATTTCGGCACGGCGCCGGCGCACGAGGCAGAGATGGCCAGCGCCTAGGGGCTGTTGCCGTTTCGTACGAGCGCCGCGTTGGCGCCCAAAATTCGGCTAGGCAAGGCGCGAGCCGCCGGTCGTGGCGTGCCACGATCAAGGTGAGCAACGCCGCATGGCCGAATTTTGGGCCCAACCCTTCGGGACAAGCACTGTTTTACGGCAATACAGCGTTCTAGCCCACTGGCGCAGAGCGACTGCGCGGCGCGGGCTACGCCTCGTCTTGCCGTAAAACAGCGCTTGGCGCGGACTCGTATGAAACGGCAACAGGCCCTAGTCATCATCGCGGCCACGGCGCCCACGCAGGGCTTTAACGCGGCCGCGTTTTTTCTTCCGGTCGGTACGCTTGCGCTGTGCATTACGGCTGGGGCGCGTCGGCCGGCGTTTCTTCGTCGGTTTGGCAGCCGCGGCCACCAGGGTGGCCAGACGCCCCCGCGCGTCCGCCAGATTGGCCTCGCGAGAGCGCTGGCTCTGGGCCTTGATGACCACCACGCCGTCGTCGGTGATGCGTTGATCGGCTTTTGCCAGCAGGCGCGCCTTGACCGCGTCGGGCAGGGCCGAGGCACGAATATCAAAGCGTAGATGAATGGCGGACTCGGTCTTGTTGACTTTCTGCCCGCCCGCGCCCTGGGCACGGATGGCCTGCCAGCTCATCTCGTGCTCGGCGATGACAAGGGTGTCGGTCGCGCGTAGATCAGCCATTGCCCGGGCCCGTATCGATCGATAACGGCTCGGCAAAGGTCAGCGTGCGATACGGGAACGGGATCTCCATACCGGCCGCGTCCAGGCCGGCCTTGACGGCCACGATCACCTCGCTGCGCGAGCGCCGTACATCCAGCGGTGTGGCCCCGGCCCACCAGGCCACCTCGATGGTGATGCCCGAATCGCCAAAGGCCTGGGCGAAGACCTGGACGGCGCGCGACGGCATCACCGTTTCACAATCGGCCACGCTGTTCTTGATCACCTCGAGTGCGGCGCCCAGATCCACCGAGTAGGCCACGCCGGTGAGGATCGAGCTGCGCCGCTCGGGCTGGTCGGTCAGCACGAACACCGGGTTCTTGAACAGATGGGCGTTGGGCACGAGCAACAACTCGCCGGTGGGCTGGCGCAGGGTGGTCATCCGGATATGGACCTGTTCCACACGCCCCATCAATGGCCCGCACTCGATGAAATCCCCGGACTCGAACGGGTATTTCCAGAGCATCAGCATGCCGGCGAAGAAGTTCTCGAACGTATCGCGAAAGGCAAACCCCACCGCCACCGAGAGCAGGCCCAGCCCGCCCAGCGCCTTGGACGGAGACACGCCGGGAAAGACGATGATTGCGGCCAGTAAAAGACCGAATGCCCAAGCCGCCGTCTTGATCAAGCGCTCGATCAGGCGCAAGAACGATGGCCGTGCCCGCTTGCCCGCGAAGCGCCGGGCCAGCCAGAGACTGGCCGAGGCGACCAGCCAGCTGGCGGCCAGCACCAGCAGGGCAATACCGATCAACGGCAGGCGTGAGACGAAATCGGCCCAGGCCTGGCTCAGGGTATCGAAGACGACAGCGAACACGCGGTCGAGCGACAACCCGGGGTTGTGTGGCGTCTGAGTCGGTTTGGGCACGCACATCCATGCCGTGGGCGGTTTGTCATTGTCGTGCGCGGGCCGTGGCTACGGCAAATCGAACCCGGGATAACGCTGCATCCGATCCGCTTGTTCCTGTATAAATACACAGCATGAAGACGATCGACAAGCTGGCTATTCTGGCGGACGCCGCCAAGTACGATGCCTCGTGTTCCTCGAGCGGCACGGCATCGCGCCATTCGCTGGGCGGCAAGGGCGTGGGCTCGTCCGAAGGCTCGGGCATCTGTCATGCCTATGCCCCCGACGGGCGTTGTATCTCGTTACTGAAGATTCTGCTCACGAACTTCTGTATCTACGAATGCAGCTACTGCATCAACCGCAACTCGTCGAACGTGGCTCGGGCGCGGTTCACGACCAAGGAGGTTGTCGATCTCACGCTGGATTTCTACAAGCGCAACTATATCGAGGGCCTGTTTCTATCCTCCGGCGTGATCCAGACGCCCGACTACACCATGGCCCAGCTCGTGGAGGTCGCCCGCTCTTTGCGAGAGGATCATGATTTTCGGGGCTATATCCACTTGAAGACCATTCCCGATGCCGACGGCGAGCTGTTGGCGGATGCCGGGCGCTACGCCGACCGATTGTCGATCAACGTCGAGCTGCCCACGCGGGTGGCGCTGTCCGAGCTGGCCCCGGAAAAAGACCACCGCACCATCAAACTCTCGATGGCGCGTATCCGGGCCAAGTCGGACGAGCACGCCGAAGCACGCCGTGCGGCCGGGCGGGTGACCAGCCAACGGCCCCGGTCGCGCGATATGGGCCGCTTTGCCCCGGCCGGGCAATCCACGCAGATGATCATCGGCGCCGAACCCTCGACCGACGCCGATATCCTGGATACCACGGCCGATCTGTATTCGTCGTATCGTTTGAAGCGGGTGTATTTCTCGGCGTTCTCGCCGATTCCGGATGCCTCGGCCCGCCTGCCGGCCCGACGCACCTCGCTCATGCGCGAGCATCGACTGTACCAGTCCGATTGGCTCATGCGCTTCTATGGCTACGGGCCGCGCGAGATCACGGCCGGCACCGACGACAGCGCCGCCGCCGGCATGCTCGATCTGGATATCGACCCCAAGCTGGCCTGGGCGCTGCGTAATCGCCCCTATTTTCCGGTCGACCTGAACCGCGACGATCGCGAGCGGCTGCTGCGGGTGCCCGGGCTGGGCGTGAAATCGGTCAATCGCATTCTTAATATCCGGCGCTGGCAGAAGATTCGGCTCGAGGATCTGGTGGCCATGAAAGCCGGCGTGAAGAAAGCCATGCCGTTCACCCGCTGTGCCGGACACCATCCCGGGCTTGGCGAGGCGCCGAGCGCGCTGCTGCGCCAGCGGTTTGCGCCGGCGGCCAGCGCACAGCAGACGTTTGATTTCTAATGCGCGCCGTAATGTCCTCGACGATCCGGCTAGATCGATGGTGTTGGCTTGAGAGACGGCCCGTTATCGTATGAGCGCGCACCAGCCTTCGTTGTTCGGTGACGGCGATACCGCAGCCGATCAGGCCGTGGTGCGTTTCAAGCCGGATTTTGCCGGCTGGCAGCGCGCCGCACGGCGCCACCTGGCCGCGGGTGTCGCGCCCGAGGCGATCTGGTGGCAGCCGGATCCCGATCATGTTTCGGGCGGCGATACGCCGGCGCCGGCCAACGCTACGACCGTGCCCAAGCGTTTCATCGACTGGGCGAAAGCCGCGGCCTGTCATTCGGCCGACGATCGCTGGGCGTTGCTGTATCGGCTTTTGTGGCGCATCACCCACGGCGAGCGGCACCTGCTATCGCTGGCCGGTGATGCCGATGTGGCCCGCATTACCCGCTATGCCAAGAACGTACGGCGCGATGTACACAAGATGAAGGCGTTCGTGCGGTTTCGGGCCGTGGCCGAGCCCGGGCATGAGGCACCGCGGTATATCGCCTGGTTCGAGCCCACGCATCATATTGTCGACTATGCGGCCGGTTTCTTCGTGCGCCGGTTCGCTAACATGCGCTGGTCGATCCTCACGCCCGAGGGCTGTGTCCACTGGAACGGGCAGGGGCATGCCGATTCGACTACCAAGCCATGGTTCGGCCCGGGGGCTTCCAAGCACGAGGCGCCCGACGGCGATGATCTGGAAACCGCTTGGCAGATCTACTACGCAAGTATCTTCAATCCGGCACGGGTGAAGTGGAACGCCATGCGTTCGGAGATGCCGGTCAAATATTGGAAGAACATGCCGGAGGCGCAGCTGATTCCCAAGTTGGTCGCCGGTGCCGATCAGCGCGTGGCCACGATGGAAGCCAACATCAAAGACGGCGACACGCTGCACTGTGGCCCGCGCCCGGCTACACCCGAAGCCACGAGCCAGGCCGGGCTCGCATCGCGCCCGGCATTCTCGCTGGAGCGACTGGCCGGCCAGGCCGAGCTGTGTCGGGCCTGTGGCCTGTGCGGACCGGCGACCCAGACCGTGTTCGGTGAGGGCCCGGCCAATGCGCGCTTGATGATCGTGGGAGAACAGCCGGGGGATCAAGAGGATCTCGCCGGTCGGCCCTTCGTGGGCCCGGCCGGGCAGTTGCTGGATCGCGCGCTGGCGGCAGCCGGCATCGAGCGCGGCCAGGTGTATCTGACCAATGCGGTCAAGCACTTCAAGTTCACGCCGGCCGGCAAGAAACGCCTGCACGCCAAGCCGGATTATCACGAAGTCGCGGCGTGCCGGCCCTGGCTGGACAACGAACTTGCCCTGGTCAACCCCGAGCGGATCGTGACGCTGGGAGCCACCGCGGCCCAGGCCCTGTTACAGCGCCGGGTTGCCGTAACGCGAGAGCGAGGGCGGCCGATCGAATGGCAATCACGCATGATCTGGCCGACGATTCATCCGTCGTATCTGCTGCGCACCCAAGACACCCATGGCCCGGGTTTTTCTCGTTTCGTGGCCGATCTCGAGGCCGCGATCGCGTGAGCGACCAGCAGATCACCTGCGTCGATCGTATGTCTCATACAAAAGCATAGGTTGGCCGCGCGCTGTCCTGACGTAATAATGAATCGATTCAGCCAATCGATGCCCTACGTTTCGCGAGCGTGTGATGACACAAACGACGTCTTCTGCCCCAACCGGCAAACTGGCCGGGCGCAGCCTTATTCTCACGGTTTCGGTGGTCGCTGCACTTGGCGGGCTGTTGTTCGGTTACGACACGGGCATCATCGGCGTGGCCTTACTCGGGCTGTCGCAGGATTTCGCGCTCACCGATACACTCAAACAGGTCGTCACCGGGGCGATCATCTTCGGTGCGATCTTCGGCGTATTTGGTACCGGCGCGATTTCGGATCGTATCGGGCGGCGCGCTTCGATTCTCATCGTGGGTCTGATCTTTACCGTGGGCTCGTTGATGTCAGCCGCGGCTCCGTCGGTCGAGTTCCTGATTCTGTCGCGTTTCGTACTCGGTCTTTCTGCGGGCAGTGCCACACAGATCATTCCGGTGTATATCGCCGAGGTCACGCCGCCGGCATCGCGTGGCCGCCTGGTGGTCATGTTCCAGTTCATGGTGGTGTTCGGCATTCTGGTGGCTTATCTCACGGGGTTTGCCCTGGGTGATGCCTGGCGCTGGATGTTCGGGCTGGGCACCGTGCCTGCGGTGATTCTCATGCTCGGCATGCTGCTCTTGCCGGAATCCCCGCGCTGGCTGGTCAACAAGGGCCGCGAGGCGGCCGCACTGGCGGTACTCAAGCGCGTACGCGCCACCGCGGACGCCGCGCAGAATGAGATCGACGAGATCAAGACCGTGTCAGCGCGGCCGGAAGGCAGCTGGGGCGATCTGTTCTCACCCTGGATTCGCCCCGCGCTGGTCGCCGGCGCCGGTATCGCCATGTTCTCCCAGATCACCGGCAACAATGCGCTGCTTTATTACGCGCCGACGATCCTGTCGCAGGCCGGTTTTGGCGAAAACGCCTCGATCCTGGCGTCGATCGGCGGTATTGCGCTGGTCAATATTTCCACGATCTTCGGCATCCTGGTGGTCGATCGCATCGGCCGGCGACGGTTTCTGCTCTGGATGGTGCCGGGCTCGGCTCTTGCCATGGCGGTCATGGCCATTCTATTCACTGGCGGCATGCCCGAATCCACGACGGCCCAGTACGTGCTCATCGGCTGCATGGGCCTGTATATGGCGCTGAACTGCAGCTTCGGCGTGGTGCTGTGGTTGATCAACGCCGAAATATATCCGCTGTTCGTGCGCGGCAAGGGCGCCAGCGTGGGCGCATTCTCGCACTGGGGGTTTGATCTGCTGGTCACGCTGACCACATTGACGCTCATCAATGCGCTGGGCACGGCCGGCGCGTTCTGGCTGTATGCGGTGATCAGTGCCGTGGCGGTGGTCTTCATCGTGCGCTATATCCCGGAAACCAAGGGCCGTTCGCTGGAGGCCATCGAGGCCGATTTGAAGGCCGGCCGGTTCTTCCCGGCTGACCGAGATAACAAATAGGTCGAGGCGCCGCGGCATTGACGACAGGCCGGCGCGTCGCCCCCGCACGGCCGCTCGATCGCGTTATGCTCAGGCGAGCGCTTATACCGAGCACGCCGGAGCGAGACCATGGCACGAGACGACGAGAGTGGCCGGTCGCGACTGTTCGATCAGGTCACCAGTTTTACCTTTAATCTCTTGCGCAGCGCGGTCGGTTCGCTGGCCGGGCGCGTGGGTGGTCTGACGCTTCGTATTGGCTCCACGTTGATTCTGGATGCCGGCCAGCGGCGCCTGCTTTCACCCGAGCAGCGCGCCTGGATGGACCGGGCCGGCCAGGCTATCCACGACGCGCGCGTGACCGCCGGGCTGTCACTGGACGGCCTGGCCGCGGCACTCGACATGGAGGACAAGACGCTGCTCCAGGCCATGGAACAGGGCAGTGCCACGGTGTCGTTCGAGATGATTCTGCGCCTGACCTCATTGCTGGCGCGCAACGACCCGCTACCGTTTCTGATCAGCCTGGTGCGCGGCTTCAATCCGCGGCTCTGGGCGCTGGCCGAAGACTGGGGCATCGGCCATCTGCCCACAATGATCGAGCGTGACCGCAAATGGATGAATATCTATCGCGGTAATGAGGCGGTGCGTCAGCTCCCCGAGGCCGAGTTCAACCAGGTCTTGGCTTTCTGTGAATCGGCCCTGGATACCGCCCTGACGTTTCGCACGCCGTCGGCGTCGGTGGAAAAACACGGGCGCGCCGCACAGGCCGCAAAATCATCTAACAACGACGATACCGCCCGTCGATAAGTCCCTTCAGCCCCGCGCTACCGGGTATTTCGCGTATTATTGACGCCGCACGGGGGAGGTCGCTCGGCGCCTGTCGTCGGGTTTCAAACGATGTCTTTTGGGGGCAATCATGCAGATCAGCCACAGCAGTTTTCGCCTTGTGCTCGTCGCCGGTCTGGGGGTTGGCTCGGTTACCGGCTCGACCGCGTTGGCCGAGACCAATTTTCTCGGGATCGAGAAGGCGGCTTACGACAGCACCGTACCGGCCGACCGGCCCGGTTTCTTCGATAACGTCAATCTCGTGCCCAAGGGCTATTTCATCGCCGAAGGCGGTGTGCGTTTTGACGATAACCAGGGCGGCGGTTCGACCACCACCATTCCCTCGAGTTTCTTGTTGCGTAGCGGCCTGACGGAAAACGTGGAACTGCGGCTGGGCTTCAATGGCTATAACCTGAATTCGCCGGGAAAGGACGGGGCGGCGGATGCCACCGTAGGCTTCAAGTTCCGGCTGCACGACGAAACCAAATGGACACCGGCGTTTAGCGTACTGCCGACCGTATCGCTGCCGGTCGGCAACGATGCCGTGTCCAAGAACAAGGCCGAGCCGGAAGTGCATTTCGTCTTTGGTAAAAGTCTGTCGGACCGGGTCAGTCTTTATAGCAACGTCAATCTGGCCCAGCGGCTCGATGAGACCACCGGTAATTACGATCTGGAAACCGCGATCGCAATCGCTACGGGCTATTCGTTTTCCGACAAGGTCAACGGCTACGCCGAGTACTACACGATTCTGCCGGAACACGGCGGACGTGATACGCATGCCATCGACGGCGGGTTCACGTTCTTTCCCGTGCCTTCGATCCAGCTCGATACGTTCGTCGGCACCGG
The DNA here is from genome assembly GCF_003788585.1 of Salinisphaera japonica YTM-1. Lineage (GTDB taxonomy): Bacteria > Pseudomonadota > Gammaproteobacteria > Nevskiales > Salinisphaeraceae > Salinisphaera > Salinisphaera japonica. The sequence continues at coordinate 7,255 of NZ_AYKG01000046.1, read as the reverse complement.
TTTGAATGACGCAACGAGCAATATCTTCTTTGGCGGCGGTATCGCCAAGCTGTTCTAAACGTTTCGCAGCTCCGAAGCGACGGCTTGCCGGTCGACATACTGGCCGGCATCACGCTGACGTTCGGATGGCCTGCTTGTCGGGTATGGCAGGCTAGGGTATGACACCCCAACACCGTCTGTGCCCATGAGCACCACACTGCGTATCGATCTGGTATCCGACATCGTCTGTCCTTGGTGCGCGATCGGTCTGGCCCATCTGGAACAAGCCGTGGCCAACCTGCCCGAGATCGAAATCGAGCTGCATTGGCACCCGTTTCTGCTAAACCCGGATATTGAGGCCGGCGGGCGTGACATGACGGCCCATCTGGGGCAGAAGTACGGTAAGTCGCCGGAGGAGGTCGCGGCCTCGCAACAACAGATCGTGACGGCGGCCGAGGCCTGTGGTCTGAACTTTGATGGGGCGCTGGCGCGGCGTTCCTGGAACACGCTGGATACCCATCGGGTACTGCACTATGCTCGCGAAGAGGGCGTGGACGATGCCTTCAACCGGGCGCTGTTCGAGGCTTATTTCGGCCGCGCGGAGAACCCGACGGATCCAAACCTGCTGGGCCGAATCGGCACCGAACTGGGCCTGTCCGGTGAGATGATCGCCGATATTCTGGCCAGTGATCGCTACCGTGAAGACGTACAGGAAGAGGTCGCGCGTTTTCAGCAGATGGGTATCTCGGCCGTGCCATCGTTCATCGTAGCCGATACCTATCTGATCAGCGGTGCCCAGCCGCCCGATGCGCTGGCCGACGGTTTACAGCGTATTGCGGCCGAACAGGCCAGCCCGACCACGGTCTGACCTCTTGGCCGTCACCGACGCCGCGATCCGTGCGCGTATTGTCGAAATATGTCGGGCACGCGGACCCGACAAGACCTGCTGCCCGTCGGATATCGCCCGCGGCCTGGCTGATGACTGGCGTGGCCTCATGCCGCGGGTACGTGGGCAGGCCGGCCGTTTGGCCGGTGAGGGCCAGATAGAGATCCGACAGAACGGCCGCGCGGTGGATATCGCCACGGCACGCGGCCCGATAAGACTGGCGCTGGCAAAGCACTAAACCGGGGCGTTTTTTTGGTGCAGCGCACCAGCACAATGCGATCAAGTAGCGGCCTATCGTTGCCGGTGGCCCGTAACTTGAGAGCCCGCAACGGTTTTGTCACTGGCATAAACCCTGCATCGCCTACCTCCAGCACACGATCGCCGGGGACAGCGGAACCGAGGTATCAGCGACGGCCCGGTTCCGATTCGACTGCATGGTCGGCACCGGGTAGTCAGGCAAGCGTTATAGCTTTGACCACGGCCCTCATCAACGCCTGGCCCGGCGATCAACGAAATTTAGCTGATGCGCCCGGCTTGAAGCAGTCCGGCCGAGATGGCGATGTGTCTAACGTCACTCGCCCGGGCTGCAACGGCCGATCGATTGCAACGTCATAGCGTTCTTTTTTCATTACGAGATGGAGTAGATGATGGACAAACAAGCCATGAAGCAAGCCATCCTGTCAGCCAAGAAATCCAAGAGCCTGCGCTGGGATCAGATCGCCCAGGAGATCGGCATGGCCCCGGTCTGGACGGCCACTTGCTGCCTGGGCGAGGCTTCAGCCACACAAGAGATCGCACAGAAGCTCACCGCCGTGCTGGATCTCGGCGATGATGTGGCTGATGCGCTGATGGAATGCCCCACCAAGGGCGAGTGGCTGGCGCGCAGTATCCCGAATGATCCGATGCTCTATCGCTTCTACGAAATCCTTTCGGTGTTCGGCCCCGGGATCAAGGACTGTGTCCAGGAGGAATTCGGCGACGGCATCATGTCGGCGATCGATTTCACCGTGGACGTCGAACGCGAGGAAAACCCGAAGGGCGATCGCGTGAAGATCGTCATGAACGGCAAATTCCTGCCGTATATGCGCTGGTAGGCGTCAGCACGCCCGGGCCTCGGCGCTCGCTGAGGCCTGTGGGCTTGAAACACCGGGGCCGGTCTGCGGATCGGCCGCCGTTGGCTTTGGGCCGGGTCGGCGCGCCCGCGGGCCTGATATGCTTTAAGCTGCCTGTATCGTCGATCACTCGCGCAATGGCCCAACCCACTGCCGCCGAAACCATCGCTGCACTCTCGTTGCGCCCGCATCCCGAGGGCGGGCACTATCGCCAGAGCCATGTGGCCGATGAAATGATCGCCGCGGACGCACTGCCCGCGCGCTACGACGGCCCGCGGGCGCACGCGACGGCGATCTATTTCCTGCTGGCCCACGACGAGATTTCACATCTGCATCGGCTGCGCTCGGATGAGGTCTGGCATTTCTATCGCGGAGCGGCGCTGCGTGTGCATGTCTTCGCACCCGACGGGAACTATCGCGCTTATCGATTGGGCCACGATCTGGCCGGCGACGAGACTTGTCAGCTTCTCGTGCCCCGCGGGCACTGGTTCGGCGCCGAGGTGATCGGTGACACGGGTTTTGCCCTGGTCGGCAACACGGTAGCCCCGGGCTTTGACTTCGCCGATTTCGAGCTTGGCCGTGCCGAGGCGCTGGCCGCCGAATTCCCGGATCAGGCCGGGCTCATCCACCGCATGTGTCGACACTGACATGACACGCCCGGCATCTGGCGCGTCGCGCCCAACACGGGCCGATCACTGGACCGCCGGTGTCGTAGCGACCGCGGTCGCCACCGCGGCCGGCGCAGCGATCAGCGTCTCGGGGCTGGCGCCGGGTTTCACGCCCATCGACTGGCTGGCGGCCTGGGTCTGGCAGGCATGGCCGCTGGGTGCGGTCCTGCATCTGGTTATCGGTATCGTGCTTCTGCCGGGTCTGTTTCGTCTGCTCTCGGCCAGCCTGTCCATGCCGGGCCGCCTTGTCGGCGGGCTGTGTTTGGGCATGCTGCTTTGGTGGCTGTGCATGTTCATTGTATTGCCGGCACTCGGGGCCAGCCTGTTCGGTCTGATTATTGGCTGGCCGATTTCGTTGGCCGTGTTGTTCCTGCAACTGCTCTACGGCGTGACGTTGACGATCATGATGCGTTGAAGCCGCCGCGCCGGGTGGCTCAAGCCGGGCAGGTACGGCGCGCCGTGGCCATTGCCGCATAAAAAAAGGGCGACACGGTAATCGTGTCGCCCTCGACGATCAGACCAGCGGCCCGAGCGTCAGATCAAGCGGCTTGCTTGTCGTTCTGACGCTCGACGAGTGCTTCGATCATATCGAGCAGCAGGTGTGCGCTCTCGGTCTGATAGGCATCCGTGTCGTCGTCATCGCTCATGCCCGGCGTTTGGTTGGGCAGGGCATCGCCGGTGTCAGCCGCGGCGTCATCAGCCTCCTGGGCTTTTTCAAACGCGTCATAGTCCTCATAGGGCTCTTTGCCGGTGGCCTTGCGATGCGTGTTGGCCAGGGCCAGCAGGCGCTGTCGCAAGGCTTTCTGCTCGGCGCGCCGTGTCTTGATGTTGAGCGAGACGGTCTGTTTGTCGGACTGCTGACGCGCCAGCTGGATACGTTTGACCAGATACTGGAAATCGGCGTCGTCGGCGATACGGGCCTGATGATCCTGGCGTAGCCCGGCCAATACGTTGTCAATGGCATCCGACTGGGGATAGGCCGTCGGCGGGATCGTGTCGTAGGGCAGCGCGTTGGGCAGGGCGGATTCGCCGATCTTGTCCGGGTCAACCGCCGAGGGGTAGGTGATATCCGGCTCGACGCCGCGATCCTGAGTGGATTTGCCCGACACCCGATAGAACTTGGCCTCGGTGAGCTTGAGCTGGCCTTCGGACAGCGGTAGCAGGGTCTGTACCGTGCCCTTGCCAAACGTGTCGCTGCCCAGAATGAGGGCCCGGCCATAATCCTGAAGCGCGCCGGCCACGATTTCCGAGGCTGACGCCGACAGGCGGTTGGTCATGACCGCCAACGGGCCGGTGTACACGGCCCCGTCGTTGCGATCACCCAGCACCTGAATATTGCCTTCGGCATCGCGAATCTGAACGCCGGGGGCCGAGTCCATGAACAGCCCGATCAGCTGCATGGCCTCGCCCAGAGCGCCGCCGCCGTTGTTGCGCAGATCCAGCACGACGCCTTCAACGTCTTGTTTCTTGAGCTTGACCAGCTGTTTCTCGACGTCATCGGCCGTGCCGTTATAGAACGACGGCAGGCTGATCACGCCGATGTCATGCGCGTGGCCGTTCTGCTTGATGTTGATGACCTTGGAGCTGGCGGCCTGATCCTTGAGCTCGATCTTGTCGCGTTGCAGCACCACGGTGGTCGTGGGCCCGGTGTCCTGGGGCTGGACCTGCAGCCGCACGGTCGAGCCTTTCTTGCCACGAATGAGCTGTACGGTCTCGTCCAGGCGCATGCCGATCACGTCGGTGAACTCGCCCGACTCGCCCTGGCCGACGGCGATGATGCGATCGGTGGGCTTCAGTTTGCCGGATTTGGCCGCCGGGCCGCCGGGGATCAGGCGCACGAGTTCGGCATAGCCGTTCTTCGAGCGCAGCTCGGCGCCGATGCCCTGTAGCGACAGATTCATGTCGATCGAGAAATCCTCGGCCCGGCGCGGCGAGAAATAATCGGTGTGCGGGTCGTAGCTATGGGTATAGGCATCCATATAGACCGAGAACGCATCAACCGCCTCGGCCTGGCGCAACTGCTTGAGCTCGTTGGTGTAACGCTGGGTGAGGCGTTTCTCGATCTCCTCGGGCTCGACGTCGGAGAGCCGCAGATCGATGACCTGATTTTCCAGCTGCTGGGTCCAGAGTTTTTCGCGCGCCTTGGCGCCGTCGGGCCACGGCGCTTTCTCGCGATCAACCGTGAAACGGTCGTCGTCGCTCAGATCCAGTGTGTCCAGCCCTTTGCCGATACGATCCAGCGCCCACTGGTCGATCTGGATACGACGCTTCTGATACGTGTTGAACACATCGAAGGCCGCGGTGAGATTGCCGTTCTTGAGCTGATCGTCGAGCGAATCACCGTATTTGTCGCGCAGGCGCTCAACGTCCTGGGCCAGGAACACGCTGTGCGTGCCGTCCAGATCATCGAGATAGGCCTGCAGGAACTCACTCGAGAACGCGTCGTTCAGGCCGATCTTGTTGTAGTGATCGTGCTGGAGCTCACGCACGATCTCTTTATCGATCTTGTCCTCGTTATCGGCCGGTGTCAGCGGGGTATAGCCCTTGGCCGGGCCGGCGCCGGCATCGGGTACGGGCAGCGGTTGGGTTTCGGAATCCGAGGCCGCGCAGCCTGTCTGGGCAAACAGCGCAGTGAACAGAGTCAGAGTCAGGACAAGTTTGTGCATGAAATCCTTCGATGGTCTCGCGCGCCCGGGCCGCGGGCGTGCGTGGTCGTTTGTCGACGACGAGCGCCACACACGGGTTTTGGCCGAAGGCCAACGATACAGGAATGTATGCCGCAGCAATAATGTCGGCGGTTACGCCTCGGCCGGCCATCGAGCGGCCTCGGCCGGGCCGCCGTCGGCCAGACGAAAGAACGTCAACTCATGCTTGTTGGCCGACAGATGCGCCAGCCGGGCACCGGGAATCTCGTAAAAAGCCGCGATCAGGCCGGCATCGACCGTACCCTGGCACTTGACGGTGAGAATCACGTTGGCCAGCGGGGCCGCGCGGCACCAATAGTGCGCCAGTGCCAGCAACCGCTCGGGATAAGCGATGAGATCCGAACACACCCACTCCACCGGCCCGGTCGACTCGATATCGATGGCAAACGCGTCGCCGGCCTGTGTGACAACATTGGCACGCCCGGCGATGGCCGGGGCGAGGGCGGCGCGATCGACGGCCAGCACGTCGGCCCCCAGCTCGGCCAGTACCCAGGTCCACCCGCCGGGCGAGGCGCCCAGATCAAGACAGCGCTGGCCGACGCCGGGCCAGCGACGGGCCAGGATCAGCGCCTCCCAGAGCTTGAGATAGGCGCGATTGGGCGGGCCGTGACGATCCTCGACGAACAACGGCTGCCCGTCGGCGAACGGGCGGCTGCAGACCGGCGATACGATCATCCGGTCGCGGGCCACGAGCGACCAGGCGCCCAGCGGCGCGGTCGGTGGTGGGGCCGGGAAGGCCAGCGGGCGAAAACGGATCGTGGGTAGTTTGGCGGCGATAAGCTCGGCACGCCGGAAATGCGCCAGGTGATGCCCGTGCCAGTTGCGCTGGATGGCCTTGAGCGTTCGCGCGGCTTCGTTGATCGAGGCCAGGCCGTATTCGGCCGGCGCCAGCCAGCTGTTGGCCGCCCATGCCGCAACGCCGGCCCGGCCGGCCGCCATGACGAGATCACCCTCGATGGCCACGATACGGGTGCCGCGGTGTTGCAGCTCGTCGACGAGCGCGGCCTGATGCGCGGGCTCGACCACATGAACCGTGTCGTAGTCGATGGCCAGCGGGGCAGGCAGCTCGGGCAAGGCATCGTGCGTCATGTAAAGAACAATAGCCGGATCGCCGGGGCAACCAGAATCAACGCCAGTATGCGGGCAAAGCTTTTCTGGTCGATCTTGTAGTGCAGCCGGTGCCCGGCATAGGCGCCAAGCACGACGGCCGGCAGACAGGCCGCGGCCAGCCAGCCGGCCGCGCCCCCGAGCAGGCCCAGATGCGCATAGGTGATCACCTGCACGGTGGATGCCACCAGAAACGCCATGGTGAGCACGGCCCGCGCGCGTTTCTTGGGGTAACGCAGGCTGACATAGATCAACAGCGGCACGGGAGAGACCCCCACGGCGCCGGCGATGGTCCCGGCAAAGAGCGAACAGACGCCCAGCCCCGCGCCGTCGGCCACGGTGAGCTTCGGATCGACGACCGGCGTGGGCGTATTGAACAGATTGAGGGCGACATAGCACAGGATCACGAAGCCCAGGCCTCGCTGGAGCAGATCCACCGGCAGTACCGTAAGCAGCTGGGCGCCCGCGATCATGCCGATCGACATGCCGGCCGCGGCGATCGGGCCGCGCCGCCAGTCGAACTCGCGCCCGGCCAGGCCGGTCATCACGATATTGGCAGCCAGCCCCACGACAGCCACCACGGGAATCACATCCCGAAACGGATAGAACAGGACCAGAAAACTGGCGGTGAGCGTGCCGCTCCCGAAGCCGGTCAGGCCCTGTGACGTCGCGCCAATCAGCGCGGCGATGTTATAGATCAGAATCTGCACGGGCCGGGCCGGTCACGAAAACGGCCGCATATGGTAGCCGACTCGTTAGGGCCTGTTGCTGTTTCGTACGAGCGCCGCGTTGGCGCCG
>NZ_AYKG01000045.1 GCF_003788585.1 Salinisphaera japonica YTM-1 | reverse complement strand
TCACCTTGATCGTGGCACGCCACGACCTGCGGCTCGCGCCTTGCCTGGCCAGATTTTGGGCACCAACGCGGCGCTCGTACGAAACGGCAACAGACCCTTAGCTTGCGACAGCGACCGGGCCGATAAGTTTCGCGCTATTGATTAACCGATACGTGCTTTTGCCATCCCGCGTTCTTCGGCCAGGCGTGCGTACAGCCGGCTGGCCTGGCCAGCCACACGGCTCACAAGCCCCGTACGGCTCTGATGGGTGATGGCATAGACCGGGCGCTCGGCGCGGGCTGCGGCCAGCATCAGGTCGTCGCCGGTGGCGATGTCATCCACCAGATGCCGGTCGATCGCCTGGCGGCCATACCAGTGCTCGCCGGTGGCCACGGCATCGATATCCAGACCGGGCCGATGCTCGGCCACGAAGGTCTTGAACAGGCCATGGGTATCATCGAGTTCCTGGCGAAACTTCTCGCGATCGGCATCACTGTTGTTGCCGAACATTGTCAGCGTGCGTTTGTGATCACCCGCGGTATGCAGTTCGACGTCTATATGACGCTCGTCCAGCCAGCGATGAAAATTCGGCAGCTGGGCCACCACGCCGATCGAGCCGATGATGGCGAACGGCGCCGCCACGATCCGGTCGCCCACGCAGGCCATCATATAGCCGCCCGAGGCCGCCACGCGATCGACCGACACGGTAAGTTTGATGCCCGCTTGGCGCAGGCGATCAAGCTGTGAGGCGGCCAGACCGTAGCTGTGCACGAGCCCGCCGCCGGACTCCAGGCGCAGCAACACTTCGTCGTGCTCGCCGGCGATCTGCACCAGCCCGTTGATCGACTCGCGCAGCTGCTCAACCGCCGAGGCTCGGATATCGCCGTCGAAATCCAGCACGAACAGGCGCGAGGTGTCGTCGGGCTGTTGTTCCTTCGCGCGTTTCTTGGCCTGGGCCTTGCGTTTTTTGGCACGCGCCTTGGCCTCGGCCTTGGAATCCATCGCCCCGGCCAGGGTATCGGCCAGCTGGGTCAGGCGCTCGTTGACGCGCTCGATCCGGAGCGAGGATTTCTTCTCGACGCGGGCAGCGGCGATGGTCGAGACAAGAGTGCCTATGATCAGCAGGGCCGCGACGACGAGCGTCGCGGTCTTGGCCAGAAACAGGCCGTAGTCGGCCGCGAGATCGATCAATATATCCATCAGACCCAGCCCGCCAGTTCTTCCCGAATGAGGCGCGTGAACATCTCGATATGATCATCGCGATCATTGAGGGCGGGGATATAGCGCAGGGCCTCACCGCCGTTGTCCTCGAAGTACTCGCGGTTTTCTTCCTTGATCTCTTCGAGCGTCTCCAGACAGTCGGAGGAAAAACCGGGACACATGACATCCACGGTATGAATATCGTCGGATTTGCCCCAGGCCTTCATGGTCTCGTCGAGATAAGGCTGTAGCCAGGGCTCGCGGCCGAAACGGCTTTGAAAGCAGACCTTGTAGTCGTTACGCCCCAGGCCCAGCTCGGCGGCCAGCAGACGCGCGGTCTCGCCACAGTCACGCGGGTAGGGATCACCCTGTTTGACATAGCGCTTGGGAATGCCGTGAAAGCTCATCACGAGTTTGTCGGCGCGCCCGTGCGCCTCCCAGTGTTCGCGCACCGAGTTCGCCAGCGCCCCGATATAGCCGGAATCCTGGCGATAACGGTTGATCTGGCGCAGCCGGGGCGGCTCGGGCCAGTCCTCGAGCACTTCGCTGACCTTGTCGAAGGTCGTGGCCACGGTGGTCGCCGAATACTGTGGATAGGCTGGAAAAACCAGCACCTTCTTGCAGCCGGCCGCGTGCAGCTCTTCCAGGCCGGCCTCGATCGAGGGATTGCCATAGCGCATGCCCAGCGCCACGACCACCGGCGTTTCCAGCTGTGCATCGAGCTTGGCCTGGATGCCGGCCACCTGGCGCCGGGCATAGATGATCAGCGGCGAGCCTTCATCCATCCAGACCGTGCGATACGCTTCGGCCGACTTCCTCGGACGAAAGGTCAGAATCACCCCGTAAAGCAGCGGCAGCCAGACCGCGCGGTTGAGATCGATCACGCGCGAGTCGGATAGAAACTCGCGCAGATACCGGCGCACGGCCGGCGTGGACGTATCGTCCGGGCTGCCCAGGTTGGTGAACAGCACGCCGACCGGCGTTTGATCCTGGCGGCTCATCTCGATCAATCCTTGCTATTGGTTGGGCGACATCAATGCGCAATCCTCATACTTGGGTTGTCGCGCCGCGGATGCAAGGCGGATGGATCAACAACCTGTTGGCCACGGGGCTAGCCGAAATACCGCCGCGTGAGCCGGAAAACGACCGGTGACAGCAACAGCAGAGCGATCAGGTTGGGGATGGCCATCAGTGCGTTCATGACGTCGGCGACCAGCCAGACGAGATCGAGCTGTGCGATCGCGCCGACAAACACCGCGATCACCCAGAGCACGCGATACGGCGTGATCACCCAGCTGCCCAGCAGATATTCCGCCGTGCGCTCGCCGTAATAGCTCCAGGCCAGCATGGTCGAGAACGCGAACACCACCAGACCAAAAGACACGATCGCCCCGCCCGGGCCGGGCAGACCGCTGGTGAAGGCCTCGGCGGAGAGTGTGGCCCCGGTCGAGCTGCTGTCCCAAGCGCCGGTAGCGATGATGACCAGCGCGGTCAGGCTGCACACGATGATGGTATCGATAAACGTACCCAGCATCGCCACCACGCCCTGACGCACCGGGCTGTCGGTGCGGGCCGCGGCATGGGCGATGGGCGCGCTGCCCAGCCCGGCCTCGTTGGAAAAGATACCGCGGGCCACGCCAAAACGTATGGCCATCAGCACGCCGGCCCCGGCAAACCCGCCGGCCGCGGCCGTGCCCGTGAACGCATCGGTCACGATCAGCGAGAAGGCCCCCGGCACGCCTTCGATATTGAAGGCCAGCACCGCGAGCGCACCGATGACATAGACCACGGCCATGAACGGCACGAGCTTTTCGGTCACTCGGGCCAGGCGTTGCACGCCGCCGAGCACCACCATGGCCACGCCGGCGGCCAGCACCAGCCCGGTCAACCAGGTCGGCACGGCAAGAGACGATTCGGCCAATACCTGCGATACCGAATTCGATTGCACGGTATTGCCGATACCAAAAGCGGCAATCGTGGCGAACAGCGCGAACAGAAACGCCAGCCAGCGCCAGTTATCGCCCAACCCGTTGCGAATGTAATACATCGGCCCGCCCACGTACTGGCCTGTTGCATTGGTCTGGCGATAATTCACGGCCAGAACGGCCTCGCCGTACTTGGTGGCCATGCCCACCAGCGCGGTGACCCACATCCAGAACACGGCCCCCGGCCCACCCAGATGGATCGCCGTGGCCACGCCGGCGATATTGCCCGTGCCCACCGTGGCCGATAGCGCAGTGGCCAGCGCCTGGAAGGGCGTAATGTCGCCCGGCTGGCTGGTCTGTCGTCGCCCGGCGAACAGCATGGAAAAACCGTAGAACAGCTTGCGCTGCGGAATACCGCGCAAGCCCAACGTGAGATAAATGCCCGTGCCCAGCAGCAGTGCGAGCATGACCGGGCCCCATACCCAGCCCGAAATCGTGGATAACAGCGTCGTTATCGTGTCCATAAAGCCCCCTTGGTTTGAATACGATCACGGGCCGAATACGGCCCGCGCGGTAGCTAGCCGATCAGTCCTTGTACCAGAATCCAGCCGATACCCAGCGGTGCCACGAACCGCAGCACGAACAACCAGAATGCGGCCCAGCGCGGTGCGGAGCGGCCGGCCGGCGACAGTGCTTGGGCCGCTCTTGGCCCCACGACCCAGCCCATGCACAGCGCGGTCAGCAAGCCGCCCAGCGGCAGGGCGATCGAGCTGGTCACGTAATCCAGCAGGTCGAAGAAGCTCATGCCGAACAGCTTGGCGCCGGCCAACAGCCCGAACGACAGCGAGGAGGGAATGGCCAGCAAGAACAATGCCACGGACGAGCCGATCGTGGCTTTCGCCCGGCTGAGCCCGTATTCATCGAACAGGTAACAGACCACCGCCTCGAGCAGCGACACGGCCGAGGTGAGTGCCGCCACTGCCAGAAGGGAGAAGAAAGCCACGCCGAACAGCGCGCCGCCGGGCATGGCATCAAAGACCGCCGGCAACACGAGAAACGTCGCTCCGGCGCCGCCGTCGCCCGGCGACAGGCCGGCCGCGAACATCGCCGGCAGCACCATGCAACCGGCCAACACGGCGATCAGCGTATCCAACGAGACCACGGCAAACGCATCGGCCGGCAGATTGCGCTCGCGTGGTATGTACGAGCCATAGGTCACCATCGCCGCCATGCCCAGTGACAACGAGAAAAACGCCTGGCCGATCGCCGCGGTCAGCGTCTCGCCCGTTACCTTGGAGAAGTCCGGCACGAAGAAGAATTCGAGCCCTTCGGCCGCGCCCGGCAACGTCACCGCGCGCACCACCAGCGCGACCAGCAGCACGAACAGCACCGGCATCAACAGCTTGGATGCCCGCTCGATGCCTGAACCCACGCCGCCGATGACCACCGCCGCACAGGCGATGGTGAACGCCCCGGCATAAAGGATCGGCTGGATCGGACTGCCGATCAGGTCATTGAAAGTGGCCGAGAGTGTTTCGCTGTTGGTCGTGGCCAGCGCCCCCGAGGCCTCAAAGCCGATATAGGCCAGCGTCCAGCCGGCCACCACGACATAGAACGAATCGATCACGAACGCGGTGAGCACGGCCAGCCCGCCCACCGGCGACCAGCGCCGCCCGGCGATCTCGCGAAACGCGGCCACCGGCGTCTTCTGGGCCATGCGCCCGAGCACCAGCTCGGCCATGACCAGCGAAAAGCCGAAGACCACGATGCAGACCATATAGATGACGAGAAACGCGCCCCCGCCGTTCTCGCCCGTCATGTAGGGGAACTTCCAGATATTGCCCAGGCCCACGGCCGAGCCGGCCGCCGCCATGATGAAGCCGAGCCGCGTGCCCCATTGCCCCCGTTGTTGTGTCATCAATCCGTCATCCTTGTCGTGCTTGGTTTGTAGCGTCATGCAATTGGCGTGCACACGCGCTCGTTGTCGCGTGTGTTTTCGGTGTTTGCCCTCGATGTGACCTAGAGCAGCCCCTGTACCAGGATCCAGACGATGCCCGCGGGGGCGATGAAGCGCACCACGAACAGCCAGCCCTGCGCCCACAGGCCCGGCGTGCTGCCCGCCGGGCCGATCGCGGCGATCGCTTTCGGCCCGAGAATCCAGCCCACCACGATCGCAATCATCAGGCCGCCGAAGGGCAGCGACAGGTTGCTGGCGAAATAATCGAACAGCCCGAACAGCGTCATCCCGAACAGCGTCACGCCCTGCCAGGCACCAAAAGACAGCGATACCGGCACGGCCAGCATCATGCAAACGGCCCCGGCAAGCCACGCGGCTTTGGTACGAGACACGCGGCGCTCGTCCACCAGATACGCCACCACCGGCTCGAGCATCGAGATCGACGAGGTCAGGGCCGCCAGCACCAGAAGGGCGAAAAACCCGATCGCGATCCAGTGCCCGCCGGGCAGGCTGGCGAACACCGCCGGCAGCACCTTGAACGTGGTGCCAGGCCCGCCCTGATCGGGTGTCATGCCGGCCGCGAACATCGTGGGGATGATCATCAAGCCGGCCAGAATGGCGATACCCGTATCCAGCAGCACAACCGCCAGCGCGTCACGCCCCAGATGCTGCTGTGACGACATATACGAGCCGTAGGTGATCAGGCCGCCCAGTCCCAGCGATAACGAAAAGAACGCCTGGCCGAGTGCCGCCGAAGCGGTTGCACCGTCGAGCGCACTGAAATCGGGCTTGAGGAAAAACCACAGGCCGTCGGTGGCTCCGGGCAGGGTAAGCGCGCGGATAGCCATCACCAGCAACAGAACCACCAGCAGCGGCATGAACAGTTTTGAGGCGCGCTCGATGCCGCGGCCCACGCCACGAGCCACGATGAGAATCGTGGCGATGACGAAGCCAAAGGCATACAGCAATGGCGTCAACCCGCTGCCGATGAGGTTATCGAACAGGGCATCCAGCCCGCCGGCTCGAGTCGGGGTGAGCGTCCCCTCCACGGCATAGACCAGATACGCGATGGTCCAGCCGGCCACCACGCAATAGAACGACAGGATGATGATCGCCGTGAACACGCCCAGTGCACCCACGGCCGGCCAGGCACCGCCGGCCACCTTGCGATAGGCGCCCACCGGGTTGAGCCGGCTCATGCGGCCGACGAGCAGCTCGGCAATGACCAGCGACAGGCCAAAGCCCAACACACAGACCAGGTACAGCACCAGAAAGGCGCCGCCGCCATGAGCCCCGGCCATGTACGGAAACTTCCAGATATTGCCCAGGCCCACGGCCGACCCGGCAGTGGCCATGATGAAGCCGAAACGAGAGGTCCAGTGGTCGCGTTGCATCGAGCAGGCCAGGGCGAAAGACCCGCGATAGCCTAGGGCCTGTTGCCGTTTCATGCGAGCGCCGCGTTGGCGTCCGCAAATCGTGTCCTGCAAGGCGCGAGTTGCCGCGTCGTGGCGTGCCACGATCAAGACTCGCAACGCCGCAGGGCGCCCATCTTCAATTTTTATGGGCGGCCCAACCCTTCGGGACAAGCGCTGTTTTGCGGCAATACAGCGTTCTAGCCCACTAGCGCAGAATGACTGCGCGGCGCGGGCTACGCCTCGTCTTGCCGCAAAACAGCGCTTGGCGCGGACTCGTATGAAACGGCAACAGGCCCTAGACGAGTCCGCCGCCCGAGAAAAAAAGACGGGCCCGAAAGCCCGTCATCTGGTCATTTAATTGTCATCCGGCGGATCAGCTGTCCGCGGATTCCAGAATCGCGGTGATGCCCTGGCCGCCGGCGGCACAGACCGAGATCAGCCCGCGCTTGTTGGGCCCGGCCTGATGCAGGATCTTGGCCAGCGTGCCCACGATGCGCGCGCCGGTGGCCGCGAACGGATGCCCCACACCCAGCGACGAGCCCTTGACGTTGAGCTTGGTGGTATCGATCGAGCCCAGCGGCTCAGACCGACCCAGCTTCTCCTCGCAGTATTTCTTCGACTCCCACGCCTTGAGGGTGCACAGCACCTGAGCCGCGAAGGCCTCGTGAATCTCGTAGAAATCGAAGTCCTGAAGCGTGAGGCCCGCCGCATCGAGCATATCCGCCACGGCATAGGTCGGCGACATCAGCAGCCCTTCGCCGCCGTCGACGTAATCCACGGCCGCGGTGCGCGAGTACGGCGTCAGATAAGCCAGAATCGGCAGGCCGCGCGCCTTGGCCCATTCCTCGCTGGCCAACAACACGGACGAGGCGCCGTCGGTGAGCGGCGTGGAGTTGGCCGCGGTCAGCGTGCCGTTCTCGCGATCGAAGGAGGGCTTGAGCTTGGACAGCTTCTCCAGGCTGGAATCCGGGCGCATGTTGTTATCGCGCTCCACGCCCAGATACGGGAAGACCAGATCATCATAGAAGCCGTCGACATAGGCCTGGGCGGCGTTCTTGTGACTGGCCATGGCCAGCTCGTCCTGGGCGCGCCGACTGATCTTCCATTCCTTGGCCATCAGCTCACAGTGCTCGCCCATGGACATGCCGGTACGCGGCTCGGTCACCGAAGGCAGGTTGGGTGCCAGATGCCGCGGGCGGATCTTGGCCAACAGCTTGGCCCGTTGACCGCCGGTCTTGGCTCGGTTGACGTCGAGCAGGATCTTGCGCAGTTCTTCATTGACGGCGATTGGGGCATCCGAGGTGGTGTCCGAGCCGCCGGCGATGGCCGAATCGATCTGGCCCATCGCGATCTTGTTGGCCAGCAGTACCGCGGTCTGCAGGGAGGTGCCACAGGCGGCCTGTACGTCAAACGCCGGGGTGTGCGGATCCAGATCGGTGCCGAGCACGGCCTCGCGGGTGAGATTGAAATCGCTGCTGTGCTTGAGCACGGCGCCCGCCGAGACTTCGCCGATACGCTCGCCGGCCAGCTTGTACTTGGTTGACAGCGCCTTGAAGGCCGCAGTCAGCAAGTCCTGGTTCGACTGATGCGAGTACTCGGTGTTCGAGCGACAGAACGGGATACGGGCGCCGCCGACGATGGCGACTCGGCGCGGGGTGAATTCAGCCATGACTCCTCCTTGAATGCCGAGCGTGTCGTCGGCGTGTAACTATCGTCGGAAGATACTGCGCTCGTGCTAATGTGACAAGGAATCGTTTCAGTTTTTGGGTGCATCCGAAGCCTCTCGAGTACACGACGCGTCAGCCAAAAAAAACCGGCTCAACTCTTGAAAGCCCTGCTGTAGGCCGCATGAATGGCGTTGATCAAGATTGCCAATCGGCGATCTGGTGCGGGGGACTCCCGCGATGCTTTTTAATCAACAACCTTTGAACTTTCGAGGAGAAGGGTGGCAATGAATATCCGTCCTCTACATGATCGCGTCGTCATCAAGCGGCTCGAAGAAGAGCAGAAAACGCCCGGCGGAATCGTGATCCCCGATTCGGCGGCCGAGAAGCCCCAGCGCGGTGAAGTGGTTGCCGTGGGCAACGGCAAGGCGCTGGAAAACGGTGACGTGCGCAAGCCGGAAGTCGCCGTGGGTGACAAGGTCATGTTCGGCAAGTTCTCGGGCACGGAAATCAAGATCGACGGTGAAGAAGTCGTCGTGATGCGCGAAGACGACATCCTGGCGGTGCTGGGCTAACGCCCACGCCACGCTAGCGACGTTCGATAACCGCAATAAAGGATTAAGTAGCAATGGCTGCAAAAGAAGTACGTTTTGGCGAAAACGCCCGTCAGCGTCTGGTCCGTGGCGTCAACACGCTGGCCGACGCGGTCAAGGTCACCTTGGGCCCGAAAGGCCGCAACGTCGTGCTCGACAAGAGCTTCGGCGCCCCGACCATCACCAAGGACGGTGTCTCGGTCGCCAAGGAAATCGAACTGGAAGACAAGTTCGAGAACATGGGCGTGCAGATGGTCAAGGAAGTCGCTTCCAAGACTTCTGACGTCGCCGGTGACGGCACCACCACGGCCACCGTGCTGGCCCAGGCCATCGTGCGCGAAGGCGTGAAGGCCGTGTCCGCGGGCATGAACCCGATGGATCTCAAGCGCGGCATCGACAAGGCTGTGGATGCGGCCGTCGAAGAGCTGGCCAAGCTGTCCAAGCCCTGCGATGACGAGAAAGCCATCGCCCAGGTCGGCTCGATCTCGGCCAACTCCGACAAGGAAGTCGGTACCATCATCGCCGATGCCATGAAGAAGGTCGGCAAGGAAGGCGTCATCACGGTCGAAGAAGGCTCCAGCCTGTACAACGAGCTGGACGTCGTCGAGGGTATGCAGTTCGATCGCGGCTATCTCTCGCCGTACTTCGTCACCGACAACGAGACGATGACGGCCGAGCTGGACAACCCCTACATCCTGCTGTTCGACAAGAAGATCTCGAACATCGGCGATATGGTCGGCCTGCTCGAGAACGTTGCCAAGCAGAACCGTCCGCTGCTGATCGTGGCCGAAGACGTCGAAGGCCAGGCGCTGGCCACGCTGGTGGTCAACACCCTGCGCGGCATCGTCAAGGTCGCCGCGGTCAAGGCGCCCGGCTTCGGTGATCGTCGCAAGGCTATGCTCGAAGACATGGCCGTGCTGACCGGTGGCCAGGTCATCTCCGAAGATCTCGGCATGACGCTGGAAAACGCCACGCTCGAGCACTTGGGTGAGGCCAACAAGGTCCAGGTGTCCAAGGAAAACACCACCATCATCGATGGCAAGGGTTCCAACAACGACATCGAGGCCCGCATCGGCCAGATCCGTAAGCAGGTCGAGGATTCCTCGTCGGACTACGACAAGGAGAAGCTGCAGGAACGCGTGGCCAAACTCGCCGGCGGCGTGGCACTGATCAAGGTCGGGGCCGCCACCGAAGTCGAGATGAAAGAGAAGAAGGCACGCGTCGAAGACGCCCTGCACGCCACCCGTGCAGCCGTCGAAGAAGGCATCGTGCCCGGCGGCGGCGTGGCCCTGCTGCGCACCCTGACCGCGATCGAGAACGTCAAGGGCGACAACGACGACCAGGACGCCGGCATTCGCCTGCTGCGTCGCGCCGTCGAAGAGCCGCTGCGTCAGATCGTGTTCAACAGCGGCGGCGAGCCGTCCGTGGTCGTCAACGAAGTGATGTCCAAGGACGGCAACTACGGCTACAACGCGGCCTCCGGCGAATACGGCGACATGGTCGAGATGGGCATTCTCGACCCGACCAAGGTCAGCCGTACCGCGCTGCAGAACGCAGCCTCCATCTCCGGCCTGATGCTGACCACCGAAGCAGCCGTTGCCGACGTCCCCGAGGATGACGACAAGGGCGGTGCCGGCGACATGGGCGGCATGGGTGGAATGGGCGGCATGGGCGGCATGATGTAAATCACGCCCAGCGCCCGCAGGAGACTGTTCTCTCCTGGGACGACAAGACACCAGGCCCCGTGAACGGCGTTGCATGTTGCAAGGCCTCACGGTGGCCCGGTCTTTTCGCAGAATCCGGTTTTCTTTCTGGGAAACCGGATTTTTTTGTGCCCTTGTAGGCCGTACGCGCGACGCCGGATGGCGTGTGCCACATGATCGGTTTCGCCCATGTCTCGGGCATTGCTATGCTGGCGCCGCGATGCGCCGCGACCGGCATGATCGTTGTGCCTGTTTCGTTACAAAGTGCTTGTCCGCCATGCTCGACACCCGCCGTATTCATCTGATCAGCTGCATCGGCGTCGATAGCGAGCTGGCATTGTTGCCTCATTTTCTCGGCCACTACCGCAGCATCGGGATAGCGCCCGATGCGATGCAGCTTATTCTCAATACATTGGATCCAGACTCGCCGAATCTGGCGACGGCACGGGCGATACTGCACGAGCACGGCATCGCGGATGCCGATGTCTGGATCGCGCCGTATACCAGTGACGCGATGTGGGCGCGGCGTCGTGCGTTACAGCAGGCCCGTGTGGCGGCCAATGATTGGGTCGTTAATGCCGACGTGGATGAATTTCACGAGTATCCGGCGACTCTTGAGACGTTTCTGGACTGGTGTGACAAGCGCCGGATCAACGTCGCTCAAGGCGTCTTCATCGATCGTCTGGCGCCGCACGGCCAGTTGAAACCGATTGCTGGCGAGCCGGCCATGAGCGTGCAGTTTCCGCTCGCCGCCGAAGTACAGTGCGCGCTCGGCCAGCCATCTATTCACCAAAAACCCGGCGGCTCGGTCAAGGTCATGGCCCATCAAGGGGACGTGTTTTTAAACCGCGGCGGGCATCGGCCTGCGCCGGACAATCCGCCGATCCGGTTCGCATTTGGCCACGATCTGGATCGTTTCCCGATGCTGGACCGGCCCGTCTTTCGCTGGTCGCTGCCGCTGCGGGTGCACCACTACAAATGGACGGCCGGCCTGCGCGAGACGCTGGAGCGTCGTCTGGCCACGCCGGGCGTCAGCCCGGCAGGCGCCGAATACGGCCAGAAGCTGCTGGATCATCTGCATCGCCACGACGGCATCGCACTGGCCGAGGTGGCGGTTGCCGAACCGGGACTGGCGCCAATCACGCACCGCTGGCCGGCCGCGATTCGGCGCCGCGCACGTCAGGCGCGCTGGCTGGTGGCAACAAGAAAACCGCGCAAGAAACTCAAACGCTGGCTCGGGAGCAGGGCATCGTGAACGGATGGCAGGTCGAACAACTCACCCACGGCACGGATGCCGGGCTTTATCACGCACACAGCTATTACGATCTGAACGTATTCGACGCCGAAAGTCGTCGTATCGTGGCGCATCGCATGCACGGTGTCGCCGAGCGTGCGCTACGGCCCGATGATCGAATCACGATCGGGTTGATCGACACCGAGGCAGACGGCGCTTGGACGGAGATCGGCCAGAGCAGCGCCTGGAGCTGGCAACAGGGCCCGATGGCCCAATGGGTGCCGGGTACATCGCTCGTGCTCTGGAACGACCGCGACGATGCGACGTTCGTCACGCGCGTGCTCGATACGGTCAATCAGACGCGCCGCACGCTGCCCATTGCCAGCTATGTCGTCGATCCTCGGGCCCGGTTCACGCTTGGCGTGAACATGGCGCGTCTGGATACGCTGCGCCCCGGCTATGGCTACTGCGGCGGGGCAGGCGCCCGGCTGGATCAACGTCGGCCGCGAGAAGACGGGGTCTGGAAACAGCCGCTGGACGGCAGCGCGCCGACGTTGATTCTATCGCTTGATCGGGCCGTACGATTTCTATATTCGCAGCTCGGCTGGCGCGACGTTCTGGATCACCGGGTCAAGCGCTATCGATACTGGTTCAATCACGTCAAGATCGCGCCCGACGGCAACCGGTTTACCGTCAAACTGCGTTTTCGCTCCCGGGATGCCAAAAAAGGCTGGAGCGATCGTATGGGGGTGAGCCTGACCTGTGGCACGGATGGTGAGGTCCTGGCGCTGATGACCGACGCCACATCGCACGTGATCTGGGCCGATAACCAAACACTGTATTTCTGGCGAAAACGCGACGGTGTCTGTCTCTATGCCGACGAAACACCGAAAGGGCGCTATCTGCGGCCGATCGCGCCCGAGGTCATCGACTACAACGTGCATCTGCGCTATCTGCCGGGATCGACGCATCGCATGGTTTTCGATACCCCGTATCGCGAGTCGATCGATGTTCTGATTCACGATGAGCAGTCCGAGGCGACCCAGACTATTGCCCATTTCGACAACCACCGGCCGGCCCGCGGGCAGTATCGCTGTGACCTGCATCCGTGCCCGAGTCCGGATGCCAACAAGATCGTGGTGACCTCGCTCGACGACGGCGCGCGCCAGGTTTATCTGCTACGCAAGACGGCGTGACCGGAACCGCCTGCGAAACGCGGTCTTCCGCCCCGCGCCATGTTGTCTTCTATCTGCCAAATCTGGCCGGGGGCGGGGCCGAGCGCTCGATCCTGCGTCTGAGCCAGGCGCTGGCCGAGCGCGGCCATCGCGTCGAGCTGATCGTCAATCAGGCGGCTGGCCCGTATCGATCACGGGTGGCGGCATCCGTGCGGCTGGTCGTGCTTGAGCGGGCCAGCAAGCTGTCCGGACGCCTGGCGCTCCTGCGCCTGGCCTCCGGCGCGCGCGATGCGCGCGCGGCACTATTGCGCCTGGCCGGCATGCGGCGGCCGATCATCAAACTGGCCTATATCGCGCCGCTGACCGCCGTATTGGCCGAATCCCGGCCGGACGTCTTGATCAGCGCGCTGACACGGGCGAATCTGGCCGCGCTGCTGGCTCACCGGCTGGCCGGGGTCAAATCACGCATCTTGGTCACCGAGCGTAATCATCTGAGCGCGGAGCTGGCCGAACGTCGGACGCAGGGCGACAACACCGCCGGATGGGCATCGCTGATCGGGCTGGTCAACGCCTGTTACCCCTGGGCCGACGCGATCGCCGGGGTCTCGCGCGGCGTGGCCGACGATCTGGCGGCAAGCACGCGACTATCGCGCGATACGATTCAAACACTCTACAACCCGGTCGTCGGCCCGGATCTGGCCGCAGCCGGGCGGGCGCCGCTGCCCGAGGGGATATGGCCGGTGAGTGCGACGGATACGACGCCGGTGATTCTGGCGGTCGGGCGTCTCGAGCCACAGAAGGATTTTTCCACACTGATCCACGCGGTCGCCCGGCTATGGCGGGCGCGGCCGGTACATCTCGTGATTGCGGGCGAAGGCGTGATGCGCGCGGCACTGACGTTGGAAATCAAGCGGCTGGGCTTGGGCAACGTGGTGCATCTCGTCGGCTGGGTCGATGCGCCGGCGGTGCTCATGCATCGAGCCAGTCTGTTCGTGCTCAGCTCGCTGTACGAGGGCTTGCCCGGCGTGCTTATCGAGGCGATGGGCTGTGGCTGCCCGGTGGTGGCGACCGACTGCCCCAGCGGCCCACGGGAAATACTGCTCGACGGGCGCTACGGCCCCTTGGTGCCGGTGGGTGACGTGCAAGCACTGGCCGACGCGATGCAGGCCAGCCTCGATCAGCCCGTGGCGCGCGAGCAGTTGCTCGCCCGGGCGAGCGATTTTTCGATCGCGACATCGACCGAGCGTTTCGAGCGGCTCATCGAGGATTTGGCGACGCGCTGAAACGCTGCACCGGGCATTACGCCGATAGACGATGGAAAACACACGACAACGCGCGTGCCCGGGCGGCCCAGGTGTAGTGGCTTTCCAGATCGTGGCGTGCCTGGTCGCCCAGGCGGCGTCGCGCGGCCGGGTCATCGATCAGCGACACCAGCGTCGCCGCCCATGCCTCGGGCGCGTCGGGCGGGCACAGGCGTGCGTTGTGCTCATCGATCAGCACCTCGCGCAGAACCGCCAGATCCGAGGCCACGATCGCCCGGCCGGCGGCCATGTAATCGAACATCTTCAGCGGTGACGTATAGCGGCCGATATCGCCATGCGCATCGCCGGCGGTCGCCACGCGAGCCTGGTTGGGCAGGAGCGCGATATCCAGCGCCGCCAGATAACCCGGTACCTGCTGCGGCGCAACGTGGCCGTGAAAATAGAGATTTTCGCAGGGCCCGATCCGGGCCTGCCAGGCTGCGATATCGTCGGGTTCGCCGCCGACGACGTGAAAATCGATCGTTGGGCAGCGCGTGACTAGCTGGGCGATCAGCGACATGCCTTTGCCGGCATAAAGATGCCCGCAATAGCCAACGCGTCCGCAGTCGGGCCGGCCCGGCAGCGAAACCCGCGTCACGTTGCTGTCCGCGCGGCGTGCGCCGTCGGCCAGAACGCTGATATGGCCCGATAAGGCCGGGTAGCGCGCCACGATATCGTCGGCCAGGCGGTGGGTGATCGCGATCAGATGCCGTCGTGGATCGGGGCGCGCCAGGCGTGCCTCGAAATCGGCGTTTGAAACCAGCCCGCGATAGCCGACGAGCGAGACCAGCCTGCCAAGGCTCGGCAGGTGACGCTGGCCGCGCCATCGGCCCATTACAAGCCGGCCTGCGATACGCAGGGCCTTGACCGCGCGTGTGAACGAATAGCCCCGGGCGGCCCGGCCCGCGCCCGTGCCGGCGGGCTTGTGTGCTTCGTAGACCACCGGCCAGTGACGATCCCCGGCCAGTGCTGCGCTGGGCAGATGCCGAGTGAAAATCAGCCGACATCCGGCCCGGGCCGCCGCGTCCAGGCAGGCCATGGCCCAGAAGGCATCGGGCTTGGTGATCGCCGGCCAGTCGATCAATTTGATTTCGATGTCTGCCTGCAGGCCGTAGTAGTCGCGGATCGATTCGCCCGACGACGGCATATCGGTATAAGTCGGGGCGAACAGCACGACGTGCCAATCGGTTTCGGCCAGCGCTTCGCACATGCGTATGACCTGGAGGCTGTTCGCCGAACGCGCCGGCAACCGCGTGGCGGCGATTACGGCAACTGAGCGTGGGGCGGATGTGGTCATCGTGTCGATCGTCTAATCGACGGCATGACCACGCTCGTCGCGATAATGGGCGAGGAACGGATAGCGCTCGATCAGGCCGGCCACGCGCTCACGCGCCGCCGCCGGCCAGGCCACCAGCTCTCGTGTGGCTGACGGCCGGGTATGAATCAGCGCAGCGGATCGGGCGATGTGATCCGGGTCGATCGGCAAGCCAAGAAACGCCATCAGGCGGCTCAGAACACCGTGCGGAGCGGCGGCCAGTGCGCTGTGACACAGGGTGTGCCAGTCGGTTTCGGCCGTGTGCGACCGGATACGCTCGACCGTTTCACACAGCGCGGCGTAGATATCGATCTGCTCGTCGGAGACCGTATCGGCGATATGTCCGTCGGCCTGGCTCTGGCGCAGAGCAGCGGCGAAGGCAGCCGGCTCGGGGGTGCGTGTACGAAGCGCGTCGTACGCCCGTCCGGCGCGCAGCGACATGGTCGCGATATTATCGAAGGGGTTGCGGGTGACACAGATCCAGGGCTTGCGCCAGCGGGTGTCGCGGTTGAGTTGCTCAAGCAGGTCGGGCCGGGCCTGTATGCGCTTGACCGCCATGTCGCCTTTCTTGTCGCCGATGACCGATAGCGTATCGCCGCGATGATGACTCGCCCCCTCGACGTAATAGCAGTAGCCGTTCCAGTAACGTCCGTGGCGCGTGAACACGCGCGAGGCATGATCCATGAGAGCTGCGATACGCGATAGCGGCAGGCCGGCCTCCAGCAGGCCGATGGCGTCGAGCTCGTGAGCGATGCGCGCGTTGGGATGGGCATCGATGATCGAGCCGATCAGCGAGTGGCCCGAGCGCGGAAACCCCGCGAAGTGGACGATACTTTGAATACCGGCCAGCCGACGACGATGACGTAGTGCCTCGAAGGCGCCGCGTGCGTTGAGCCGTCGGATGGACACGGATTCGTGTCGACGCGAGGCGTGTCCGTCGAAGGCGGGGATGGAGTGCGTGGCGCGTCGCGTCATAGGCGTTCGGGGCTCGTTAGAGGTTGTGTGGTGGCCAGGCCAGCGACGACGCGGCTCGCGCGGGCCGACCAGGTGTAGTGGGCTTCCAGATCCGTGCGGGCGGCCGCGGCCAGTCGTTGACGCAGTGCGGGGTCGTCGGCCAGCCGAGACAGGGCGGCCGCCCACGCCGAAACATCGTCATGACCACATAACAGCGCGTTCGTGTCGTCGACCAGTATTTCTCGCAGCACGGCGAGATCCGAGGCCACGATCGGCTTGCCAGCGGCCATGTATTCGAACATTTTCATGGGCGATGTATAGGCCCCGATATTGGTGCCTGTGTCGCCACGTCGACTGGCCTGGTAGGTGGCGACTGTTGGTTGATTCGGCAGCAGGCACACATCGAACGCAGCCAGCCAGTCACCCACGCGATGCGGCTCGACGTGGTCATGGAAGACAAGATTCGAACAATCCGCGGTCCGGGCACGCCAACGCTCGCGATCTGCTGTCAGGCCGCCCAATACGTGGAACTGAGCCCAAGGACAACGGCGCGCAATGGCCTCGATGATCTCGACACCCTTGCCGGCATACAGATGCCCACAGTAGCCAACACACAGTGTCTTGCCACGCTCGAACGGTGCGGGGCCGGGGGGCCGCGTCGGCAGTAGCGCGCCGTCGGGGGCCACGAGAATCCGGCTGGCCAGGCGGGGCGCGGCTTCACAAAGATCTCGTGCAAGCGCGTGCGTGATCACGACGACGCGCACCAGGTTGGGATAGGCCGCCAAGCGGCGTAACAGCGTGATGTTCTGCACATAGCCGCCGCGACTTGCCAGCGCGCGCCGATCCCGGGCCTCGGCCGGCGCGTGCCGGGTCGAGGCCACGGCCTGCCAGCGCCCCCCCGTCTGTCGCAGGCGATCGTCCAGATAATCCATCGCCGGGCCGGTTTGCCCGGGGCGGGCCTGGATGCCTTGGTGGAGTTCGACGATACATCGCAGCCCGGCCTCCAGCGCGGCCCATCCGGCCGCGACATGACGCGCATAAACCAGGTCCGGCGCCCAGTGGCGTGCTGCACGCGCGCTGCGCCAGGCCCATAGACGAATCGCCTTAGCGCCGCCCGGCCATGCCACCGGCTGCGTGGTAAAAGCCGGGATGATGCCGTAGTAAGCGGCGACAGTCGGCGTATCCGTGCGGCGTTCATGCTTGCCGTCCGGCACGAGCAGGATGACGTCGTGGCCGTGCTCGGACAGCGCCTGAGCCATGCGCACCACGAACAACGCTTCGGCCGAGGGCGATGGCAGACAGGCATCGGAAATGAACACGATTTTCATGGCCTGGCTCGCGTCGTCCGGCGGCGATTGTCGCCGGCCTTACTAAACACCCTCGCGGCCGGCGATAGGCACGGCTTCCATCGATCGATTCTTTTATTGTTTTGGAACAAACAAATAGCAGCGCTCATGGTTTAGCCTCAAAGCTCTGCACCGCCCGAATAGGCCTCGTCGTGAATCGCGCATGTCTTTAAACATCACCGCCGTCACCGAGCTCTCCAATCGCGTGAGCGCCTACAGTAGTTTCGTTATCGACTGGATCGCGCGTTGTCCCGAGGCCGCCGCTCGCGTGATCGATGAGCGCCGCTTTTGTGAAAACTGCGAAACGGTCGTGTCCGCGCCGCCGCGCTTGAACGGCAATGATATCGACGGTTTCATGCGCACGCTACGCCATCACCGTAACGAAAATCTCGCCGTCATCGCCGTGCGTGATCTGGTTGCCCTGGATGCACTGGACGATACGCTGGCGGCGCTGTCGTGTCTGGCTGATGACTGTATCGAGGCCGCACTGACCGCGGCTGAATCAACGGTGGCAGCGCGTTATTCGGCGCCGGTCGATAGCGCTGGCGCCGTGGTCCGTCCGGTCGTGATCGGCATGGGCAAGCTCGGTGGCGGCGAGCTCAATTTCTCCTCCGACGTCGACCTGATCTTTGCTTACGGCAACGACGCCGAGGTCGGCGGCGACAGCAATATCGACGTGTCGGGCTATTTCCGGAAAGTGGCCCAGAAAACGGTTCAGATACTGTCTGAAACGACGTCCGACGGCTTCGTCTATCGCGTGGATACGCGCCTGCGGCCGTTCGGCGATTCGGGCGCGTTGGTGGCCAGCCTGTCGGCCATGGAATCGTATTATCAAAACCATGGGCGCGAATGGGAGCGCTATGCCTGGGTCAAGGCGCGCCCGGTCGCCGGCGATAGGGCCGCGGGATATGCGCTCATTCGCCTGCTGCGGCCGTTCGTTTATCGCCGTTATCTTGATTTCGGCACGTTTGAGTCGATCCGTGAGATGAAGGCGATGATCGATGCCCAGGTCGTGCGTGCCGATGCGGCCAACGACATCAAGCTGGGCTTGGGGGGCATCCGCGAGATCGAGTTCATCGCCCAGGCGTTTCAGTTGATTCGCGGCGGTCAGGAACCCAATCTGCAGGAGCCGCGGCTACGCCCTGTATTGGCCCAGCTTGCCGAGGCGGGCCATCTTTTGGGTGAGACCGTCGATACGCTGGACGCGGACTACGTCACGCTCCGTCGCCTGGAAAACCGGCTCCAGATGGTCAACGATCAGCAAACTCACGAGCTGCCCGACGACGATGAGGCGCGCACCCGCATTGCCGCGGCCATGGGCTATGACGATCTGGTGGTTTTCGATAACGATATCGCCACGCTTCGTCAGCGCGTGCATCGAATATTCGATGACGTATTTGTTGATCCCGACGCCGATACAGCCGAGCCTGAGAACAAGGCCCTCGAACGCCTGTGGTCAGGGGCGCTCGAGCCGGACAAGGCCCGAGCCACGCTCACCGACATCGGCCTGACGCGTGTCGACGAGATCATCGCCGCGCTCGAGGATCTGCGTGATCAACGGCTGTACCGGGTTCTGGGGGATCGCAGCCGGCGCTGGATCGCTCGGCTGATACCGCTGCTTCTGGCCGAGCCCGTGGATCAGGCGGATCGGGATATCGCCGTCATCCGCACGTTGAGTGTCGTCGGGGCTGTCATCGGGCGCAGCAACTACATCGCGCTGTTGGTGGAGCACCCCGATGCGCTACGTACGCTCATGCGGCTTTGTGGCGCCAGCAGCTGGATTACCAGTCATATCGCCGAACAACCCGCGCTGCTGGATACGCTGCTCGATAGGCGTCAGCTCTATCGGCCGCCAAGCCGGGATGAACTCGCCGCGACGTTAGCCAACGATCAGACAGCGCTCACCGAATTCGATCTGGAAGCCCGGATGAACGCACTGCGGCGTTTTCAAAAGCGTGCCGTTCTGCGCGTGGCGGCGGCCGACGTGACCGATGCGATGCCTTTGATGATCGTCTCTGACAAGCTGACCGAAGTGGCCGAAGTCGTACTGGAAGCGGCACTCGACATCGCCTGGTCACAGATGACCGCCCGCTTCGGCCGGCCCATAGGCGACGACGAGCGGCCCTGCGGTTTCACGATCGTGGCCTACGGCAAACTGGGTGGCTTGGAGCTTGGCTATGCCTCGGATCTGGATCTGGTCTTCGTCTACGATGGCCCGGTCGAGCGAGAAACAGTCGGTGGTGAGCGACACCTGACGCATCAAGTCTTTTTTACGCGTCTGGCACAGCGGCTTATCCATGTGCTGTCCACACAGACCATGGCAGGGCGCGCTTACGAGATCGACATGCGCCTGAGACCGTCAGGAAATGCGGGATTGATGGTGTCGCATATCGATGCGTTTGCTGACTATCAGCACAACAAGGCATGGACCTGGGAGCATCAAGCGTTGGTAAGAGCGCGCCCCGTGGCAGGCGATACGCGCCTTGCAACACGGTTTTGCGACATCCGCCAGGCGATTCTGGCTCGCCCGCGCGATCCGGCTGAGCTGGCGGTCGAGGTACAGGCGATGCGCCGGCGCATGCGCGATTATAAAGACGAAAGCGCCGACGGTGAGTTGGACGTCAAACAGATGGCCGGCGGACTGATCGATATCGAATTCCTGGCGCAGTACGCGGCCTTGTCGCAGACGAAGAGACACGTCGAGATCTCGCGGTTCACGGACGCGATCCGTATCCTTGAGAGTATGGAATCGGCCGGGTTGTGGCCGACGGCAGACGTCACGCGCCTGACCAACGCGTATCGCGACTATCGCGGGATCGCTCATCGCGCGGCACTACAAGAACGTCGCGCGATGATCGATGCGCACGACATGGCAGACGCGCGCCGTCATATCGCAGCGATCTGGGCGCGTTGTATCGAGCATGTTGCTGCCCCGGACGAGACCCCGAAGGCCTGATTCCGAGGGGGATGCGCGTGTCAGCGGGTATCAATGGTTTTCGCGACAGGGCCGCCGGGGCGAGACAGCCTATGGGTGTCGACGATGATGAATTCAGAATGCGTCGATCTCCAGATTAAAACGATAACGTCCGTTTTCAGTACCGATGATCAAACGTATTAAACATACGAGCACGGGGGCACAGCGCGCACGCCAGGCGAGTCTGGTTCGTTTGGTGCAGGCCAGCGTTGATGAAACTGGTGCCCAACGTGTGATTCTGTTTTCACCGGATGCGGATCAGGGTCGTTTGGAAGACACGCTGGCCGGGTTGACGGTGCCGGTGGCGGGGCATGGCGCCAGCCTGCCGGGCGCCGTCGAAACAGACCCATCCGCGCTCGTGGTGTGCAACTGTGTGCTGGAAAGACAGTCGTTGAAGCAAATTCCGGACACTATCGACGCTCTGGCGCGGTTGTCGTCGCATGCGCTGCTGCTCGTGCGCACCCGTTATGCCGGCGAGGTTGTCGACGGTGAAGATGCCCATCGCGCGCTTCGCAACGAGGCGGCGTGGCGCCAAGATCTGGCTGGCGCATACGGCGCGATCTGGCCGTTGGCCTGCGGTATGCAGGGGCTGTGTCTATTCGTGAGCTGGTGCCCGAGTCCAGCGTTTATACGGACGTTCGATGCCATCAAGACAGGTTATAGAAACCGCCGGGTTCGCCAGCGCCGTCTGACCCGCGCGATCGGCGCTGTCGCACGTTTTCTGCGCCCGCCGATAAGTGAACGCGCCGCGTTGGCCCGGCTGGCCGGCAAACGAATTGCACTCGTCGGCAATGCCCAATCGCTGATTGATCGTCGCTACGGCACGATGATCGATGCCGCTGATGTGGTCGTTCGGTGCAACCGCGCTATCGTTGTGAACGCGGCATCGCACGGCTATCGCACCGACTGGCTGGTCACGGGGCTACCGCTAACGCATGCCTCGGCCCGCGCCCGCGGCATCGAACTTGTAATCTGGTCCAGTCGAAGTAAGCGCACGATGCGGAATCTGCCGGCCTGGCCGGCATTTGCCGGATGTCTGCTGTTGTACGCTGACCGTCGGATCGCGCGTTTGCGACAAATGATCGGTAAGGTACCCTCAACCGGCATAAAAGCGATTGATTTGTTGCTGGCAGCCGACTGTCGACAACTTGATGTCTATGGGTTTGATTTCGCGCAGAGCGCTTCAGCCAGCGAACCGACGGGTTCCATGTCGGCCGATCACGACTTCATCGCGGAAGCGAAAATCGTTCGCCAGTGGGCCAGCCAGGACAAGAGATTGACCCTCCATGAATAAGCGCGGATCGGACTAGCCATGGGGTTGCGTCGAACACTTGCCGGTCTTCTGCCTTACAGTCCGTGGGGCGATAAATACCATGACATTGTCAACTTTCGCCGCCGGCATCACTACTGGCCTCGACTCCGCGGCCCGCGCACGTTCAACGAGCATCTGCTGCGGCTGCGCATCGATCACCTCGGTGACGAGAAAAGACGTTATGTCAGCGACAAGATCCAGCTCAAGACATTTGTTGCAGAAACGGTCGGATCGCGATACGTGATTCCCACCCTCGGTATCATCGATACCGTCGCCGCCTTGCACGAATTCGATTTTCCTGCGTGCTGCGTGGTCAAGCCCGCCCATGCCAGCGGGCAGGTCTTCATTCGAAGGTCAGCGCGCGATCCGGTGCCGATGCAGCAGCTTGAGGCATGGCTGGCACTGGATTATTACCGGCATAGCCGCGAGCGTAATTATCTCGGATTACAGCAGCGTCTGATCGTCGAGCAGTTCGTCGACTATGGCGACGAGGGCCCGACCGATTACAAACTTTTCTGTTTTTTCGGCCGGGTTAAGATGATC
Source organism: Salinisphaera japonica YTM-1 (assembly GCF_003788585.1). Classification (GTDB taxonomy): domain Bacteria; phylum Pseudomonadota; class Gammaproteobacteria; order Nevskiales; family Salinisphaeraceae; genus Salinisphaera; species Salinisphaera japonica. The sequence goes on along the minus strand of NZ_AYKG01000045.1, from coordinate 103,695 downwards.
CAGGTCGACGTCGGGCGGTTTGATCTTCATCAACGCCGTATCTACTCGCCGGATTGGCAGCCCTTTGATTTCACCCAGAACCAGCACCCGCTTGCGCCCGTTCAGCCGCCGCCGGAAAATCTGGATGAGATGATCGCGGTGGCCGAGCGCTTAGCCGAGAATCTGTCGCCTATCCGGATTGATCTGTATTCCAACGGCGAGGAAATACGGGTCGGTGAACTGACGAATTGCCACACCGGCGGGGCCGGCCGATTCGATCCGCCAGAATTCGATCGCAAGCTCGGGCCCTTGTTCGAGCGCCCGGAGTTTGAGCTCGTCGAACTGCGTGCCGGCTGAGCGCATGGCGGCGCGCCTTCTTGTTGTGTCCGTACGACGCGCACGGGCGGCGCCGAGCCATCGGCCGTCGCGGCACGCAACGCTGGGCCACTGACGCTGTATTTGAAAGACATGGGAACGATATGATCATAGTTACCGGCGGCGCCGGCTTCATTGGTAGCAACCTGGTTGCCGCCCTCAACGCGCGAGGCATGACCGATATTCTGGTCGTTGACGATCTCTATGAAGGCCGGAAATGCCTCAATCTGTCGGATTGTGATTTCACCGATTATCGCGAGTACGACGATTTCATCGATCTTGTGCGCCGTGGTCATGATTTCGGGCCGGTAGAAGCCGTTTTCCATCAAGGCGCCTGTTCGGATACCACTGAGTGGGACGGGCGCTTCGTCATGGCCCGCAATTTTGAATATTCGCGCTCGCTGTATGAGTGGACGACCGCTCGAAGCGTGCCCTTGATCTATGCCTCCTCGGCCTCGGTCTACGGCATGGGCCCGGATTTCGTGGAGACACGCGAGGCCGAGCACCCGCTCAATATGTATGCGTTTTCAAAGTTCGTGTTCGATCAGTACGTCCGTGCACGCACGAGCGCGTCACAGGTTGCCGGGCTACGCTATTTCAACGTCTATGGCCCGCGTGAAGGCCACAAGGACGGCATGGCCAGCGTCGCGCGTCATTTCTCGGCCCAGATCGAAACCACGGGGCAGTGCAAGCTCTTCGAAGGCACCGACGGTTACGCAAACGGGGAGCAGCGACGTGACTTCATCCACGTCGATGACGTCGTCGCCGTCAACCTGTGGCTAATGGATAACCCGCAGGTGTCGGGCATATTCAACTGCGGCACCGGCCGGTCTCAAACATTCAACGACGTGGCCGATGCCGTGATCGGCTGGCACGGGCAGGGCAATAAACACTACGTGGCGTTCCCGGCGCATCTGCAGGGTCGGTATCAAAGCTTTACAGAAGCCGATATCGCCGCACTTCGTCGTGCCGGATATACCGCAGCATTCATGCCGGTCGAGGTGGGCGTGCCACGTTATCTCGACGCGATAGCCAAGACCCGCGAATCGTGACACAGCGGCCGCTGACGGTTTTCGGTGCGGATTTCGCCGACTATCCGATCATGCAGGAAATGCTGATGGGGCTGGCAGGCGCCGATACGCTCTGGGTTGGCGGACGTTCGGGGCTGGCACGCGTTGATCATGACGAGGCGCTGCGGGCCGTCACTTATTTTGATTGGCAACCCTACCAGCGAGCAGCTCGCGCCGCGCCGGATCGGCGGCCCGTCGGCGCGGCCGATGAGGCGTTTTATAACGAGGCACGCTGGGCGTTCGAGCGCTCGCTTGATCGCGTGTTTCTAACGCCGTTGACAGCACGCGAGATCGAGCACTATTTCTGGAATCTGGTCGAGCGGCTGGAAACGCGTTTTGTGTCGGCAAGTCACGGTTTGGTCGTCTTATTCGCGCATACGCCGCATTTTCCCTGGCATATCGTGTTTTTCCACGTATGCCGGCGCCTCGGCATACCGTGCTATATCTTCAAACGTACGCAGACGCCCGACGGCATGTTCTTCGATACGGAACTGATGGCGCGTCAGGCCCCCTGCATCGAGGCCAGGCATCCCGTCGATCCGGCCGAGGTGCTGGATGCGATATCCCAGGTTTCGGGGCGGCTGGCGCGGTCGAGAGAGATCAATCAGGCCGCAGAGAAAACGGCCATGCAACCAATGGGCCTGCGCTTGTCGCTCAAGATTCTGCGACGGTTATTCAAGCGCCGCCGAATCTTTCTCGAAGACCATTATTATCGAGAACCCTGGTGGCGCCTGTTTTTATATACGTTGCGACGGGATCGGGATCGCCGCGCGGATATCACCTATCTCAATAACCACGCCGATAGCCAGGCGCCGACACAGCCGTATGTCTACTTCGCGCTGCATTATCAACCCGAACGTACGACCGTTCCCGAAGCCGGAATCTATCAGGATCAGCGGTTGGCGATTCGCGCGCTGGCCGCCGCATTACCCGCCGGCTGGGTGCTGGCCGTTAAAGAGCATCCCCGCCAGCTCGGCGACCGGCGCCCGGATCTACGCTGTCTTCACTACGCACGGCGGAGCTTGTACACCGATATTGGCGCGCTGAACAACGTGCGTCTTGTTCATGCGTTCACGCCGTCGGCGCCACTGCTTGCCGGTGCGCGACTTGTGGCCTCGTGCAACGGCTCATCGGTGTTTGAAGGCCTGCAACAGAACATCCCGGGTCTAACGTTCGTGCCGACATGGCATTCCGCCTGTCCCAGTAGCCCGGCGGTCCATACGCTCGACTCGCTCAAGGCCGTGGTGCAAACACTGACAAAGAAGAGCCCGGCGGATGTGCGGGCCGACTTCGAGTGTTTTATCCAAACACAGGCCCGGCATTGGTTCATCGGCGCCAACGACGATCGCGCGGCCGCTTTGTCGCAGCGCACGCGCGCTGAACTGGTGGGCGCCATGCGCGCCGAGCTGGCGGGTTTGATCGACGATTCAGGCCCCGGCTTGTCCGAAACCTCGGCGAAGTCTTGATTCAAGGACGTCGGCCGGGCTATTCGTCGAGGTTCTGAGACGGCTGCACGGGCGTCACCCGATCCAGCCGGGCCTGGATTTTCTTCTCGAAAGCCGGCCAGCGCCGACGCGTGATCGCGCGCGCAAAACGGGGACTGTAGAGATAGAGCAAAAATTTGAGCTTTATCTTCTGCCCGCCGATACCATCGATCAGGACCAGGGTATTGCCGGCGCTGGTCTGCTTTACGAGTAGATTGCCCGGGCTGAGATCGTGCACCGCGATGTGGTTCGTCAGCACCCAATGCCTGAGCTCGCCGAGCAATGCCTCGGCCTCATCGCGCTGCACGATGCCGTATTTCAGGGCGTGCTGGAGTTTGATCGCCGGCGTGCCGTCGTCGTTGCAAATGCGCTCGACAACCAGCCCATCGGCCTGAGTCGTGGGTGCCCAGCCGTAGATACGCGCGCGGTGCGCGTGCGACACGCCGCGCCGGTCGAGCGATCGCGCATAGTGCGAGTCGACCAGATTGGCTTGCTGGGCCTCCGGGTGGGCGGGGTGCTTCGGCACCTTGATACACCGTTGTCGATCGGCGGGATGTACGTAGCACGAGCGCTGCGAGCCGTGCCCGATGAGCAGATCATCACGCAAGACGTGCCGCGGCGTGGGCGCCATGGCCGGTACTTTGTAACGCACGATCCAGCGAACAGCGCGACCCAGCAGAGCCATGAAAGTCGTCCTGAGTCCGCGCTCAGAGCGTTTGGCTTGTGCGTCGATCCTCGAGCAGGAATTCGACGAGACGAAAATCAAACCAGGTGTCGATGCTGACCATATCCTCAGTGACGACCGCGCCGCTGTTGTGACCGAGAATAGCGCGCTGTTCGACAAGACAGTCCCGCGTGAAGGCATAGGCCGCGCCGTTACGGTGGTACAGCGTGTCGAGCTGCTGGCGCGCGATAACCTGGCCGCCGTCCTGGCTGTGATAGCGCAGGGTGGTCTCGTCCCACTCAAGCTGCTTGCGCGGGTGATATTTCGGATCTGTGGCGGAGACGGTCCACACCGCATCTCGATTCTCATCGACAAGCGTTTGATAAGTCTGGCGGACGTGGGCCGCGGTGCGCATCGGAGAGGTTGGCTGCAACATGAGCACGATGTCGTAACGCGTGGCGTCAGCGGTTTCGCAGGCCTGCAAAGCGTGGGTGAGGACATCGAGATCGCCGATTCGATCACCCGACAACGACTCCGGGCGCATCCAGGGTGCCGCCAGCCCGCTTTGTTCTGCGGTTTCGGCGATCACGGGATCGTCGGTCGAAACAACCGCGCGGTCGATCTCGGGCAGCTGCTGTATCAGATGACCGACCCGGGCCACGATCGGCACGCCCTGTATCGGCTGAATATTCTTTTTCGGCACGCCCTTGCTGCCGCCGCGGGCAGGCACTACCGCCAGAATACGTTGACTGTCATACATTGACGCTGCTCCGTTGGGTGTCCCCGGATTCCATCCGCGCGATGCAATCGGCGATGGTCGTCAGATCAGACACCGCCACATCAGGGACATGGCTGAAACGACGGGCTGGAAGCCCGTAGGCTGAAGTATCAGCCACCACGCCGATGAAATGACAGCCGAATTCAGCCGCGCCCAGACGATCATCCTCGCCGTCGCCGATCATCACGATCTGGCTGGCCAGCAGATCCGCCGTTGCTGCGATATGGGCCAGGTTGTCCTGTTTGGACGCGGGGCCGCCGTAGATCGCCACGAATCGATCGGTGGCCATACGGCTGGCGACGGCGTCGACGAGCGGGACGGTGGGCGTGGCCGAGTTCACGTAGAGCGCGATACCGCGCTCGGCCAGGGTTGCAAGCGCGTCGAGCGCGCCCGGTACCCACTCGCACCGGGCGATCGCGTTCTGAACGATCGCGCCGTAGCTTTCGACCAGTCGTTCGGCCGACCCGGCACACGCCGGCCCGAGATCAGCGACCAGCCGCTCGAATATCTCGTAGCGATCGGCGTGCGGGTGGCCTGCACGTATGGCATCCAGTCGGGATACGTCAATACCGTGGGCCGCGGCGGTTTGCGAAAACGCCTCAGCCTTGATGGCATTGGATCGAACCAGCGTGCCGTCGAAGTCGAACACCGCCGCCTGGATCGTCATATCAAGGATCGACTGTGGCTGCGCCGGTTTCCTCATCCTCGGCGTCACTGGGCGCCGGCTCATCGGCGGCGGGGCGGCGCGGCGTCCAGATCTCGTCGCGCGAATCGTTTTTGTCGCCCAGCGTGAAGCGGCCCCAGTGATCGACGATGGTCTTGCGATCAGCACGCGGCATGCGATTGATGCGTTTGTCCTTGTAGAAGGAGTCGTCGTTTTTATGCGTCGACGATATCTCTTCGAAAATCACGCCGGTCTCGGTCCAGAAGTGGTGCCACACGCCCGGCTGAACCACGGCCGTCTCGCCCGGCGAGAGAATCTTGTGATGGCCGTCGACCTCCAGATGAAGTGTGCCGTAGACCACAATGAACGTTTCATCCTTGAGCTTGTGAAAGTGGGCCGGGTGATACTGGCCGGGCAGCTGCGCCACGATCTTCTTGCAATAGCTGCGATTGACGACGTCGATCAACACGGCGCCGATCTCACGGAAATTTTCGACGCCGTGATGATGCGAATACTCGACCTTAAAGTCGGAATTCAGCGGGATTCGTGCTTCGTTGAGCATCGCCTTGATCTGGTGCAGCGATGATTGAATGACCTTGCGATCCGGATCGCTGGGTATATCGGTGGCGCCCTCATCGATTACGCCTTGTGCCTCCACCTCTTGATTGACCACCGTGCCGGCCTTGAAGCGCCCGGAAATCAGCTGGCCGTCGTGCAGTGGCATTGCGAAAAAGACATCGTCGAGGCCGATCTCCTGGCCGGCGGTCAGCGGGGCACGAGCGTAAACACCGCGCTGCAGTGCCGCCAGCGCGTCTCGTTCGGCCTGCGTGTGGTGCGTGTCGTGGATATCGTTACCGCACAGCGCGACAGCCTTCTGATAGGCGGCCAGCCATGCACGAACCTGCTCGGGGGTGGCCGAATACGCGTTTAGCGCGGTCACGGGGCCATCAATCACGCCGACGTGTTTTTCAAAGATGCGTGCGCCTTTGGCGTACGCGGCGATCACGACGTCCGTATCGTCTGGCGCCTCATGGGTCGACCAGCCGATCGTGGTGTCGCGATAGCGCTCACTGAGCCGGTCGATCTGGTTGAGCTGGCAGTGCGCGTCCGGCGTGGGATACAGCGCGACACAATGCATGAGCGCATGATCGATGCCGCGGTGATGACAGAAGCTCGATATATTATCGATCGAGGCGATGTCCTGACCGCCGGTGGATACGATCACCGGCAGGTTGGCTTCGCTGATCCGTTCAAGCAGCGGCCAGTCCTGACACGACGCGCTGGCGACCTTGATGATATCGAAACCCATCGCCTCGATATGGTCGACCGAGCGCTCGTCGAAAGGCGTGCACATGGTCAGCATGCCTTGAGCCCGGACCTCGTCGAACATCACGCCGAACGCATCGAGCGTCAATTCGGTCGAGAGGAAGCGCTGGATGTGTTTGGGCTCGGATGCATCACGGAAATCCGGGTGGATAAAGCTGTCCAGATCTCGAAACTGGAACTTCACGGCGGCGCGAACCCCGTGGTCGCGCGCGGCCGAGCCCATCTCGCGAATGATCTTCAGCCCGTGCTGTACATCGCCCTGATGATTATTGGCCATCTCGAAGATGAACAGATCGTTGAAATCGTACGACTGACGCATTGTTGTAGTCTCCTCGATATGCAACCGCTCGGCTGTCGCAAGCGAACCGGGCGTCTTTTAATTGGGTTCAGGCGGTTAGGCTTTTTATGTTGTAGCCCTGTTGATGATCGATGCGTACCGCGCGCTGCTCGCGATGCGAGCGATGGGCCGCGGCAATGACCAACATCGTGTCCAGCCCGCGGGACAGATCCAGCGGCGATGGTGTCGCCTCGGCCACATGACGCTCGATGTGCTCGAGCTCGGCGATGAAATCATCGGGCCGCGTCTTGTGAAATAGCTCGGTTTCACCCGGGGCGCTGCCGGTGGCATGTATGACCGCATCGGCACCGGGCTCGTGGCCGGCGATCCATTCCACATGGCCGTGCTCGCCCTGAAGCCGTGCCCATTTTCTCGTTGGCTGGGTGACAACGTCCTGAACCACGCGGCCGCACAACCCGTTTTCGGTAACCAGATGTAGTGCGGCCAGGCGATCATATTCGGCTTGGCCGTCGGATACGATATCCAGCATCGCGGATACCTGGACCACGCGGCCGGCGCCCACGAGATGCGCCATGTGCTGCCACATGTTGAGCGCATGAGAGTGCTCGCCGAGCGCGCCGCCACCACGCTTCCAGTAGCCCAGATAGCTGTCGGCCGGGCCGGCCAGCCAGGGATGGGCAGCGAAGATGCCGCCCCAGTATTCGCGGAATTCCACGTCCAGCGTACGTGTCGTGCCGGTATCGCCTGTGGCGACGTACTCACCGAATCGATGACTGGCCTGGCCGACGACGTGGTCATAGCCGACAAACACCCGCACGCCCAGTTCCAGCGCGCGGTCATGCACCTGCTGATCCAGATCGGAGAGCGGCGTGCTGGCGGGCTTTTCGATCAGGATCGCGGCGGGGCGTTCCTCGAGTGCGGTGAGCGCAAGTGGCATGTGTAGATCGGGCGGCGTGCCGATCACGATCAGATCATAGCCGCCGGCGGGCACCGTAGCCGTATCGTACAAGCCGATCGAGTCGTCCCAGCTGCCATAGCGTGAGGGATAGATCTGATCGCGCGTACGCGCCAGGGCGTCGGAATCCACGTCACAGATATCTACCGACCAACCCAGCGTGCGCGCGGCGTGGGCCATATGATTGCCGATCGAGCCGGCGCCAAAAATCTTGACTTTATCTATCATTGCGTCCGCTGGCATCCATGAATGAGGGTACGGCGTCGGCCGAACGTGCCGGGAAGGGTAGCAGTGTCCGCGGTGCGGGTCAGGAATGAGGTGGTGGTGATGAAGATTTTCGGTCTGATGGTTTTGAAAAACGAGGGCGATATCGTCGGGCAGACCCTTGAAGCGGCCCTGGCCTGGTGTGATCGCATCGCGATTCTGGACAACGACAGCGACGACGATACGGTCGATGTCATTGAGCGCGTGGCGCGGGCATACCCGGGGCGCATTGATTGCATCGGCCGTTATACCGGCGCCTTTCACAACGATCTGCGCATGATTCCGTTCTATCGTCTGCGAGAAGAGGCCTCGTCCGGGGACTGGTGGTGCCGTCTCGACGGCGATGAGCACTATCCGCAAGACCCGCGCGCATTTCTGCGTGCCGTGTCGCCGCTGGATTGTCGTGTCAACGCCATCAACCTGTTTTATGAGTACACCGATCTCGATTGGGCGGCCTGGCAAGCCGGTCAGGAAAGCCTGGCCGACCGCGACCGGCCCATCACCGAGCGTCGCCGGTATTACCGGGCAACCTATGAAGAGTTGCGTTTCATGCGTCATCACCCGCACCTGCATTGGCAGGGCAGTGAACACTGGCCCACACCACGCGGGCCGCTCGCCCGGCGGCGGATTCTGATGCAGCATTTTCGCGCGCGGGACCCGGAGCAACTCAAGGCCCGGCTGGCTGTGCGCCAGGTCGCGGCTGAAAAAGGCCGCCGCAAGCCGAACCATCACTGGCGTGTTGCCGCTGAAGCCTGGCAAAGCCAGATCGTCGATCATCGTGACTGTCACTACGATGATCACACCGGTGCGTTCGCCTACAGCGCGCAGCGGTTCGATGACCCGGCGTCCAAGCGCTTCGGGCAAAGCCTCAAGCGCGTCGCGATGGCCGTGGGATGGCGAATCTGAATGAGCGCTGGCGTTTCGTGGTGATCGCTTGTCAGCATAGATCGGGCTGATCTTCTATACTCCGGGGCACTGCCAGGGACGGGTTTGGTCCATCACCGAACGGTTTGAAGTGCTGTTATGAAAAACCTCTTTCGCACGAATAAACAAGGCCATAACAAGGCGTTGTGGGATTATTTCGTCAAAGGGACGCCGCGCCGGCGTCAGTGGTATGCCAAGCGCCTCGGGGCACGCCAGGGAGCATCATTGACCCGGCGAGAACAGCTTGCCGCCGAGTTCCAACAGACGGATCTGGCGCATGCAATCGCTCGCGATAAAGGCTTTGCCTTGTTCGCGCCCGGAACGTTCGATGAGATTGGCGAGATCGTCACCGCCGCTGGCCAGATCGTGGCCGAGCGTGAGTCGGGCATGGCCCCGGGCAACAAGGATTTCTTGCAGCAGGGTTATCTGGATACGGCTTGTCTGCCTGACGACTCGCCGTTTTTGCGTTTCCCACTGCGCGAGGACGTGATCGCGGCGGTATCGGCCTATCTAGGCGTCGTGCCGGTGCTGGCGAAGATGGATGTCTGGAAATCCGACAATTCGCCGTCGCAGCATCACGCCAGTCAGCTCTATCACTGTGACTGGGATGATACGACCCAACTCAAGGTGTTCGTCTATGCCAGCGATGTCGACGCCGCCAGTGGTCCGCTGACGCTCATGGAGGCCCAGGCCTCGGATACGCTGCGCTCGAATATCGGCTATACCTATGGCCGCAAGGGCTATCGCGTCAGCGACGACACGGCCAACAAGACGGTGGGAACAGCCAGCCAACATGAAATAACCGGCCCGGCCGGCACCGCTGTGTTTGCCGATACCAGTCGCTGCTTTCATTTTGGCAGCCGGGTTCAATCCGGCGGCAAGCCGAGGGTCGTCGGGTTTTACCAGTTCGTCACCCCAACGAGTTTTCTGTTCCCGCCGTCCGGTTATCAGGACGCCGCGCCGTATCGACATATGGCCGGCACACAGCACAGCGAATTGCAGCGACTGGTGCTGGGCGGGGCTTAATCACGTGAATCGTCGAGTCGATAGCGGCGTGGGGTCGATCGGCGCGCGCATTGTCTCGTCTCGGGCATGTCTATGGCGCACGTCTGTCATCTGAATCTCTCGCGGGGGTATCGCGGCGGCGAACGACAGACCGAGCTCTTGATTCGTGCGCTGTCCCAGCGTGGCTTGACCCAGCGTGCTGTCGTTCGTGCTGGCCAGCCCCTGGGCCAGCGCCTGGCTGATGTTCCCGGTCTGGATATTCAAGCCATCGCACGACCGTTTCCGACCAAACTGCGGTGTGTCCAGGGGGATGTCGTGCATGCGCACGACACGCGAGGCGCGCAACTGGCTTGGCTGCGCTGGCGTGTTTCGGGCTTGCCCTATCTTGTTACCCGTCGTTTGGGCAAGCGGCCGAGTAACAGCGCGCTGACGCGTGCGGTGTATGCGAACGCGGCGGCGTGTGTAGGGGTTGCCAAGTCGGTATCCGCGGTCATCGCGGCATATGCAGGGCGGCCGACGACGACGGTTTACAGTGCGCTCAGTGATCTGGCGGTGAACCCCGAGATACGAGACCGTCTGCGGGCACGCTGGGGGTCGTCTTATGTGGTGGTCAACGTGGCGGCGCTTGTGGATGCGCAGAAAGGCCAGTCGTGTCTGATCGAGGCAGCGCACGGCCTCGCCGCCCGCCAGAGTGGCATGCATTTCGTGCTCGTCGGCGCTGGACGAGACCGCGAACGATTCGAGCGCCAGGCACGGGACGGCAAAGCCAGCATCGAGTTCGCCGGCTTTGTTGATAACGTCGGCGATTATCTGGCCGCGGCCGACGCGTTCGTTCTACCCTCACGCCACGAGGGTATCGGCGGCGCTGCGCTGGACGCCATGCGGGCTGGCTTGCCCGTCATCGCGTCGGCGGTCGACGGCCTGCCCGAGTTCATCGAGCATGACGTCAACGGTTTGCTGGTGCCGGCGGGCGACTCGCGCGCGCTTGAACAAGCTTTGCTTCGCTTATTCGAGGCGCCGGAATGGGCACATCGCATGGCTGTGGCCGGGCAGGAGACCGCCCGGGCGTTCAACGTCGACCGAATGGCTGATGCTTATCAAACGATCTATCAAGACATAACGCGTGGCGATGCTTGATCCGTGTCTGTCACAGCAGCCGCTCGATACGGCGCCGGCATGGGTGCAGGCGACTGCGAGTGCCCTCGGTCTCTCGCGGCTGGTAGCCCAGCATCTCGACGATGCCGCCAACGGCGTCGATGACGATACGGCCGCGAGCGACGCCAACGACACGCTGGTCGCCAGTGACCGCGTGCTGCAATACCTGGATGCGGACGCGCTGGCGCGGGCGCTGGATGCGGCGCGCCGTGTTGGTCGCCACGGTGTCTTTCGTATTTCGACACGATATTCCAGCCGTCCGTTAGTCGACGGGCATAACGAATTCGCGAGTGTTCATGACAGCACGTGGTGGTGTGAGCGGATCGCGAGCGTGTTCGGCCACGCGGCATTGGTCGCGGATACACCGCACGAGTACTGCGTGATCGTCACCGCACCGATCAGTCCGGCGCTTGCAGGCGAGATGGCCGTGCTGTCGGCACGCCAGCGGCGGCACGCCGTTTGGTCCCGTCGTCGTCAACGTCTGCTCGGGCGTCTCTGGCGGCTTGTCAGAAGACCGCGCTCACAAGACAAGCTGTTGCGAGAGCTGGCCGGCCAACGTGTCGCGCTGGTTGGCGGCGCAGCGTCCCTGGCGAAGCAGGCCTACGGCCCGGCCATTGACGCCGCCGACTGCGTGATACGTTGCAACCGCGGCGTGCTCGTAAGCGAGCGTTCGCACGGTCGGCGCACCGATTGGCTCATCACCGCGCTGCCGATGAGCCGCACGACCGCCGAGCGACGGGGCGTCGAGCGCCTGGTCTGGGTCAGCCGACGACCAAAAATGATGCGTAACATCCCGGCCTGGATGTTTGCGACACGACGACTGCACATATTATCGAAACGACGAGATCGCGCACTGGCGCAGCGGCTGGGAAAAACAGCCTCGACCGGCATGAAAGCCCTCGACCTATTGGCCGCGTCACCCTGCGCCCGGCTTGATATCTACGGTTTCGATTTCGGCGATACACGCTCCGACAGCCAGCCGACACGGCCCATGTCGACCGATCATGACTTTGATGCCGAACGTCGCTATGCGCGATATCTCATCGAGTCCGATCCTCGCCTCCATCTACACACATGATCGACGTTTGTTTTCATACCTATCCGCCGGGCTGGCCGTGGACACGGCGGGCCCGGCGTCGTGTCCGGCGCAAACGCGAAAAGATCGACTGGTCGGTCGCCCTACGCCAGGGGTTTCGTCGACACGACATCAAAACCAGACTGTATCGGCCGGGCCGCCCCTTGGACGCTGATGTGCATGTGTTCTGGGGCTGGCATGAACCCGCGATGTTCGATCGCCTGGCGCAAAGTGAGGGCCAGCACGCGCTGATTCTCGAGCGCGGGTTCTTGCCGCCGCGTCGCGGCTGGGCAAGTCTGGCCTTCGACGGGCTCAACAATCACGGTCGGTATGGGCCGGCCGGCGATAACGGCGTGCGCTTCGAGCAGCACTTCGGTCATCTATGGCGTGAGTGGCAGCATCGGGATACCGGCCGTGTGCTTCTGATTGGCCAGGTCCCCGGCGATATATCGCTCAACGGCGTGCAAGTTGACGAATGGGCGGCCGAGCGTGCCGCTCGGCTTCATGCGATGGGCCGCCAGGTCATTTATCGACCGCATCCGCTTGGTTTCACCGAATGTCCGGCACACGCCGTGGCCTCGGCGCATTCTCTGGCCGAGGATATGGCCGCGGTCGACTGCGTGATCACGTACAGTTCGAACACCGGTATCGAGGCGGTTCTGGCCGGCGTGCCGATCATCGTGGAAAGCGATGTGTCGATGGCATGGCCGATGGGCGGTCATGATATCGAGGCATCGATAGTGCGACCGGATCGAGGCGTGTGGGCCCACGACCTGGCCTGGAAACAATGGCAGCGCCACGAGCTGGCCGACGGCACGGCGTGGGATCATGTGCGACACGCGGTTGGCTTGTGATGCACGCGCCACGCGCTGGCGCGATCAGCGCGCCCGATACCTGTATTCGAAAATCATAATCGGCGACAAGGCATGATCCATGAATAACGACGCGGTGCGTGTGTTGTATATCGGCCGTCACTATCCCGATATCGGCGCTGGATTGATTACGCGCCTGCGACGCAAGAAGAACCGCTATCGCAAGCTGCGTGGCCAGTGCGGTTTCATGCGCTCAGCGCTGCACGCCAGTTTCGACGTCACCGAGGCCAGTCTTGCCTGGCTCTATCGACACCGGCGGGAGATCGGTCAACGCTTCGATTATCTAATTATCTGTAGCAAGGCTGACTCATCGGGTGAAGGCACCAACGTTCGCGAGTTTGATTTCGTCAGCGGGATCGAGGGGCTGGCGAAAGCGTTTTTCATCAGTAATCCCCAAGCCGGTTTCATGGTTGACGATCAGTGCTTGGATCGATTCGATGTGGTGTTCAAGCGCGAGCATTACGCCAACTTGGCGCGATATTCGATCACGAACCACAACCGAGACAAGATTCGTCTTGCCTGGCTTGATTGTCCGTTGATTCCGGCGCGGCGTCATAACGTGGCCCGGTTGGTGCCGCAGACCTTCGGTTTCGACAAGCCCAGCGAGACGGCGTTGTATGACGCCTGTTTCTACGGCACGCAAAGTTCGCCGTTGCGCCCCGAGGTCTGGCGACGGGTGCTGGCCGCGCCGGAGATAACGGCCATCGGCGGTATTCAGCCGCACGATATCGACACAGATGTCGCCCCCGACGTCGCCGCACCCGCGCTCGATACGGATCGGTACGTGCAGGCCATTCGCGACTCGCGCGTGAATCTGGCGCTGGACGGTCTGGGCGAGTTTACCCATCGCCACTGGGAGCTATGGCTGTTGTCGGCCTTCTGCCTGAGCAGCCCATCGATTCGGGATCTGGCATTGCCGGGCGGTGCACGAGAAAACGAGCATTTTGTCTGTTTCGACGATCTCGATGATCTGATCGACAAAATTCGCCATTACGCCACAGCCGAGGACGAGCGCCGCGAGATTGCGCGTGCCGGTCGGCAATTGTTCGAGTCGACGTTCGATTTCAAGAAATACGGCGCGTTCGTGGTTAACGAAATGAACAACGCAGTCCGTTAATGGCCCGGCCGCGGGTGAGGGTCAGGCCGATTCCTGGGTCGGGCTGTTATCGCGTGCCAGGCGCACGTGGCGCCTGGGCTCGTGCGAACCAATCGCGGTGTCGTACAGCATCTCGGCCACGGAGTCCCGCAGCGTTTGACGTGAAAACGCCGAGCGTTTGACCGCACGATCGTCGTTGGCCCCGAGAAACCACCATTCTGCGTTGTCGTCGAGAAAGCGTACGTAATCGGCGCGTACTTCGTCGGTTGGTTTGGCAAGCAGGCGCTCGATCAGGGCCGGCAGCGCCTCGGCCTGGCTACAGAGTGGCCCACTCGGGCAGGCCGAGTGCCACGTCGCGGCAAATGTGACGCCCGGAATTCCGGCCTGCAAGCCCTCGAAAACAGCGGAACCGGTACATGATGCGGTCATGCGCGCACGGCCGATCAGTGAAGCCGAATCGACGAACGCATGGATCAGAACCGCGTTCGGAATCCGCTGAATCGCGCGATACAACGGTGTGCGCTGCGTATGGAATCGGCGTAGCGACGGGCGTCGATCACCGAGCTGTCGCGGGTGTTCTTTGACCGCCAGGACCATGCCCTCGGGCAGCGCCGCCGCCAACAGCCGGATCGCCTGAATCTGGTCATGAAAATAACCCGCTTCAGGAACGGTCGTACGCTCCGGCTGATAGTGCAGGCCAAAATAGACAAACGGTTGATCGGGCGCGTGACGCCTTGCGTTGGCATCCAGATAAGCCAGATCTGCGCGGCGCTGGCGTTGACGCTGTCGGGCAACGGCCATCACCCGGCGCCAGGGCAAACGATGGTAATGACGATGGGCCAGGTATTGCCGATCTCGGAAATAACGCCAAGCAATGGCTATCCAGCGAGCAAGCCCGACGCGCTTGCGGGCATGCCGCTCTGCTCGTACGTTGATCGACACCGAGTTGGCCATGCGCGGCGAGCGGGCCCAGGCTTGGTCGGTGACCCACGTCGGATCGATCGGCTGCGCCGGGCGAACCCAGCGCTGGCCGTGCTCGCTCAGATCGGCATCAAGCAGCACGGCATCCGCGATTTGTGTGGTGCGGCAAATGAATACCGGAACATCGTGTGTCTTGCACACCTGGTGAAACACGATGTGCCAGGGAAAATGCGGGGTATGCGCAAAAAACACGGTCAGCGGACGCGGCGTACGGGTGATCCACGCTTCGAAAGCGCGAATCAGGCCATAGAACAGTTGTTCTTGCTGGGCGTAAGACGCCGGTTCGAGAAACACACGATCCAGTGAGCGCATGAATCGCTGCTTGGCCGGCTCGTAATACGACACACGATCGAGCGGGATGACGGAGCGTGCGTCCAGGCGCGGCTCAAAGTCAGCGAATCGAAAATAATTTCGCCAGTCGAAGTATTCGTATCGATCCAGTGAGGCATCGCCCGAGGACGGCGGCAGGCGCCCTTGGCCGCCGATGATCAGGCGCGTGTCATCGGCAAGACGCATGGCAGCCTCCTGCATGAACGGATAATCGGCAAAGTCAGCGCAAAATACGGTGCCTTGATTCATGAGCCTCTCGATATCCGCCGTCGAGCCATGATTAATACATCGGCGTCGGTAAAAATCTGCATGTCAGACTACGCGATTAGAAAACCGGGCGTGGCGTCGATCAACAGAATGGCGCGACACGACGCGCCCGATAGGTTTCGCCCCGCGACAGCAGCACGCCCATGACACAAGCCCCGATCAAACTGGCCCCGCACGGCTGCCATGGACAGGCCGAGTCAGCAACGACCGCGCGTTTTCGGGTCTGGAATCCGGTTTTTTTCGCTGATACAGCGCCGTGCGACGGGCTGTTCGACATCGCCGAATGGCAGCGGCGAAACGGGCTGCTCGGCCATGCCCAGGGCCGCGGCCAGGCCTGTTTTCTCCGCCGCGACGACGGCTCCTACTGGGTGTTGCGTCATTTTCGACGCGGCGGTTTCGCAGCGCGCCTCAGCGCAGACCGTTATCTGTGGACCGGCGCGCGCCGCACGCGGGCCTACCGGGAGTTTCAAATCATGCTTGATCTGGCGCGCCTGGGCCTTGGCGTGCCCAGGCCGGTTGCGGCTCAAAGCATAAGACACGGGCTGTACTACGAAGCGGATCTGATTACCGAGGGAATTCAGGGGGCTTGCCCGCTGGCCGATCGGGCCTGTCTCGAATCTGTTTCTATAGCGACCTGGCAGGCCATCGGTCGCGAGATCGCCGGGCTTCATGCCCACGGTGTCTGGCACGCAGATTTAAACGCGCGCAATATCCTGCTCGACGAGGCGGACCAGCCCTGGCTGATCGATTTCGACCGGGCGCGATACAGGTATCCGCGCCGGCGCTGGCGAGAGAACAATCTGGCGCGCTTGAAGCGCTCGCTGGACAAGTTCGCCGCCCGCGAGCCGGTCTTTCATTTTCGTTCGGCCGATTGGGCCGCGCTGCGGGCGGGTTACGAGGCGGCTTTTTTCGAGGCATCCGGTTTGTAGGGATCGAACTTCCGGCGCTTGAAGCGCTGGTGCAGCCAGAAATACTGGGCTGGGTCCTCGTTCACGACGTCTTCGATGATGTGGTTGATGCGCTGGGCATCAGCGGCTTCATCGCCGCTGGGAAAGTCGGTAAGCGCGGGTTTGACGATCAGGCGATACCCGCGCCCGTCGGCCCGGCGCAGGGTAAAGAACGGGACCACGGTGGCGCGCGTCATCTTGGCCACGCGGCTGATGGCGACATGGGTACGCGCCGGCTGGCCGAAGAAGTCGACGGTGACGCTCACACGCTTGCCGGCCTTCTGATCGGCGGCGTACCAGACGGCCTCGCCCCGGCGCAGAGCGGCCATGAGCCCGCCGATATCGTTGTCGGCGATCGTCGCGCCGCCGATGTGTGCCTCGCGGCGGGTGCGCATGACGTGATCGATGACAAGATCATGCGGGGGTTTGTACATCGCGGTCGTCGTGTAGCCCAGCGCCTGCATATACGGCCGGGCCATGCGCACCCCGAGCTCTAGCGACGTGGTGTGGGCCGACAGCAGAATGATGCCACGCCCGCGCATGGCGGCATCCTCCAGGTGATGCAGGCCCTCGATTTCGGCCAGGCCGTCGATCTCGTCCTGGCGGCCCCACCAGCAGAACACGGTTTCCAGCGCGCCCTGGCCGACATAAGCGAAGTGTGCATCGAGCAGGGCCTCGCGCTCGGCCGGCGTGCGACCGGGATAGCACAGCGATAGGTTGATGGCCGCGACCCGGGCGCGGTCGCGCACGATATGCCGCGCGAAGCGCCCGAGCCGAGCCCCCAGCCGCATCTGGGCGCGCCAGGGCAGACGCGCCAGCAGCCGGCCCAGGCCCACCAGCAGCCAGCTCGGCCAGTGCCGCGGATGAGAAAGCGAGGGCGCATCGGCGCGGGACGGGGCGGGCTGGCTCATGACATATCGGACTCGCACACACAGATCGCGAATCGCTCGGCGTTCGGGGCGTGCTGTAAATGGGGCGTGAGCGTTTGTATGATGGCCGATTCAGCCGAGCGACGAAAGATCGATGCCCACTTTGCCCGTATTCGCTGACGCACGTGTGCTGGTCATCGGCGATGTAATGCTCGACCGTTATTGGTACGGCGATACCGGCCGGATCTCGCCCGAGGCGCCGGTGCCGGTCGTGCGTATCGGTGACGAGGAGCGCCGGCTGGGCGGCGGGGCGAACGTGGCGCTGAATCTGGCCCGTATCGGCGCTCGAACCCGGCTCATCGGTGTGGTTGGTAACGACGAGCCTGGACAAGCCGCCGAGGGCTTGCTGCAAGAGGCCGGGGTGGTCAGCGATCTGCTGATCAGCAACAGTCACCCGACGATCGCCAAGCTGCGCGTCATGAGCCGCAACCAGCAGCTCATACGATTGGATTTCGAGAAATCCTTTGCCATGGACGGGGCATTCGAGCGGGCCGAGTTGCTGGCTCGGGTTCGTGCCGCGCTGGCCGATACGGACATCATCGTCTGCTCGGATTACGGCAAGGGCACATTGGCTGATGTCGCCGCGATCATCGCGATGGCCAGAGCCGCCGGCGTGGCGGTTCTCATCGACCCCAAGGGGCGTGACTGGGCACGCTATGCGGGGGCCAGCCTGATCACGCCCAATGTGGCGGAATTTGGCGCCTATGCCGAAGGTTTTGCCACGGCCGACGACTGGCAGGACGATACGACCCTGGCCCGCGGCGCCGAACACGCACTCTCGCAGCTGGATCTCACCGCGCTGTTGATCACACGCAGCGAGAAGGGCATGAGCCTGTTCGAGCGCGGCGGCGCTCAGCATCTGCCCGCCCGGGCCCGCGAGGTCTTTGATGTAACCGGGGCTGGGGACACAGTCATTGCGATGATGGCAGCCGGGCTTGCGGCCGGTCTGACGCGCGCGCAGGCCGCCGAGCTTGCCAACCTGGCCGCGGGTATCGTCGTGGCCAAGCTGGGCACGGCGACCGTCAGCCGCGACGAGCTGCTGGCCGCGCTACATGCGGCACCTGAAGGCGGTCGCGGCGTCACCGACGAAGCCGCGCTGGCTGATTGGATGACGGGTGCGAAGGCCCGCGGTGAGCGAGTGGTGATGACCAACGGCTGTTTCGACTTGTTGCATCCCGGCCACGTCGCGTATCTCGAAGCCGCCCGCGCACTGGGCGACCACTTGATTGTGGCGGTCAACGATGATGCCTCGGTCGCCCGTTTGAAAGGCCCGGCGCGGCCGATCAACCCGCTGGCCCATCGCATGCAGGTGCTGCGCGGTCTGGGGGCCGTGGACTGGGTGGTGGCCTTTGGCGAGGACACGCCCGAGCGTTTGATCTGTCGGCTCTTGCCGGACGTGCTGGTCAAGGGCGGCGACTACGACGCCGCTCAGGTGGCCGGCGCGGATTGTGTGATCGCGGCGGGCGGTGGGGTCCGGATTCTGGAATTTGTGGACGGCCATTCCACGTCCGCAATCGCGGCGCGTATCCGCGAGCGCGCGGGCGACTGAGCCCATGCGCGCTGCCCCGTTGATGCTGGCGGTCTATCGGGCTGTCGTTGTTGGCCTGTTGCCTCTGGCGCTGCTCTATTTCGTCTGGCGCTCGCGCCGGGAGCCGGCCTATCGCCAGCATCTGGCCGAGCGGCTGGCCTGGATCGCGACCCGCACCGATCGCCCGGTCTGGCTGCACGCCGCCTCGGTGGGCGAGGTCCGGCTGGCAATCGCGCTGATCCACCGGCTGCGCGGGCGTTCGGATGCCCCGATTCTATTGACCACGATGACGCCCACGGGCCGCGAAACAGCGCGTCATGCGCTCGGCGAGACGGTCGACGTCATGTATCTGGCGCTGGACACCCGGGCCGCCACGCAGCGTTTCGTCACGCGGGTACGTCCGCGGTGCGCCATTTTCATCGAGACCGAACTCTGGCCCAACCTGCTCGATACGCTGGCCCGCGCGGCGATCCCGATCGCGCTCGTTAACGCCTCGGTATCACCGCGCTCGGCAAGCCGCTATGACTCGCCCATGCTGCGAGGGCTGGTGCGATACACGCTGCAGGGCATCGATCTCATCGCGGCGGCCGGCGCGGCCGACAAGACGCGTTTTGAAACACTCGGTGCGACGGGCGCGGCATTAAAAACACTGGGCCAGCTGAAATATGATCTGGCCGCGGACGACACACTCGACCGCGCGGCGGCGACACACGGCCGGCAATCGTTGGCGCGTCCGGTCATCGTGGCGGGCAGCACGCATGATGATGAAGAGACACGCTGGCTTTCATGCTTTGCCGAAATACGGGCGCAGTATCCCGAGGCGTTGCTTGTTATCGCACCGCGCCATCCGCAACGCTTTGACAGCGTCGCCCGGCAACTGGCGGCCGGCCCGTGGCACTGGGCGCGCTTCAGCCAGCACGGCTTCGACGCGACCGCCGATATCGTACTGGTCGATACGCTGGGCGCGCTGGGTCAGCTCTATTACCGGGCCGATATCGCCTTCATCGGCGGCACGCTCGTGCCCGGGATCGGCGGGCATAACGTCATCGAGCCGGCCGCGGCCGGCTGCGTGGTCGTCACCGGCCCGCATGTGGATAGTTGGGCCGACGTGATGGCCCCCTGGTGTCGCGAAGGGCGCGGCGCGATCGTTGATGATGAGGCCGCGCTCGTTAGCCAAGTGATCAGCTGGTTGGCCGATCGGCCGGGCTGCCGGGCCCTGGGCCAGGCCAATGCCGATCAGGTGGCTGGCGCACGCGGCGCGTCGGCGGCAAGCGTTGATGCGCTCGTGGCCGCCGGGTTTCTGGTATTGGATACGCCGTCAGAGCCCAGCCAGCCGAGGCGCGTGTGAGTGCCGGGTGGGGTGTCGGACGAAACAATCGCGCCGAGACGGCCCGGCGCGCGTTGGCCGATCAAGCGTTGTCGGTTCTGGCTAGCGCCCAGGACGGCGCCATCGGGGCCGGATTACCGGCGACTTTCGATAGCGCGCGGGCACGCTGGGGGCCACTCTCGCCGCCGGTCAGTGCTTATGTGGCGCGTGTTCTGCTGCGCGAGCCCGCCCTCGATGAACCGTGGCCGGCGCGTTTGCAGCAGCTGTTGCACTGGCTGGCCGGTGTGCAGCGCGCGGATGGGCTCATCCAGGACACCACACTCGCTTCGCCCAGCCGGCGCGGTGGCCTGGTTGCCACTGGCAATGCGCTGAGTGCCTGGTGTGACTGGCAGCGAGAGCACGATGATTCCCGCATCGCCCGGGCGATCACACGCAGTGCCACGGCGCTGGCCGATCTGCTGGCCCACGACCCGGCGCGTGCCTGTGCACGCCACGGCGTCGTCGTGCCTGATTTTCTACCCGCCGCCGAGGCGGCGCGCGGCCTCCTGCTCGCCGGCCAGGCACTGGATCGGCCGGCCTGGTGGGATATCGCCGCCCGTCAGATCGACAGCGCGCTGGCAACGTGTGATGACACCACGAAAGAAACGGTTTTTGAGCTTCGCACAGGCCGAGCATTGGACAGCGCGCTTGAGGCGGCCATGCGCTGCCAGACCGTCGATGCCGTGACACGAATCGCTCGGGCGTTCGACAAGCGCTTGAATCACGGCGGGCTTACGCGGCGTATACCGGCACGGGACATGGACAAGACGCGCCGGACCCTGGCCGCTGCCGCACTCGCCCGGTCGTTACAGACGGCAGTGAAAGATGGTGTCCTACTCGACCGACGTACGGCTCGGCGTGTTCGCGGCTTGAAAATCCAGCGCATCGTCTCGCCGGGCGCTATCGATCATTGCCTGGCCTGTGATTCGCTGGCGGATCTCGTGGCCGGCTGTCGGCCGATCACGCGGCCGCAGGCGCGCTGAGTTGCGTAGAATCAGGCCGATGCAGATTCTATTGACCGGCGGCGCGGGCTATATCGGGGCACACGTGGCACTTGTCCTGCTGAACGCCGGGCACGACGTGATCGTCTTCGATAACCTCTCGAACGGCTCACGCGTCGCACTCGACCGCGTCGAGCGCCTGACCGGCCGGGGGCTGGTTTTCGAGTATGGTGATGTCTGTGACACACACGTCCTCGACGATGTGTTTGCGCGCCATACCGTCGACGCCGTGATCCACCTCGCCGGGCTGAAGTCCGTGGCCGAAAGTCTTGAACAGCCGCTGGACTACTACGCCCACAACGTTGGCGGCATCGTGGCCCTGACGCAGGCCATGGCACGTGCCGGTGTTTTCACGCTGGTGTTCAGCTCATCGGCCACCGTCTATCGCGCCAGCGACGCCATGCCCTTGACCGAGCAGGCCGCCACCGGGCGGGCGGTCAACGCCTACGGCAGCACGAAACTCGTGGCGGAATGGGTATTGGGCGATTTATGTGCGGCCGATGCGCGTTGGGCTGTCGCGGTGCTGCGTTATTTCAATCCCGTGGGGGCGCACGAAAGCGGCCTGATCGGCGAAGACCCGAAAGGTCACCCGAACAATCTGCTGCCGTATATCTGCCAAGTGGCGGTGGGCCGGCGGGCATCGCTTTCGGTCTTGGGCATCGATTACCCAACGCGCGATGGCACCGGCGTGCGCGACTATATCCACGTGATGGATCTGGCCCACGGCCACCTGGCCGCACTCGAACAGGTCAGCACCCGGCCCGGCTCGCATACATGGAACCTCGGCAGCGGCTGCGGGCATTCGGTCTACGAAATCGTTGCCGCCTTCGAGCGTCAATCCGGAAAAGTCATACCGACATGCCCGGCGCCGCGCCGCGCCGGAGACCTTGCCTACTACTGGGCAGACACCTCGGCCGCCGCGCGTGACCTGAACTGGCAGGCCACGCGCGATATCGACACCATCGCCGCCGATGCCTGGCGCTGGCAGTCACGCAATCCGGAGGGCTACGATGGGTGATACCGACACCATGCACGCGGTGCAGTCCAAACCGCTTGTGGACATCGTGGCCGCCACGCGCCCGAATTTCGTCAAAATCGCGCGGCTGTATCCACAGCTTGTTGCGAGTGGTGAGTGCCGGGTGCGTCTGGTTCATACCGGCCAGCATTACGATGCCAATCTTTCGCAGGCCTTTTTCGATGAGTTCGGCCTGCCGGTGCCTGACGTGCGGCTGGGGATCGGCAGCGGCTCGCACGCCGAGCAGACCGGGCACACGATGATGGCTTACGAACAGATCTGCCAAGCGGAGCGGCCGGCCTGGACGATCGTGGTGGGCGATGTGAATGCCACCGTCGGCTGTGCGCTGGCGGCCACCAAGCTGGGTGTGCGGGTGGCCCATCTGGAAGCCGGCTTGCGCAGCTTCGACCGATCGATGCCCGAAGAAATCAATCGCGTGGTGACAGACGCCATCAGCGATCTGCTCTGGACGCCGTCGGAAGACGCCGATGCCCACTTGGCTGAGGAAGGCATCCCGGCGAGCCGGATCGAACGGGTGGGCAATATCATGATCGATACGTTCGAGCACCGGCGCACCGCGATCGAGCAGGATACGACCGTCGACCGGTTGGGCCTGACACGCCGCGGCTACGTCATGGCCACGTTTCATCGCCCGGCCAACGTGGAGGATTACGCGTGGTGCCTCGCACTGGTTGCCGCGCTTGAAACGATGACCCGCGAGCGCGACGTCGTATGGCCCCTGCATCCGCGCACCCGAGCCCAGCTGGCCCGCTTTGAGTTGCTGGAGACCTTGAGCGTAATGCCGCGACTACAAGTGATCGAGCCGCTGGCGTATACGCCGTTCATGGCCTTGATACGTCATGCCCATGCGGTGGTTACCGATTCCGGCGGCCTGCAGGAAGAGACCAGCCATCTGGGTATCGCCTGTTTTACCGTGCGAGCGAACACCGAGCGCCCGATCACGGTCACACTGGGCACCAATCGACTCGTGCGGATCGATGAGGTGGCCGATGCGATTCGCCTGGCCGCACCACCCGATGCCAGGCGTGGCGCGATCCCGCTCTGGGACGGGCGAACGGCCGAGCGTGTGGTACATAGCCTGCTTAAACGGCTGGATGCTGTTTGATGCATCACCGGCGTGTAGTCCGCGAACCGTTGAGGGTCCGATGTCGCTGAATACGCTACGTCGTCAGATTTATAACGCGACGTGTGGCCTGGAGGCGCGCCTGGCGCCGCCGCGCGCCAGTCAGCAGCCGCTGGCGGCGCATGTCGACGCGGCAGCCGATTGGGTGGCCCGTGCCCAGGACGCACATCCCGGCGGCGGGGTCGCCGCTTATTACGACGCGCCGCGCAAACGATGGGCGGCAGATTATCCTGAAACGACGGGCTATCTGATCCCGACCTGTCTGACCTACGCCCAGCGTACGAGGCGTGACGAGTTCCACCGGCGTGCGCTGGCCATGGCGTATTGGGAATGTGATATCCAGCTCGCCAGCGGGGCCGTGCGCGCCGGGCACATGGACGCGCCGGTCACGGTGCCCACCATCTTCAATACCGGCCAGGTGCTGTTCGGGTGGGCCGCGGCCTGGCAGGCCAGTCATGAGCCGCGTTTCGCTGAGAGCTTGTCGCGCGCGGCTGCGTGGCTCGTTGCCGTCCAGGACGCTGACGGGGCCTGGCGCCGCCACGCCTCGCCGTTCGCGACGTATTCGGTCAATACCTACAACCTGCGCAGTGCGCTTGGCTTGCTACGCGCGGCCGATGTCCTGGACGAGCCGGCCTATCGCGTCGCGGCGCGGGCCAACATTCATTGGGCGCTCACGCGCATGCACGCCAACGGCTGGCTCGAGGATAACGATCTCGAAGATAATCGCCGGCCACTCACACACACATTAGGCTATTCGCTCCACGCGCTGGTCGAGCAGGCCCTGTATTTCGAAGATGATGTGGCGCTTGCCGGCGCGCGGCGCGCGCTCAGGCACTTGGCTCGCGCACAACGTCTGGACGGTGGTTTAGCCGGTCGTTTCGATGCCGACTGGCGGCCCGCAGCCCGCTGGGATTGCCTGACCGGCACCGTTCAGCTTGCCCACGCCTGGCTGCTGCTGGCCGAACATGACAGGGACGTAGAATTGTTCGAAACGGCCGATCGCGCGATTCGTTTCGTGGCCGCCGCGCAGGCGACGGCACATGCCTTGCCGGGTATCCGCGGGGCGGTTGCCGGGTCGTTCCCGCGCCGCGGCGGCTATATGCGTGGGGTGTATCCGAACTGGGCTGCCAAGTTCTTCATGGATGCAGCCATGGCACGCGACGATGTCGCCGGCACCATCTGGCCGGCGAGCCACGCCGGCCACAGCGGCTGACTACGCGGCGTCGGCCGCGCGACGATGCTGGGCCTGGCTATCGGCCTCGTCGATGGTTTCTTGATAGGTGGTTTCGGTGTTGACCGCCATGTGATCGCCGCCGTAACCCAGCATCGAGCGGGCCAGTAACAAGCCCATCTCGATCGAATGATCGGCGTTGTTATAACGAAATGTGCCCCCGCGGCCTGCGATCTCCAGGCCCTCGAAGCCGTCGAGGTAGCCCCGGATCGTCGCGATTCGATCCGCGTAATCCAGATCGTAGATCGGGTAGGCATTGGGCGTGCGTACCACGCACCAGTCGACGGCTTCGTGCGGCTCGATCAGGCCCAGATGGTCGGCCAGATCGGCAATACAGCGCCGCGCGATCGTATCGTCGTCAGACTGCCAGAGCGCGTCATCGCGAAAACAGAAACACTCCAAAACCAGCGATGTCCGATTCGACTCGGGCACCAGGGCCGGGCTCCAGTTTTTCGGCTCGTGGATGCGACCGAATACGATATCGCGATTCTGGACATACAGCCACGTATCGGTCGAGACCTGTGGCCGGTCGATGATCAGATTCACAGTGATCAGATCCCGAAACGTAAGCGCCGCGGCCGCCTCATGCACGGCCTCGTCGCAGCCGGGAGTGAGCATGCGTGCCAAGCCGCCCAGCGGCAGCGTGGAAACCACGTCGGTGGCGGCCTGCTCGCCCGGTGTCTTGTTTTCGTCCTCGTAACGCACGGTGAATTGATTCGGCCCGTGGTAATCGATTCCGGTGACCGACGCGCCCAGCTGCACGGTGTTGCCAGCCGCACTTACGTCTTCTGCCAGGCGCTCGGCAATCCGCATATAGCCATCACGCGGATACATGAACTGCTCGATCAGGCTGCTGCTGGCCGTCGAGCCGCGCTTGAGCGCGTCCTTGAGCACGCCGGTGATCGATAGCCCCTTGCTGCGCTGGCTCACCCAGTCGGCCGATAACTGATGACAGGGCCGGCCCCAGACTTTCTCGGTGTACTGGCGAAAGAACATCTCGAAAAGCCGGCCGCCGAACTGCGCCTTGAACGCATCCTCGATATGCCGGATATCGCGATCCAGCAGATCGTACTGCACCGTCGCCTTGGCATAACTCAGTGCCGCACGCGCCATGACGAGCGGCGGCGTCTTACGTGCCACGTCTGCGATCTGAATTGGGTACTGATAATAGGTGCCGTCGTGAAAGATCCGGCTGATGCGATCGACGTCTACCAGCTCGCCGTCCATCAACCGTCGAAACCAGCGATTCAGGTCTTCGTTCTTGGAAAACCAACGATGCCCGCCCAGATCGAAACGATAACCCTTGTAATCAACCGTACGGCATAATCCGCCGACGTAAGCGTTACGCTCGAGCACCGTCACCTGCGCCCCAAGACGGCTCAGCTCGTGGGCTGTGGCCAGGCCGGCCGGGCCGGCGCCCAGAACGACGACATGACGTGCTTCGGAGGATGGATCACTCATTCTGGCTGCTCGAAGAATAAAGAATCGCTTTGTACGAGCGCCGCGGCCGCCGCGCGCCCGCAGGCTACGACACGCCCCCCGAACGGTCAACGCAGCCAAAGATTTCGTCGGCCGCACCATGTGCGATCCACTCGAGCGTTATATCGTCCGCCACCGCATGGCTGACGTGACGCCAAGCCACAAGCGGGTGCATGAGCGGCGCGTCAGAACCGAATATGATTTTTTTTGGAATACGTCGAACGGCATAACGCAAATATTCGTGATGCCAGGCGCCGGACGTATCGAGATAAACCTGCTCGTGCCGCGCGGCGATAGCCACGGCATCCTTTAAATGACGCTCGGCGCAGGGAAAACTGCCCAGATGCGCGATGATTACCGGCGCGCGCGTATGTCGAATCAGGTGACGCTCGATCCATCGCGGGCTGCAGAAATCCCCGCCGTGTACAAGCAGCGGCAGGCCGAGCTCGTCGATGGCGGCTAATACATCGCGTGACGGGCAGCCATCGAGATGCGGCAATAGCTTGACCCCGTCGAAGCCGACCAGATCATCCGGCGTGGCCTGCTCGTGAAAAAACCCGGTCAGATGACGATGCAGCTTGTAGCGCACAAGCCAGGGAGCGGGTTCGGTCAAGGGAATATCGCGGCTGGCAAGCCGAGCAAACACAAGTATCGAGCGGCGCGGATCGGCCGCGGCGGTTCGCAGCCGCGCGTTGATCTGGCGATAGCCGTCCTTGCGAAGCGGGGCAAAGACACAGGCACGCGTGATACCGGCAGGCGCCATCAGTCGACGATATTCGTCCAATGCCAGATGCGGATAATAAATTTCGTTCGTGTCGCTTTCGCCGATATGAACGTGGCAGTCGGTCAGCGGTATATCGTCGAATTCGCTTCTTGGCGCAAAGATAGACGTGCTCATCGGTCGAATTGACCCGGCAAGTTGAACAAGGCGGCGGCGTTGGTCCAGCCAATAGTTTCGAGTGTCTTGTCGCATCGGATTGCGCTGGCCAGCTGCAGCCAGGCCACGTCGGGATGGGCCAGAGGCGCATCCGAGCCGAACAGCATCTTTCCCGGTACACGTTGCGCCGCGTAGCGCAAAAACTCGGATACCCACACCCCGGAGGTATCCAGGTAAACCCGCGCGTTGCGACGTGCCAGATCCACGGCGTCTGTTAGCAAACCGGCTTCGGTAGGGTAGGCGCCGAGATGCGCGAGAATCACCGGGCCGCGCAGGCGCGGGAGTACGGTTTTCTCGATCCACGACGGCGTGCTGTGCGCACCGGCATGAATAAGCACGGGTAGTTCGGCCGCATTGATGGCCGTCATCGTTTCAGTGTCCGGCAGGCCGCTTAAGTGCGGGATCATTTTCACACCGGCGAAGCCCTCGAGATCCGGGACGCTGGCTGCCACGCCTTTAAGGCGTGCACCAAGCGCTTGCCGTGCCTGCCAGAACCGGCGAACGGGCCGTGGACCGTCGGCGCCGCCCAGGCGTGCGAAGACCAGAGCGCGGGGCTCGTTGTCCAGCGCCCAGTCACGCAGCTCGAGATTGGCCGTGTGGTAATCAGCCATGAGCGGGGGGAACACACAGGCTCTGGTGATCCCGCTGCGATCCATAAATGATTGGTATTCGGCGGGCTGAAGCCGACCGTAGCCTATGCCATCGGCATCGGTGACGCCTAGATTCACGTGGACGTCGAACAGCTGTTCAGGCCGCCAATCAGCAGGACTCTCCCGGAACAATGGAGGCTCGGTCGGTCGGGTCGGCCCGTCAGACAATGTCATGGCGCCACGCGTCGTCGGTTTCATATCCCAGCTCGATGAGGTAATCGGGCATTTGAGGAATGGCCTCGAGCATGGCGCGTATTCGCGGCGCGTGCTCCGAGCGACGCCATTGCTCGATACGGCTGGACTCGACGGCACGCAGGCCGCCAAGCGCGCCTTCGGTCATCGAGTCGCGCGCGAGCGCTTGTTTTTGCACGGCGCGATCATAGTCGGCGAATTCAGCGCGGCGTCCCCAGCCGATATCGGCCTCGAGCTGTGCCTGAATACGATCGGGGGCAACGACAAGATCCTCGTAGCGAAGCGTGGTGATGTCCTTGGCCGCCGCCAGCGCACGGAAACGGCGATAGATACGGCGCCAGCGCTCGAAGCTCACGTAATAGCCACGGCTACTCGGATAAGCCGCGTGTTTGGAGGTCAGGACTGCGCGTGGATCGCGCAACATGACAACGAAATGCGCTTTGGCCGAGCGGCGGCTGTAGAACTCGCGCACGGCATCGATCGTATCGATATCGCGCGGGTTTTTCGTGAGCATCCAGCGATGATTACGCAACGCGTGTCGCGCCGCCCAAACCGCTTCGATTTCGCCGTCGAACACCCGGACATCGGGAACCGCGGCAGCAATCATCATCTGCAGCATCGTCGATCCTGTCCGTGGAAAGCCGCAGACCACGGCATGACAGGCTAATGGGGTCGTGCCGGGCAGGGGGGAATCCACTACGCGGCGGGCCGCACGCCGGCCGACACGCCGAAGCGTCGTATTGGCACGCTCGATCCGGGTCGTGCGATCAGCGTTCGGCGATTTTATAGCCTGTGCCGTGGCGTAGACGGTGCGGTAGCGCATGACTTCGCGTGACCAGCTGCGCTCATGGTCGCCCACAGAAGCGCCGGACCATGGCTCGTGCATGAAGCCGGCAAGTGCACGGCCCAACGCCTCGGCCTGTGGTGAAACGAACCGGACATCGGGGGCGTTGTCGCCGAGCAACTCGCGAAGCGCTGGTAGATCCGAGACCAGCATCGGCACGCCCGCCGCTCGGGCCTCCAGCGGCTTGAGCGGTGTCGTGGCCGCGGCTACCGGCGTGTCGCGACGTGGCACTACGAATAGATCCAGCCCGCGGTAGAAATCAGGCATATCGCCGTAAGGGATGAAGCCTGGCAGCTTTACTGTGGCTTCCAAGCCGCGCTCGGCGATACGTGCCTCGATTCGCTCACGATCGGCGCCGTCACCGGCGATCACGATCTCCAGCCGGTTCCGTAGCTGTGGCGACAAATTCGCTGCGGCATCAACCAGCAGATCCAGGCCTTCCATCGGTGAAAACGTACAGGCGTAACCCATGCGAACACGGCTTGTTCCGTAAGGACTGGGCCGTGAACCTGATGAGAAGCGCTGCGTATCCACGCTGTTACGTACAACAAACACGCGCTCGCGCGCCACGCCTGTGTTGATGATGCGCCCGGCGAGGCCATCCGAAATAGTAACCACCGCATCGGCGGCGCGACAGACCGCGGCTTCGTGACGATTGAACAACTGCCCGCGAAGGTTGGCATAACGGCTGGCAAGGCCCAGGTCATAGTCGCCGTTGAAACAGCGCAGCTCGTATACACAGGGCAAATCGAACGCGCGCGCCACGTCGATGGCCACCGAAGCCACATAGTGCGGGTGATGAACATGGATCAGGTCCGGCGAAAGCCGGCGTACAATGCTTGCGAGCTCGGCTCGAAACTCACGCTGCGTGGCGGGGGCAAGCCCGATGCCCGGCCGCTCGAAGCGTTTGATCTCAGCCACGCGATCATCGTCACTACGATGCCGGGCGGCGTGAATCTGAGCGCCCGGATGCCAGGCCTCAGTTTGAAACTGCCGATCGGCGGCCCGTGTCAGCGGCGCGAACGGCGACGTGGCGACCGTGACGTCCAGCCCTAGATGCTGGGCCTGGGCCGTGATGAGGCCGCTGCTGCGTACCGTATAACCGTCGATGTGGGGCCAGCCGTAGTTGAGCACATGCAGCACGCGCTGCACGGGGGCGTCGGCACTAACCGGCGGTTTCGACATCAAGACGGCTCGTATCGCGGATTGGCAGCAGCAGTATGACGCGCCTATCTGATCCTTGCAGTGTCAGGCTTCGGTTTGTCGCGCTTGTTTAGGCCATAGAGATGCATGGATGATTGATGCATGCACGCCGACGCGCCGAGTCACCACAAGATGCAGGCCGATGTTGGCCAGGCAGACGCTGAACGTCGTGGCCATGGCGGCACCTATCAGCCCGTAGGTCGGAATGAGCACGGCGTTGAGCACGACGTTGAGCAACACGGATGCCCCCTGAATACGAACCGTCCACCATTGATGCCCTGTCATGTTGGCCAGATAGCCGACCGATCCGGCGCCGACATTGACCAGCGCGCCGGCGACCAGCATGACGAGCGGCGCATAGGCCGTGCCGAATTCCGGCCCAAAGGCCGCCAGAATGATCGGTCCGGCGACCACGAGCCCGGCGGATACGGCCAGTGCCGGCCAGAACATCGCATGTGCCAACCGGCGCACCGTGCGTTGCAGATTCTGAAGGTCGCCGCGCTGCGACAACTCGGCGTACGTCGGGGCGGCCAGCATGTTGATGGCCACCATCGATAGGGTCACGAGCGTAGCCAGGCGGGCCGCGACCGCATAACGACCCACGTCGGCGGCGGGCAAGAACAACCCGCACATGAGCAGATCGATCTGGCGCATGCATACATCGATCGCTGCGACGAGTGCGAACGGCGCGGCGGTTTTGATCCATTGTCGACTGGCATAGCGCGGGGCCGTCTTGTCCAGCGTAGATGGCCTAATCCGGCGCAGGGCCGCGTACTGCGCAAGTGCTGCCAAGGCAGCGGCACCGGCGAATAGTGCCAGCGCCAGCGAAGGGCTGGCTTGACCGCCGACATAAATCGCGGAGCTGGCACCCACGATCAGCAGCGACGGACGACTGATATCGCCCAACAGTTTGACCATCACGATTCGGCCGAATGCCCGCGATGTGCCGGCATGGAGCGCACCGGCCACGACGAAAGGCAGGGCGATCAGCCCTGTCGCCAAGGGGCCACGATAAACAATGTCCTCGGCCAGGAGACGATCGAGGCCAACGCCGCCAATACAGACGAGCGCCGAGATTATGATCGCGATCTGATAGGCACGTCGCAATAGCCCGCGCACAGCGCCGGCATCAGTGCGAATGCGCGTGGGGGTCACGTCGCGCAGGATCAGCATCGATAAGCCCAGCTGGCATGGAATGGCAAGAAACATCACCAGAGCGCTCACCCACGCAAACACGCCGTAGCCCGACGAGCCCAGCCAGCGCGCCAGGAGGATCTGCCCGGCATAGCCGATCGCCATGCCCAGCACCTCGATGCCTGCAGCGCCAAGCGCGGCGTTATAAATACGACGCAGCGGCGTCATGAGAGCCGGCTCCTGATCGTTGCCCTGGCGCCAGAGTGTAACGATCTTGTGCAGGCGCATTGCGTATGAATAGGTACCTGCCGTAAAAGACGCGCATGACCGCTCCACAATCACTGCGTCCATCTGGCCCGCATCGACGATCGTTCGAGGCGCCGCGTGTTCTACACGTGGTCGAGACGTGGCGGCCGTTATCCACCGGCTACACCAGCCGCGGCTGGCATATCGTTGCGGCACAGACCGTCAGTGGCGCCTGTCGTGCGCACGTGCTGGTCAGCTCGAGACAGACGCGTCGGGGCGCCGAGGGGGCGAATATGCCGTCGGGCCGGGGCGCCGGCACGGCCTACGTCGCGCGCCACGCGCCAAGCGAGCGATGGCTCGGCCGTTATCGCTCCGACCATATCGCCGTCGGGTCATTGGCCAACGAAATTGTGCACGCCTGCCGCGACACTCAGATCGATATTATCCATTGTCACTGGTCGTCCGGTATCGGCTCGGCAGCCCGCCGGGCGGCCGAGCGTCTGGATATTCCGTTTATTGCCGAAGTGCGCTTCGATCTGGCCGGCGCGGTGATGAGCGAAACCGTCGGCCGGCGTGTTCCCGGCCTGGAGCATCTGCTCCGACTGCGTTTTGAGCGTCATCTTCTGGGGGCCGACGCCGTGGTCGCGGCGAGTCACTCACTGGCGCGACTGATCGCAAAGAGCCAACCCTTGCTGCGCGCCCCGATCGTGACCATGCCCAATGCTGTGGACTGCCATCGTTTTTGTCCGACGCCGGATACAAGCGGATTGCGTCGCGAGCTTGGGATAGCCAAGGGCGATTTCGTCATCGGTTCGACGACGAACATGCTCCGCTACGAAGGCCTCGACGTGTTGCTGGATGCCGTCGAGCGTTTGCGAGATCGCCTGCCTGCGCTGCATGTCGTGCTCGTGGGCACCGGAACCCAGCACGCATGGCTGGCCGGCGAGGTGGCCCGGCGCGGGCTGCCGGTCACGTTCACCGATCAGGTGCCGGCCGAGGATATTCCGAGGTATCTGGCCATGCTTGATTTGTTTGTCGTGCCTCGTCGGGATGCCGCGATCACGCGATTTGCAAGCCCGATCAAGCTGGTCGAGGCCATGGCCAGCGGGCTCGCCTGTGTTGGCAGTGCCCTGGGCGATATTGTGGATTTGTTGGCCGATGAGCGCGGCTTGACCGTAAGGCCGGACGATGTCGCGTGCCTGGCTGAGGCGATCGCGTATTTAGCCCAGCATCCTGAGCGCCGCCAGGCGCTTGGCGCCAATGCGCGGGCCTGGATCCAAGCCCAGCCGGATTGGCGCGCGCTGGCCGCCGATTACAACGCGCTTTATAGCGACGTTCTGACGCAACGGAGGCTTTGATGGCCCAATCCGAGCCCGTCTGGTCCATCGTTATTCCAACGTTTGGCCGCGGGGCACAGCTGCCGGGCCTGCTCGAGGCGTTGTCTCGACAAGTGCCGCCGGCCGGCGGCTTTGAAGTGATCATCGTCGATGACGGCAGCCCGCAGCCACTCGACGCTATCGTCGAGCCGTTTCGGGAACGACTGGTGCTCATCCTGCACCGACAGGCAAACGCCGGTCCGGCAAGTGCGCGTAACGCCGGTGTCGCTTTAGCCCGTGGTCGATGGATCGCGCTGACCGATGACGACTGCCGGCCGAGCGCGCGCTGGCTGGTCGAACTCGCGCGCGGCCTGGATGCGCGCAACGACGTGCTCATCGGCGGCATGACGATCAATGGCTTCCCCGATATGGCCGGTGCAGCCGCGAGTCAGACCCTTGTCGATTATCTTTATGCCAGCGCCCAGAAAGCCGGCGCCGGGGCGCTCGATTTCGTCACGAGCAACAATATGGCGCTTTCAAGAAATGCTTTTGAAACGCTAGGCGGTTTCGATACCGATTTCCCGCTGGCCGCGGGCGAGGATCGAGACTTCTGTGACCGCTGGATTGCGCGCGGCGGCATCATCGAGCAAGCGCCCGCAGCCCGTATCGAGCATTTCCATGCACTCACGCCGCGTGCGTTCTGGCGCCAGCATTTCAATTACGGGCGCGGGGCCCGCCGCGTGCACGCGCTGCGTCAGGCTCGAAGCGCTTCGGGGGGCCGGCGAACGTTTGAGCGGCTGTCGTTTTACGGCGATCTGATCATCTATCCGATGCGAGAGCGCCGGCCACAGGCCTTGCGCCAGACCGTCATGCTAACGTTGTCGCAGCTCGCGACCACGGCCGGCTACCTGGCCGAGCGCTTCACGCATAGCGATCGCGTTTGAAACGACGAGCCAGTCCGTAGCCGTGGTGCTCGGCCCAGACATAGACGAACGTCGCCGCGCTGTACAGGTAATAGACCTGATGGAACAACACAGCCCGAAATGCGAACCAAAGCCCGCGATGACGATTGAAGAATCGAAACAGGCCGCGGTTGATATACGCCAGTGCAATGCTTGGCGCTGCAAGCCAGCCAGCGCTGATCAGTCCGATTAGAACAAGTAGGACGCAAAGCACGAACAAGCCTGCGATGCTCGCACGCACGCGTTCGGCGGCGTCAACGTTCAGCCCGGCCGGGGCCTTGGGATGCGTGAGGATTAGGCGCGACCAGGGTAGAGCGCGATGAAAGACTTCTACCCGCAGCAAGTTGAACAACGTCCAGCGTTTGCGGTGCTCGCACTGCCAGTCGCTGATAAGCTCGATGACATAGCCGGCGGCACGCAGGCGATACCCGAAGTCGACATCTTCCATACCGATATCGCGATAGCCAACGGCATCGAAACCGTCGATTGCATCGAATGCCGCGCGCGTGACGGCGCCGCACCCTGTCCAGAATGTCTGTGCCGGGCCGGCGTGTCGTTGATGGGTGCGATGATGAATGAGGTTTTTGTACTGCGACAAAAAATTATCGGCAATCGGCTCTAGGCCGTAAGAGCCGAAGAGCGCATCGACTTTTTTGTTGTCTGATAGACGCCGGGCGAGAACACGCGCCCCGTTGTCGTGCACGACGACATCGGCATCCACAAACCAGATGATTGCGGCGTTCGAAACGGCGACCCCGGAATTGCGGGCGCCGCCTGCGCCCTGGCACATGGCATGCTCCACCACACGATCGGCACCGGCCGACGTGGCGACTCCCCCGGTGGCATCGGTAGAGGCATCGTCCACGACAATGATCCGGGCGATTTCCCCTCGGTGCCGCATGCCGAGCAGCGGGGCGAGACAGGCAACAATGTCTCGCTGGGCGTTATGCGCCGGGATGACGACATCGATTGTGAGTTCGCTATGTGTCATGGGTTAGCGGATGTCGGTTTGGCGCGGTATTGATACAAGATGAACTGTGGGTTGCGATAGACCGGTCGAAAGCGCGGTGCATGTCGTGCAAGCAGGCCAGAGAGCGTGTCGCCGTCCAGGCGCCTGCTTTCGAGTAGATAATCGGCGTCAATCCGATTCATGTAATCAAGGACCCGTGTGTCATTCGGCACGGGATTGGCGGTGTCGGTCAGCGTAACCGCATATCGATCGGTAAATAGCGACACAACCCGAGGTTTTCGAAACACGATGAGTGCATCGGCGGGCGTCTGGCGACGAATATAAGTGAACAGAGAGCGGGCGACCGGCGAGTTGGGCGCGAAAGAACGCAGGCTAGCCTCGTGTTCGAATTGCCGGTGATATTGCCCGGCATACACGCTGCCTACGACGAGCACGATGACGAGCGAAGCACACGTTGCAATGCGAGACGGTAGATATCGGGCCAACGCGTGTAGCGAGATACACATGTAGAAAAAGAAGAAAGGTATGACTGGCAAGAGGTATCGCGCTGTGTGCGCGCCCCACGGCAGCAGTGCTAGAAGATAGAGAACACAGAATACGTCGCGTAGCTGTAGTTGCCGGCGTACGTTATGAACGAATCCGTGCAGGCCCGCCATCAGTGCGATCGCTGTCAGCCCGTAACGCCACATCCCGGGCTCTTGTGAGCCGGGACCCACCGGCCAATCCAGTACAAGATAAGACCCGGCGCCCGAGGCGTAGGCCATGATCGCGCCCAGGACCCGACCAGGCAGGGCGCCTAGATGCTCCCAAAGGCCAGCAATAAACAGCGCGCCGTAACCTTCACCCGGTGCCGCACTCATGCCGGTTGGCGCGTCGACGACAGACAGCATCGTCACAGCCTCCATCGCCGCATAGACCACAAGGGCCGTCATAACAGCCGTAGCCCCCGTGTTGGTGGCCCGTCGAAAACGCAACATTTCGAAGGCCGGGATGGCCACCAAGAGCATCCACCCGAATACTCGGGTGCTGACGCCGTAGCCGATTGCGATGCCGCCCAGTGCTGCCAGCAACAGCCGTGTATGGCGAGCATCTTGCCGGCGATAAGCACTTTCTAGCGCCCACAGGCCACAGCATACACAGGCGAGAAACAACCCGTCAGAGAGTATGTCGGTGCCAATCGAGACAAGGACCGGATTGAACCCGACGCATGCGATGAGAGCGCTCCAAATAGTCGCGCCACCGCGGGCCGTAACCAGATCACGATGTATCAAGCCCGCAAACGCACCGATTGCCAGACAAAAGACCGTACTCAGGGCGTACTGGAAGGCCAATACATCAAACCCGGTCCACGACCAGACCCAGGCGATCAACAAAGGCAGTCCCGGCGGGTAGCTCTGCGGCGACAGATACGCCCACGGGTTTTGCACGTAGCCGGTTGCGGCGTACGCATGATTCGTCAACAGGTTGGATGCGTGCATCAGGTACAGCGCATTGTCGCCGCCCCAACTCATAACGCCGTCGCAGGACCAGACGACAAAAAAGACAAGTGAGCCAAAGAGCAGCAACGGGCTAATCAGCTGGAAGCCGGTGATACGTGACGACAAATTGGCGGCCGGATGGGGCAAGACGGCGCATAGCCTTGCATACGAGACAACCACGCGCGAGCGTCATCACGTATCATGCCGACATGCAAATAAGATCGTCGACGCGTTCGCGTCCCGTCGTACTTGTCACCGGCGGGGCAGGGTTTTTGGGGTCGTATCTTTGCGAGCGCCTGCTGGCGGCCCATTGTGATGTGATTTGCGTCGACAATTTTTATACCGGCAATGCCGATAACGTCGCACACCTCAGACGCGAACCGCGCTTCGAGGTCATTCGGCACGACATCAATTTTCCGCTCTATGTCGAAGTCGATGCCATCTTCAATCTTGCCTGCCCGGCCTCGCCGATCCACTACCAGCGCGATCCGGTCCAGACAACCAAGACCAACGTGCAGGGGGCTATCAACATGTTGGGGCTGGCCAAGCGCACCGGGGCGCGGATCCTTCAGGCCTCAACCAGCGAGGTCTACGGCGACCCGGGCGTTCATCCGCAATCCGAAACCTACGGCGGGAACGTCGATGTGACAGGCGCCCGAGCCTGCTATGACGAGGGCAAGCGGTGCGCCGAGACGCTGTTCTTCGACTATCACCGCCAGCACGCGACCGAGATCAAGGTTGCGCGGATCTTCAATACCTACGGCCCGCGCATGCATCCGGGTGATGGGCGCGTGGTGTCTAACTTCATTCGCCAGGCATTGGCCGATGAGCCGATTACGCTCTATGGCCAGGGCAACCAGACACGCTCTTTTTGTTACGTCAGCGACATGATCGATGGGCTGCTCGCGCTGATGGATGCGCCCGCCTTGGTTACCGGGCCGATCAATCTCGGTAATCCATACGAAATCACGATTCGTGAACTGGCCGAGCGCGTTATCGCGCTGACCGGATCCAGATCCGCGCTCGTGCACGAGCCACTACCAGATCGGGACCCGGCCAGGCGATGCCCGGTTATAGAACGTGCGCGGGACGCGCTGGGCTGGTCGCCGACGATTGGTCTGGATGAAGGACTACGCTTAACGATCGAGGACTTTCGCGCCCGACTCACATAGCGGAACGAAAGACGGGAAAGTCAAGCATTAGCGCGCGTGCTCGGTAAACGCTGCGCCGAAACTCCAGGCAGACAGATCGCGTCGTCGATGCCTGAGAATGGTGGGCGGTACTAGATTCGAACTAGTGACCCCTGCCGTGTGAAGGCAGAATTCTGGACTTCATCGGACGGCCTCGGAATTGATAAGCGGCTGAATTAAATGATTTTAGTCCGATAGAGTCCGAGTGCGTTCTGAGCGATATATCCGTACCATGTCCGTACGGACGGTCAGTAGTGGATATCGTGGCTCGGTACGAAATCGACAAAGCAGGTGTGCGTAAAAAATTGCCACCAAGAAGAGAACCCTACTGGGGCGCACCGCTCGACCGAGGTCTATATCTCGGATTCAGGAAGCTTGCTGCTGGTGGCACATGGATCGCGCGATTGCACAGCGAAGGCGCAAAGCATAGACACAAATCTCTAGGCTACTCAGATGCCATCACTCACGACCAAGCGGTTAAGGCTGCGCGGGCATGGGCGAGGTCGTTGGAAGCGGGCGTCGATACGACGCGAATAAAGACTGTATCTGATGCATGTCGAGATTACGTAAAGGACCGTCGCCGCGAAAAAGGCGAGTCAAACGTGGCCGACACGGCCGGCCGATTTCGGCGAACTGTTTATGGCGATCCGATTGGTGAAATCGAACTCTCTAAACTACGTACAGCGCACGTTAAAAACTGGCGGGCGGCGCTGAATATGCAACCAGGAAGCGCTAATCGCTACCTCTCTGCGCTGAAGGCCGCACTCAATTACGCAGTTGCGTCTCGATACGTCGATGGAGGGCAAGCGATTGAATGGAAAACCGTGAGGCCGGCTACGGTCACCACGCGCCGCGATTTGTACCTCGATCGAGGGCAACGTCGAAGGTTGATAGAGGCCCTAGCCGCGCACGCTCAACCATTCGTAAGAGGTATTTCGCTCTTGCCGCTCCGCCCCGGCGCTCTGGCAGCATGCACAGTAGCTGATTTGCAGGGCAGTTCTCTCGTCATACAGCATGATAAGGTGGCCTCCGGCCGCACGATCGCCTTATCAACGGATGCGAAACGGCTTCTGGACGAGCAAGCGAAAGAAAAAGCGAACGATGAGCCGCTTGTTGGATATACCGACGGATCGGCCTGGACCCGCTTTCGTTGGCGAGACGTGATTCAGAAGGCCGTAGTCGAAACCGACCTGCCACGAGAGACCTGTGCTTATACCTTCCGTCATAGCGTAATCACCGACATGCTTATAGGAGGCATTGACACGATGACAGTGGCGCGTATGGCCGGGACGAGTCTATCGATGATCGAGAAGCACTACGGCCATCTTTTGCAACAGCATGCGATGGATGCGATGACGAAGTTGAGGCTTTAAGCGACAGTCGGAAATCGGATTCAACACCGCTTCCACGGACGGCTGAGAAAAGGCAAAAAGCGAGCATTGCATTTTTTGGCATGCATGCGGTGTCGGATACGCGGATTATAGAAGCGTTTGACGTAATCGAAGACATTGGTACGCACCTTCGCTAGCCTCTGATAACCGCTTCGATTTACACGCTCTCGCTCGAGTAAAACGAAGGAGGCTGCGGCCATGGCATAGTCGCCGCAACGGCCGATCACACCTACGCTGCACTTCAGGTTATGACCGCATAGGAAGCGTTGATGGTCGTCGCTAGTAAATTGCGCGCCTTGATCCGGGGGCAACACACACGGCTCGTCGTGCGTTTGGTGTTGTCAATGCGCCATCAGCTCGGCCTATAGTACGAGATCACGACGGGTCAAGTGCGCGCTTATCGATCAGCCCACCACGCCTGTGTTGCACTGGTCTACGACGACACAAAAGCTTTACTAGGCTTCGGCGGTTCGTACACGGACGATATCGATACCCCATTTTGTGTTGGGTTCAAGTGTCGTGAAACCGAGCTCTGAATATTTGCGGAGTTGACTCGCGCGAACGCCAGACGGCTTGGCTCGCCAGCGCCGACGCTGCGGGATGCCTTGAAGGCCGCTGGTGGTCGTTGGCCGAGCCACCCGATAGCGGCTGACGGTCTCGCCTTCGAACTGCAGCGCTTCGATGAGCCGCGGGACATCGAACACGTCGTTGCTGTCACGCTGTTAGACGCAAATGTTCTCGATCAATTAAGCGCTGATGCGCGCCTAGCCGCTGGACAATCGGTTCGTCCAAGTATGAAATCCCCTTGTCGAGCCTGTTAGCGAAGGGCGCGCCAGCTGTCCGGGCTGACATGTCCCTGCTCACGTCTAAAGTTGGACGGCTCCCGATCAAGCGGCCTGTCGGTGCCCTCAACGCTTTGCTTCGACCAACTTTGGGCATTGACTTACTAACGGTTGCGCATCGTCGATTTCAGCCAGAGATCGCGGACGACCGTGCGCGCGCTGCCGGATGACCATCGCGCCAGACCGACGGCTTCAGCCTTGAAATCAGGGCACTAGCCATATCGCGGCAAAACACCCCTTGTCCGTCTCTGTGGTGTGCCTCCTTCGAGGTGCCCAGATCAACGAGTGAGAACTCACTAATAACTGTCAGCCAAATCGCTTCTTCGTTACAGGTAAAGCTATCGTTTGTTTTCATGGTCTCAAGAAGGTACAAAACGGACCGGCGCAATCCGCCAACTGTGTTATCCGGTCCGATGTGGGCTTTCCGGAGACCAGAAAAACCATTGTGAAAATTTTGCGGTCCAAAGCTGGGCTAATTTGGACCAGGTTTAAAGAGTGGATCTGATGCCGGTCCAATTGATGTCCTGTATGGACCGGTTAAGCGCGATTATTCGACTAGCGTATGGAAAGCTGCCGTTCGTACGAACTCGTGATGGAGCCGATGTGACTTAGTAACGCAAAGGGAGTCGCCACCGCGTGCCATTTTCGATCTGTTAAACGAAACTCTTAGGAGAGAACTATTATTGACTGAAGAAACCGGCGCGACTCTGCATTAAGCAAAGATCGTACAGCCTTCCGTCGCAACCAGTTGAGACTTATCCATTCATACCAAAAAATCTTCGCCGAAGGCGGCGTTGACCCGGTTTGAGTTTTGAAAAACCGCAGGTTCACGTAGCATAATTTTTCGGTCATTTGTCACAACTGGTTTAGACACTAGGCGACTATTAAAGCCGTGAGAGGCGATAAAAGCGCTTTCTATGTCACAACCGGTTTTGACATAAGCTTGCCGAATTCATTTGAAGCCTTATTTTCGCAGATCACCTGTCGGTTTCGGCGCAAGGGTTTCCGAATGCCCATTAAGGTAGAGACGGAAGGGTAGTCGGGAAAGGTCGCGGATATCCGCATTCGCTTTGACCAACCCGGCCATCGAACAGCACGTCAATCTTGAGCCAAAGCCGGGCGGCGATCGATAAGCGACGAGTGCGATCTGTTACTGACGGTCGCTCGACCTTCGAAACGGCAGGCTTCGGCCGCCTAACGCGCTCATTCCATCGCAGCGCTGCAAAACAAGCATCGAGGTTAGGCAACTTTGGTCATATTTTGCTTAAGCGTGATTGATGCCCGCAAGAAAACGGGCCTTGGGAAATCCGCGCGTATCCAATTGATCACCGGCGGTACACCCCGGCCTCATCGCGGCTGAGCTGACCCAGGCCAACGAGCGTTTTGAGAATCTCGTCGATAGTTTTCCGTTTTGCGCCCTTGAAACGTTTCGCCACACCATCCGTGTCGGCGCCCTCGGGCAAGTCGAAAAACACCGAGCGAACAGCAGAAAACCGTTCCGGGAGATCCGCCGGCAATTTCGGCCGGCCCGTCTGCTTGGCGTCTTGCTGCGCAGCGACAGCGATCTCGGCCTGCGTTGATTGATCGCTCCCAGTCGGATTCTGAAAACCCGGCCGCAGCCAGCGCACGTGGCCGTTCCGCTCCTCCGCAGCGCGCTCGAGATTCAGCGTCAAAAGCCGCTCGAGAATGTCATCATCGCTCAGATCAGCAGACCACCCGTATGCCGATGCGACAGCGGCATCGAGTTCGTCGTGACATTCGAGCAACACTTGAACCGCACCCTGGCTGTATATCGTGCGCTCCGTGGTGGTCAGCGTACTGCCCTCACGCAGTTTCTCCATGACGTTGTAGATGCCGGTGAGCGTCAGATTAGGATACTGCGAGAGGCGTGATTCGCGGTGCTGTTGCATGCGTGCGACTGCAGCCCTCACTGCATCGGCTCGTTCAAGCTGGGCGTCAGGGAAAGGGTAATTGTCAAAGCAATTCGATTTCGTATACCGAGGATCGTTGCCGACACCCATGCGACTGCCTGAACGCACGGCCCAAAGCACGTGGAAGCGACTCGATAGCACCCCGAAGTGGAACGAATCGTCCAGAGCAAACATCACAGTCGTGCTGTCGGCTAGCGTCTCGGCGGGAACGCGAACGAAGATCCGATGCCTCGCGGTGAGCGATGTAGCGACAACAGAGCGATTACCCACCAACGCGGGGCGGAACGTATTGCGTGGCTCTCCAAAGATCCACCACTTGGCCGCGACCGACTTACGTGCGTTCTCATCACGCTCGGGCTTAACTCGCGCAGCAAGCCACTGATAGATATCGGGCTCTCGGTCACGTAGCGCTGTTTCCGTGAAGTCGCAGACATCGATGGCGAACAAATCACGCGTGCGCTGCGTAATGTCGCGGCCTGACAACAGGGGCTTAATCAATCCCTCAGACGCGTTCTGAAAATGCGTGGCCACTTCATCCTGTGTCAGAACGAAACCTTTGCCGCTGAGTTGATAGCCGACACTGCATACGCCCTTGTTGGCGACCAGAGGCGGGCAGGCGGCCGGATCGTAATCGACGGTCAGTGCGGGCGTTATATCTCCCAGGCTGGTCGTGAAATCGATCTGTGCGACGCCTTCGTCATCGTAGGACTCCGCCTCGATCTCGGAAAGTTGCCCGGGAAGGCCGGCGCCGGCACCGACCGTCATTGCTACACGGACCGCGGCACCCAGGTGCGCGTCGATCCAGGGATGATCAGGCACACAAAAAGCGATGCGGAAGTTCTTGTTGTCCTTTAGATGTGTCTCGAGGACGCTGCGACTGAACGACTGGCGAATACTGTTCGTCGTGATAAGCCCGAACCGCCGCGTTGCGCCTTGCCGAACGGCCTCCGCCGCGCGATACCACCAATACATGACGTAATCGGCATTCTGCGGTACATCGTCATAAACCGAACGCAACGCATCCAGGTATCCACTGCCCACGGCGGCGCGGATCACGCGAGCGCCCAAATAGGGCGGATTGCCGATAATGAAGTCAGCCTCGGGCCACTCGGCACGGCGCGGGTTGCGATAGACCACTTCGTTAATCCGAGCCGTTTCGTCTGGGATCTCTTTGCCAGTCACCGGGCTGGGCTTGGTCCTTATACCGTCCCAACGGGTGATCACCTGTCCGTGTTCGTCACGATCATCCTCAACTGACGCCCACTCGATCAACGCATCGCGATGCTGTATGTTCTGGAAGTTTCGAAGCACCGGCTCGGGCGGTAGGACATTGCCATGTGTTCTGAAGTGCCACTGCAGGTAGCCAATCCAGAGCACGATATCGGCGATCGCTACCGCACGCGGGTTGATTTCCAGGCCGAGCAACTGGTGTGGATCGACGGTCAGGCCTTCGGTTTCCAGTGTCCCCTGAGTCGCACCGAAACCAGCGAGTGATTCGAGGATTTCACCTTCGAGCCGCTTGAGATGCTCCAGCGTGACGTAGAGGAAATTGCCGCTTCCACAGGCCGGATCGAGCACGCGCACCTGTGTGAGCCGACGTAGGAAGTCCCGCACCAGTGCGATTGCCTTCTTGGTGTCGCCGGCATCATCGATCTGCGTGGCCGCAGCTTCAATATTCGCCCAGTCCTCTCGCAGCGGCTCGACGATCGTGGGTACGACCAGGCGTTCGACATACTCGCGAGGGGTGTAGTGCGCGCCGAGCTTGTGTCGCTCAGTCGGTTCCAAGGCACGCTCTAGGAGCGTGCCGAAGATCGCCGGCTCGACGTTCGTCCAGTCGGCATGGGCCGATTCAATTAACAACTCGAGCTGATCGCGAGTCAGTGGGATCGCCGAGTTGTCTGCGAACAGGCCGCCGTTGAAGCGCACCAGCTTTTTACGGAGCTGGATGGAGCGCCCGCCCAGGTTCATCGTGGACCAAAGCTGCTCAAGGCTTGGTGCCACATACTCGATATTGTCGCGAAGGGACTCCAGAAGCTCGGTGAAGCTCCTGTGCGGTAGTAGGCCGACATCCTCACTGAACATCGTAAACAGGCAGCGCATCAGAAAAGACGCCACATGCTCGGGTGGATGCTCATCGTGCTCGAGCGATTGAGCCAGCCGGCCGAGCCGGTCGGCGATATCCCGAGTGATGCGTGCGCTTACGCGCGCCGGATCGAGAGCCAAGGGATCTGTCCATATCGCGCGAAGACGGTCACGAACGCGCTGCTCGCGTAGATCGTCTAGGCGAATACGATACCCGCGGGTGTCCGGGTAGGGCGTGTAGTGACCGCCGGTTCGGCTGAACTCGGCATAGACCTCGATGACGTGTCCCACATCGACAACAAGCAGGAATGGAGGCCGGCCATCGGCTGTCGGTAACGAACGGATATAGCGTTCGCCCTGACCGCGAGCCTTTTTCATGGTTCGATGCCATCCTGCCGTGCCACGACGCCCATGACCCTGCTTGCGAGTGCGGCTCGCCTGATCCATCGCTTCAGACAACAGATCCTCACCGCCGCGTTCTTCAACGCCCTGCTTGGTCTCGCAGACGAAGCAGCCGCGCTTGTACAGATCGATGAAGTTGGTGGTTTCGCGGCCTTCGGCGTTGGTGAAACTCAGAGATCGCTCGAAGACATAGGCGTTCTCCTGATTGTTCGGCTGAGCCGGATCGGGTCTCGCCACGCCCAGAACATCACAGAGCTCCGCCAGAAACAGCTGGTAGTTCGCGCGCTCCGAGCCCCCGGATGGTCGCCATCGCTCAATGAAGCTCTCGATATCCATGCCGCCCCCGGCTGTAAAAGCTGCGACACCCGCAGATCGAGCGCGCTCT
This sequence comes from Salinisphaera japonica YTM-1, assembly GCF_003788585.1. Classification (GTDB taxonomy): domain Bacteria; phylum Pseudomonadota; class Gammaproteobacteria; order Nevskiales; family Salinisphaeraceae; genus Salinisphaera; species Salinisphaera japonica. Next base: position 59,338 of record NZ_AYKG01000045.1, on the reverse strand, counting down.
GAGATTCGTCGTTATGTACGTAGAGCGTAGACGTTTCTTCGAAAGTCGAAAACCGAGTGCCCGACCACGCCGGTTGATACCCAATTTCACGCCGTGATTGACGTCGCACTGCGGCAGTAACAGCATCGACAGTAGCGACCCTTGCAGTACGAACAGAACGTGCGGACACGACAGGCGAGTCAAACACCAAGTCCTGCAGATTGGAGCCGTCATGATAGAAAAGTTCGAGAACATCCGGAAGCGCACTTCAGTACGAGCAATGGCCATCAAACTGGCGGCGTCGTAGGGGATGTGGGTGGGGTCGTGGTTAGACGCTCGGTGGTAGGGACAACTGGAGGTCGTACTCAGCGATACACAATTGGTGGAGACACGCGCGATGTGGTCGGGGAGTATTCGTCAATAAAACGCCCCACGTCCGAATCCGACGCTTAATTCACCTGTCCGTGATAATCACATCAGCTCGATCTGATCCCAACTTTGACCGCTTCCGGCTAGAATCGGACCTCTTCATCAATTCGCTTTCGATGACTATGGATCGTGGCGATACTGAGGATACGGCGATCTACTTCCTAACGCGGCTTCCTCAAGCCGCATGACCTGCCGCAGCTTGTCACTTCAAAGCCACTGAGGACTGTCGAGTCAGTAGGATCCAGTTCACTCGGACAGAAGGCAGCTCCGTCCAATTGAGGCAGCGCAGGCGCGATGAAATATATTCCGACGAGACTGCTCGTACGCTAGGCGTGGCTGCAGTTCAACGTACGAGCAACAAAAGCGGTCGACCGCTCATCGTCTATTCAATTCGGCTAATTCAGTCTGCTCGGCAGCTAACGAATCGAATATCCACTCATTCTGAGTTACGTTTTCAACTATTTGCTGAACCTGTAAGGAATTCGCTAGGTGAAGTTGATAAGCGTTTGATGAAAGAAGGGCTGATTCCGTTACGTCTACTGGCCACAGCCGCAATAAATATCCCACCTCCGCGACGCGAACATTAACTCTTAACACTTCCTGATCGTCGAAATCGTACGAGCTAAGCACTGCAGGTCGATACTGGGCCTTTGGGTGAGGCGCAAACTCTAAGCAGACGTAATTTGACCACTGCGGGTCGTTTCGAAGTGATATATCGCGGCCGCTCTCCCAGGAGCCTTGCTCGATAACGCCGAAGCGGGCAAGCATATAATCGCGGAATCCGTGACGGCTTCGGGCCCGGTCAAAGCATCGTACCCGCCATTGAAATCCATCGCTCAGTAAGGCTAGTGGAACCAATCTTCGCGCCTTATCACCGGACGACATCGACGTGTAGTTCGCAATAATTTCGCTGCGCGTGGAGATCGACCTGCAAATAGTCGCAACGACGGAGGGATCGAGCTCCCGCTGAATGCTAGGACAAGGGGCCACTGGTATGGGCACCTCTGTATCGGATCTTGCGTCGTCGTCGAGCGCGGAACTAAGCGACTGCAAGGCACGACGAAGGTTGTGCCGAAAGGCAGGCGCAAACTCGGGCGTACTCACATAACGCTTCTTCTTTAGGTCGTAACGCAGGTTATTCGGGTATGCGTCCGAATAGATGGTGAAATCGGAGCTTGCGGCCGTAGGACCAATATCAAATCGTTCCATAAGGTCTTTTCTAGACACCCAGCCACGAAACCAAGCGAGAAACTCCAGGTAACGCATGCGTTTTTTTACCGCGTTTCTGAGTTCTTCAAAGGACTTCCCCCGATCAATCGCGAGCCCTATGCGTTCGTTTTTCGAAACCATTCACTTTCCGGTTGCACTACGGTTTTCGGTTGCAGTACTATCGCATAAAGACATAGTGAACACGACAAACGCGCAAGTATGTTCTGAACCTGGGTGTAGCCATGCGGACCTCTAACAACCTTTCCGGAGCCTTCCATAAGTCCGGCTCCTCGAAGACTCTTCTCGTCAATCTCGCCCCGGATAACGAGATGCTTGATGAAATCAGGCGCGCGGAGGCGATAATTAGGCGAGAGCTGTCGGCTATCCTGAAAAAAGGCCTTAGCACAATTATGCTTTGTGACGAGGGGGTAACGCCGGCGCCGAAATACTTGCGGCAGGGTAGCAACGCGTACGGCACGCTAATCGATCCCCTGCGAGGTTCGACGAATTACCGCGAGGCGGATAGTGATATTGGTATGTATCTGCCGCTTGAGTTTATTAAAGGCGCGACCAGTACGCCGAAGCTTGGCGCTAAAAAATTGCGGGAGTTGACGGCTCAAGCCTTGGCGCAAATCGCTAACGCAAACGGATGGCGCTTCAAGTCAAAGCATTGTTGTGACCGGATTTATATTCGCGACGACGCACATATTGATGTCACATCCTATGCGATCCCACGCGCGCGACATCAGGAAATGGTCGCGTTAGCGTTTGTCGAGTCGAGCTCGAAGATGGATAGCTCTACGACCCAAAGCGACGAGATCACTTGGTTCGAAATACCGGAGACCTCTCTTCTCGCAACCTCTGACGGCTGGGTCCGATCCGATGCAAAGTCGATCAACAATACCATCGAGAATGCAAGTCAATTGTTCGGACCGATGTTCAAACGCGTCGTCAGGTTCTGTAAGGCTCTCAGGGATTGGGGCGACGATGCAGCAGGGCCGACCTCTATTGCGCTGACGTTGCTAACGGCTAAACATCTCGATTTCAACCTCTGCCGCGTTGGACGCGATGATCTAGCTCTGCTGGCCGTATTAGGGCCAATGGCCGATGGTTTGCTCGGGCGCCTGCCCGCGCCCGGCAACGAAGACATCGACGTTCTCGAAGCTACGGATTACTCCGTACGCGAACGTTTGGCGGCATCTCTTAGGCAGCGCCAGTCGGCGCTTCGAGACGCACTTCACGATCAGTCATGCGAGCAGGCTTACGACACGATGAAAGCGATATTCGGAATTCGTTTCCCAGATGCACCTGATGAAGCAAGAGAGAATGACGTTGGCGTCACGAACACCCTTGGCCTAGCAGTTCCTGGAATAGTGCATACATCTAACAACCGCGCTATCCCGCTCCGTGGAAACGCACAGTCGGCATAATTTGTTTCTCGAGATCGCCGAGGCTCTCTCTTCGCGGAATTGGCAGCCCACAGTGGATGCCCAGGGCATTTGCTATCAAAAAAATCTTGAGATCGAAGGCGGTGTCGTCGCCCTGACGCTGACTTTCAACCCAAATAAGCTCTGGCTTCCACCGAGCGCGCGTCTCACGACCGTATCAGGGGCGCCGGCTCAGGCGCTGCTCCACCGAATCGGTGACTGGTTTTGTTATCTGAATCACGAAAGCGTCGAATGGGACAGCGAGTCAACCGACTTCGTGGGGCATGTAGTGAGCGCTGCGGAGCGCGCAGAAGCTGAGTTTCATCGGATTCGAAAAGGCAACGAAATTCGGGAGTTCGACTCCGAATTTGCAGTCCATTGGCGTGGCGCGAATCTGTATCTCGACATCTCGGAAACAGGTTGGCCTCTATCTCGAGGCACAAGTCTTGTTCACTTCAAGCTAGGCCGGAGAAAGGAGAAACGCGCAAATCCGATAGAAATTGTGGCGCGAAAGGGCGACGAAGAGGCTAATAGATACGGCGCCTTCGATATTTTCGAGGCCATGGATTTGCCTCCGTGTCTAACGGTGAAACTTGACAGCTACCCGTTTCCGACATGGCCCAGCGGCAAGCCGCCAAAGACGTTAGCCGAGCTCAACGACTGGATCGCTGACCACAATCCGGTCGATCCCGAGTCAATCTGGCGAGAGCTGGGTTCTCTGATTCGCCCTAGAAAGGGCAAAACGTCTTCGGCGTTCATGTTATTGGAGACTAGAGCAGGACGATTTGGAGCATATATAAAGGTCTCCTCTCAACTAGTATCGAAATTTCGCCCGGGCGCGAAATTCGCTAAACAGCTTGTTGGAAATACGGCACTAACAAGAAGTCTACCGGTTCAGAGATGGTCGTTTCAGAGAATAGACAACGACTTTGTTTCGACAAGAAATGCGCCGTCTGGGTCAGCCGCACTTGTAGGAAAGCAGATCCATTTACTCGGGGCGGGTGCGATCGGAGCCCAGCTCGCAGATTTCCTCGTACAAGCTGGCGCCGGTCGAGATAAAGGCTCACTAGATATTTACGATCCCCAATCGCTCAGGCCAGAAAACTGCGGCAGGCATCTTCTCGGGATACCGTCGCTTGGGCTTTCGAAAGCCCAAGCCCTTGCTGCGCGATTGAAGCGTGAACGCCTTGCCGACAATGTAATTGCTCATGTGATGTGCGCCGGTGACCCTAGTGCTCATCACGAAGCAGACTTGGTAATCGACGCAACAGGCGCTCCGAATATCGGTGCGTGCTTTAGTAACTATGCTCGCCGCGAGCGTGATTGGGCCTTGCTATCGGTAGCCGTTGAAGGAGAAGGGTGGGTTGCGAGCACTCATCTCTACCGCGGAATACCTGGCGAGGGTTGCCGGACGTGCCTTGAGCCTTGGGTTGGAGGCCGAGGTTCACACATAGCAAGCGGTGATGCCCCAGAAACACGGGACGGCGGTTGCGGTGATCGATATACGCCATACAGAGCCGCCGCGGCGAGTGTCGCCGCAGGTTTGGCGAGCGAACTAGCGTGTGAGTGGGCGGCGGGTCGGCCAACCAAGCTTTTTCGCTCAATAAAGATGCACTCCGCACCTTCACATGTTCGAAATAGCCAAGGATACACACCTAAGTCGCGGCCGACATGCATCTGCGCCTCATAGATATCTAATTAATTTCAGTAGGTTATTGCGATGCTTAGTGCCGTTGATCTTAAAGCCAAGCTTGGGCTTGCGCTTATCCTAATTTTGTTATGTAGCCTGCCGGCGTATTTTCTTAAGGCGTCCGTTGCGGGCGAGTTGGGACCTAGCTTTTGGCAAATCATCGCAAGTTTGTCCCAAGGCGTGGGGTGGGCTGCAATTCTTGCAGTGCCGCTAGGTCACCCGGCTTTTATAAATTGGCTCTGGGTGCGCGTGCCACTATTGAATAACGTGCTCGCACCTAACTTGAATGGAAGCTATAAGCTTTTAGTGGCCACAAATTTCCAATTGCTCTTGGCGAGAAAAAAGCATTCGGAAAACGTATGGAAATCTGCCGGCGACCACGTTCCAGATGTGAACGAGGGCGAGCTAAAACATGTCGGTAATATAGAGATAGAAGCCGGATTGTTCTCAATTCGAATGCACATGAAACCTCTATCTAGCAAACCCTCAACTTCGTCGTCCCATGTAATCGCTTCGGTGCTTGAAAAATCGGCCAGAGAGAGCGGGTTCCGATTGCACTATGTTTTTGAAAGCGAGGTGACAACGCCTCGAGAGACCGACACGCAGAAGTTCTATGGCGCGGCGACTATAAAGGTTCCATCGGCGGTGGTTCAGAGCTGCGAAGGTGATTACTGGACCAACCGCTCATGGTCTCAAGGGTTGAATACGGCCGGACGAGTGCGAATTGAAAGATGGACCGCCGCTGTTACCCGGGATGGCAACGCGACGACGGGTGCTGCAAATACTTGAAGTAACGAAAGCTCACCAATACGTTACAACCATTCACCGCTACCGAGTAGCGCACCACGCCTGCGTCTTTGGTAATGGGCAAGCTAGACGAGCGATACGTCCGCTCTAGATCGATAGCTGCAGTCGTAGAATTCGTTGGATGACACCCTTTAGCAGCAGCACACTAGGCGCATGAGATATTGGTGGCTGCGACGTTCGATCGACCCGCATTTGCTGATGATTCGTTGGCGACGGATGGGCCCAGTTGCGTAAAAATTCGGTTCATCGTTGAGTGGGGCCTTCTCTCGCTCTTGCTTGGTCATCTGTTCGTCGCGCGGCTTACCGTTACCGCTAAAGGCAACGGCACCTGACTTCTTCGGTTTTTGAGGCCACCATTCGAGAATCGCAGCTGAAAGAATCAAATCGCGAGTTCGCCTGCGCAGTCTATTTTGGGCTGGAAGGTGAACTCGACTGACTCGCCTTTAAATTGCAGTCTGAATTTTCTTTACTTAGATTTAAATGGCTTTAGGCGCTCAGTGCACTTGTTCTAGTGTGTTCTTGGTAGCGATTGCTAATCTCCCGATGCCGATTGACTCAGCTGGGCGTATGGCCACCGAAGCAGCAATATGACTCCGCGGACGCTTGAGCGCTAGGCTGCTGAAGATGATGGGTAATCGGCTGTTCTAGACCCTCTCTCGTGACTTAATCCAAGCGTCGATTTCGCTCTCGAGCCATCCACGCGCCCGTTGATCGAGCCTTAGTGGGGCTGGAAATTCGCCTCTCTTTACTTGTTCGTATATAGAACTGCGACTTAATCCCGTACGTGATACCACTTCTCGTATTCTGAGAATTTGCATACCAGCCTTCCTTAGCAAATGAGATATGAATCGTATCGAACGACAAGCGCGGCTTTGTCCAACTAAAAACCATGCGATAACCTTTCTTGGTATCGACGGGAGAGCTTTGGTTCGAAATCACACCTCAAGCACACGGGTCTGGGTCCAGCGTTTACCGCATGAAAGAGCCGCGCCAGCGCCTATTTGCGCTAAAAAGACAGCTGGCGCGCCACAACCTGGATTTCCGATTGCTTGTAGCTGCGAATGAGTTCATCGGCATAGGTGAGGCCGCGCACTAAGGTTAGCTCGGGTCTGCGCGGCGAGAGCAGGCGCTAAGAAACTCGACAAGAGTGAACGGTTTGGCTGTAACGCTAATGATCCATTTCATATGTAATCTGATATGAGGCACCCAGTTGACGAACGCCTCAAACGATATACTTGGTTACTCCAAACCGTTCGCTGGAAATTAAAAGAAGTGAAGTTTAGGAGATCGGTTCTGCCCCCGCTAATGCGGACCTTCAAAAAAACTCTGGACTCATCCGAGTCCATTAGACACTTCTGGCCCACGAATCGACTTATTCGGGTCTATTAGACACTTCAGGCCTATGATTTGAGTATAGGAGGAAGTGTAATGAACAGTCAGCGATACACCCCGGAATTCAAAGCCGAAGGCGTCGAACCGGTGCGATCGTCATCAAGTAGTGCGAGCACGGTTGCTTGCGATCTCGGACGGAGCCCGACAGTGCTTAGTCGTTGCTGCGGAGAGGCCCAGCGTTCGTCGATGCCGAGATTGAAGGGTGGCGGCACGTTGTGTCACCAAGAGCTGGCTCCTTGGAGCGCAAGCTGGCAAACGTCAAGAGGGAGCGCGATTTCTTGCGCGACGCGGCAACGTGCTTCTGCGAGGAAACGTACGAATATACGCCACATTTCCAAAATCGTCGTGATGATCGTTCCGTCAAGCAAATGTGCCTTGTCCGAGCGTCTCGACCAGAGGCTTTAATGCTTGAGCGCGCCGCTCATCCGGTGTTCGGGCGTGTGCTACTGGCCGGTTGATTGAAAAGGTTCATACGCTGCATCGCGGTAGTAACGGTGTATTCGGCGTTCGGAGGATCACCGAAATCCTGCAGCTCGAAGGCGAGACAATCAGCCGCAATCGGGTGCCCCGGGTCATGGGCGCCAGCCGCCTTCAAGGTATCCCACGGCGTCGGCGCTGGCAGGGCAAGTCTACGGGCGTTCGTCCGGATCATGTCCGCAACCATCTTGAGCGCTACTTCGAAGTTCTTGAGGTAAACACCAAATGGCTGACAGATGTGACCTATATCAGGACGACTGAAAGGTGGTTTTATCTACGCGTTTTGTCGATCTCTATAAAAACATCGTGGGCGGTTGGTCGGTAAGCGCTTATCAGACTCAGGATCTCGTATTTGAGGCCACACACTGATGGCGCTCGGGCAACGCGAAACGCATGACGCGCCTGTCGTATTGCTTTCGGATCGCGGCAAACAGTATACGAGCGACGACCATCGGTGCTGTCCGTGCGGCTATAGTTTGATCTCCAACATAGCGCCGTATGCCACTGTTGAGACTACGCGGTAGCCCGAGGTTTCTTCGGCATGCTCGAAAGCGAACAAGTGAGCCGAGGCCACCAACAGACGTTGGCCGAAGCCTGAACCGATGCTTTTGACTAAATCGAAGGCTTCCATTGTCCGCGTATTCGGCACTGCATGAATGCCGAAGATAGAAAATTCCCGTCAGCCTTTTTGGCAACGTCCAAACTAACGGCGGATAACTCTTCAAAACGGGTAAATCCGCGGTGCATAAAAAAGTTCTGAAACGGTCGTTAGTTCAACGAGGCATTGCTAGTCGCTGAGTAGGATTGTCTCGCCAATCAAACGACCTCAATGCTATGAAATACTTTGTCGGAATACACGCCGATCTACGACAGGAAATCGATCAGTTATACGATGAGGCGCGAAATATAGTGGAATATTACTGGCAACATGGGGGCGGCCGCGTAAATTATAAAGTTGCCCATTTCCCTCATTGTAGGAAAAGGGGGGTCGCCTTTGAAGTTTCCTGGAAGCGGCGCAATTTTTTTCAGCGGTCCGATGGTAGTTGGTATATATTAGATAAACATTTGGCGCTTGGGAAGAGCGGTAAGCTTTCTCGTAAACAACTTTCTCAATTTAATTCGAGAGATAAGGCGCTAGCTATTAAAACTGATAGAGAACTTTTTATAATACGACAAAAACTCGAGAAGATTAGGCGAGTTTCGAAAATAATAAAAGCTTATGAGCGCCAGTTCAAGTAATCAATTACTGGCTTAGCCAGTTCGTTCGCCCAGTACGGTTGTAGCGTTTGACCTACGCATTCTGCCACGGCTCGCCGGGCTGGATGTATTCCTTTGTGATGCCGTTTTTTTGGTCCGCATTGACAGCGGGCCACCACTGTGTTCCGGACCGTGTTCGCAGCGGATCGCCTGCGGTTTTTCCGCGTCATTCCATAATCCGTCCCTAGCTGCGGATCACCTGGGCCGAGGGCAGTGACGGGACGACTTCGATTTCCAGACCTTCGCGACTGTAATCGTTAATGACGTTTAATAACCGGAAGCCTCGGCCAAAACTGAGTTGATTGCGCATGAAGTCCGTAGAAACGCCGTGGTTAATCGCTTTGAGCTCCGCCAGTTTATCCGGCACTTGGCGCGGCAAGCGCTTGTGTGGCTTGATCCGCAGATTCATTCAAGCTCACGATAGATCCGATTAATGCGCTTGTGGTTCCAGCGAAAGCCTTTGACGTTACGCAGGTACAAAACCCACAAGTTAAAGCCCCAACGACCGTGGGTATCGCTCAGACGCATTAACCAATCCGCGATCTCGGCATTTTCATCCGATAAGGAGGGCTGATAGCGATAGCACGTCACACTGATCGAGAACGCGGCACAGACCGGACGGATACTCAACCCGTGCTCGGCCCCGCTGCGCTGGGTCATCTCGCGGCGGCGAGATGGCCTTACCACTTTTTTGTGAGTGCCTCCAGGACGGTCTCGGCTCAAAGGCGTTCTTCGGCGTACATCATTTCGAGCCGACGATTCTTGTCCGCAAGCTCTTTCATGCGAGCCACTAGCGAGGCGTCCATTCCGCCGTACTTATTGCGTCACTTGTTGAATGTGGCCGATCTTGTGCCGTGTTCAAGGCACAACTCCAACACCGGCGAGCCGGCCTCGGCTTGCTTCGGGATCGCCAGGATCTGACTGTCGGTATAGCGGCACCTTTTCACGGAAACCTACTCGGTTCAGGGCACGAGAAAATTCTATTTTGACCCGCCTTTTTTGATTCATCGCACATTACCGGGAAAGGCATCGCGGATTTTGAGGAAGAAATAGCGGCTGTCGCGGTATCCGTAGGCCAGGCGTTTGATGACCTTGATGCGATTATTCATGCCCTCCAGCACACTGGTGTTAAGCCGGAACTGCGCGCTGGCCACGATGCCGTGGACGTAGCGCTCGAGCAGACGGGCGAAGCGCAGCACGGGCCTGAGCCCGGTCTCGAGCGCCATGGCGTGCCACTCACGCCAGCGTTGGCGGGCCTGTTCGATGGATGGGGCACGCCAGAGCTCCTTGAGCTGGGTCTTGAGCAGATAGACCTGCATCAAGGGCGTATTGGCTGCCAGCAACTCATCCAGTTTGACGGCTTGTCGCGTGCTCAGACGCTCGCGATTGCGTAGCAGCAGCCAGCGCCCTCGCTTGACCGTCCTTCGGGCATGAGCATGCCCGCGTAGCGCATTGGCTTGATCGACCCGGACCCGGTCGATCACTTCCCGGCCGAACTTGGCAATCACATGAAAGCCGTCGTAGACCACGGCCGCATTTGGACAGTGGGCGGCGACTTCCAGATCGAACGCGGTGTTCATATCCATGGCCACCGCCTCGATCTGATGACAGGCAGAGCCCAGCCATTCGAAGGAGGGCCGGATCGCGGTGCGAGAACGCCCCTCACCGACCCAGAGCACCTGACGGGTGTCGGCGCAGGCCACGACCGTGGCATAGCGATGGCCCTTGTGCAGGGCAAATTCATCCATCATTAAACGGCGTAGCCCGTGCCGATCCGGGATCGGCAATTCGCGCGCAAGTCGCGCGACATCAATGGCTTTGACGGTATGCCAGTGTAGCTCGAGCATCCGGGCCACCTGACGAATGGGCCATTGCCGCACAAAGGCCTTGACGCGTGTGACCAACGCCTGTGTCATGGCGCGTCGCCCGGCCAACCAGGGCACATGTTCTGTGCAAATACCACAGTAGCCGCAGCGCAGGCGGCACACGGGCACGTCCAGCCACAGCCGGCGATCGATCAAATCGCACTCTCGCACCCATCGGCGTAACTGATCGTGAACCGTAGACGCTGGCCGATGGCAACGCCCGCATCGCGATGGCTTATCGGCACGCGCCTCAAGCCGCAGATGAAGGCTGCCATCTGCCGCGTCGTGCCAAGCGGCCGGCTCGAAGCCTTCCCAGAACAGACAAAGCGGATTAGCCTCGGACATGGCGGCGGCCTATGAGAGCTGGATGGTGTGGTAACCCCAACTCTATCGATGAAGCATCGCCGCCTTTCTCTCGCTACTATCCCGCTGGTCTGCGAAGAACCGCTTTATTCTGGGGGCATCACCACATCGCCAGCAAAACCGGCATCGGTACCTATACCTACGGCGACGAGCGGTGCGCGGTTACGCAGATCACCGGTATACGTAACGCCACGCACGGCTACGACGCCAACGGTAATATGCCGACAGTTGACGAACGTTCGCTGAAATAGACCACCTTCAGTAAGCCGCGCGTGGTCGCCGGTTCCACGATGATGCCGGCCATCCTCCTGACCAACGATGGCTCGCTGACGGTCGAGAACGGCTTTGCCTTCTTCTTCGACGCCGCGCATATGAAGTTAAAGGAAGTGCGGCGCGTAAATAACAACGCGGGTGAATGGACACAAACGATCGCTCGTATTGGCAATCTATAGGAGAAGCGGAGCGGTAACAGCTCGACCAAAACTCAAGCTTCCGTCGGCGAGAGTGACCAAGCCTAACGTTGAGTTGCGTCTATGCGTTGCGGCGGTAATTTAAAACCGATCGCAAACACGGAACGTCACCATGACTGGGCAAAAACAGTCGAACGGCTACTGCCTTCCCGATGAGCATATTACTCGAGACAACGCGCCGAAAACCCTGCTTGAGCAGATCGTAGGCGTCATGTCTCTAGGGTCGGTTGGCTTTATACTGAACTTGCTAATAATCGCGGTTTTGTGCACTCCAGACGCCTGGCCAGGATCCCTCGTTTTTCTAGCTCTATCCGCGTTTTGCGTCACTGTTTGGTTCCTATTGGTGGACATATTTCAGATAGCCCTTGTACTCTGCATTCATCGTGCTGTGCAGAAGAACTGCAGCAGATTCTGGGCACAGAAAGGATATGTTCGAGAAGGGTTTCCCGCGCCTGAGGGTTTCGAAAGAGACGATCTCATCGAAATCTCCGACGAGAAGATTTTCGGCCGTTGATAGCGGACGGCACATCTACTGGCCTGGACTTGTCCGGGGCCCTTGCAACCATTCTCCGCAATTAAGTAGCAGCCCGATTTGGAGTCCAATCACCTTAAGTCTAGAGATTGGACATGCAGAGTCGCTACACCGAAGATCAGATCGTCGGTTTTCTGAAGAAAGCCGAGGCGGGATACCGGTTAAAAAGCTGTGTTGTCAGCACGGCTTTTCAAAGGCCAGCTACTTCACCAAAAAAAACAAGTTTGGCGGCATGGACTTGCCGGACGCCAAGCGTCTTAAGGCTTTGGAGTTCAAAAGAACGCGCTTGAAACGGCTGTTGGTCGGGTTGATGCTTGAGAACGGAGTCACGCGCGAGGTCTTGCGAAAAAAATGGTAACGGCAGCGCCCAGGCGAGAGCCGGTGCAGTTTATGAGCCAGCGCGGCTTGAGCAAACGGGCTCGTTGGCCGTTGCGGCGATGAGCGCTAGCGCATTCCGGTATCAAGCGGCGCCGGGTCAGAACGAGCGCTTGCGCGACGAGATCGTACACCTTGCGCAGCGCTATCGAGGCTACAGCGCGCGGATGATCTATCTTAAGCTTCGCCAAGCGGATTGGAGCGTCAACCGCAAACGCGTAGAACAGCTCTATACCGAACAAGGCCTACAAGTGCGTCGGCGACAACGCAAGAAGGTGGCGATAGCAGACCGCCAGCCGTTAATTCGCCCGGCGCGTGCGAACGAAGTCTGGTCGATGGATTTTGTGTTCGATCGTGTGGCTGATGGGCGTGCTACCAACTGGCTATGCAGCTTCGACGACGCTACGCACTAGTGGGTGGCACACGCGCCCAGCCGATCAATGAGCGGCGTGCATTTCGCTCGCATACTAGATGCGCTGGCGATCAGTCGTAGCTTGCCGAAGATCATTTGACCAGACAATGGTTCTGGATTTATTCGCAAGACGATATCGAGCTGGGCACATAGCAACGGCGTCCAGGTAAAGCAGATCGATCCCGGCAAACTCAACCAGAACGTGTAGATCGAGTCCTTTAACGGACGCTTTCGGGATGAATGCCTGAACGAGCAATGGTTTGTCAGTCTCGCGCCCGCCACGAGGCTTATCGGATGCTGGCACCCGAGCACAACCAGGAGCGGCCGAAGAAAGAACTCAGCTGGATGATGCCCGCTGACTATCCAGCGCAGATCGCCGCGGAAGCGGAAATTTGAACCGGTGGGTTCTGGGTCGAAGCGCTTCTCAAACCCGGGCCTGGTCGGGAACGGCTTAGGCCTTCAGTCGGAATTCGGTTCGATAGCCTCATTTGGATTGCGCAGTGCGTTTCTCCGCAGCCGTGTGCAAAAATCGAATGAAGTTGACAAAAAAGATTCTGCGGAGAGAATCAATATTTGCCCCGCTGCCTTACAGCTGACAAACCATGGCGTATCGGGCAGAAAGCAGTTTCTTGAGGTTGTTTATGAGCATTGGAATGTTGTGCGCAATTCTTGCTGGTTTTGGCACGCTTGTCGCAGGCATGGGCTACTGGGCCAAAAAGCAAAGCAAAAAAAATAGATGATCGGTTACTCGCTGATCTTTTTTTAAGTAAGAGATAGAAGGCGGTTGGCGCAATTGAGAACATTTTGAAAAGCAATCAAATTTAAAAAAGCTCAACGGCTTTCACGTATTCGACTTAAGACTTGCTGCCCATGCGAGTTTGTGAATAGCTTAGGCTTGGGTTAAGAGTAGAGCAGAGTCGTTGTGTCAGTTCGCTTACAAAAACTCGACTGTTGTTCATTTCGCTTCTTCAAGGGAAAGCTAACGACAATGCGTCACATGCCCACAGGCAGCGACAAGGCTTTGGCTGCAATACAGGGGTGTTTAGCTCTGCGACTGCGCAGGAAGCGATGTCTGCCACCGACCATCCCCCGGTTTCAGTAGCGTTTTGATGCAGAGTCCTGAGGTTCACATTGCCGCTTCTGGAGCGATTTGCGCAGTATAGTCAGCGGGCGTCAGCCCGCTGAGTGCCTTCTTCGGGCGTTGTTCGTTGTATTCGCAATGCCAGCCTCGGATGACCTCAGTGGCGTGGGCGAGGCTTACGAACCAGTGCTCGTTCAGCCATTCATCTCGCAAGCGGCCGCTGAAAGATTCAATATAGGCGTTCTGGTACGGTTTGCCGGGCTCGATTTGCTTCAGCTGTTCATCGTTGTCATGTGCCCAGTTCAGCATGGCTTTGCCGATGAACTCGGGCCCTTTATAGGGTCGCGTGATTTTCTGCAGACCGAGGGTGAGCGCCAGTTCATCAAGTACACGAGCGACTTGCGTGCTGTTCATCGATCGACCAAGCACGAGCGCCACGCATTCGTTCTGGCGTGGTCGACGATGCCCAAATACTTGAGGGCACGCCCATCAGCGACCCGATCGACCGCAAAATCGATCGACCAGACTCCGTTCGCTCGCGCGGGACGTATCAATGGCTGCTGGTCGGCTATCGGCACCTTCTTGCGTAGCCGCCAAAGTGCTTGCAGACCTTGCTTAGCACAGAGTCGTTCGACACGCTTGTGGTTCTTCGCCCAGCCGGCCTGGCGAAGCTTGAGATAGATCATCGGCCCGCCGTAGCGCCTTCAACGCTGGGCCAGACGCAGGGTCTCGGCGCGTAAGCACCCGTTTCGATCCGGCGCCGGTTGATACCGGAACGCGCTCGCGCTCATCGCGGCCACGGCCACTGAACGTCCTTCGCTGAGTCCTCGCGGGCTCATGAACCGCACCAACTCGCGCTTGGCTGTTGCGGTTACCATTATTTCGCAAGACCTCGAACGTGACCTCGTTTTCGAGCAGCGACTCGGCTAGCGAACGCTTTAAGCGGCTGTTCTTCGTCTCGAGCGCCTTCAGAGGCTTGGCGTCCGAGACGTCCATTTCGCCGAATTTGTTCCGCCACGCGTAGTAATTGCCTTCCGAGAAACCGTGCCGACGGCACAGCTCTTTAACTGGCGTACCGGCCTCAGCCTCTTTGAGAAAACCGATGATCTGCTCTTCGGTGTAGCGCTTCCTTATGTCCAATCTCCAGACTTCGGGCGATTGGACTCTAGATCGGCCTGCTACTCAATAGTGGGTGATGAGCTCCGCGGTGTCGTGAACTTAGACGCACTAACTTAATGCCTATGGCTATGTGTCTGATACGTAACTAAATTAGCCGTGAAAGGGGCAAACGACACGCTCGATTTGGAATAGCAAATATGGCCGCTCATCTGATATTAGATAGGAGGGCGCCTCACACCCGAGTCGAGTATGTTCCATACGACAGACATCACGCTGCTGCTAACAATCTTTTCGATTTCGATTGGTATGGCGATCAGCCCCGGGCAGGATTTCGCGCTTATCAGCCGAAACGCGCTGGTTCATTCTCGACGAGCTGGCGTGTCTGCCAGCTTCGGGATTGCGGCCGCAGTGTGGATACATGTCGCTTACTGCATGACCGGTGTGGCATTGCTGATCGTGAATTTTCCATCGGTCTACGAAGTCATACGTTGGATTGGCGCGGCTTACCTGATCTACCTGGGGATCATGAGTATTATCGGCGCCAGTAGCGGACCAGCCGCAGAACCGGGCGGGTCGCTCAGTCTTTCGGATAGAAAGGCATTTGTCTCAGGTTTTTGGTGCAACTTGCTCAACCCGAAGATGACACTGATTCTGCTCAGCATATTCACGCAGGTCATAAAGCCAACCACCTCGGTCACTGTTCGCCTACTGTGTGGCCTGATCATCTCTCTCGTGCATCTCGCATGGTTCAGCGCGTTAGCGTACTGGTTGTCAACACCGCGGCTGCTCGCACGAATTCAATCCTGGAAACCAATCGTTGAACGTCTACTCGGTGTCCTTCTTATTCTCGTCGGCGCGAAGCTTGTGTTGATCTGAGTAACAGCCAGGGCAACATCCCGAACACTATGCTCGCGAAGGCATTTCTGTGCTCGCGGTGGGGACACATTTCTCGCTTTCATTAACCGAGCTAATAAGGACTTGCAAAAAAGTAACTGGTAGTCGGCAGATCAATTTGGGATACAGGGTCCAAGGCTTTCCCGAGCATCCAACATGACTGTCAGCTCTCTGCTTGAGTCAGCGGTACAAGATGCCGTTCTCGAATCACTGCCCCGTGACATCGGTCATATCCTCGCAGAACAGATCAGATCGTCCTCTGTTCTGGACGAAGTCGCCGCCGATGCCCAAGCGTATGCCGATCGTGACCCCGCATGTGGGCACGACGCACGCAATATCGTCGTCGCGATCACATCCTTCCAAGCCGTGCTTCATTACCGTGTCGCACACTGGGTCTTGGGCTTGCCGGAAACACATCCCGAAATAGCCAGCGCGCGAGACGCCTTGCTTTTCGCGTTGATGATCACGTCACGTGGCAAGTTGCTTTCGCACTCCGATATTCATCCGAAAGCTGTTATCGGCTCGTCATTCGTGATCGACCATGGCATCGGCAACGTGATCGGCGAAACCTGCCAGATCGGGGACAACGTCTATTGCAACGGTGGCGTGATCTTCGGTTCGAGTCGCATCTTCGGGAACCAGACGAATAAACGTCACCCTACGATCGGCGATAACGTTCAATTCGGTGGCATGGTCGGCGTCTACGGCAACATCACGATCGGCTCGGATTCGTTCATTGGCGCCCGATGCACAGTGACCAGAGACGTTTCTCCGAGCTCGAAAGTTGTGCTGATCAGTGAGCAGCAGGTGACCCGGCCGTACGAGCTGGAGGCCTAGCCATGTTCGCCCTCGACGGTTTCGCACAGCAAGTACGGGAACGTCCTGATGCCACCGCACTCATTGATCGCGGGGCACCGGTCACATACGGAGAGCTCGACGCGCTAGTCGCACTCGTCATGAGACATCTCCCGACATTCGATGTGTCGCAAGGGTCGCTCGTATGCACGTGCTTCGAGCCATCTCGCTTCGAGATCGCCATCATGATCGCGTTGATGAAAATCGGCGCGGCCTATGTGCCCATCGCCCCGGGCTCGCCTTTGACGCGCGTACAACAGGTCTACGAGCAAAGCGGATCGACGCTCGTTCTGACCGATGACTCGCGATTGATCGAGAGCTGCCCGCGTGCTGCATCGTTGATGCAGCTCATTGAGGCAGATGTCGTACGCACATCGCAAAGCCTTAGGGCATGGCAGGCAAACGACATCGCCTACGTGATCTTTACCTCAGGTAGCACGGGCCGACCAAAGGGCGTGCCGATCACGCATCAGAATCTCGCTGCCTTGCTCAAAGCAGTGTTTTCGCAACTGACCTTGGGCAACGATGATCGCGTGCCGCTGCTCCACTCAACGAGTTTCGATTTCTCCGTTTGGGAGATCTGGAGCGTGTTGGCGGTCGGTGGAGCTCTGATCATTCCGAACCGACACGAGCTTCACGGACAAGCGTTCACACGAATGCTCGTCGATCAAGGCGTCACTGTGCTCAATCAAACGCCGGCCGAATTCGCGATGAACCAGGCCTCGATGACGGCCGAGATCGACAAGCTGAGTGCGCTTCGAACGATCATATTCGGCGGCGATAAGCTCCACAGCCGAATTCTTGTCGACTGGGTCTCGCGATGCCCGCTCGAGCGATGCCGAATCGTGAACATGTACGGGATCACCGAGACAACGGTTCACGCCTCTTACCACGAAGTCATTGCGGACGACCTCGATCGCAGCTCGATCCCGATCGGTCAGTTCTTGCCTGGCTTTGAATTCAGAATTCGTTCGGGCCATGGCCAGGCCGACAAAACCCTGCTGCGTGGACCGCTGGAGCTGGCTGGATGTCAAGTCACATCGGGTTATCTAAACGATAAGCAAAAGACCGAGGCGGCGTTCTACCACTCGGGCCACAAGCGCTATTACCGAACAGGCGACATCGTCGAGTTGACAGAGGACGGGGCCTTGATCGTGGTAGGCCGATCGGACAACCAGATCAGTCTGAACGGATTTCGCATCGAGCCCGAAGAAATCGAGTCGGTGCTCACACAAGCGACGTCGAGCTCGGAGCTTCTGGTGTACAAAGCCACGATACGCAACACCGACATTCTTGTTTGTCTGGTGTCGACCGATGAGCAACTCGATTCCAAATCGGTGATTGCCACACTTTCCGATCACGCGAATAAGCATTTGCCTGCGTTCATGCGACCGATGAAGTATCTGTCGGTCTCGGCGCTCGATAAAAACGAGAACGCGAAAATCGATCGGAAAAAGAATCAAGCCTTCATCGAAGAGCTTCAGGCCGGAGGAATGTCATGAGTGTCGTGACCCCACTTCGAGAGATCACGCCGGGGCTGCTGATGAAATTCGAGTGCGAGCAGACAGGCGGAAGCCATAAAACGCGCGCCGCACGCTGGATGATCCGCAACGGTATAAAGCGTGGCGAGATTATTCCAGGCGAAACCACCATCTTGGAGAAGACGGGCGGCAATCTCGGTTTCGGTTTAGGGCTGGCGGCCGCCGAGTTAGGGTGCGAGGTGAATGTCGTGATCGGCCTGTCATTCAGTCCGTTGAAGCGAGAGGCGATCAAATACTTCGGCGCACAGTCGGTCGGGGAGGATTTGCTACATGACGGATTGCAGCCTAAAGCGGTCATCCAGCACCTGCTCGACAACCAGCAGGCAGACGGGAAGCGTTATTACTACGTTGATCAACTGAACAATCGCGATGGTCTTGAAGCCCATGAGTACGAGCTCGGGCCCGAGATCGCTCGCCAGATCGACGATCTGCATGAATGCAAAAACGTGGTGTTCGTCACCTCGGCAGGTACGGGCGCTCACTTAACCGGAATCTCGCGTGCTCTGCGGAGAGCCGGCTACGGCGTGCGTGTGGTGCTGGTCGAGCCAGAAGGCTGTGACAGCCGTCAGAATATCTTTGCCGAGCATTCGCTCGAAGGCATTTCCGTCGGCGTAGTGCCCCCACTGATCGATTGGTCCCTCGTTGAAGAGCATACGACCGTCTCGGAGGCGCGAATGCTCCAAACGCGGCGTGCGTTCATGGCATCGCACGGTTATTTGATCGGAAACACCAGCGCGGCCTGTCTGGCAGCCGCCGAAACCGTTCGCAACGAAATAGGGCCGGATCAAAACTGGCTCGTTTTGACAATCGCATACGACAGCGGGCTCTGGTACGAGCTCTGAGTGCTGACATGACCTTCAAGAGTGCAGCGATTCTAATATTCGTGACCGTGTTGTGGGGCTTCAACTTCACGGTGATCGAGGTCGGACTCCAAGACATGCCGCCATTTCTTCTAGCGTCGTTTCGTTTCCTGCTGGCGTTTTTTCCAGCTGTACTGATCGTGCCGCCGCCGCAATGCAGCTTCCGATTGATCGCGGCGTTCGCGCTTTTTTCCGGCATCGGGCAATTTTCGCTGCTGTTCTTCGGGATTCAGCTCGGTGCGTCTTCGGGCTTGGCTTCGGTATTGCTCCAGAGTCAGGTCTTCTTCTCGATCATCATTTCGTTCTTCGTGTTTGGGGAACGAATCAACGGCCTGACCGGTGTCGGTCTGGTATTGGCGGTGATCGGTGCGAGCGTGATCCTCGTCGTGAACAGTGGCTCACCGACATTCGTCGGTATCGTCTTCCTGCTCGCCGCGGCCCTGTGCTGGTCGATCGCGAACATCGTGACGAAAAAGGCCGGCGCGGTGAACATGATCAGTTTTATCGTCTGGACCAGCGCCGTACCCATCATCCCGTTATTCATGGCAGCGCTGGTCACCAATGGGCAAGCAGTCGTGCGTCATTCGATCATGGAAATCGACGCGATCGAGATCCTTTGCCTCATCTATCTCGGTTATGTGACCACCCTGTTCGGGTACGGCCTGTTCAGTCAGATGATCAAGCAACACGGGGTGTCGAAGGTCGCGCCGTTCACGTTGGCGGTGCCCGTGTTTGGTCTGATTTTCTCTTACCTGATATTCGGGGATCGGCTGTCATCACCCGAGCTCATCGGTGTCGGCCTGATCATGTTGGGCTTGGTCAGCATAGTTCTGTTGCCGAAGCTTCAAGTGAGCAAGCCGGCAGTCAAATCCTCGAGAACAGCCCCGCGAAACGTCTAGGAGCCTCGATATGAAGATCGGTTTTATCGGATGGCGGGGCATGGTGGGCTCCGTACTGTTGCAACGGCTCCACGAGGAAGGCGATCTCGAACGTCTCGCGATCAGCCTGTTCTCGACATCCGCACCGGGTACGACCGTATCTATCCATGGCAGCGCCTATGATCTGCTCGACGCATACGATCTTGCGATCCTGTCATCGTTCGATCTCTTGATCTCGACGCAGGGTAGCGATTACACGAAAGCGGTCTATCAAGACCTGCGAGACAGGGGATGGGCCGGTTTCTGGGTCGATGCATCGAGTGAACTGCGACTGGCCCCCGACGTTGGTCTGGTTCTCGACCCGGTGAATCTTGAACACCTCGAAGAGAAAATCGACGCGGGCATTCGTACCTTCTCTGGAACGAATTGCTCGGTGTCCTTGATGCTGATGGCTCTTGGCGGGCTGTATGAGGCGGATCTGGTCGAATGGATCTCGAGCATGACCTATCAAGCCGCCTCGGGTGCCGGCGCGGCTCAAATGCGTGAGCTCATGTTCCAGATGAAGGCAATCGTCGATGCACTGCCCGAGGACATGAACGAGACGGATCCGTCGGTCCTTGAGATCGACCGACGCGTGACGCAAACGCTGCGATCGGCGGATCTCCCCGTCACCAGCATCGGCCACCCGCTGGCTGGATCGGCGCTTCCATGGATCGATTCGGAAATGCCGGAGACCGGGCAGTCGAAAGAAGAATGGAAGGGGGGTGTCGAAACCAACAAGGTGCTGAACCGTCTCGAACGCCCCGTGCCTGTCGATGGTCTGTGTATTCGGATCGGATCGATGCGCTGTCACGCGCAGGCCTTCACAATCAAGCTCAAGCGCGATGTTGCCATTTCAAAAGTCGAACAACTACTCGCCGAGCACAATCCCTGGGTCAAGATCGTCCCCAATAACAAGGACGATACGCTTCGGCAGCTCACGCCTTCGGCAGTCGCCGGTACGCTGTCAATACCGGTCGGGCGAATCCGAAAGCTTTCGGCCGGCCCTGAATACCTTACCGCTTACACGGTCGGCGATCAGCTCCTATGGGGTGCCGCTGAACCTCTACGCCGAATGATCGGCATCATCCAAGCCAGGGCATTCTCGTCTTGACGATGTTCCTATAAGCCAGCGCATCAGAACCCAAAAGACCCGACACACACAGCTTCAGGCAAGGCTTTCCTGCAGGTGACGAGTCAGCGATTCGACCAGGGTGTCGGGACAGCTCTTGCCGTCGTAGAGAACGAGATTGAACGAAGGCAGAGGCGGCAGGGCCGCGTCGACAACTTCAATGTCAGGGTTCAGTCGTGCGGTCGATTCGAGCCAGGTGGTGACGGCAAAGCCCGTCTTCACCGCGGCTCTTGCCGCATCGAAGCTGCGGTCGGTGAAAAACGAACTCCATGGAATGTTGCGACTATCGAGCGCCGATTCGACCACCGTTCTGAATGCACACTCCTCGCTGATAAAAGCGACCTGAAGCGGCCGGGTACCCTCTGTGGGTGTCTTGCTTGAACCCATCCAATGCAGTTGCTCCCTGGAGAGGTATATCCCCTCGACCGGTTTATCTGCCTCAAGCACGATGGCGACATCCACTGAGTTCGACTTCAACTTCGATTTGAGTTCCGTTGTAGTCCCGCACTGTATCGAGACGTCTACCGAGGGATGGTTCTCGGTGAAATGAGACAGCGTAGACGACACGAATATGGCGGCGAGGTCGAACGTGACGCCGAGGCGTATATGAGTACGGCTTGTTTCGCCTTGCACATCTGCCCAAAACTCATCGTTGAGTCGGACGAATTCTTCAGCTTTTGTTAGCAAGGCCCGCCCGCTGGACGTCAATTCAAGCGAGCGACCGGAACGCTTGAACAACTTCACGTTCAAAGACGTCTCAAAAGCCTTGATCTGCTGACTTATAGCGCTCTGTGTCAGGTGTACCTCGGACGAGGCCGCAACCATGCTGTTGAGACGCGCAACGCTTATAAAGGTTCGTAACGTCTGCACATTGAGGTTCTTCTGACCCATTCCGCACGTCATCCCGCGTTGTCGTTGCTCCCAGTGCAACAGTGATTGGCCGAGCTGTTCGACACAAGCACCGTGCAGTCACCTGAGAGAAAGCAGCTCAGTCAGAAAACGATCCGAGTCGCTCGAATCCATACGTTCATTCGAATCAGCAGTGTCTCGAGACATGCGTCGAGTGCTATGTACGAATCTAGAAATAATTCTTATCACATTCAGCCCGTGAAAGGAACGTCGTCACTCAACAGGCACACGAAGACGTGACACAGCGCAAACCGATGAATCAACCGCCCCAACGATCCATCAGACCGCTCTCGACATACCGGCGTCGAGCATACTTCGCTTAAGCGGGGCACACGTGGGAATGTTTCAGAATTACGTATCGGCCCTTTAATTAATTTGAATAAACATCCGTTAATTAATATTTCGCGTTTTTAACAACATCGCTTGTCTGCCTATATTAATCGTGCCCTTTCAACACGGTTTTGGCTGTCTAACGATGAATGATAAGTCGGTTATTCAAGAGCCCGATGAGGCTAATGTCCAAAACGTCGAATTGGTTGTCCTTGAGATTCTCGAGTCAAAGCTCGGGAAGTCGGTCTCTCGGTGCGACAACTTTCTCGACGTGGGCGGGAACTCTCTACTCGCTGCCGAGCTTGACACCGAAGTCGAACAGCGTTTCGGGATGAATCTGAGCATGTTCGATCTCTTCACGAAGCCGTTGGGCGCCGCCGTGAAAGACTGCATTCAAGGAGAGCACGATGCTTGATCAAACCATAGATTCACTGAAGCTCACCGAAGAGCAACTTCGATCGTTCTGGGAACAAGGCTATATCGCCCCTGTGACGGTATATACACCGGACGAAATGACCAAGATGTGGAACTCGATCCGAGTGAAGCTTCTGGACCGTAAGCACGCTGCCTATGCGCTGGATAGCCATGGGGCGGCGACGAACATCGCGAACTACGATCGCCATCTGGACGTAGACGAGCTGGCCTCGCACATCTGTAACGACGTGGTCGTCGCCAAGCTCCAGCAGATTCTCGGTCCCGATGTCCTGTGCTGGCGCACCGAGTTCTTTCCCAAATACCCGGGCGACGAGGGCACCGATTGGCATCAGGCAGATACGTTTGCCAATGCCTCGGGCAAGCCGCAAATCCTATGGCCCGATGAAGACGAAGACAATTTCGGCAAGGGCACAATCACTGTCTGGACCGCGTTTACCCGTGCGGACAAGCGCAACGGTTGCCTGCAGATCATTCCCAGTACCCATCTCAAGATGAACTACGACGAGCAGAAGGAGATGGCGTACCGCGGGGACTCGGTCAACAACCAGGAAAAGGATGGCGTCCAGCGGGGCTTTTTCGGTTACGACTATCGTGAGCTGCAGATCGACCCCGAGTTCACGCCCGATGAAGCCAATGCGGTCCCGCTGGAACTCGAGCCTGGCCAGTGTGCGATCTTCTGGTCGACACTCATGCATGCGTCGTATCCGAATACCGAAACGGACGCGGCGAACTATCGAATGGGGTTCGCTGCTCGCTACGTGCCAAGCGACGTGAAAATCTATCCCGATACCGACGAAGTCGTCGAGTATGGCGGGCGGATCCCGCTCGACAACTACGGTGCCGTTGTCGTTTCAGGCGAGAGTCGTGAGAAGACGAACACCGTATTCACACACAGCCTGACCGGCTTCAAGTTCGACGCGCTCGCCTAGTCATGGTCGAGCAATCACACCTGTTCCTCGACGATACCTATCTATTGTCGATCGATACCCGGTTCGAGTCTCGCGCGTTAGGCTCGGACCGGGTCTCAATTATTCCTGCCGACAACATCGTTCACGCTCAAGGTGGCGGCCAGCCATCGGACGACGTCACGGTGAACGACGTACCGGCTGAAGTCGTAAAAGAAGCCGGGCGTGTCGCACTCTTGGTCCCGGCCGACCGGGCGCACGGTTTTATCGATGAGCACAGGGTGACGATACGCGTCGATCGAGACACGCGCTTGCGTCACGCCGCTCTGCATACCTTTGGGCATATCATTGCCAACGTGCTTGATGAGCACGGCTGGTTCGCCAAGAAAGCGAACCATTTTCCGAGCGAAGCTCGAATCGAGTTCACGCGGAAAGACCCGTCGAACATGACAGATTGGTCGGATATTGAAGACGACGTGAAGAGCCGGTTGTCCCAGGTGCTGTCCCAGCGGCTTCCGGTACACGTGCGTCAAGACAAAAAGACATCCTTCGTGCAGGTCGGAGACTTACCCGAGTTTCCGTGCGCCGGAACGCACGTCAGGGATACCGGATGCCTGGCGACATACGAAATCATCAGTACGAAAATCAAGAAGGGCGTGCTCAAAGTTCGCTATGACGCTAAGCACACCGAGTGAACCCCTTGTTGTATTCTTTCCGCCGGCTGGCGGAACGGCGAGCAGCTGCGGGCCGTTTTCGAGGTCAGCAGAAGACGTACTTGACGTGTCTGTCATCAACTACGAATTGCCGGGGCGAGGCCGTCGTATGCACGAGCCACTCTTGCACTCGATTGATGACGTCGTGGACGACTTCGCCTGGTATATCGAGCACTTTGCCGATGCAGGTCCCAGGCGACTGATCTATGTCGGCCATAGTTTCGGCTGTTACGTCGCCTGGGCCGTCCAATCCGCGGCACTGCGTCGGGCTCAGTTGTCGAGCCTGGAAGCAGAACTACTCGTTCTTGCTTGTAATACGCCTCTCCACCTTCGCGAGAATCTGCTCGGGGAAACAGAGTTCGACAAAGACAGCCTTCAATCAAGTAGACATGAGTGGGCGTTGTCCTACTTGGTTCGTTTGAACGCGATACCAGCCCCGATTCTGAGAGATAGGCGGATGCTCAACATCGTGGTCGACGCCTTTCTTGCTGATATCACGGTTGCCGATGGGTTGTCGTTCTCATGCACCGAGCTGCAGATCAGTTCGCCGATCATATCGATCAGCGCTCGTGATGACCAGGCGACGAGCGAACACGAGCGCTGGCGTGAAATGACGACCGGACGTACTGACCATGTCGTTGTCAGCGGCGGACATTTTCCTGCCTATGACGATCTGGTCCCTCTGTGGCGCCAGATTTCGCATCGACTGTAACCACCCTCGCTTATGCAATACCGTCGTATCGACCAGGCATCGGCCGGACGAAGGGTGGTGCGAAAAGCCGCTCTAGCTTAGAGCCCGATGCTCTATATTGGAATATGAAGCTGGATACCGCTCTGTCATCGGTCTTCATTCAGAGCTTAAAGAGACATCGCCAACGGTATCCGGCGAGAAGGACGCCGTAGAGGCGGCTAATTGTTCGGTCGGACAAAGACGCTGCGGCGCAAACATCAGACAACGCCTTCAACTTAAATAGACGCGAGGAGAACCATGGACGCAACATCAGGAAACAGAAATCCGAGCGAGCCTCTTACGACAGTTGGCGAACTACGGGATGAACTGCAGCAATACAACGACAAAATGCCACTGGCTCAAGCGATTCAAACATATGTCAAACGCTCGGATGACCTCGCATCGACCAGTGTCGCTGTAGTGCCTGCAACGGACACACTCTATCCAGAAGCTGAAGCACGCGACGCCGAGGACAGAGGTGAACTATACCTGCATGAAGTTGGCCACGTTAATGAGCAGGGATTTCGGCTATGGCGTATGTTGATGCCGAAAGACTTGGAGCGGCTGGGCTATGACTTGGAAGACCCTGAAGATAGACGGTATCTCTTCGAGAGCGACGATCTGGAAGATGTAACGTTCAAAAACGGCAGCGAGGTATGCGACCAGGATCTCGAGCAGTATAGAGAGGCGTTGGACCGTGCCGAGTAATGCCCTGTCATCGAAACCGGCAAATAAACCGGCATATGAACCGGCACGAAATGCGCGTTTAGAGCCGACAACTTGATAAAGGCATATGGTGTTTGCTTGTAACGGCGGCCTATAACGATCATAGACACAAGATTTACAACCGGCATTCGGACCGGCACAATAGCTGTACAAGCTGCCCGCTAGATTGCGACTCGTGGATCTGTCGTACGGAATGGCGCCGTTCTTCCCATCGGACCCAGAGGGCGAGCTGCACGCCAAAGCTTTTCGTCTCACGCAACTGTCAAGCGAGCTGAATGGAATTGCGGCTCCCCAAACCCGAGCTGCGGTGTCGCGGATGCTCAGCGGGGTGAATGCGTACTACTCAAACCAGATCGAAGGTCAGGGTACGCACCCCATAAACATCGAACGCGCTGTGCAAAGCGGCCTGAACGAGATTGACCCCGATGTCCGTATCACTCTTGCCTTACGTGAAGCCCGCAACAAACTAGCGGACTACAGAGAGGTAGAAGGTGCGGATATACCCCACATAACAGATCCGGACTTTATACGATCCATCCACCGAGTCATTTTCAGTGACCTGCCAGATCTTGAACTCCGGGCGCATGCTCCTGATGGCACGTTTTCTGAACCCATCATTCCTGGACAATGGCGAACAAAAGACGTTCAAGTTGGCAAACATGTGGCGATAGATCATCGCGAGCTCGAGAGCACGATGAGGTGCTTCGACAGTCACTACCGACTGAACCAACCATGTCTACGCGGCGAAATGGGTCTAATCGCCGCGGCCGCAAGCCACCACAGGCTCGCTCATGTTCATCCCTTTCTCGACGGGAACGGCCGGGTCACACGGCTGTTTACCGAACTCTACCTCGAGCGTGTCCTCGGCGAACCTTTGCACTGGAGCCTGTCTCGCGGTTTAGCGCGACATCGTAACCTGTACTACAGCGCATTGCGCGAGGGCGACATGGCTCGCGAAAATTCATACGCGTCTCGCGGACCCCGCAGCGATAATGGCCTTTTCAACTTCTGCAACTTCTTCCTAGACCAGTGCCTGGATCAGTCCACCTATATGGGTAAGTTATTGTCGTTCGAGACGTACAAGAGGCGTGTCGAGATCCTCGTGAGGCAAGCCTGCGACGGCGGATTGGACGATGTCGCTATATTAGATCCACGAGCTGAAAACGTTCTAAAGACGATCTATGTCGAGGGCGAGCTGTCACGGAGCGAGGCCGGCCGGCACACTGGCTACCAAGAACGTCGGGCGAGAGATGTGATCCGTCAGCTGATCAATGAGGGCTTGCTCGAAACCGAAGGAGCACGCGGCAGCGTAAGACCCGGCTTTCCCGCAAAGTATATAGAGTATCTGTTTCCAAAGCTCGCAGGTGCAGCAATTTAGGATAAGACTCCCAATCGGTCACGACGACACTTTAGAGCCTTATCACGAATTACTCCTGTCCTCTACAAAAAAGCAATCAGTTCCGTTAACTGAGAATCGTTGGTAGTTCAAAACTAGACGATGGGAAAGAGATTCGACGGAACGTTTAAGCTTTTTGACCTACGATATAGTCGTAGAAGATTGGATTCCCATCGACGTTCTCCCGGTGAAAGATGCGGCCTCGTGTGGGATTCAGTATGCTTCCGGAAGCGATGAGTTGGGTTATCCACTCGTTCAGCGCGATGCATTCCGGATCTGGATCGTTAGGTTTGACGTGAAAGACGAACCAGCCCTGATCGGACAAGTGATCGAAGGCGGCTTGAAAGCCGGCAACGGGGATATGGTTGCCCCAACCAGTTGCTGATGCAACCGCCACACAGTTCGGTGATAAGTCTTTGATTCGCTCTGCTACGTGTCGGTCAAGTCTTGTTAGGTCGCATATTAGGTAGTCGTCATAGACGCCGGGTCTATCGCGCTCAGCTGCGCTTCGAGCTTCCTCGTGTATATCAAGGCCTACAAGGCGCTCGACTATGAAGTTGCGTCGACGAATCTGCTCGGCGAACGCGCCGCTCCCGGCGCCGATCTCGAGCATACGGATAGAACCGTTGAACGCTGATGCCTCAAGACAAACTTCGACCACTTTTGCGAGAAGCGCTGGCGTACGGCAGCCCAGCATTCCGAACATCATCGCGTCGTACAGCCCTGGCACGCGATACATCGATGGGTAATCGTGCATCTTAAAGTTTGTGCGCGTCCCATCCACGATAGCCGAAAATCCTTCAGCACTCTGGCAAGCCCGAGAATTCGCACTAATTTGAGGCTGGATTTCCATGTCTCGACAAATACCATTGTAATCAAGCATAAAGGTTGCCTTTTAGTTTGAAATACTTTCGCTACTTTCCGATTTAGATCCGACCGTCTGTTGCCAGCCGATCGCGGCACAACTCGTTATCACGAGCATCGCCCCTACGAGGGCGATCGCACTGAGGTGTGAGCCGGTCACCCATAGCAACAATGACGAGGTGACTGGCGTGAGGTAGCCAAGAACTGCGATATGCCCGCTCGAATCACGGATCATCGCCAGAGACCAGAGGAGGTAACCGAGCCCCATCGGGCCCGCACCCAAGTAAAGTCCAGCCATCAGCTCCGTTGCGGAACGATAGTCGAAGCCGGTTTTCGCCACCCAGATCAGGCAACCCAGGACTCCGATCGTTGCAGCTGGCAGAAGTACGTCTCTTGGCTCTGCCTCGATAGAGCCCACCAAGTATGAATAGCTCGCCATGCAGATCGCGGAAATTGCTGCCGCGGAATAACCGATTGGACTGAATACGGCTGAAGCAGACGCAATACCCGAGACCATGCTCACCCCCACAAACCCAAGTACTGCGCTGGTCAGAAGAAAGAACGAGCTGGAAGATTGTCCGAGCAAAACATGGCTGATGGCCAGTAACAGAGGCCAGCTATAAGCAATGATGTTCGCCTGAATCACAGGCGCGGTCGCGAACGCGATGTACTGGAAGACCATCGTGCCAACCAAACCCAGGACTCCAGTCACAGCGCCTCG
The DNA here is from genome assembly GCF_003788585.1 of Salinisphaera japonica YTM-1. Lineage (GTDB taxonomy): Bacteria > Pseudomonadota > Gammaproteobacteria > Nevskiales > Salinisphaeraceae > Salinisphaera > Salinisphaera japonica. Next base: position 30,526 of record NZ_AYKG01000045.1, on the reverse strand, counting down.
AAGCCGAACTCCCGCGGCTGGCGTTGGGCCTTTTCTTTTCAAGAAAAAGAACACCAGCATCGCACCGATGAACTGGAGCAACTGCACGTTCGAGAGCTGATTCGTTTCAAGAAGCCAGTGGGCGACCGTGGCGTTGGTCGACCAGAACGCGATCGCGCACAGAGCAAGACCAGCACCATTTAAAAAATGGGACTTCACGAGCCGTGTGCCAAGTCTTTTTCGCGCTTCGTGCTTCTTTCTTCGAATGCGCGATATGCCGGCAATTGGTTGTCGTAAACATCGGCTCGAATTTCATCGACCCAGTTCGACTGATCGTGGTCGTTGTCGGCAGCGAGATAGAAAAGCCGGTTGTCATCCACCCACGGCATCACTCTCGACCGCAAATTCAGTACGAGTGTGGTACGCGTCCCCTGGGTTATAGGTGCCGTACGATGAAGTACGCCGAGGAACTGACCCACGGTGCTATATCCGAGTCTATGTTGGAAAGGTTCGATTTTTTCGGGATCGAGCGTCGCACCTGAGTTCAGAAAGGCACGGCCTTCGTCGGGGTTACCGCGATAGACTTGCAGGTGACCACCTTGCAGATCATCACTGAGAGATAGGGGGATCAATTCCGTCACGGGCACGCCATCGCCGTGCCACGAGACCGAGCCATCAGTGGGGCCCATGAAGGTGACCGTCGAACTCACTACAGAGAACGGGTAAGGCTCGACGGGGGTTCCGATCACCTCGCTTAGATATCGAAGCCGATCGCTGTCGCGTATCAATTCGCCGATTTCAGGAATGAAGCGATCGGCGCCTGTGATAAACGTCAGGTCGAGATGCTTATGAATTGCGTGCGTTTCCTTGAGAGCCAGAGCCTTCTTCTCAATCTTCAGTAGAAGATCCGGATCATAGTTGTGCTCGAATTGAGCGAGCCCGAATGGAGAGATGTTCCAGGCCGATTCGTAACCTAGAATGTCTTTGCGCGGGAGTTGAACATCGGGGCTAGCTGGGTAGTTACGCATGACTGTGTGTCTGATGAAACGGACGCAGTCAGTTACTCACCTAATTTCAACTCGGTCCATCGACAATTTCTGAAGTATGATTAAGAAGTTCTAATAGCGGACCCGGGCAAATCCAATCGCAGGCCAGAAGTGTCTAATGGACCCGCGCAAGTCCATTTCTTGATAATAATATGCAAGCTAATTTCCAGCGTCAGGGGTTGCCAGCCAGACGTATCGCGTGCCGACCTCGATTTAGTTAGCGAGGCTCGTCAAGTAGAGCGATTCAGGGTTGTGAGGTGCCGACAGTGAGAAAAGAAAGCAGCTATCAGCACCTCTAAGTACTCTCAGCGAACTCCTAATTTTTACATTCGACTCCTATCGTAAATGGGGAGTGATGGTGTAGCCGTCAAAACAACCCGGCTTTCAGATAATTGTCGACATGTGTGGAAGATACGGCAGAACCAGCGCGGCCGAGGCCTTCGCCAAGGTCATCGATGCGATGGTTTCACCCAAGCTCGACGATACGCCCGGCTACAACCGGCCACCCGGCACGTTCCAGGCCGTGGGCCTGGTGCGCCCGGACACCGGCGAGACCACCATCGGGCCGGCGTGGTGGGGGTTCATTCCGAATTGGGCGAGCGACGATAAGCTGTCACCGATCAATGCGCGATCGGAGACGGCCGCCGACAAGAAACTGTTCGCCCGGGCGTTTGCTCGCCAGCGCTGTCTGATCGCTCTCGACTACTGGATCGAATGGCAGCGAGGCGAGGGTGGCAAGCAACCGTATGCCATCCGGCCGGCGGGCGGGCATCCGTTCTTTCTTGCGGGCATTTGGTCGAAGGCGGCCAAGCTGCCCGAGGACCACGCCGCGGCCGGTCACGTGACCTTCGCCATCCTGACCGGCCAGCCGAACCCGGATATTGCCCATATCCATAATCGCCAGCCCCAGGTCCTGACGGCCAAGGCGGCGCGGGCCTGGATCGATCCCGACGGCGAGCATTTGGACGATATACTGACCGATGGCCAGCATACCAACTATGAAAGCTGGCCGATTGCCAAGCGGGCGGGGAAATCAAGTAAGAATGATAAAGGCGTACTTACAGCATGACCAGTCGATTAGATAAATACGAAGAGTTTTACAAGTTTAGGGGGCATTTCAAAGAGCGTGTTGAGCTTTTATCTAAGAGATATGGCATCTTTTCTGATTTAAGCAGTCATTATAATTTTTTCATTAAGCCTTTTGGGGTTGTGGACAGGATCAAGAACTCACCCGAAACGAAAACTTGCAGCGCCAATTTTGGTCAAAAGCCTTTTGATGAGATCGTCACCTTCGATCATCGCGTCGGTAAGCCATCAAGACGTTTGCTGGTTGAAAACGGAGGGACTTTGCATTACGCAAGAGGCGATAATGGAGCTGTAATTTGTTTTCTTTATCCTGCAACTTCTGAAAATACGCGACCGATAGAAGATTTTATTATTTTAGGTCTATTTTCGAAAGCGTCGAAAATACATGATTTGAGACTTCGACTTCATTTTAAGTGTTTCGTGTCTTATATGATCTGCACAAGCCTCGATTTTCGACCAACTTTTAAGGACCGGCTTTTAGTTTTTGCCTTACGTTACGTTTGCGTAACCGTTAAAGATGGAGAAATGCAGCCAAGGAAGTCCTCTGAATCTTTCAGAAAGATTGCCGAACTCGTTGTAACTGTCGGGGCGAGCGGTTGGCTTCTGCATCTGATCACATAGACCCGGAGAAAACTTTCTGATGCAAAAAACGGCGAGCATCTCAGCGATCTTGGTGGCTCTTTTGTGCCCCGTCGCCCAAGCCACAGACTACGGCTCGGCCACCGTCGAACGTGTCACCAGTATTTACGACGGCGATACGTTCCGGGCAGACATTGCCGGTTAGCCGCCGATCATCGGTGAGCGCATACCTATAAGAGTCCGCGGCGCCAACACGCCCGAGATGCGCGGCCAGTGCCAGGCCGAGAAGGACAAGGCACGCCAGGCGAAACAGTTCACGGTCGCCAAGCTGCGCGGCGCTCAATCGATACGCCTGGAGCATCTGGGCCGTGATAAGTATTTCAGGATCGATTCCAACGTCGTTGTGGATGGCCGCGATCTGGGCCAGATGCTGATCGGGGCGGGCCTTGCTCGGCCTTACGATGGTGGGACACGCAAGAGCTGGTGTCGTTGAACCGTCGTGATCGTGTCACCAACATGCGACGGCGAAGTTGTAACCTGCTAACCTGACAACAATTAACTAAACCAGAAGCAAGCACTAACTCAATAGTTGATTTCTATAGAGCAGTGTCTTTTATTCCCACATAGAGCTGTCACTCAGGAGGGTATGTGCCAGTTCCTTATACTCCGTTAGCGATCGCGAATACTTTTATTCAAAAATTTTCGCACGAGTCAGACGGTATAGAGCATATGAAGCTGCAAAAGCTCGTTTATTGCTCTTATGGATGGTGGCTTGTTGGAAAAAACCAGGACCAACAGCCTTTATGCTTGGAAGGTCCACAAGTTTGGGCTTACGGACCCGTCTTCCAGTCCCTCTATCATATATTCAAAGTTTTCGGGCACCAGAAAATTAAGGCCCCGAAGTCGGGCAGTCCGTTCGAGGAAATTAGTGTTGTCGACCAAGACGACCGATTAATTGAGTCGCTCATTGATTGGATCTGGACGAGATATGGGCATCTTTCTGGTCTAGCTCTATCTGAAATGACGCACAAGCCGGGCACACCCTGGCAGCGTGTCGTACAGGAATACAATTACCGTGTGCCAGACGGTCTCGTGATTCCAGATCGCTATATTTTTGACGAATTCCAAGGCCTACTTGACTCTTACCGTTCTCGCGAGACTGCGGCCACATCGTGAGTTCGAAAAGGGCCGACGATTCAGCGGGCTATGGTCCGGCGGCAGTGTCTGAAGGGCGCTCAGCGTTCATGGATGTCCCGCAAGATACTTCGGCGCGGAAAGAATACGGGACTTTTGACCCTCCAGGCCCTTCCGAGATGGAAAGGGTTAAAACGCAGGGTTTAAGAGAAAGCAATTTGAACATTCGCGTAAACCGCAAATTGCGGTGGAAATACGCGAGGTGGGTTTTTTGTTACATGGTTGCTTACACCACCGTTGTCGGGGTTCTGGTAGTTCTCGACGCGTGGTCTGTCCGCGGATTTGACCTCTCAGATTCAGTGCTCATTACAATTTCTGGATCAACGGCTGTCAGTGCAATCGGCTTGGTGCTCGCCGTTACTAAAGGGTTGTTTCAAAGCTAGAAACTGTACTCATATACAGTTACGATCGGCGCTATGCCGAACCCCGGACAACCGCCACCAGACCAATACTGGCCCTTGCCTGACGATCTACGCTTGCATGAGTGGCGCGTGGGCCACGCCGAGGACGTCCGGCGTATGCGGCTGGAGAAGTACATCGACGGCGAGTGGCGTACGGCCGGCCCCTATGTATCCGGGCCAAATACCGTGCAGCTGATGGGCGAGATCGTGAAGGCCTACCAGAATGTAGCTCAGATGATCGAAGACCGGTACCGACATCCCGGCGTCGAGCGGATCGAGGACGGCTGCCCTAAGTGCGGATCGAAAGCCCCGCGGCTGGTACTGATCGGTTATTCAGTGGGCTTTGAATGTCGCAGCTGCCAGGACAAGGCCAAGATGGCGCGGTACAAGGTGCCGAGGGCTTTTTAGGACTCGCGCGCGCCCGAGCTGTTCCCGAATCGTTTTCAATATCCGTACGGCGATCCGTACGACATAAAAAAGGGCCAGGCGAATCGCCTAAGCCCCTGATTTTATTGGTGGGCGGTACTAGATTCGAACTAGTGACCCCTGCCGTGTGAAGGCAGTGCTCTACCACTGAGCTAACCGCCCGAGCGCCGAGATTCTAGCGAGGCCGGCGTCTGCGGTCAACGCATTCAGTCGAGGGTTTGTTCGAGCGATGTTATTCTTCGCTGATTCACGCCGGCCACAGGCATTGCCACGCCATGCAGTTGATCGATCTTCAGGCACAGTATCGTCGCATCAAGGATGAGGTGGATGCCGGCATTCATCGCGTTCTGGATCACGGCAAGTACGTCATGGGCCCGGAAGTCGAGACGCTCGAACAGCGCTTGGCCGACTATGCCGGTGTCGAGCACTGCGTCGCGTTGGCCAGTGGCACGGACGCGTTGCTGGTAGCGATGATGGCGCTGGATATCGGGCCGGGCGACGAGGTCATCACCACGCCGTTCACCTTCATCGCCACGGGCGAGATGATCGGGCTGTTGGGTGCCACGCCGGTATTCGTGGATATTGATGCCGATACCTATAACCTCGACGCCGAGTTGATCGAGGAGAAAATCAACGAGCGCACGAAGGCGATCGTGCCGGTTAGCCTGTTTGGCCAGATGGCGGACATGGCGCGTATCAACGATATCGGTGAGCGCCACGCTATCCCGGTGATCGAGGATGCGGCCCAGAGCTTCGGCGCTACGTTCAGTGGCATGCGCTCCTGTGGCGCCTCGGGTATCGCGGCGACCTCATTCTTCCCGGCCAAGCCGTTGGGTTGCTACGGCGATGGCGGGGCGGCCTTCACCCATGACGGCGCGCTGGCCGAAAAGATGCGCCAGCTGCGCAATCACGGCCAGACAGCGCCGTATCATCACCCGATGCTGGGTATTAACGGGCGTCTGGACACGATGCAGGCGGCGGTTCTGTTGGCCAAGCTGGATGTCTTCGACGATGAAGTCGCACGTCGTGAACAGGTGGCGGCCCGTTACCACGAGGCCCTGGCAGATTACGTGAAAACGCCCTATGTCGACCCGCGCTGCACCAGCGTGTATGCGCAGTACACGATTCAGGTCGATGACCGCGATCAGGTGAGAGCGGCCTTGAACGAGGCAGGCATTCCCAGTGCGGTTTATTACCCGGTGCCGTTGAATCGACAGCCGGCGCTTTACTCGGATGTGCCGATTCCGAAATCCGAGCACGCTGCCGAGCGTGTTTTGAGTATTCCGATGCATCCCTACCTCTCGGAATCCGATCAGGATCAAGTCATCGAGGCGTTGAAGAAAGCGATTACAAATTAATTGCTTCGAGGTGTTGGCAAACCCGAAATCGATCCCTATAATGCGCAGCTCCTAGAGTCATAGGGGCCATAGCTCAGCTGGGAGAGCGCAACACTGGCAGTGTTGAGGTCGGCGGTTCGAGCCCGCCTGGCTCCACCAAATCGACGTCCCCATCGTCTAGAGGCCTAGGACACTGCCCTTTCACGGCAGCGACAGGGGTTCGAATCCCCTTGGGGACGCCATAATAGAAGCCGCCGGTCGATGATCGGCGGCTTTTTTTTGGTCGCCGTGCGGCAATCGGCTCGCGAGCGCCGCACCGGCCACGCATAATCGTCGGCCATCGTCGACGAAACATAATCGAGCATAGACAAGGAGCAGGGCGGACATGCGGATCACGATTTTCGGTACAGGCTATGTCGGACTCGTCACCGGGGCCTGTCTGGCCTCCAGCGGCAACGACGTGCTTTGTGTCGACGTCGATGCCGACAAGATCGCGCGACTGAAGCAGGGCGAGATTCCAATCTACGAGCCGGGCCTGGAAACGCTGGTCGCCGAAAATACCGCCGCTGGCCGTCTGTCGTTCACCACCGATGCCGGCCAGGCCGTGGCCCACGGCACACTGCAATTCATCGCCGTGGGCACGCCGCCCGATGAAGACGGCAGCGCGGATCTGAAATATGTGCTCAAGGTCGCTGAGACGATCGGCCAGCACATGACCGATTATCGACTGGTCATCACCAAATCCACCGTGCCCGTGGGCACTTCGGACAAGGTGCGACAGGCGCTGGCCGGTGTGCTGGCCGAGCGCGGTTCGACAGTCGATTTCGATGTCGCCTCGAACCCCGAATTCTTGAAGGAAGGGGCGGCGATCGATGACTTCATGAAGCCTGATCGCGTGGTCGTGGGCGTGGATACTGAACGTGCGGCCGATCATCTACGCGCGCTCTACGCGCCGTTCAACCGCCAGCACGATCGGACCATGGTCATGGATATTCGCTCGGCCGAGCTGACCAAGTACGCGGCCAATATCATGCTGGCCACCAAGATCAGCCTGATGAACGAGCTTTCACAGGTCGCCGATCGCCTGGACGCCGATATCGAGCAGGTCCGCAAGGCGATCGGGGCCGATCATCGTATTGGCTACCACTTCATCTATCCGGGCTGTGGTTTCGGTGGCTCGTGCTTCCCCAAAGACGTGCGGGCACTGGCCCATACCGCGGCCAAGATCGGCTACGACACCGAGATCATCAACGCGGTCGAGCGTGTCAACGATCGCCAGAAAACCATTCTCTTCGACAAGCTGCACGCGCACTTCAAGGGCGAGCTGGCGGGTAAGACCGTTGCGCTGTGGGGATTGGCCTTCAAGCCGAACACCGACGACATGCGCGAGGCGCCCGCCTGCACGCTAATGGAGGCGCTGTGGGCCGCGGGGGCCAAGGTTCGGGCCTATGATCCCGAAGCGATGGACGAAACGGCGCGCATCTACGGCGAGCGTGATGATCTGGTCTTCTGCAAGCACGGCGAAGACGCGGCCACCGGCGCCGATGCGCTGGTGCTGGTCACCGAATGGCAGGTGTTCCGCACGCCGGATTTCAAGGCGCTGTCGGAACTGATGCGCGAACGCGTGCTCGTCGACGGGCGCAATATTTATAAGCCGTCATATGTGGCTTCGGCCGGTTTTGCTTACTACGGCATCGGCCGCTCGGCGGCCTCCGGGGCGACGCGCGCGGTCTGATCGGTCGATCTGGCGCCGCGCGCGCAATCGACTAAAATACGTCGCGTTCTGGAATGGGTTAAATCAACGGAGCCCGTATGCCGATTTATGAATATGTCTGTCAGGACTGTGGCGAAGCCATCGAGAAGCTGCAAAAGCTCTCGGATGAGCCACTCACCGATTGCCCGGCCTGCGACCAGGCCACCCTCAAGCGCAAAGTGTCGGCCGCGGGTTTTCGTCTATCCGGCGGTGGTTGGTACGAAACCGATTTCAAATCCAAGGGCCAGCGTAATCTCACGGGCAAGGGCGAGAGCACATCGGATTCGGGCGCAAGTGATAAAACCGACAGCGGCGCTAGCGCCAAGAGCGAGGCGCCGGCCAGCTCGACCAAGAGTGAGAGCGCCAAGCCAGCCGCCAAGCCCAAATCGACCGGTAACAGCGACTAACCCTGCGATGCGTCTCGGCTACCGAGGCGCCCGCGCTCCTTGATAGACTCTGCGTCTTTTGCGCAGCGACCAAAGGCATTGGCCATGATGCGATCCCATTACAGCGGCGACGTGAACGCCGCCGCTATCGATCAAGAAATCACCGTCTGTGGCTGGGTCCATCGACGCCGCGATCATGGCGGGGTGATCTTCATCGACCTGCGTGATCGCTCCGGGCTGATCCAGACCGTGTTCGATCCTGACGAGGCCGCCACGTTCGGGGCCGCGGAAAAACTGCGCAACGAATACGTCATCAAGGCCACGGGCCGCGTTCGGGCGCGTCCGAACGGCACAGTGAACAAGAACCTGGACTCGGGCGAGATCGAGGTCTATATCACTGATCTCGACGTTCTGAACGCCTCGGAAACGCCGCCGCTGCAGCTCGACGAAACCGAGGGCGTGGGTGATGCCGCCCGTCTTCGGTATCGCTACGTGGAACTGCGCAAGCCGCGCATGCAGCGCCATATGCAGCTGCGGGCACAGGTCACGCGTGCGGTACGCAAGTCGCTGGATGATCTGGGCTTTCTGGATATCGAAACGCCGATTCTCACGCGGGCCACACCGGAAGGCGCGCGCGACTATCTCGTGCCTAGCCGTACGCAGCCGGGCCATTTCTTCGCCTTGCCGCAGTCGCCGCAGCTGTTCAAGCAGCTGTTGATGGTCTCGGGCATGGATCGCTACTACCAGATCGCGCGCTGTTTCCGCGACGAGGACCTGCGCGCCGATCGCCAGCCCGAATTCACCCAGATCGATATCGAAGCCTCGTTCGTCGACGCCGACGACATCATGGAGCTCAACGAGCGCATGATTCGGCAGCTGTTTGCCGACGTCATGGGCGAAACATTGCCTGATCCGTTCCCGCGCATGGCCTACGTCGAGGCCATGCGACGCTTCGGCTCTGACAAGCCGGATCTGCGCATCGATCTTGAGCTGGTGGATATCGCCGATCTCGTGGCCGATGCCGAGTTCAAGGTGTTCTCCGGCCCGGCCAATTCCGACAGCGGGCGCGTGGCCGTGCTACGTGTGCCGGGCGGGGCCAGCCTGACGCGCAAGCAGATCGACGACTACACCGATTTCGTTGGCCGCTACGGTGCGAAAGGCTTGGCCTACGTCAAGATTGCCGACGTGGCCGCCGGGCGCGAGGGCATGAATTCGCCGATCCTCAAGTTCCTGTCGGATGACGCCGTGGCCGGCATCGTCGAGCGCACGCACGCCGAAGATGGCGATCTGCTGTTCTTTGGCGCTGACAAGACCAGCGTGGTCAACGACGCCTTGGGCGCGCTGCGCGTTCGCCTGGGGCACGATCTGGGCCGGGTTGCCGACGGGTGGGCTCCGCTGTGGGTCGTCGACTGGCCGATGTTCGAATACGACGAAGCCACCAAACGCTGGTACGCCGCACATCACCCGTTCACAGCCCCCGCGGTCGATGATCCGGAAGCGCTGAAGGCCGCGCCCCACGAGGCGATGGCCAAGGCTTACGACATGGTCTTGAACGGCTCGGAGATCGGCGGTGGCTCGGTGCGTATCCATTCGCCGGCGATGCAGCAGGCCGCCTTCGATGTGCTGGGTATCTCGCGAGAAGACGCTGAAGAGAAGTTCGGCTTCCTGCTCGAGGCGCTGAAGTTCGGGGCGCCGCCGCATGCCGGTATCGCTTTCGGCCTGGACCGATTGGTCATGCTGATGGCCGGGGCCGACTCGATTCGCGAAGTCATCGCGTTTCCCAAGACCCAAACCGCCACCGATCTGCTCACCGGCGCACCCGGCGTGGCCGATACGGCTCAGCTGCGCGAACTCGGTATCCGGCTGCGCGCTCAGCCCAAGACGGAGGACACCGGCGAGTAAACAAAGCAGCCATAAAAACTTATAAACAAAGAAAACCGGAAATATCCTTTATTTCCGGTTTTCTTGTTATATGCAGCGATATTTTACAAAGGCGAACGTTATCCCGTAACTATTGAAGTCCGATCGTGCAATACGGTCGCACCAACACAATCATCGTGTTACTGCAAAGGGGATAACAATGAAGAGCTCGTTAGAAAGCCATAATCGGCTTCGGCGCGCCGTGCGTGCCGCAATTGCCAGCACGGCCGTGCTAGCAACGCCGTGCGCGTTTGCGGCGACAATCACGGTAGATTCCGCCGGGGACGGCATGGATGACAACGGATGCACGTTGCGTTCGGCCATCATGTCGGCCAACAACAATAGCGGCGCCGGCAATTGTGATAATGGCGGAGGCGACGCCGACACCATTATTTTCGCTGACAGCGTGACCGGCGAAACGATCACGCTGTCACAGGGCGCGCTGCCGACCATCGCGGCCGGCTCGACCTTGACGATCGGCAACGATGCCGACACCAACGTCACCATCGATGCTGCATCGATGAGTCGTATCCTGGCCAACCAGGGCGTGCTGACCCTCAACGGCCTGAACCTGATCAACGGCCAGACCATGAACGGCTCGGCCGATGCCGCCGATCGCTCAGGTGGTGCCATTCTGAACGCCGACGGTGGTTTCCTGACCGTCAACGGCGGTTCGATGCGCAACAACACGTCGGATCGGGCCGGTGGTGCCATCGAAGATGCCTCGGTAAGCGACGACAACGACGACGATGACTCTGACGACGAGTCAACCGACAACGTCCACGTCACCCTCAACGATGTCGTCTTTTCCGGCAATAACGCTGGCGCCAACCCCGGTAACGGTGGTGTGGTGCACGTGACCGGGTTCGCTGATGTCGTGGTCGAGGGCGGCACCTTCGATGCCAACCAGGCGATCGAAGGCGGCGCGCTCTGGAACAATCAGGGCACCACGAGTGTTGCCAACGCCACGTTCTCGAACAACCAGGGCAACGGCGCTGACGCCGATCAAGGCGGCGGCGCGATCTATGTCAACGCTGGCAATGTCGTGGTCACCGACTCTCGTTTCATCAACAACACCGCCGGTGACGATGACGACGATATGAGCTCGGCCTCCGGCGGCGCTATTGTCGCCAATGTCGACACCGAGCTTTCGGTGAGCAACTCTCGTTTCAGCGGCAACGAATCAAAGCGTGCCGGTGGCGCGATCGAGGTGCTGGGCGGCACGAGCACCACGCTGGATAACGTAACGGCCAGCGACAACGATGCCGGTGGCAACCCCGGTAACGGTGGCTTCCTGCACGTGACCGGCGATGGTGATGTCGATGTCGTCGGCGGTGTTTTTGCCGATAACGATGCCACCGAAGGCGGTGCCTTCTGGAACAACCAGGGTGAAATGAGCATTCGCGGTGCGTCGATCGTCGATAACGACGCCGACGGTGCCGATGCCACCCAGGGCGGCGGCGCAATCTACGCCGAGACAGCACCCGAGGGCAGCGACACCTCGGGCACGCTCACCATCGCTGATTCCCGTATTAGTGGCAACAGCGCCTCGGGTGCTGCCGGCTCCGGTGGCGGTATTCTGTTGAGCCCGGGTGCCGTGGCCGCAATTACGGCCAGCCGTATCGAAGCCAACACGGCCAACCGTGCCGGTGGCGGTATCGAGAATGCCGGCGGTGATCTCACACTCGAGCGTGTCACGCTTGGCGGTGCGACCAGCAATATGGGCAACGATGCAGGCAATAACCCCGGTAACGGCGGTGGTCTGCATATCGGTGGCGACGGTACGACGACGATCGACAACACCAGCGTGGGCTACAACACGGCCGTTGAAGGCGGCGGCTTGTGGAATTCCGCGCCGGGTACGCTCGACGTGATGACCACAACCGTGGCCAACAACACGGCCGATCGCGGCGCAGGCGTGTATCAGGACGGCGAAACCAACGCCGGCATCAGCCTGTCGTATGTCACCGTGGCCAACAACAACGGCACCGGCCTGGGCAGTGGCGGGGCGGACGTGAACGTCGCCAACACGCTGATCTCCGGTAACGATGACAGTGGCGAGGACAACGTCATGGTCAGCGCCGACGATGGCAACCTGATTGGCGACGCCGGCTTCAACGGCATGTATCGGCTTTTCGGCGGCCCCACGGCAACGTTGCCGCTGGCAGCCGGTAGTGCGGCTATCGATATGACCGACGACTGCGGTGATACCGATCAGCGCGGCGCCGAGCGTCCGGTCAGCATGAACGACGACAGCGATAGTGATTGTGATGTCGGCGCCTTCGAGCTGGCCGGCAACCCGGTACTGGACGTCACCACCGTGAGCCTTCCGAACGTCGACGCCAGCGACGGTTCGGCCGGTATCGCGACCGTGGCCGCGCTGCGCTTGGCCAACAACGGCAGCGATAGCGTCAATGTCGGTGGTCTGTCCGGTTACATCCAGCGTGATGACAGCCAGCCCAGCGGTGTCGATTTCGACAACGCCGATCTGGTGGTCTATGCCGATAGCAACGACAACGGCCGGTACGACGACAGCGACATGCAGGTCGGCAGCGGTGCTGTTGGCGACGATGGCACGACGTTCGATGTCGACTTCCAGAGCGGCTCGGGTGTCGCGATCAGCAGCGGCGACGACGAAACCTATTTCCTGGTGGTTGACCTGCCGGGCATTGGCGAAGTCGCGCGCAATGCGGTCAAGAGCCTGACCAGCCAGCCGATGCTCGCCGGTGGCGCGCTGCTGGCACTGTTCGGCCTGATCTCAGTGGGCGGTCTGCGTCGACGTTCGCAGTTCGCGCTCGTCGCCATCGCGCTGGCCCTGACGTTGACAGCCTGCTCGGACGACGAGAACGTCAACCTGGACGGCGACAACATCGGTAACAACAACGGCGGCGGCAACGACAACGGAAACGACAACGGCGACATGCGTGATGGCCTGGAGGCCAACGAGCTGCGCTTCGTGGTCGATCAGTTGGAGCCGACGGCCAATTCGCCGGAGACGAACCTCGTCATCGGCGACGGCCTGCCAGTATTCGGCCCGATCGTGACGATCGGCAGTCTGGATGATCCGATGGCCGACGGCGATAGCGACGTCGACGACAGCGACAGCATGGAAGACCCGATGAATTGATCATCGCCTCGGGCGCCGATTGTTCGGCGTCTGCTGTCTGATACAAGCCGAGTCGGCATCTGCCGGCTCGGCTTTTTTCGTATCAAGGGCCGGCTGGCGGCCTGACGCAGCCAAGGGTTGCGTTATACTGCCGCACTGAATCCTTTGGCGTGTGTTTTACGGTAGAAAACGCATGCCGCTCGCAAATTTCTGTCAAGGAGCTGCTGATGTTCGATGCCTCCCAGCGTATCGCTGATTTCGACCCCGAACTGGCGGCGGCCATCGCCGACGAAGATCAGCGTCAGGAAGATCACATCGAGCTGATCGCCTCGGAAAACTACACCAGCCCGCGCGTGATGGAAGCCCAGGGCGGCCTTCTGACCAACAAGTACGCAGAAGGCTATCCGGGCAAGCGTTTCTATGGCGGCTGCGAATACGTCGATGTCGCCGAGCAGCTGGCCATCGACCGGGCCTGTGAACTGTTTGGCTGTGATTTCGCCAACGTTCAACCACATTCCGGCGCCCAGGCCAATGCGGCCGTGTTTCTGGCACTGGTCAAGCCGGGCGACACGATCCTCGGCATGAGTCTGGACGCCGGCGGGCACCTGACCCACGGTGCCGCGCCCAACTTCTCGGGCAAGAACTACAACGCTGTGCAGTACGGCCTGGACGAAGCCACTGGTGAGCTCGACTATGATCAGATCCAGCGTCTGGCTAACGAGCACAAGCCCAAACTACTGATCGGCGGTTTCTCGGCGTATTCGCGCCGGATCGACTGGGCCCGCATGCGCGAGATCGCGGATTCGGTCGGCGCCTATCTGCTGGTCGACATGGCCCATGTGGCCGGCCTGGTGGCCACCGGCGAATATCCGAGCCCGATCCCGCATGCGCATGTCGTGACCACCACCACACACAAGACGCTGCGCGGCCCGCGCGGCGGTTTGATGCTGTCCAACTGCGGCGATCAGAAGCTCTACAAGAAACTGAACTCGGCCGTGTTCCCGGGCACGCAGGGCGGCCCGCTCATGCACGTCATCGCCGGCAAGGCCGTAGCGTTCAAGGAAGCGCTGGATAGTGACTTCAAGGGCTATACCCAGCAGATCGTGGCTAATGCGAAAGCCATGGCCGAGGTGTTCGTCGAGCGCGGCCTGGACGTCGTATCGGGGGGCACCGATAACCACCTCATGCTCGTGAGCCTGGTCAAGCAGGACGTCACCGGCAAGGAGATCGAGGAATATCTGGGGCAGGCCCATATCACGGCCAATAAAAACGCCGTGCCGGGGGATCCGCGCTCGCCGTTCGTGACCTCGGGCCTGCGCATCGGCACGCCGGCGGCGACCACGCGCGGCTTCAACGAGAGCGACATGCGCCAGGTGGCGACCTGGATTTGCGATATCGTGGATGCGGTCGCCAAGGGCAGCGATATCGAGGCCGAGATCGCGCGGGTACGATCGGCCGTGGCCGAGCTGTGTCGCGCGCATCCGGTGTATCGTCAGGGTCAACGCGGCGCGGCCTGATACGCCCTCGGGCCGTTTTCGGTGCACTGTCCGTTCTGTCATGAGCGCGCCACGCGCGTTGTCGATTCGCGCCTGGCTGCCGAGGGCAGTCAGGTGCGGCGTCGCCGGCAATGCCCCGGTTGCTTGGCCCGTTTCACGACGTTTGAAACCGCCGAGCTGTTCCTGCCGCGGATCATCAAGACCGACGGCACGCCCGAGCCGTTCTCAGTGGATAAACTACGGCGTGGCATCACCCGCGCGTTGTATAAACGCCCGGTTGGCCCGGACGCGGTCGAAACCGCGATCAGCCATATCCAGCAGCGCATGCACCACGACGGTGAACGCGATGTGCCCTCCAGGCGCCTGGGTGAATGGGTGATGGAAGAGCTGCGCGGGCTGGATCAAGTGGCCTACGTACGTTTTGCCTCGGTGTATCGTCGTTTCGAGGATGTTCAGGCGTTTCGTGAAGAGATCGAACGCCTGGAATCCGCTCCGCATCGTGACAGCGCCCAGCTGTCGCTCATCGATCTCGGCCAGGATGCGAGCGACGATATGGGCCAGGACACTGGTCAGAGCAACGGCCAGAGCAACGCCCAGAATAGTGGCGAGGAATCTTCATGAGTTCGGACGACGTACGTATCAGGGTCCATGAAATGTACATGCAGCGGGCGATCGAACTCGCGCGGCGTGGCTGGTATACCGCGCGGCCCAACCCGCGCGTCGGCTGTGTCATCGTCGCCGGCAGCCGTGTGCTGGGCGACGGCTGGCATGTACGGGCTGGTGAGGCCCACGCCGAACGCAATGCGTTGGCTGATGTCACCGCCCGCGGCCACAGTGCCAAGGGCGCGACGGCCTACGTCACGCTCGAACCCTGTGCGCATACCGGGCGTACGCCGCCCTGCACCCAGGCCCTCATCGATGCCGGCATCGAGCGCGTGGTGATCGGCGCACAGGACCCGAACCCGGCCGTCGACGGGCAGGGCATCGATGCCCTGCGGGCAGCCGGCCTGGATGTCATCACCGGTGTGCTGGCCGAACGTTGTGCCGCGCTCAATGCCGGCTTCAACCAGCGGATGACGCGCAACCGACCATGGGTGCGCGTAAAGCTGGCCATGAGTCTTGACGGGCGCACCGCGGCCGCCGACGGCACCAGCCAGTGGATCACCGGCGACACCGCCCGCGATGACGTGCATCGTCTGCGCGCGGAATCCGGCGCGGTGATGATCGGGCGCGGCACAGCCAGCGCCGATGATCCCGCGCTGACAGTGCGCCTGTCCGGCGATTGGGATCAGCCGCTGCGTGTCGTGCTCGACTCCCGACTCGCCATGGCCGCGGACGCCAGGATGTTCTGCCAGGCCGGTGAAACACTGATCTTCACCGCCAGTGACGACGAGGACAAAACCGGCGCGCTGGAGGATGCCGGCGCGCGGGTGGCGCGCGTGGGCGGTAGCGACACAGGGCTGGATCTGGGCCGCGTGCTGGGGCTACTGGCCGAGCGCGAGATCAACGATGTGCTCGTTGAGGCCGGGCCGACCCTGGCCGGCGCGCTTACCCAGGCCGGGCTGGTGGATGAATATATTATCTATGTCGCCCCGCAGTTGATCGGCGATACCGGCCGCGGGCTGATGTCCCTGGCCGGCGCCATCGGGCTGGACGATGCAACCCGGCTGACGTTCGATAACGTCGAGCCCGTCGGCGTTGATCTCAAGATCACGGCCCGCCCCTTGAAGGAAGGCTAGCTATGTTCACCGGACTGATCCAAGGCGTCGGCCAGGTTGTCGAACAAGAAAAACGCGGCGGCGATACGCGTCTCGTCATCGATTGTGGCGATGCGGATCTGGGCACGATCGCGGTCGGCGACAGCATCGCGATCTCGGGCGTGTGCTTGACCGCTACCGAAATCGACGGGCACTGTTTTGCCGCCGACGTGTCCAAGGAAACGCTCAAGCTGACCACGCTCGGCAACTTCGTTGTCGGCACGCGCGTCAATCTGGAGCCGCCGCTGAGAGCCGGCGACGCGCTGGGCGGCCACATGGTCGCCGGGCATGTCGACGGTCTGGGCGTGGTCGAGGAGCTTCACGCCGATGCGCGCTCGTGGCGGCTGAGCTTTTCCGTGCCCAAGCCGCTGGCGCGCTATCTGGCCTCCAAGGGCTCGATCGCCGTGGACGGCATCAGTTTGACGATCAACGAAGTCGATGACCGGCGTTTCGGCGTCAACATCATTCCGCACACCATGAGCCATACCTCATTGGGCGATCGCCGCATTGGCGATCACGTCAATATCGAGGTCGATCTCGTGGCGCGTTATCTGGCGCGAATCGCCGGCTACGAATAACCGCAGGCCCGCGTTCGGCATGCGATAATGCCGTATTGCTCAATCGGGACATGCCATGCAGACCATCCAAGGAGATTTCGACGGCGACGGCCTTCGTATCGCCATCGTCGCCACGCGCTGGAACGACGAGATCGTTGATCGTCTGGTCGACGGCGCCGTGGACGTGCTCACCGATTGCGGCGTCGAAGACGACGAAATCACCGTGTTCAAGGTGCCTGGTGCCTTCGAGATTCCGTTGGCGGTTGACCGTCTGGCCGAATCCGGCAGTTACGACGGTATCGTGGCGCTTGGCTGCGTGATTCGTGGCGACACACCGCATTTCGATTTCGTGGCCGGCGAGTGTGCCAAGGGCCTGACCGCAGCCATGCTCGAATACGGCTTGCCGGTAGGCTTTGGCGTGATTACGGCAGAAAACGCCGAACAGGCCGATGCGCGTGCCCAGCCGGACGAAGAAAACAACAAGGGCGCGGAATCCGCCAGCGCGGTGGTCGAGATGATTACCCTGTTGCGCCAGATCGAAGGCGACGAGTAGCCCGATGCCGATTCGCAATCAGTCGCTGGGTGAAGCCGCCGACGACGATCAAGATAAACGTGCGTCCACTGAAGGCGAGGCCCCGGCCAGGCCCGCCGCCGAGGACCAGGCACCAGCCGACGTGCCTGAAACGCCGGCCATACCCGCCGAGGCGCCGCCGCCTGACGATGAAACAGGCGACGACACGGGCGAGGTCACACCCGACGAGCTGCCCGCGCTGCCGCCGAAAATGCCCGGCGGTGGGCGGATTCGGGCGCGTATGGCGGCTGTTCAGGCGGTCTACCAGTGGCGGATGTCGGGCACCGAGATCGGCGAGCTGATCCTGCAGTTCGCCACCGCCGGTCGGCTGCGTGATCTGGACCGGGCGTATTTCGAAATGCTGCTGCGCGGCGTGGTGCACGACGTTGGCGGGCTGGAAAAAGTCTTCGATACCCATCTCTCGCGCCCGGCAGTCCAGCTGGATCCGGTGGAATACGCGATTCTGCTGCTGGCCACCTACGAGCTGCGCGAATGCCCCGAAATCCCGTTTGCGGCCGTGATCAACGAGGCCACGAACCTGGCCAAGATCTTTGGCGCCACCGACGGTCATCGCTTCGTCAACGGCGTCATGGACGCCGTGGCCCATGACGTGCGCGCTGACGAAATAGGGCGCAGCCGCAAACGCTCGCGTCACTGACGCGACGTGGCAGGGCGAGCATTCGTGCGTGAGTTCGAGCTCATCGATGCCTTGCGCACGTGCCTGGCCGCCCGGCGCGATGACACCCGTCTGGGTATCGGTGACGATGCCGGAATCCTCGCGCCACTGCCGCATAGCGAACTGCTGGTCACCACCGACACACTGATCCGCGACCGGCATTTTCCGGGCGATACATCCGTCTTTGATATCGGCTACAAGGCCGTCGCGGTCAATCTGAGCGATATCGCGGCCATGGGCGGCGCACCGGCCTGGTTGACAGTCTCGTTGGCCGCGCCAGCGCTCGATCGGGCCTGGGCAGACGCGTTCGTTGACGGGCTCCAGGCCGCCTGCGCGGCCTATCCCGGCCCCGACCCGATCGATATCGTCGGTGGTGACACCACGCGTGCCGATCAGCTCATGGTAACCGTCACCGCGATCGGGCATGTGCCCAGCGGCCAGGCAATCCGCCGAAGCGGCGCCCGTGTCGGTGATCTCATCGCCGTTACCGGCACGTTGGGTGATGCGGCGGCCGGTTTGGTGCGCTGGCCACAACGAGAGCCGGGCGCGTCAGAAACCGATCCCCTGATCCGTCGCCTGGTACGCCCGGACCTGCGCGACGGCCGTGCGCTGATCGGCCGCGCAACCGCGGCACTCGATGTCTCGGATGGTTTTCTGGCGGATCTTGGCCATATTCTCACCGCCTCGAACGTGGGCGCACGCCTGGCGGTGGATGACCTGCCAGCCGCTCACGCGTTGGCTGCCGCAGCGCCTGATCTGACGACCTTCCGGCGTTGGCAGGCCACGGGCGGTGATGACTACGAGTTGTGTCTGACGGCACCGGCCGATCAGATCGGCCCGCTGCGCGATGCCCTGGACTGTGCATTAACGGTTGTCGGTGAGATTACGGCCGAGCCCGGACTAACGTGTCTGGACCGCCACGGGCAGTGCCTGACCGCGGATGTGTTCAGTCAGGCTGGCTGGGATCATTTCGCCTGAACAAGGCGCGTTGCGCGTCTCGACGTGCACGGTAGACTAGCCAGCGTTTTCAAGAATCGGACCCCTCGTTGACGATGCTGCATCTTTACAACAGCCTGTCGCGCACGCGCGAGCCGCTGCAGACCATCGAGCCCGGCGTGGTGCGGCTGTATGTCTGTGGCATCACGGTCTATGACTATTGTCATCTGGGCCACGCGCGGTTTCTGATCGTCTTCGATATGTTCGTGCGTTTTCTGCGCAGCCAGGGCTGGCAGGTGCGCTATGTGCGCAACGTCACCGATATCGACGACAAGATCATCAAGCGCGCTGCCGACACCGGCGTCGATGCCAGCGAGATCGCGGCGCGTTTCACCACTGCCATGAGTGAGGACGAGGCCGCGCTTGGCCTGGTCGCTCCCGACGTGGAGCCGAAAGCCACGGCCCATATCGATGACATCATCGCCATGATCCAGGCCCTGCTCGACAAGGGCGCGGCCTACGTCGGCGATAACGGCGATGTCTATTACGACGTCTCCACGTTTGCCCGCTACGGCGCGCTGTCCGGGCGGGATACTTCAGAGCTGCGCGCCGGCGCGCGTATCGCGGTGAACGAATCCAAGGACGACCCGCTGGATTTCGTGCTCTGGAAACCCGCCAAGGACGGCGAGCCCGCGTGGGATGCCCCCTGGGGCGCCGGGCGGCCGGGCTGGCATATCGAGTGCTCGGCCATGTCGACCTGCTGCCTGGGCCAGACGTTTGATATCCACGGCGGCGGCTTGGACCTGCAGTTCCCGCACCATGAAAACGAAATCGCCCAGAGCGAGGCGGCCACCGGCAAGCCTTATGTGGGCCTGTGGATGCACAACGGGTTCGTGACCGTCGATGACGAGAAGATGTCGAAATCGCTCGGCAATTTTCTCACCGTGCGCGACGTGCTGGCCGATTACGACGCCGAAGCGATCCGTTATTTCGTGCTGGCCACCCACTATCGCAGCCCGCTGGCCTATAACGGCCCCGCGATGGACGCCGCCGGCAATGCCTTGTCACGGCTGTACACCACGCTGCGCGACGCCCCGCACGGCGGCGATGCACGCGCCGAGGCCCTGGCCGATGATCGGGCCCGTTTCTTCGCCGCCATGCACGATGATCTGAACACCCCGGGCGCGATCGCCGTATTGTTCGACCTGGCACGCCGCGCCAATCGAAGCGGCGACGAAAAAACGCGCGCGGATATCGCTGATCTCATGCGCGAGCTGGGCGCCACCGTCGGCCTGCTCGGCCAGGAGCCACAGGCATTTCTGCAGGGCGGGGGTCAGGATGAGTCCGCCCTGTCGGCCGCGACCATCGAGACCATGCTCGAGTCCCGACGCGACGCCCGACGAAACAAGGACTTCGCCACCGCCGACAGAATCCGTGACGAGCTGACCGCGGCCGGTATCACGCTAGAGGATAGCGCCGACGGTACGAAATGGCGCCGCGACTGAGATAGCCGTCTACCGCCCGCCGGCGCGTTGGCTCAGGCTGTCGGGGTGATCGGCGCCTGGCTGGCCTCGCGCAGCTCGGCCGCGCGTAGTGTGTTGGTCATCAGCATGGCGACCGTCATCGGCCCCACGCCGCCGGGCACCGGCGTGATCCAGGCCGCGCGTTCAGCCGCGGCCTCGAACTCGACGTCGCCGACGAGTTTGCCGGATTCGAGTCGGTTCATGCCGACATCGATCACGGTTGCGCCGTCCTTTATCCACTCGCCGCGCACGAGTCCCGGCTTGCCCACGCCCACGACGAGGATATCGGCCCGTGCGACCTCGGCGGCCAGATCCTCGGTGAAACGATGACATACCGTGGTCGTGGCGCCCTTGAGTAGAAACTCCAGCGACATGGGCCGGCCCACGATATTGGAGGCACCGACCACCACGGCCTGGCGGCCGCGAAACGGCTCCTCGATGGTCTCCAGCAACCGGATGATACCCAGCGGTGTGCAGGCCCGTAGCAAGGGCACACGCTGGGCCAGCCGGCCCACGTTGTAGGGATGAAACCCGTCAACGTCCTTGTCCGGCCGGATTCGCTCGAGCACCGCGCTGGCGTTGATATGCGCGGGCAAGGGCAGCTGGACCAGAATACCGTCGATCGACTCGTCGGCGTTGTAGTCATCAATCATCGCCAGCAGCGCGTCTTCGCTGATATCCGATGCCGGATAGTCGGCACGCGAGACCAGCCCGACGTTCTCACAGGCCTGGATCTTCTTGCCGACATAGACCTGTGAGGCCGGGTCTTCACCCACCAGAATCACCGCCAGCCCGGGCGCCCGCAGGCCATTGCCACGACGATCGGCGATCGCCTGTTTCACGGATTCGCGATACTCAGAAGCGATCCGTTTCCCATCGATCAGCCGAGCGGACATAGGCGTACAACAACATTGGTGGCGGGCGCAGGCGCGGATTCTCGCACGCCGTCGGTAGCCGGACAATTGAGCCCTTGCTCGGCCCAAGAATCAGCCAGCGCCCTGGCTTACAAGCGCGTTTTTTCGCGCTACAATACGCGCCAGTCGGGGCATGGCGCAGTTTGGTAGCGCGTCTGCTTTGGGGTTGGCGGCAAGCCGCCAACGCGGAGCGACGAACGTCGCGTGGCCGGGTCACTTAGAGAGCGCGTAGCGCGAACTTAGTGACAGACTGCTCGCAGAGCAGACGCAGGATATTGACTCTTGTCCTGCAAAAATCGCTAGACTAGCGAGCACAGTCGGGGCATGGCGCAGCTTGGTAGCGCGTCTGCTTTGGGAGCAGAAGGTCACAGGTTCAAATCCTGTTGCCCCGACCATTCTTTTTCTTCTCGATATCGATCGGTCAGCGTGCCGGCGGCCAATTCTTGAATGCTTTGGGCCGCGGCGCGGCATATGTGCGTGTCTTGGATGTCGACAAGCCTTGTGCGACGAGGCCTTCGGCCAGTTTGACCGCGGCCGAGACGCCGTCGATGACTGGGACGCCGGTGCGTTCGATCACGGCCTGTGTCAGGCCGGCCATGCCGCCACAGCCCAGACAGATGGCCTCGGCCCGGTCGTGCTCGACCGCGTAGGCGGCTTTTTCGACGATGATATCGATGGCGGCCTGCGGGTCGCGTTCGAGCTCTAGCACCGCGAGGCCGCTGGCGTGCACCGAGGCCAGTCGATCGGCCAGGCCGGCCAGTTTGAGGCGGTCCTCGATCATCGGCACGGCCCGGTCCAGCGTGGTGACGACCGAGTACTTGTGGGCCACGAACATCGCGGTGGCCGCCGCGGCCTCGGTGATGTCCACGACGGGCACATCGAACAGCTCCTGCAGGCCTTCGCGGCCGTGTTCGCCGTAGCCGGCCTGCACGATGGCGTCGTACGGGCCGTCGTAGGCACGGATGGTTTCCATGACCGCGACGGCGGCCACATAGCTTTCATAATTGCCCTCGACCGATTCGGCGCCGAACATCGGCGTGATCGGCACGATTTCTGTATCGGGCAGGGCGATCCGGCGTGCCTGCCGGGCGATGCCCTGCGTCATCGATTCGGTCGTATTGACGTTGGCTACAAGAATACGCATGGATAAATCTTTCAGGTTATGGGCGTCAGACGCCGTCGCGTGCGATGGCTTCGCCGTCCTGCTGGCGATAGCTCACCCGGCGGGGCATGAATAAGGCGTGCAGCAGGCCGGCGATCACGGCGCCGATGAACCAGGAGAAGCCGGCGGCGGCAGCAAACATCGGCAACAGGCTGATCGCCACCGCGATTAGTGCAGCCGGCAGCAGGGCGGCCAGGGCCCGAGGATTGATGCCGGCGCGGTAATGATAGTCGCCGCTGGTGGCCGTGCTATAGAGATCCGGTACGTTCACCCGGGCCCGGCGCACCCACCAGTAATCGGTCATGATCACACCAAAAAACGGGCCCAGCACCGCGCCCAGGCCGCCGAGGAAATACTCGATGACCAGCGGGCTGTTGTAGAGATTCCACGGCAGGATCACCACGCCGATGAGCGCACTCACAAGCCCGGCGCGCTTGAAGTTGAGTACGCGCGGGGCCAGATCGGCGAGCATATAGATGGGGGCGACGAAATTGGCCACCAGGTTGACCGCGATCGTGAGCACGACCAACGACAACGAGGCCGCGATTCGCCAGCCCGTATCAGGAATGGTGGCCACGATATCGGCCGGGCTCTGAATGATGCGCCCGTCGATGGCGAACTGGGCGCCGGCCAGCACGATCACGATGGCGGCAAAGACCATCATGTTGAGCAGAATGCCCACGAAGTTACCGCGCACGATGGCCGCGGGGCTTGCCGCACAACGGGTGAAATCACAGAAGTTGAGCGCGAACGTGCCATAGATGACCACCCAGAGCGCGGCCCCGGCGCCGATCTTCTGCCACATGGCCACACCGGTGAGCGGAGCGTCGATCGAGGTTGCGATCGTGTAGTCGGCCCGCGTGAACACCCAGGCAGCCAGCGACAGCATCGTCACAAGGATGATCGGCCCGGCAAAGGCCACGTAGCGCCGTACCATGGCCATGCCGCGGGACACGATGGCCACCTGTACGGCCCATAGCAGCGCGAACGAGGCCCAGCCCAGCAGCGACAGCCCCAGCACCTCGCGTGCCTCGAGGGCCGCAAGCGGCGGGAACAACGTCAACAAGAGCACGCCGAGCACGGCGGCAGCCAGATAGGTCTGAATGCCGAACCAGACGATAGCCACCACGCCACGGGCGATGGCCGGAATCCGCCCGCCACGGATGCCGAAGGCGATACGGCCGAGCACCGGAAACGGCACGCCCGTACGCTCGCCGACAAAGCCCGAGAGCGTGAGCATCACGAACAGGGCAGCGGCTCCCAGGGCAAAGGTCAGCAGGATCTGCCAGGCACCCAGGCCCAGCGCGAACAGGCCGATGGCGAAGGTGTAATTGCCCAGGCTATGGACATCGTTGGCCCAGAGCGTGAACACGTGATAAGCCCGCCACGGCCGGTTGTTGCGTGAGACCGGCGCAAGATCGTTGTTGTAAAGCCGGGGGCTGGGAAAGACATCGGCGCTTGCCGTTGGCCGGGCGCCGGCAAGTGCGGCGTCAGGGTGTGCGGCGCTCATGGCTTGCGCTCCGGTTCCACGGCCACGGTCAGGCCGGCGGGCAGGTCGTGCTCGTCACAGTTGGCCCCGGGCCCGCCGCGATGCACCTCGACGAAACGACAATCGTGATCCAGGGCGATCATCGGGTGATGCCAAACTCCGGCGTGATAATTGATGCCCTGATCGCCGGTGGCCAGAAACACCGCCAGATCGTTCGGGCCGGGCGGCGCGCCGGCGTGTGCGACCACGACCAGATAACGCTGGCCGGCCAGGGGGACAAACGCCTGACTGGACAGGGGATGGCGCTCCATCAAACGCAGCGCGACCGGCGTCGGCTCGGCGATACAGTCCACGAGACTGATGGCCGGGCGGCCGCCCTCGCGGGTGAGTGCCAGCGCGGCCAGATCCAGATGCCGAGCGCCCATGCCCTGATTGATCGCCACGGGCGTATCGCCGGCCTCGATCACATCGCCATAGGGTGCAAAAGCGTGGCGCGTGAGCGGGCGGGCGGTGAATGTCGGCGTCTTCTTTTCGAGACGTGTTTTCGACATGATGATCTCCTCCGAAAGACCGGCGCGCCTCAGCGCACCGGGTGATGGGCGCGCCAGTGCCGTGCGATCTCGTCGCGCCGACAGACCCAGACATCGTCGTGGGCCTGCACGTAATCCAGGAATCGCGCCAGCGCGGCGGCTCGCCCCGGCCGCCCGGCAATACGACAGTGCAGGCCGATCGAGAGCATTTTCGGCGTGGTGGCGCCTTCGGCGTAGAGCACGTCGAAGGCATCGCGCAGATAGTCGTAGAACTGGGTGCCGCTGTTGAAGCCCTGCGGGGCCACGAAGCGCATATCGTTGGTATCCAGCGTGTAGGGCACGATCAGCTGATCGGTCGTATTCTCTGCCGGGCCGACCGTCTCCCAGTAGGGCAGGTCGTCGGCATAGGAATCCGCGTCGTAGAGAAAGCCGCCGTGCTCGGCGACCAGGCGCCGGGTGTTGGGCCCGCAACGACCGGTGTACCAGCCCACCGGCGTCTGGCCGGTGGCGTGTTCGATCGCCGCGACGGCCTTGTCGATATGCGCGCGTTCGGTGGCGGCGTCCACGTATTGATAATCGATCCAGCGCCAGCCGTGACAGGCGATTTCGAAGCCGGCATCGGCCATGGCGCGCACGGCCTCGGGGTGGCGCTCCACGGCCATGCCCACGGCGAACACCGTGGCCGTCATCCGGCGCTCGGAAAACAGCCGCAGCAGGCGCCAGACGCCCGCGCGGCTGCCGTATTCATAGAGCCATTCCATGCTCATGTGGCGCACGCCGGGCCGGGCGTCGGTGCCGACCATTTCCGAGAGAAAGCTCTCCGAGGCCGCATCCCCGTGAAGAATATTGTTTTCGGCCCCTTCTTCGTAGTTGATGACGAACTGCACGGCCAGACGTGCGCCGCCGGGCCAGGCGGCCTGTGGCGGTGTGGCGCCGTAACCGATCATGTCGCGGGGATAGTCAGTCATGGGTATATCTCGTTATTGGTGGATCAGGCCCGGCGCGGGCCGCGCAGCAGATCAGCCAGGGCCGGCGTTTCAGTCGCCGGGGCGTCGAGCACCAGCCGGTCCTGGCAATCGCGCAGATGCGCGGCCAGTGCGGCCTGGGCAGGCGCCACGTCGCCGGTCGCGATATCGGCCAGCAGGGCGGCGTGATCGTGATGAGCGCAGGGCGCGGCATCGCGGGTGTCGTAAAGTGCCACGATCAACGACGAGCGCCCGATGAGTTCGTCGAGAAAGGCCAGCAGCACGCTGTTGTTCGCCGGTGCGGCCAGACGTCGATGAAAATCGCCCGAAGCGCGGATCATTGCCTGGCGATCGCCGGCCTCGTGGGCGGCGATATCCGCGGCCAGAATACGGTCAAGCTCGGCGTGGTCGGTCGGCGTCATGCAGGGCAGGCTTTCGGCCAACAGGCTCGTCTCCAGCACGCGCCGGGCGGTAAAGACCTCGTGGGCCTCGGCCGGGCTCGGCTGCCAGACGATCGCCCCGCGGTTGGGCCGGATATCCACCAGCTTGTCGGCGGCCAGATGAAACAGGGCCTTGCGCACCACCGTGCGCGATACGCCGTAGATCTCGCCGAGCCCGGCCTCGGACAGCCGGGTGCCGGGGGCGAGACGCTGATCGAAGATCGCCTCGGCGATATCCGCGCGCATGCGTTGATCGATTGACACAGCGGGCGCCTCGCTCACGCGCCCGCACCGCTCAGGGATAGCCGGGGATGCCGGTTCACGTCTTTATAGAGCAGATACCGAAACGGCCCCGGTCCGGCGGCATAGCAGGCCTGTGGGCAGAAGGCACGCAGCCAGAGAAAATCACCGGCCTCGACCTCGACCCAGTCATCGTTGAGCTGATAGAGCGCCCGGCCTTGCAGCACATAGATGCCGTGCTCCATGACGTGGGTTTCGGAAAACGGGATCACGCCGCCGGGCTGAAAGGTCACGATATTCACGTGCATGTCGTGCGACAGATCGTCGGCCGCCACAAATCGCGTGGTGGCCCAGACGCCGTCGCAGTCCGGCATCGGCTCGGGGGCCACATCCGCGTCGTGACTGACAAAGCTGGCCGGTGTGGCTACGCCCGGAGCCGGCTCGTAGCGCTTGCGGATCCATTGCAGGCGCGTCGGGCTGTCGCTGTCGTTGGTAATCGCCGAGTCGCTGTCCGGGCCGATGAAGACATAGCTGCCGGGTGTCAGCGTATGTCGCGCGCCATCGAGCGTGAGCGCGAGCGTGCCGGCCAGCACGAACAGTACGCCTTCAGCGCCGTGCTCTGGCTCGGGGGCTGCGCTGCCGCCGCCCGGGCCGATCTCCACGATGAGCTGGGCGAAGGTTTCGGCAAAGCCGCTGAGCGGGCGGGCCAGTATCCAGGCATGCGTGTTCTGCCAGCCGGGCAGCCGGCTGGTCACGATATCGCGCATGACCGTATTGGGAATCACGGCATAGGCCGGCGTGAACACGGCGCGATCGCGGGTGCGCTGGGTCTGCGGGGGTAGACCACCGCGCGGCGTGGCATAGACAGGGCGGTCGGTCATGACGACTCGGGCACGAATGACGGGCCCAATCTGGCCTGCCCGGCGGATTGGATACAATACGACCTTCGTGTTGTATCCTTTAAATTGTTATACAATAACTAAATCAAGTTTCAGAGCGCTGTGGTTTCGGAACTCACGCGGGCTTGATATGTCGTAATTGAGACGCATTCTCAAAAAGATCAGGCGTTGCCGTATAGTGACGCACCGGCGTGCGCGCTGCCGTGCGGGCGCTTGTCGGCCCTGATGTGTTGTTTTGATGCCTGCAAGCCCTGGTTCTGAATGAGCGACGACACTCTCTATCCCACACCGGCCGACAACGGCGAGCGCCGTCTGCGCGGATGGGAGATCGCTGCCCTGATCGCTGGCTCGCTGGCCGTGCATGCCGGGCTGTGGTGGTGGTTGTCGCACCAGGACATCACCCCGGCCCAGACCAAGCCGATGGGTGGCCCGCCGCCGGTGGAAATCACGCTGCAGGCCCCCGAGCCTGAAACAAAGCCCGAGCCCGAGCCCACGGAACAGGCCCCCGTTGTCGATGACAACGCGGTAGAGCCGGCCGAGGAAGAACCGCAAGAACAAGAGCCCGAGCCGGAGCCGGAACCCAAGCCGGAGCCGAAACCCGAGCCGAAGCCGGAGCCTAAACCAAAACCGGAACCAAAGCCCGAGCCGAAACCAGAACCCAAGCCGGAACCGACACCGGAACCCAAGCCTGAGCCCAAGCCACAGCCCAAAGCCGAGCCGTCGCCAAGCAGCGGCCCGAGCCAGCCGTCCGAGGCAACACGTACAAGCCGCGACGCGCCGGCAAGCGGCCAGCCGAGCCAAAGCCAGACGGTCACGCCGGCCCGCTCGGGCATCCAGAGCTTGAACAATCCGCCGCCGAAATATCCGGCCCGGTCTCGGCGTCGGCGCGAGGAGGGCACGGTCACGCTGATGATTCTGGTTCAACCCAACGGCCGGGCCGGCCAGATCAAGGTCGAGACTTCCAGCGGCTATCCGGAACTGGATCAGCGCGCGGTCGAGACCGCCAAGGGCTATGACTATGTCCCGGCCAAGCGCGGGGATACGCCGGTGGCCGGCTATGCCCGGCAATCGTTCAAGTTTTCGTTATCCAATTGATTCGTGTCAGCTAAGAGAATTCGATCATGGTGAGCACCCAACTGAGTTGGCTCGTCGTCCCGGCCGTGCTGTGGACGCTCGTGATCCTGTCGATCATCACCTGGGCGTTGCTCGTGGCCAAGCTCGTGCAGTACGCGCGTGGTCGGCGGGCCGACAAACGTTTTCAGAAAGCGTTCTGGCAGGCCAATGATCTGAGCGCCGGCGAGCGGGTCGTGGATGCCCATCGCGGGCCGATGGCCGCGATCGCCCGGGCCGGCTTTGCCGTGGTCTCGGGGCGAGACATCGCACCGGCCAATCGCGATCTGGCCCATCAGATCGATCGCGGCGAACGCCTCGAGCGGGTGCTCAAGCAACAGATCGAGCGCGAGCGGCGTGGCCTGGAGGGTGGGCTGGCCGTACTGGCCAGCTTTGGCAGCACCGCGCCGTTCATCGGCCTGTTCGGTACGGTCTGGGGCATCATGGAAGCCCTGGTGGGCATTGGCGAAACCGGGGCCACCGGGCTCGAAGCCGTGGCCGGGCCGGTGGGCCATGCGCTGATCGCCACGGGCCTGGGTATCGCCGTGGCCGTGCCCGCGGTGCTGATCTACAACTTTCTGGTGCGTCGCATGAAGACCGGCGTGCACCGCATGAACGATTTCGCCCAGGATTTCTATGCCCTGTGCCAGCAAAGCGGGTTTGCCCAGCGCGACACAGCCGCGCGTGCCGATGACATCGCGGCCGGCACCGATAACGATACCGCCACGGTCGGCCAGACCACCACTACGGCCCCCACGCGCTGATTCCGAGGTATTGCCATGGCCATGACGCCCAGCGACGATGATAACGAAGTGCTCTCCGAGATGAACGTCACGCCCCTAGTGGACGTCATGCTCGTACTGCTGGTGATGTTCATCATCACGGCCTCGGCGGCCACCACCGCGGTCAAGGTCAACCTGCCCAAGACCGATGCCGTAGCGCCGCCTGACGCCACCGAACCCCTGCACGTAACCATCGACGAAAGCGGTGCCTATTTCCTCGACGACAAGCGTCTGGAACTGCCGGCGCTCAAGGCGGCGCTGGCCAAGGCACATGAGGCCAACCCCGACCGCGCCGCCCAGCTCCAGGCGGATCAGGGCGTGGCCTATGGCCGTGTCGGCAAGGCAATGGCCGCACTGCAAAAAGCCGGGATTCAGAAGATCGCCGTGCTCAGTGATCCCAACGGTTAGACGCTGATCGGTTTGATGCCGGGCGGCAGGTCGCGCAGGCGGCCCGGTTTCAACCAGAACTGATCCGGGCCGTGAAAATCGCTCCCGCGTGAGCCGGTCAGATGAAACGCGCGGGCATCGCGTGCGATCTGGGCCTCCTGCTGCGGCGTCGTGGTGCCGGTCACGATCTCCACGCTCCGCCCGCCGGCCACCACAAACGCCTCGAGCGCGCGGCGCCGCCAGGCGCCGGTGAACCCGTAGCCGAACGGATGGGCGAACACCGGGATGCCACCGGCGGCCCGTATCCAGGCCACCACCGTATCTAGCGAGGCCCACTCGGCGCGCACATGCGCCGGGCGCCCCGGGGCCAGATAGCGCTTGAAGGCATCGGCGGCGCGATGGGCCCGCCCCTCGGCCACGATCAGGCGCGCGAAATGCGCCCGCGTGATCTGACCCGTGCCGGCCATGGCATTGATACGCGAGCCCACATCAGCGATACCCAGGGCAGCGACCCGATCCACCAGTGCCGCGGCACGGCGCGCGCGCTCAGCCTGCTGGGCGTCGATGCCGGCAAGCAGACCGGCGTGCGTATCATCAAACGCCAGCCCCACGATATGCAGCGTGCGCCCGCGCCAGCTCACCGATAGCTCGATACCGTTGATCAGGCGAATACCCTGGGCCGTGGCCGCCGCTCTGGCCTCAGCCAGGCCGGCCACGGTGTCGTGATCGGTCAGTGCCAGGGTCGTCACGCCGTGGGCTGCCGCATGGGCAACAAGCGCGCTCGGGCTGAGTCTGCCGTCCGAGGCTGTCGAATGGCTGTGCAGGTCAAAAGACATGACGCGCGGGTGGTGGGACAAGGCGAGTGACAGGGTAGCGCGA
>NZ_AYKG01000044.1 GCF_003788585.1 Salinisphaera japonica YTM-1 | reverse complement strand
CGCAGTCATTCTGCGCCAGTGGGCTAGAACGCTGTATTGCCGCAAAACAGCGCTTGTCCCGGAGGGTTGGGCCGCAAATCGCGCCCTGCAGGACATGATTTGCGGACGCCAACGCGGCGCTCGTCTGAAACGGCAAAAGGCCCTGGCATGTGTTGACAACGTCAACTTGGCTTCATAGCGTGCGTCTTGGGGTATAAAACCATCGAGCGATGATAACGACACGATTTCTATCGCCGGGGGCGCATCGCTTGCGACATATTCGTTGGCTCGGCCCGCTCGTCGTGGCACTTGTCGCGCTGACCGGTTGTGGTTCCGATGCCCCGACGTCACAGCCCGAAAACGACGTGCTCGTACGCACGGCCCGCGTCACGCGCGCGGATTCGGCCCAGACCTATCGCCTGACCGGGGTAAGCCGAGCTGCCAAACGCGCCGATCTGTCGTTTCAGGTCAGTGGCCGCCTGGCCGAGCGAAACGCCGATGTCGGCGACGCCGTCGAGCGCGGTGATCTGCTGGCCCGGCTGGACACGCCCCAACTCGACCCGGCCCGCGATGCCGCCAGGGCCTCGGTGCAGCGCCTGGAAACCCAGCTGGCCAATGCCCGCGACAGTACGGCGCGCACCGCCCGTCTGGTCGAGCAGGATGCGGCCACCCAGCAACAGCTCGACGATGCCCGCACCCAGCGCGATAGCCTGGCCGCCCAGCTGGCACAGGCCCGTGCCGAGGCCAGCCGGGCCACGCGATCGGCCGATCAACAACGCCTGACCGCGCCGATCGCCGGCAGCGTGACCGATGTCTATTTCCAGCCCGGCGAATTCATACCGGCCGGCCAGCCCGTGATGGCGCTATCCGGCGCCGGCGGGCTGGAGGCCCGCTTTGGCGTGCCCGAGCAGCTGGTGCCCGGACTGGCCACCGGCCAAAGCGTGCGCTTGAGCCTGCCGCTGGGCAGCGGCGGTACGCTCACCGGGCGCCTGATCCGCCTGGCGCGTGCCACCGGCGGGCCGGGCCAGCTGTTCCAGGCCGTGATCCATATCGACGACACGGGCGAGGTGGGCCCCGGCGAGAGCGTGGTCTGGCACGTTCGGGCCCGGCCGCAGAATGATCTGCTGGTGCCGATCGCTGCCCTGGCCCGTATCGGCCGGGCACAGACGGCCGTGGTCTATGTCGTCGACGGCGACACCGCCCGTCGCGTGCCGGTCACCGCCGGTGCGCTGGTCGACGAACGGGTCCGCGTGCGCGGCGATCTGGCCGCCGGCGATGCCGTGGCCGTCGCCGGGCTGTCGCACCTGACCGACGGGCAAACGATACGCCGCCTCGGGCCTGACGATGACTGACTGGAGCCGACATATCCTCGGCCAGAGCCGGCTGATCGCTGCTCTCGTCACGGTTTTTGCCCTGGCCGGCATCGCGGCCTATATACAGATGAACCGGCAAGAGAACCCGTCGTTTCCCTACCGCGTCGGCATCATCACGGTCGCCTTTCCCGGGGCCGCGCCGGGACGTATCGAGCGCTTGGTGGCCCGCCCGCTCGAGCGCGAGATTGCCGGGGTGTCCGAGGTTCAGCATATCGAAACCACGCTGCGACAGGGCGTGGGGATCTTCACCGTACAACTGGGCGACTCGGTCTATGACACCGATTCGGCCTGGGATCGGGTGCGCCGGGCGATGGAGATCGCGGCCCGCGACTATCCACAGGGCGTGGGCCAGGCCGAGCTGGATGATCGCATCATCGATGCCAGCCTGATGGTCGTGGCGCTGACCGGGCCGGGCAACACGCGCGATCTGGCCCATGCGGCCAAGCGGCTGCGCCGGCATCTGCAAGGCGTGGGCGGGATTTCCGATATCAGGCTGTTCGGTGACCCGGGGCGCCAGATCACCGTGGCCCTGGATGATGCGGTAATGAGCCGCTACGGCCTGTCGCCGGATACGGTGGCCCGCGATATCTCCAACAGCAACCAGACGCTGGATTCCGGCCAGCTCACTCTGGACGATCGCAGCGTGAACTTGAGCGTGGACAGCGACTATGGCTCGCTGACGGCCATCCGCGCGACCGCGATCGGCCTGCCCGGCGGCGATACGCTGCCGCTGGGCGCGCTCGCCCATGTGTATACCGCCGACACCACGCCGCCGGCTGCTCGCGTGCTGACCGACGGCGAGCCCGCGGTGGCACTGGAGATCGTCGCGGCGCGCGGGCGCAACACGGTCGAGCTGGGCGCGCGTCTGAAACAGGCAGTGACGGATTTTGCCCCCGAGCTTGCCCCGGCCAGGCCCTCGATCATGTTCTATCAGCCGGCCCAGACCGAAGCCCGTCTGACCTCGTTGTCGATCAATCTGCTGGCCTCGATCGCGATCATCCTGCTCGTGCTGTTCGTGTTCATGGGCCTGCGCCTGGGCGTTGTGGTGGCGGTATTACTACCGCTGGTCACGCTGACCACGATCGCGCTCTATGCGCTGGGCGGGGGCATCCTGCAGCAGGTGGCCATCATCGGGCTGGTGGTCGCACTCGGTATTCTGGTGGATAACGCCATCGTCATGAGCGAGGAAGTCCAGGCCCGGCTCAACGAGGGCCAGGCGCCAGGCGCGGCGGCCGCCGGGGCGATCGCCAGCCTGGCCGGCCCGTTGTTCGCGGCCACGGGCACCACGCTGGCCGCGTTCGTGCCCATGCTGCTCGCCCAGGGCAATACGGCCGATTTCACGCGCGCGCTGCCGATCACGATCATGACCGCGCTGTCAGTGAGCTATCTGTTTGCCATCACCGTTACGCCGCTGCTTTCACGCGGGCTGCTGCGCCCGGCGCGCGGCGCGGGCACCGGCGTGCTGGATCGCCTGGGCGTGCGGCTGGCCCGCCTGACCGGGCGGCGCCCGGTTCTCTGGGTTCTCGGCGGCGGCGCGGTATTCGTCGCGGCGATGGCCACCCTGCCCCTGCTGGATCAACAATTCTTCCCGCCGGCCGATCGCGATGTCGTGGTGGTGGATCTATCACTGCCCGAGGGCACGGCCCTGGCCCGTACCGAAAACGCGGCCACCGCACTGGCCGCCGCGCTGCGCCCACGGGCCGACGTACGCGCCATCGAAACCTTCATCGGCAACGGCGGGCCGACGTTCTTCTATAACCTGCGCCGGGCGCCGGCCGCGCCGCATCTGGCGCGTCTGGTCGTCAAGACGCGCGATATCGCCGACAACGCCGCGATCATCGACGCGGTGGCCGATTATCATCGCCAGCATCTGGCCGACGGCGATCTCATCGCCCGAACGCTGGGCCAGGGCCCGGTGGTGCCGGCCCCGATCGCCGTGCGCGTATTCAACGACGATGCCGATCGCCTGGCCACGGCCACCCAGCGCGTCACCGCCCTGACCCAGCAGATCGCCGGCACGCGCGATGTACGAAACGACTTGGGCATCGGTATTCCCAGCCTGCGCTATGACGTACAGCGCGGCATCGCCCAGGCGTTTGGCGTGGCCCCGGTGGATATCAGCCAGACGCTGGCCGGGCGCAGCACCGGGCGTATCGTGGGTCAGTACCGCGGCGATGTGGATCCGATGCCGATCCGTATCGTCAGCCCCGAAGGCATGGCTTTCGACCCCGTGGCCCTGGCCACCGCGACCGTGCACGGCGATCGGGGCGCCAGCGTGCCCCTGATGCAGGTGGCCACCCCACATCTTGCCCTGGCCCCGGGCTCGATTCGCCACTATGACCAACGCCCCGTGGCCCATGTGTATACCGAGCTGACCGGGAACGCGGTCTATAGCCAGGTTCTTGCGCCGTTGCAGCGGGCCATCGCGGGCGCCGACCTGCCCCCGGGCACGACCATTGCCTACGGCGGCAACGCCGAGGAATCGGGCAAGGCCAATACCGCGCTGTTTTCAGCCGCGCCGCTGGGCATCGGGCTGCTGCTGTTTTTCCTGCTGATCCAGTTCAACTCGTTTCGTCGCGTGGGGCTTGTGTTGATGACTGCACCGTTTGCGGCCGTGGGCGTCATCCCGGGGCTGCTCCTGCTGGGGATTCCGTTCGGCTTCATGCCGCTTCTGGGCATGATCGCGCTGACGGGTATCGTGGTGAATAACGCCATCGTGCTCATCGATGTCGTCGATCAGCGCCTGGCCGAAGGCCAACCGATCGATACCGCCGTGGCCGATGCCGTGCGCCGACGTACCCGGCCGATCCTGTTGACCACGGCCACCACCATCGCCGGGCTGCTGCCCCTGGCCCTGTCAGAGGCCACGCTCTGGCCGCCCATGGCCTGGCCGATCATCACCGGGCTGGCCGCGGCCACGCTGCTCACCCTGCTGGTGCTGCCGGCCATGTGTCGGCTGCTGCTGGGCCGCCCGCGTGGGCGGAAAACACCGCCGGGTGCGAGCGCGGCCGTGCTCGTCACCGGGCTGTTCATGGCCGTTCCGTGTGTCGGCGCGGCCGAGCGCCCGGCGAGCGACGAACTGGCCGATGCGCCCACGATATCGCTGGCCGAGGCGTTTGCCGGTGCGGCGCGTATTCCCGGCGTGGCCCGCAGCCAGCAACAACAGGCCTCGGCCCGGGCCGCGGCCGATCGCATCCGGCGCGCCGGGCGTTATCCCACGCTGTCGGCCCGGGCCAGTGCCGAGCGCAACAGCGAGGTCGCGCGTCTGGATACCCAGACCTTTGGCGACGACCTGGGCGCCGCGGCCGATCTGCCCGACGGCCAGACCGTCCCGGATGTCTCGATCCCGCTGGGTGATCGCGATCAGCTCAACGCCGCCATCGAGCTGCGCCAGCCACTGCTGGATATCGCGACCCAGGTGTACGCCGCCCCCGCCCAGGCATCGACGGTGGCCGCCGCCGGGCACGTCGCCGAGCGGGCCGTGGTGCAGGCCCGCCTGGCCGCCGCACAGGCTTATGTCGAAGCGCTGTCGCTGCGCCAGACCCAGCGCGCGCGTGGGCAGTTGCTCACACGCTTGAACCGTCAGTACGAACAGATCACCCAGCTGCGCGCCCAGGGCCGGGCGTTGAAAAGCGATGTCGCCGAGGTGCGCTATGCCCGCGCTCGTGCCTCCGGCCAGCTGGACCGCACGAACGCCGATTACGTGACCGCCTGTATCGCCCTGGGCCAGGCGGTCGGCCGGGATCAACCCGTCATCCCCGGCGAGATCACCCATCTGCCGCCCGAGCGCCTGGCCGATGTGACCACGCTGGTGGCCACCGCCCACGATCATCGCGCGGATCTGGCGGCCATCAGTGATCGCATCGCCGCGGCGCGTCTACAGGTCAAGGCCGTGGCCGCACAGCGGTTGCCGAGCATCGATGCCGTGGCCAGCTATAACGTCAACCAGGGCAACGTGTTTCTGCCCGACAGTGCCGCACGTATCGGGGCCGAGCTGACCTGGCGCCCGTTTGCCGGTGGCCAGCTCATCGCCCGCAAGCGCGAGGCCGAGGCCGAAGTGGCCGCCCTGATGGCCGCGCGCCAGGCCACGATCAACGAGATCACCCTGGCCGTGCGTCGGGCCCGGGACGACTACGGCACCGCGCTGACCCAGCTGTCCGTGGCCCGGCTGGGCCGCGAGAGCGCGATCGCCCAGCGCGAGACGCTGAGCGCCCAGCGCAGCGCCGGACGCGCGACGATTTCACAGCTCGTGGAGGCCGAAACGCGGGCCGCCGAGCGCGAAAGCGATTATCGCCGTTCCCGCTACCAGCTGGTGCTGGCCTGGCAGGCCCTGCAGGCCGCGCTCGGCCGGCCGCCGGCCACGGACGCGCTCACCCGTCGCATCCCCGATTAAGACAGGCGCTCGAACGCCATCGCCAGGCCGTGACCACCGCCAACACAAAGGCTAGCCAGCCCGCGTGTCATGTCGCTACGCCGTAACTCATGCAGCAGAGAGACCACGATACGTGTACCCGAGGCACCGATCGGATGGCCCAGGGCGATCGCCCCGCCGTTGACGTTGAGCCGATCCTCCGGCCAGTCCATCTGGCGGTTCACCGCGATCGCCTGGGCGGCAAACGCCTCGTTGAGCTCGATCCGATCCAGATCAGCCACCTGCCAGCCGGCCCGCGCCAGACAGGCCTGGCTGGCCGGCACCGGCCCGATGCCCATGAGCGCGGGATCCACGCCGACGCTGGCATACGAAGCGATACGGGCCAGCGGCACCAGCCCCTGCCGCTCGGCCTCAGCCCGCGTGGTGACCACCACCACCGCGGCCCCGTCGTTCAGGCCCGAGGCATTACCGGCCGTGACCGTGCCGTCACGCGTAAAGGCGGGCTCGAGCTCGGCCAGGCGCTCGGCACTCACGCCCGGCCGGGGGCTCTCATCGCGGGCAAAACCGATGGCGTCACCGCGTTTCTGGGGCACGGACAACGACAATATCTCGGACTCAAACACCCCGTGCTTGGCGGCCTCTTCGGCCCGCTGCTGCGAGCCGGCTGCGAACGCATCCTGTTCGGCCCGCGAGATCCGATATTTACGGGCGACGTTCTCGGCCGTCTGGCCCATGTGGTAATCGTTGAAGGCATCCCACAGCCCGTCCTGGATCATGGCATCCACCAACGGCCAGTCGCCCATGCGATGACCGCTGCGCGAGCCGGGCAGCAGATGCGGGGCCTGGCTCATGGATTCCTGTCCGCCAGCGATCACGAGTCGCGACTCGCCAAGAGCGACCTCACGGGCGGCCATCATAATCGCGGCCAGCCCGCTGCCACAGACCTGATTGACCGTGACCGCCGGCACGCTCTGGGCCAGCCCGGCCCGGATCGTGGATTGCCGGGCCGGGTTCTGGCCGGCACCAGCGGTCAGCACTTGGCCGAGGATCACGCTGTCCACCGCATCAGGCGCCAGATCCAGGCGCGCCAAAGACTGACGAATCAACGCCGAGCCCATGTCCACGCCGCTCATGCCGGCCAGCGTGCCCGACAAACGCCCTATGGCGGTGCGGTATGCACCGGCGATGATCACTTCTTCGGTCATGAACGCATACCTGCTTGAATATCGACGACCGGCAGGTTACCCGGTACATCGCCACGATGGCGTAAACGCCAGACATAAAAAAGGCCGGACACCGATCATGACGTTCGTCACGGCCGGGCCGGCCACCCCCTAACTCGGGTATGGAATCAGATCAGGTGCCTTTGGCCTGAAGCTGATCCAGGATCTGCGGGTTTTCCAGCGTCGAGACGTCCTGTGTCACCTCGTCGCCGCGGGCGACCGTACGCAGCAGACGGCGCATGATCTTGCCCGAACGGGTCTTGGGCAGGCCATCGGCAAAACGGATCTCTTCCGGCTTGGCGATCGCGCCCAGCTGTTCCGATACCCAGTTACGCAAATCTGATGCCAACTGCTCGTCACCCTCGCCGTCCTTGAGGATGATGAAGGCCACGATGGCCTCGCCCTTGACGTCATGCGGACGCGATACGACAGCAGCCTCGGCCACGGCTTCGTGGGCCACCAGGGCCGATTCGACCTCCATGGTCCCCAGACGATGCCCGGAGACGTTCACCACATCGTCGATGCGGCCCAGGATACGGAAATAGCCTTTCTCGTCACGCTGGGCCGAATCGCCGGCCACGTACGTGTGGGCATCGTACATGCCGAAATAGGTTTCCTTGTAGCGATCCGGGTCACCCCAGATCGTGCGCAGCATGTAGGGCCAGGGTTTCTTGATCACCAGCACGCCACCGGCGCCGGCATCGGTGACCCGCTCGCCGGATTCATCGAGAATATCGGCCTCGATGCCCGGCAGCGCATGGGTGACACTCCCCGGCGTGGTGGGCGTGTACGAGGCGATCGGCGTGATCATGTGGGCGCCGGTCTCGGTCTGCCACCAGGTATCCACGATCGGGCAGCGTTCCTTGCCGATGACCTGGCGATACCACATCCAGGCTTCCGGGTTGATCGGCTCACCGACCGTACCCAGCACACGCAGGCTGTCCAGCGCGTGGCGCTGCGGGTACTCGTCGCCGTGCTTCATCAGCGCCCGGATCGCGGTCGGCGCGGTATAGAAGATCGTGACTTGATGGGTGTCGACCATCTTCCAGAACCGATCCGGCTCGGGATAGGTCGGCACGCCCTCGAACATGACCTGGGTCGCGCCACAGGCCGTGGGCCCGTAGGTGATGTAGGTGTGCCCGGTGATCCAGCCGACGTCGGCGGTGCACCAGAAGACATCGTCGTCGCCCAGATCAAAGACCCAGCGACAGGTCGTCACCGCGCCCAGCAGGTAGCCGGCGCTGGCGTGCTGGATGCCCTTGGGCTTGCCGGTCGAACCCGAGGTATAAAGGATGAACAGCGGATGTTCGGCATCCACCCACTCCGGCTCGCAGTCGGCCGGCTGGCCGTCGACGACATCGTGCCACCAGATATCGCGCCCGTCGCGCATCTCGACATCGGCGCCCGAGCGCTTGAGCACGACCACCGATTCGATCGATTCACAGCCTTCGGACAGTGCCTTGTCGGCGACCTCCTTGAGCGGGATGAGCTTGCCACCGCGATAGTTGCCATCGGCGGTGATGAGCATCTTGGCCTCGGCGTCGTCGATCCGGTCACGCAGCGACGGCGCGGAAAACCCGCCGAAAACCACCGAATGAATCGCGCCGATGCGCGCACAGGCCAGCATGGCAACCGTGGCCTCGGGCACGTTGGGCAGGTAGATGACCGCCCGGTCGCCCTTGGCCAGCCCCTGGGCCTTCAACGCGTTGGCAAAGCGACACACGCGGGCATGCAGATCGGCGTAACTGATGTGCTCGACGTTGCCATCATCGGCTTCGAAGATGATGGCGGTCTTGTCGGCCTTGGCAGACAAGTGTCGATCCAAACAGTTGTAGGAAACGTTGATCTTGCCGTCGGTGAACCACTTGAAGAACGGCGCGTTGGTGTCGTCCAGCGTGGTGGAAAAATCCTGGTGCCAGTCCAGGTGCTTGCGCGCCTGGTCGGCCCAGAAGCCTTCGTGATCCGCTTCGGCGGCGCTGTAGAGCGCCTCGACGTCTGCGGGCTTGATCGCGGCGTCCTCGACGAATTGTCGCGGCGGCTCGAAGACCCGGTGTTCCTTCAATACGGATTCGATCTTGTTGTCTGCCATAGGTTATCCGTTGGTCGAAAGTTCTTTGTGATCAAGCATACGCAACGCGTTGTGTGCAATGCATCCGACGTTAGGCGCACGCCCGGCTGCCACGGCCGGTCTGATCACGTCTGTCGTGCTGCCACCATAGCAGCGAGGTTGGCCTTGACCTCGCGGGCATCGAACACGTCGGCGGCCTGGGCCGGCACATCAGGGCCGATACGAATCAGCAAACTCGTTTCATAGCGCGTGCGCGACGCACCGCCCGTGCTGTAGCCGACCCCGGTGCCCCAATAAGGAAAACCCCATCCATAGCCGACATTGGCCGACGGGCCGTAATCGCTGTGGGACGTGATCGGCGCCGTTTCGCGCGAGGTGACCTGAAATCGCGGCGCACCGTGGGCGATGGCGACTTCTGCAGCCCGGAACAGCGCGAAATTCTCGACCGTCTCCCGAGCCACGCCCGAATCGCCAGCAAAGCTGACACGGAACTGCTGCGCGGTGAGCTGGGTATCACGATAGCCGTAGTCGCCGGGCGCCGGCGCGGCGCGATAGACCGGGCCGGAGGCACACCCGGCCAGAAGTGCTGCCGCCAGCGTCAAAGCGGCTGCAGGTAACACACAAACACTTGAAAGCAGCCTCATGGCATCACACCTTTTGATTAGACAGAGCCGATCCGTCTCCGGATCATTTCGTATTGCGCACAATCATTCTTCGTGCCAGCTTTACCCCTAACCGCATTCCACCAGGAGCCATCCATGGCAGTCGACAAGATCCTTTATACCGCAGAAGCCACCGCGACCGGTGGTCGCGACGGACGTGCCTCTACCGCCGACAACACGCTCGATCTGAAACTGTCCACCCCCAAAGAGATGGGCGGCGCCGGCGGCGACGGCACCAATCCGGAACAGCTGTTCGCCGCGGGCTATTCGGCCTGCTTCATCGGCGCGCTGAAAGTCGTCGCCGGGCGCGAGAAGATCAAGCTACCCGACGATCATGCCGTGACGGGCGAAGTCGGCATTGGCCCGATGGGCGAGGCTTTCGGGATCGAGGTGACGCTTAACGTGAAACTGCCGGGCCTGGATAAGAACGAAGCCGATGACCTGGTCGAAAAAGCCCATCAGGTCTGCCCTTACTCGAACGCCACCCGTGGCAACGTCGACGTCAATCTCAACGTCAGCGTATAAAGCCGCGCCCCGGCCCGGCGAGCCGGTCGGGGCCTTATTGATCCGCGGTCGGGCCGCGGCCCAGCTCGATCATCACCGCGACAACCATCACCATCGGCATGACCGCCGTAAGCACGATGATACTCGCGGCCAGATTCCCCGATAGCAGCGCTCGCCCGACGCCCGCCAGCGCGGCCAGCACGCCCAGGCCGGCCAAGCCGGCCATCACGAGCCGGGCCCAGGCCTGTTTGAACACCACACCGATACCGGCTGCCAACACGGCCAGGCCGCCCACGATCAGCGATACCAGCCCCCACGCTGCGATGGGGAAATCCGGCGGGTGAAGCCAGAACATGGCCCCGGTGATGGCAATGACCAATCCGGCCGAGGCACAGATGAAGCCGAACAGGCGATGCAGCAGATGATCGTTCATGACATCTCGCGAAGGCTACGCCGCAGCGCAGCAAATGAATCCAGAGCCCATATCGCCCTACGCGGGGCGACGGCGCGCTAGTTGCGCAGCCGGCCCTGACTGCGCCAGTACAACAGCAGCCCCAGCCCGAACACCATCCCGCCCAGATGCGCGAAATGGGCAACGCCCGATTGCGTGCCGGTCACGCCGAAAAACAATTCCAGCGCACCGTAGCCCACCACGAAGAATTTGGCTTTCATGGGAATCGGCGGAATGAGAAGCATGACCCGGGCCTCGGGAAACATCATGCCAAAGGCCAACAACACCCCGAACACACCACCCGAGGCCCCGACGGTCGGCGCGATCGGCCCGGTATCGAAAAACGACACCACTGCCAGCTGGGTGATCGCCGCGCCGGTGATACAGACCGCATAGAACGCCAGAAACCGATACCCGCCCCAGACCTGCTCCAGTACGCGGCCGAACATCCAAAGCCCGAACATATTGAAGAACAGATGCGCGATGTTGGCATGCAGAAAGGCATAAGAGACGAGCTGCCAGGGCGCAAAGCCGACTGTCAGATCCGTCTGGGCAACCGGGAAATCGCCCAGCGGCCACAGCGCGAAGTTCAGGATCACGACCTGCGGCGCATAGATCTTGGCCAGAAAGCCCAGACCGTTGGCAATCAAGAGCCACTTGATCATGGGCGGCACGGACGACATGGCCAATGGGTTGCGTTCCATGAACGTTGGCGCTCATTGCGCGACACGACAAATCGGAAACCAAGGATAACCGATCGCCCATAAAAAACACCCGACGTCTGAGCCAGACGCCGGGTGTCTTGTCATCACGCAAAATGCGCGATACGGATCAGCGCATCAGGTGCAAGAAGTGCAGATGCTTTTCGTACTGATCCAGGATGTCGCCGATGAGCTGCGACTTGGTGTAGCCGACCACGTTGTACTGCTGGCCGCCTTCGCGCAGATAGACCTCGGCGCGATAATGCGAGCGATCGCGGTTCTGTTCGCTCTTGCCGCGCTTGCCACGGAAGCCGCCCATCGCGAACGACGGTGCGGCAAAGCGCCGGGCACGCACGCCGTAAACGAAATCGATTTCGGCGCCGTGATCCACGTCGATATAACAGCGATCTTCGCCGAGCTCGACGCTGACCGGCAGATTCGATTCCTCGAACTTGGCCGCGACCTCTTCCATCGCCGGTTTGACCGTTTCCTTGAGGAATTTCTCGACCTGCGCCTGACGCGGCGTGGACATCAAGGATTCCAGACGACGCTCCCAGTTGCCGTTGGCCGAGGTCGCCACGTTCGAGGGCGTATTCATCATGTGACGCATCGAGTCCTGCTTGACGGCTTCGATCGACAACGATTTGTACAGCCCCGCGGCCATCAACAGGATGATGAACGTGAACGGCAGCGCCGAGGCCAGTGATGCCGCCTGCAACGCGCCGATACCACCGGCCAGCAGCAGCACGATCGCCACCACGCCTTCCGAGGTGGCCCAGAAGATACGCTGCCAGACCGGCGATTCCTCGCCGTCCTTGGCGGTCAGGATATCGATGACCATCGAGCCCGAGTCCGAGGAGGTGACAAAGAAGGTCACGACCAGGATCGTGCCCAGAATCGAGGTGATCCAGGACAGCGGGAAGTGCTCGAAGAAGGCGAACAGCGCGGTCGAGACGTTGGCATTGACCGCATCCAGCATATCGGTGGCGCCGTCGACCATGATCAGGTGCAGCGCACTGTCACCGAAGGCACTCATCCACAGGAAGGTCGCACCCACGGGAACCAGCAGCACGCCGGTCACGAATTCACGGATCGTACGGCCACGCGAGACGCGTGCGACGAACATGCCGACGAACGGCGACCAGGAAATCCACCAGGACCAGTAGAACAGCGTCCAGCCGCTCATGAAGCTCTGGGTTTCTTCCCCGCCGGTATAGACATACGAGTTGAACGTCATGTCCACCAGCGACGACACATAGTTACCGACGTTCTGGGTGAACGACTGGAAGATATACAGCGTCGGACCCAACACCAGCACAAAGGCCAGAAGGGCGGTGGCCAGATACAGGTTGAGCTCTGAGACACGCCGGATACCACCGTCCAGACCGAATACCACCGAGGTGGTCGCCAGGCCCGTAATGATGCAGATCAGGATGATCTGTGTGCCAATGCCATCCGAGATGTTGAACAGGAAATCCAGACCGGAGGCGACCTGCTGTGCACCGAGCCCCAGCGATGTGGCGACACCGAACAGCGTGCCGAAGACCGCCAGAATATCGACCATGTTGCCGATGGGCCCGGAAATACGCTTGCCGATGAACGGATACAGCGCCGAGCTGATACGCAGCGGCAGGTTACGCCGGAAATGGAAGTAAGCCAGCGCGAGACCGACCACGGCGTAGATCGCCCAGGCGTGCACCCCCCAGTGGAAGAAGGTGATGCGCATGGCTTCCTTGGCCGCTTCTGCCGTGCTGCCCTCGCCCTGTGGCGGGTTGGCGTAATGCAGCACCGGCTCGGCCACGCCATAGAACATCAAACCGATGCCCATGCCCGCGGAAAACAGCATCGCGAACCATGACGTATACGAGAACTCGGGCTCGCTATGATCCGGGCCGAGCTTGAACGAGCCGTAGCGCGACAGGGCCAGCACGATACAAAAGACCAGATAAATGCCGACCGCGGCCAGATAGAACCAACCGAAGGTATCGATCAGCCAGGATTGGACCGCCGAAAAGACCACGTTGGCCTGTTCGGGCACGAGCGCAGCAAACAGCACCAACAGTGACACCACGATCACGGATGGGAAGAAGACGGGAGGGTTGATTCCCGCCTTCCTTGGCTCAGTATCACTCATACACAGGGCTGGTTAATTTGAATTCAGCCTGTGTTTATAACACGGGTGTCTAAAAACCGAAGGCCGAGGCACGCCGCGCGCGCTCGGCGTCCGATCGGTCGCCCAATGGCGCTTCAAGCACGCGTTAACGTGCCTGAAAGCGCTTTCTTTTCAGGACGATACGCTGGCCCCGGCGACCCGCAAAAAGTTTTTCGCAACCTTTTTATATCGGCTGCGAAAAACTTTATCGGGCATGGCTAAAAGCGTGCCGACTGTCCGTAGCGCGCGCCGAAGACGAAATCAGACAGCGGCCGACGCGCCCGCTCGCCCTGATCACGGGCGGCCAGATCAGCATCGTCCACCGCCGAGGTATCGGCCACGCCGAGTGCGATCGCGG
The DNA here is from genome assembly GCF_003788585.1 of Salinisphaera japonica YTM-1. Lineage (GTDB taxonomy): Bacteria > Pseudomonadota > Gammaproteobacteria > Nevskiales > Salinisphaeraceae > Salinisphaera > Salinisphaera japonica. Next base: position 4,247 of record NZ_AYKG01000044.1, on the reverse strand, counting down.
TGAGCACTTCAACGCCGGCCGGCACCTCGAACTCCGCCGCCGCCTTGTCCGGGTCGAGACCAATCATCTGATGACAGGCCAGCCCGCGCACCGTGGCCTCCACGGTCATGTTGGCCGCCGCCAGCCCCAGATCATGATGGGCGGCCTTGTTGGGGGTGTCGTTTCTATCGAAATGCAGCGACGTCAAGCCCAGTATCAGCACCGGCGCATTGGCCGCCCAGTGCTGGTTGGCCTCGGCCAGACAGCCGAGAATACGTCGATACACACCATCACCGGCATCCTTCTGGCCCACGATGAAGCGCCAGGGCTGCTCGTTATAGCTCGAAGCCGCCCAGCGGGCGGCCTCGAACACACTGGACAGATCAGCCTCGGCGACCGGCGTGGGGGCAAAACAGTACGGGCTCCAGCGCGTGGCCAGCGTGGCGTGGATGGTGTGAGCGGTATCGGCGGTCTTGTCAGACATCAGCTGTCTCCCATGCGCACGGTCAGGCGGGCGATCTTCTCACCCTGATAGCGTGCGATAGCCAGCTCCTTGTCCGTGGGCTGGCGCGAGCCGTCGCCGCCGGCCAGGGTCGCGGCACCGTAAGGCGAGCCACCGCGGACTTCAGAGATATCGAACAACTCGCTGGCCCCGGCATAGTCGAGCGGCACGATCAACATGCCGTGATGGGCCAGCGTGTTCCAGAACGAGGTGATGGTGGTTTCGTTACCCGCGCCGGTCGCACTCGATGTGAAGACCGTGGCGAACTTGTTGACCAGCTTGCCGTTGGCCCACAGCCCGCCGGTCTGGTCGAGAAACGTGCGCATCTGGCCGGCCATGTTGCCAAAGCGCGTGGGCGTGCCGAACACGATGGCATCGTAATCGGCCAGCTCATCGGGCTTGGCCTCGGCGCCGGCCGTCATGCCTTTCGCCCCGGCGTTTTCAAGCGCCTCGGCGGTCATGGTTTCAGGCACGTGCTTGAGCGTGACCTCAACGCCGTCGGCGCTGTTGGCACCGTCGACCACGCTTTGTGCCAGCGTTTCGATATGCCCGTACATGGAGTAATAGAGCACCAGAATCTTTTTCATCGCGTTCAGCTCCTTGTCGCCGGCGCCGGGCCGGCGTGGGTGAAATTCATCTCGCGACAGTAGCGAGTTCATCCCGCCACCGATAGCGAGCCGTTCTGGCATAGTCATTCAATCTGACTGAACGACTTGTGCGCCCGCACCCGCTATGACCGGACCCATCCGTCTCGACGCGCTGGAAACCATCGACGCCATTGATCGTTACGGCAGCTTTGCGGCCGCCGCGGCCGCACTTTATCGGGTGCCTTCGGCGGTGTCCTACACGATCAGTCAGCTTGAATCGGAACTGGGTGTCGCGCTTTTCGATCGCAGCGGCCATCGCGCCGTGCTGACGCCCGCGGGGCGGCTTGTACTCGACGAGGGCCGGCGTATTCTCACCGCCACCCGGGCATTGGGCGTGGCCGCACGACGCCTGGGCGATGACTGGGAGCCCGAGTTGCGTGTGGCCTTCGATGCCACCGTGGCCCCCGGCCGGATCTGGCCGCTTGTCGCTGCTTTTCAGGTCGCGCATCCGCGTACCGACTTGGTGGCCTGTGAAGAAGTGCTGGCCGGCAGCTGGGAGGCATTGATCGACGGCCGCGTGGATCTGGCGGTCGGGGTGACCGATCCCCCGGCCCATGGCGGCATTCGACGCGTGGCCTTCGATACGCTGGATTTCGTGTTCTGCTGTGCGCCCGATCACGCACTGGCCGCGGCGAGCCAGCCCTTAAGCGACGATCAACTGCTGGCGCATCGCGCGCTGGTGGTGGCCGACAGCGCGCGGCGATTCAACGAACGCAGCGGCAACCTGCTCGACGGCCAGCCCCGGCTGACCGTGTCCACCATGCGCGCCAAGATCGAGGCCATCGAGGCCGGTCTCGGCGTGGGCTATTGTCCGAGCGCCTGGGTGAGCGAGGCACTCGGCGCCGGCCGGCTCGTCGCGCGCCGAACCGCGCGTCAAAGCCCGCCCCGGCCGACCTATCTACTCTGGCACGAGCGCGAAACCGGGCGCGCCCTGCACTGGCTCATCGAACGCTTGCTGGCCGATGCCAGGCGCGCGCCGCCGCCCGCAGCCGGCTAGGGCCTGTTGCCGTTTCATGCGAGCCCGCGCCAAGCGCTGTTTTGCGGCAAGACGAGGCGTAGCCCGCGCCGCGCAGTCATTCTGCGCTAGTGGGCTAGACCGCTGTATTGCCGCAAAACAGCGCTTGTCCCGAAGGGTTGGGCCGCCCATAAAAATTAAAGATGGGCGCCCTGCGACGTTGCGAGTCTTGATCGTGGCACGCCACGACGCGGCGACTCGCGCCTTGCAGGACACACTGCGGACTCTCGACAAACGCGGCGCTCGTATGAAACGGCAACAGGCCCTAGTTCATACCGCGGGCCTCGCAGATACGCTCGTAGGCCGCGCCGATCTCGCGTGTCTTCTGTTCGGCCATCTCGCGCATGCTTTCAGGCATGCCCTTGGCCGCCAGCTTGTCCGGATGGTTCTGACTCATCTGACGACGATAGGCTTTTTTCACGTCCGCGTCGGTGGCGTCCGAGTCCACGCCCAGCACGTCGTAGGCCTGGCTGATCTGCTCCTCTTGGGACACGCCGGCCTTCGAGCCCATGCCATCGCCCGAGGTCTGGCCGCCGAAGCCGCCGCCGGCCCCGCCGCGCATGCCCAGCATCGCCTCCAGCTGGCGGATCTCGCCTTCAGACAGGCCCAGGCCACGCGCCACGCGCATGAGCATGTTGTGTTCGGCATCGCTGACCTTGCCATCGGCCGCAATCGCGGCGATCTGCACCTGCAGAAACATCTGGTGCAGGGCCCGCTGGCCGCGGGCAGTCTGGCGAAACGCCGCCACCTCGCCGTCGAGATCGAAATCGTCGGCCTTGCCGCGGTTGAACGCCTCGCGTGCCTGGGTCTTCTGCTCATCGGACATGCGCAGACGCGTGAACAGCTCCTCGGCCACGCGGATCTCATCGCGGGTGACCTGGCCATCGGCCTTGCACAGCGCGCCCATCACGGCGAACGTCGAGCTCAGGAACTGGTTCTGGATAGCGCCCAACTTGCCCCGGCGCGTGCCCATGGCCACCATCTGGAACACCCAGAAACCGGCCACGGCGCCCAGCAGGCCACCCGAAAACCCCATGAAAGAGGCGCCTATGAGCGCCCCGACAATAATCGCGATCAACATGGCCCTGATTCTACCGAGGCCGGGCCTTCGCAGCGAGCATCCGTTTCAACCGCCGAGGCCGGCCTCGATGACCTCGCCGTCCGCAACCACGAACACCCGGTCACCGGCTGCGGGCGAGACCCGCCCGCCGCCGGCGAAACTACAGAACGCTGGCAGCATCAGCCCGTCGCCGTGGCGCCAGAACACCGGCAGGCGCGCACCGTCGGCCCCCGAGCCCAGGCGCACGACGGGATGAACATGCCCGGCCAGCACCGGCCCGCGCGCATCAGCCCCCGGCTCGTGCTGGCAGACAAACGGTTGCATCAAGCGTGCGCCGGGCTGCCAATCAATATCCACATCCACCGGCAGGCGCTTCACACGATCGTGATTGCCCCGCGTGACGATGATCTCGATCGCGGCGTGGCGCGCCCGCCAGGCCGCAAACCGCGCCAGCCAGGGGGCATCGGCCGCCGGCGGCGCGTGGACAAAATCCCCCAGCACCACCAGACGCGTGGCCCCCGTCTCGGCCAACGCGTTTTCCAGGCGCGCCAGATCGGCCTCGGTCGTGCCCGTGGGCACGTTCAAGCCCTGGCGCCGGAACACGCCTGACTTGCCGAAATGCGTATCGGCTACAAACAGCGTGGCCTCGCTCGGCCAGAACACGCTGTGATCGCCGCGTAGTACCAGGCGCTCGCCGGCTAGAGTCAGCTCGGCGTATTGTGTTGTTGTAAGTTGGTTCGCGTTGGCGGGCATTGGATTTTCAAAGTGCTTACAGGTCAATAGCTTACGGTATTTGGCAAGCTCTGGATTTCTTTGATCTGGAATGCTGTCGCTTGGGCTGACCGTGCGAGTCGGAACGCTTTCGAGAATGGTTTGGGCCCCGATTTCGCGCTGCAGCGCGAGTGTCTTTTATTTGCTTGTCCAAATAAAAGGCACCAAAACAAAAGACCCCCTACATATCCGCCCGCTACGCGGGTGCGCGCAGCCGCACAGGTTGCCTGGGACACGGCCAGAACTCGCATCGCTTTGGCGATGCTCAAACAA